>VEQF01000033.1 GCA_018883365.1 Candidatus Nanopelagicaceae bacterium
ATATCGGCGTTCTTAATCTGTGGGCCATCTAATTTTGGTTCGGTGATTGCTAACTCTTGATGCACTTTGTTGCCACGCAGGTAAATTCCAACTTCTCTGGGGAGAGCAACAGTTGAGGTATCAATCGGGATAAGTAAATTGTTATCTAACAACCATTCAATCGGCGTACCTTTTTTACGGATATCACCGACCTGACCACGCGGTGGTCCCCAAGTTAACTTCTCTAAAACTTTTTGTGCCGCTTCGGGTGCTTTCTTAATTGCTTTGAAATCAATAGGCGTAGCGCTCTGTGGTCCAAGACCTGCAGGTTCATTACCGAGAATGTCGCGCACCGCACGTGGCATGCGATAACCATTTCCATCACGGTAAATCAAAGCTAATTTGTGTAAATGCTTTACAACTAATTCCGCGGCGGAATCACTCAATGCCACAACCTCTTTTGAGGTAAATGGATCAGATAGCGCGGCACAGACTTCAAGGACTTGAAACTGCCATTGATTAAGGGTTTCTAGGGCACGCAGCAAACTTGGTGCAGAGGTGGCGCGGGTAGAAAGTGCGGTCATGTCAGCCGGTACTGGGGTAATCAGGTCAGGGCGGGCGGAGAAGAGCAGCGCTAAGTCATCATCGCTGCGCTCACGCAGCTCGTTAGCAAATGATGGGAAGCTCTCGGACATAACTGGCCTACATTACTTGGCCAGAGTGGGTGCTGTCGCCCTAACGTTTTTTGCGAGCGGTTAGATACACCCAGAAACCAGCAAAGCGACTTACAACCGGTCCGATATATCGGTTTAACCAGCGCAATCTACGGAAATCATGTACCGGCCAACCTTGCGAGAATGCCATAATTCGAAGTTTTGCATCTGGATTAATCGCGCGAGGATTTCCAACCTCAGATAACAGAGGTAAATCATTGTAAGAATCAGAGTAGGCGTAGCACTCTTTTAAATCGATGCCCCGTTGTTTTGCTAATTCATTAATTGCGACGGCTTTTTCTTTGCCGTGTAAAAGTTTGCCATTTAGATTTCCGGTGTATTTGCCATTAACAATTTCAGCTTTAGTGCCAAGTGCTCCAGTAAATCCAAGTCGCTCTGCAATTAGATTTGCGAAATCTTCCGGGGATGCGGTAACCAACCAAACCTCATCACCTTTTGCTAAATGCTCTTGTGCTAACTCGATAGTGCCTTTCCAAATTGCCGGTGAAACAAACTCGTTGTAGATCTCTTCCCCAATAATGCGAATCTCTTTAACATCATGGCCACCAATAAAATCTGTCGCTGCTTTTTGAAAACGCAGAATCACATCTTCTTTTTCCGTACCGGTCATCCGAAAACGAATATTTGCGAGCACCCATGCTCCGATATCGCGTTTGGTAAAAAATCCGCGGTTGTACATTCCCCGACCAAGGAAATAAAGGGTTGATCCGCGCGTGATGGTGTTATCTACATCAAAGAAAGCTATGCGCGGCATGTGAGGACAGTAACGAAATCCCTTCATTGTGGCTCGTTTAGTGCTGTCCTTTATGCTTGCCCGTATGAGCGCAGATTCGGGAATTGCATCAACAGTTCATGTGGTGCGCCACGGTGAGGTAGAAAATCCACACAGCATTCTTTATGGCCGCCAACCAGGATGGAAACTCTCACAACGCGGTCACGATATGGCTAAAGCGGTAGCTGAGTGGAGCAAAGAACTTTCTTTAGGTGCGATTCATGCATCTCCGCTAGAGCGGGCGCAACAAACCGCAACACCAATTGCACAACATCATGGAATTGAAATTACAACTGATGATCGCTTGATTGAAGCGGCAAATATCTTTGAAGGAAAACCATTTGGTGTTGGTGACGGGGTATTAAAACAACCTAGCGCTTGGCGTCATTTGTGGAATCCATGGCGACCATCATGGGGCGAGCCTTACACCGAGCAGGTAGCACGTATGACCGCAGCTGTTGAAGCGGCGCGCATTGCAGCGCAGGGTAAAGATGCATTAGTGGTTTCCCACCAACTTCCGATTTGGATTTTGCGTTCTTCAGTCGAAGGACGTCCGTTTTTGCATGATCCACGCAAGCGGCAATGCTCTTTAGCTTCAGTTACAAGTTTGCATTTTGATGCAACTGGAAAAGTTGTAGGACTTTCATATTCAGAACCTGCCGGGCATTTACTTCCACCAAAAAAGAAATGAAAAAACTTCTTTTAGTTTTACTGATTCCTTTAATAGTTTCCTGCTCAAATGGTGGTGCGGTTTCTACCAATGAACAATCCTTTATTGCTGGCAATGGTGTAGCGACCTTTATTCCAAAAGCAGAACGTAAAGCCGCTCCCGCAGTCTCTGGACCGACTTTAGATGGTGGAAATTTCACTCATACCGTTGGAAAAGTTTTGGTGCTTAATGTTTGGGCCTCTTGGTGCTCACCATGTCGGGCGGAGGCACCGGCATTAGAGGAGTTATCAAAGGCGCATCCTGAGGTGCAGTTCTTAGGTGTTCTGACCCGTGATTCATTGGTAGCGGCGCGGGCCTTTGTGGAGCGTTTTAACATCACTTATCCATCGCTAATTGATGATGCTTTATTGCTGAAATTTCACGGCCAATTAACGCCAAATGCCATTCCAACTACATTAATCATTGATGCGCAGGGAAATGTTGCTGCGCGAATCAGTGGCGAGGTCACATATTCGGCATTGGAAGATTTGATTCAGCGGGTTAAATCAAATGAATGAGTTTTTGGTAGATCAGGTATTTGATGGCGGGATTTTGGCCGCCTCGTTGGTGGCATTGATTGCTGGATTGATTTCCTTTGCCTCTCCTTGCGTATTGCCTTTGTTGCCCGGTTATTTGGGTTATGTCTCGGGAGCTTTTGGTTCGCGGCGCAAAATGGTGCTGGGCGCTTTTCTGTTTGTGCTTGGCTTTGCCTTTTTGTTTGTGAGCTACGGTGCGCTTTTTGGTTCGCTGGGTGAAGCAATTCTTAATAACTCACAATTCCTAATTAGATTGCTTGGTGTGCTCACCATTTTCTTTGGTGTGATTTTCATGTTCTCTGAGAAGTTTTATCGCTCGTTCAAATTTCCTTTTGTAGCTTCTACCGGATTAATCAGCGCACCAATTCTCGGATTTATGTTTGGCTTAGGTTGGACACCATGCATTGGACCAACATTGGGTGCGGTACAGACGATGGCTCTAATTGAATCCAGCGCGGCGCGCGGAGCAATTCTCTCCTTTTTCTACTGTGTGGGACTCGGTATGCCATTTATTCTCTTTGCGATATTTCTTGATCGTTCTGCCAAGCTGCGCCAATATCTAATGCAACGTGGCAAAGTAATTTCGTATATTGGCGGAGCATTTTTGATTTTGATTGGTTTATTGCAGGTATTTGGAGTTTGGGAGAATTTGATGGCGGGGCTGCGCGGCACCATTAGTGGATTTATTCCGGTGATTTGATGAGCGCTCCAGAACTCCAAGGAACCTCCCTACTGCGTTATTTATGGCGCCAGCTCACCAGCATGCGCACCGCGCTGATTTTGCTGTTGTTGTTGGGTTTAGCATCGATTCCCGGCTCGCTTTTCCCACAGCGCACCCAGTCACCGCTAAAGGTGCGGGAGTACTTTGAAAATGATCCCACCGGAGCAAAATGGCTAGATCGTTTCTATCTATTTGATGTTTATGGCTCCCCTTGGTTCTCAGCGGTTTACATCTTGTTATTTGTTTCTTTGATTGGCTGCGTACTTCCCCGTTCGGTGCATTACTTCAAAGAGATTTTTAAAGCACCAAGTGCTGCACCATCAAAGCTGGAAGGTATGGATGGATATGTAGTAGCGGAAGGTGATTTAAAGGCCGCAGAACAATGGTTAAAAGCTAATCGTTTCAGAATCTCTAAATCCGGTAAAAGCATCTCTGCTGAAAAAGGGTATCTGCGCGAAACCGGAAATCTGGTTTTCCATCTCTCATTAATTGTGGTGTTGCTGGGAATTGCCGGTAGCTCAGTGTTTGGTATGCGCGGTGAAGCGATTGTTAATGTGGGCGAGCGATTTATTAATACTCCAACCAGTTATGACAATCTAACTCCGGGAAGATTTTTCTCAGTAGCGAACCTTCCACCATTTACTATAACCGCAAAGAACTTTGATGCGAAGTACGATGCGGAAACCAGACAACCTTTAGATTACGAATTAAAGGTAACCACTCAAGATGGAATTGATGGCAAACCGGTAGATAGGATTGTAAAAGTTAATAGCCCGCTAACTTTTGGTAGTACTAGGGTTTATCTGCAGGCAAATGGTTATTCACCTTTAGTTACAGTGAAAGACAAAGCCGGCAATGTGAAGTTTGAAGGTCCAGTTCCATTTTTGCCACAGGATGCGAATCTGACTTCGATTGGTGCGATAAAGGTTCCTGATATGGATCCGCAGGTTGGATTTGTTTCTTCATTCTTGCCAACTGCAGCACGTGACAAAGTACGTGGTGGCTTCTCTTCTTATCCCGAGTTATTAGATCCGCGTTTGCTTTTCTCAGTTTGGAAAGGTGATCTCGGAATGGATTCTGGGGTGCCGCAATCGGTTTATCGCATCAATACCGATGAGATGGAACGCATTGGTTTGTGGGCCTTAAGAATTGGTGAGAGTTATGAGTTCGAGGTGGGTTCCATCACATTCAATGGTGTGATCCCTTGGGTAAATCTGCAGGTGGTGCGGGATCCAGGTAAGCAATACGCGCTATTTGGAAGTATTCTCGCCATTATCGGCTTGATGATTTCACTCTTTGTTCGTCAGCGACGGATTTGGGTAAGACAGGTTGATGGAAAAATTGAGATTGCAGGTTTGGCGCTAAATAGATTGCCGGGCTTAGAAGATGAAATTGGTCGAATGGTTAACGAAATGAAGGGCAAAAAATGAGTAGCAGTGATTGGGCTTACCTCTCCAATGACCTGATTTATGTTGCGGCGTTTCTTTACACCATTACCTTTATTGCGTTTACCTATGAAACAGCTTTTTCGGTTCGGGCAATCAAAGAAGAGGCGGCAAAAACTTTAGATCGCACCAAAACTTTGCGAGCTAGCAAAATCGCCCAAGGATTTTTTATTGCTTCAACCGTAGCTTTGGCACTCGGTGTAATCACCCGTGGAATCTCTGCCGAGCGCATTCCGCTAGGCAATATGTATGAGTACTCAATTACCGGCACATTTACCTTTGCACTGGCTTATTTGATTGTTGGTTTGAAGCATGACCTGCGTTGGTTAGGTTTGCCAATATCAATTTTGATTCTTTTAATTTTGGGAACTGCGATTACTTTGCTTTATAGACCAAGTGCACCTTTGGTTCCGGCTTTGAAATCAATATGGTTAGTGATCCATGTTTCTGCAGCAATTCTCTCTGGTGGAGTTTTCCTACTTTCAAATACCGTTGCTGCCACATATCTGTGGCTAGATCGCATGGAGCAAAAAGGTGAGCGCACCCCCTTTGCTAAACGTTTGCCATCACTTGAAACCTTGGATCAACTTTCCTATCGCTTGGTGGCCTTTGTATTTCCACTTTGGACCTTTGCGGTTATTGCTGGAGCTATTTGGGCCGAAGCGGCTTGGGGCCGATATTGGGGCTGGGATCCAAAAGAGACTTGGGCCTTTATTACCTGGATTCTCTATGCGGCTTATCTACACGCCCGCGTAACCGCTGGCTGGAAGGGCCGTAAAGCAGCCTGGTTATGTTTATTGGCCGGCTCTACCTATTTATTCAATTATGTATATGTAAATGTCTGGGGAACTGGACGTCATACCTATAGTGGATTGTAAAAATGAACTTATCAATCAAAGATAAACACCGTAATCAGATTCTGGAGTCGGCACGTGCCATTGTTCTGGCAGATCCCAAATCAAAGTTAAAAGCACATGAGGTAGCAAAGCGCGCCAATATTGCGCGTACCTCTCTGTATGAACATTTTGATTCGATGAATGAGTTGATGGGTGAATTACTTCTTACCGAGTTAATGAACTTTAGAATCTCAATGCGGGATGAACTTTCAACGACCTCTGAAGTATCAGAGGTTGTCACTACTTGGACTAAGTTGAATTTAGATTATTTCGCTGATGGTCGCCACGCTTTAGTGCGTGCCTTGATGCCAGCGGCGATGAACTCGGCTTGGAGAGATGAAATCAGAGCACAGCACATTAAATTGTATGAAGAAATTAAGTTGTCACTTCAAAAGACCGGTTATGAACTTTCGCCACTGCGCTTTGAATTAATCACCGCTGTTCTAGAGGCCGCTGCTCGCAGAGTTGAGAGCAGCGACGCTCCGGAACAAATTAGAGCTGAAGCAATCAGCTTTATTTATAAAGCTTTGGCTTAACGCTTAATATTTAAGTTGTAGTTAAGCGCAAACATTTCATACTTATCTGAAGCAGGTGCAAATACCTGTAGCTTGCAAACACCAGGTTTGATTGCCCGCACCACATTGTCTTTCAAGCTGCAGAACTTGGTTGAAGTGCTGCGATAAGTAATCGTTGTTCCCTGAAGAGTTTGCACCGGCAAAGAAAGGCTCTTTCCGCGCTTTAGGGATTTAGGAAGGGTTCCAATACCCTGCTTTTCAATGGTTTTTGGCGGGGCGACAACCACTGGGTTGCCGGCGGCAAAAGTGATTGGCAGGAATTGATCTTCGGAGGTGTCAGCACCTGCGGTGTGGTCATAACGAGCGAAGATGCCGCACTTTTGAGTCGTGCAATCAACCGCACCAAACTTTGCCACCAATTTCAAAGTGATTGAACTACTAGGAGTAAATGATCCGCCGCGGGCATTGGTAATCCAAAGCTGAGTCTGCGCATTGCACTCTGTTGGACGAGCACCCGATGCTGGTTCAAGGCACTGTTGTAGATAGACACCAGCCTTGGTTGGGAACTTTTCCAACACAATCGAAATATCTTCTTCAGCTGCTAACCCAGTAGTTTTGGTGGGCTTAACCACCATCTGGGCTGCCTGAGCTGTTGTAGGCACAGTCAGTGATGCGATGAGTAGAGCAAGTACAACGGTTATGCGTTTCATATCCACTCCTTGGTTAGTTCTTACTTCTTAAACTTAATTGGGATGAAAAGGTCGTAATTTCGGTTATCACTTCTAGTGTGATCTGCGCGAACGGTGATGGCGCACTTATCAATGCGGCAGTCGATTTCATTATTGATGATTGGTGACAAACGAAGTGTTTGTTTGAAACTTCCACCCTTACCAAATTTGAGAGCTAAACCTTTGCCGTATTTTGGTGCGTTGTTTGAGATCCAAATACTGGATTTGTTTTTGCCGGACATATTTACTCCGCCGCCACAGGGTGATGGCATCTGTCCGTACTCCGGGATTTTGCAAAAAGCTAAATAGATACCAACTTTGGGATCAAAACCTTTGCCGGTAACAACCACCTTCGCATTTGGTGCGATGGTGGTTTGGGAAACCGTCAGCTCTTGACCACCGGTGCCGGAAATAGAGCCCAGTAGTAATGCGGTTAACGCGAGCTTGATCACGGGCTAAAAATAAGGCTCGCAGGCCAGCTTTTCTCCGACAGTTTCGGGGAAACTGTCGAGCGAATCTTTGAAACAATCAGGGTGTGCGCCGGCTCTCAATTTTCGCAGTATTGGCATTGTTACTTGCTGGATGTTCCGCGCCCTCAAAATCACAAGATAGTGAGTTGCGAATAATTGCTGCGGCTGCAGGGGCGGCTGAGATTCTTAATGAAATCGGTTTATCAGATTCAATCGTCGGGGTCGATGAACGCAACTCCAAAGCCAGCAAAGCACAGGTTGTTACCAGCGGACATAGTTTTAACTTTGAACAGGTAGTTGGCTTAGCGCCTACCCATGTAATTATTGATTCATTAACTGACTCCACTGAAGTGCGTAATAAATTCAAACAAAGTGGATTAAAAATCATTGAATTGCCAACCGCTGAAGATATAAGTGAAATCTATGACAAGTATGAGATTTTAGGAAAAGCTTTTGCGAAATCAGATGAAGCGCAAAGTGCGAGCAATGCCTTGCGAGCCAAATTTGAGGAGTTCAAGGTAAGCAATAGAAGTTTTCGAATCGCTTTCTTATATTTACGGGGAACAAACGCGATTTACTTTGTAGGCGGTAAAGGCTCAGGCGCCGATTCATTAATTGAGGCGGTAGGCAGTGTTGATG
>VEQF01000034.1 GCA_018883365.1 Candidatus Nanopelagicaceae bacterium
TTGGATCTAACAAAGTTGTAAACAATTTGCGATGCAATTTATCCATCTCATCATCATCACGCTCTACTTCAAGAGCTTTATCGATGTCTCTGGAGTTGATGATTCCACCAACTTTGTCAGAGATTAGCCGTGCAACTTTGCCCATCTCTTCAATGGTGGCTAGCAACTCTTGAGGAACCGCAGATGCTGGGTGACGCAGGCGAGCAATCTTTGCCACGTGATGTGCCATATCTCCCATGCGCTCTAGATCAGCGCTCATGCGCAATGCGGTAACCAAAGCACGAAGATCTGAAGCAACTGGTTGTTGACGCGCAATGATGTCGATGATGCGGGCATCAAGTTCATGCTGGATGTCATCAACTCGGTCATCAGCGGCGATTACCGCTTCGGCTTCCTTCAAATCTGAGGTGACCAAGGCATGGGTTGCACTTGAGATTGCCTCGGAAACTAATTGCGAAAGATCGACCAGGGTTTGAGTAACACCATCTAGCTCTTCTTGAAATGCACTACGCAGCCAATTCATGGGCTAAAGGTAATAGCTTTTTTACGCCCATGTGAACTTTTACGGTAAACAAAGCCTGTCAATGGGGTGAACGTGGGGTAAATCAACTTTAGATGACTATAAACCGCTACTTTCGTAGTATTGCGGCATGAAGTTCCGCAAATATGCAGGGGAGCAGGAACTCGCAAATCAATTACCAGATTTGTTAATTAAAACATTAAATTCATTAGAGGTGGAATCACTTGTTGTGATTCCGGCCGATCAAGTTATTTTTCAATCACAAGCAGCGAGCTCTTTTGGAATATTAAAAGATGATCGAGTTAGTAGTGAAGAGCTAATGGCTTTGGTGCGAGTTGTTAGAAGAACAAAGGAAGCACAGCGCGGAACTCTTGAACTAGCGCGTGGCCCAATTGGTGCGGGAAAAAGAGAGTTAAAGGTTTCAGTTACACCATTGGATGATGAGGGAATGGTTTTAGTTTTATTGTCTGATGAGAGTGAAGCACGAAGAATTGATGCGGTTAGACGTGACTTTGTGGCCAACGTATCTCACGAGTTGAAAACACCGATTGGTGCACTTGGACTTTTAAGCGAAGCGATATTAGGAGCCAAAGATCAACCTGATGCAGTTGTTCGTTTTGCAACCAGAATGCAAAATGAGGCCAAGCGCTTAACTGATTTAGTGCAAGAGATTATTGATCTTTCCCGACTTCAAAGCAGTGACCCATTGCAAAAAGCGCTAGAGGTTGAGATCGGCGATGTGGTTAGAGAGGCTGTCGACCAAGCGCAGTTCTCCTCTGAGCAAAGAGGAATCTCTTTGGAAATTGGCGAGATTGAGAATGCGACGGTAATTGGCGATCGCGAACAATTAATCACCGCAGTTCATAATTTGGTGGAGAACGCGGTCAACTACAGTCCAGAGAACACTCATGTTTCTATCGTGACAAAAAAGCATGGAAATTTGGTTGAAGTATCTGTTACTGATCAAGGTATTGGCATTGCTGAAGGTGAACTAAATCGAATTTTCGAACGCTTCTATCGAGTTGATCCTGCACGCTCTCGGCTAACTGGGGGAACTGGTTTGGGACTTTCGATTGTGAAACACGTGGCGTTAAATCACGGTGGCGATGTGAAGGTATGGAGCAAGCTTGGAGTCGGAAGTACATTTACCCTGCAACTACCGTTGGCTCAGGAAGGTTTAGAAAACAAATCATGACCAAGATTCTGATTGTGGAAGACGAGGCCTCATTCTCTGAAGCACTTGAGTTTTTGCTTGGTAAAGAGGGTTTTAGCATCGTTACCGCCGCCACTGGAGCTGAGGCGCTTCGTAAATTTGAGCAAGGTGGAATTGATTTAGTACTGCTGGATTTGATGATTCCCGAAGTATCGGGCATTGAGGTTTGCCGCCAAATTCGAGCTAAATCCAAGATTCCAATCATCATGCTTACCGCCAAAGACTCTGAGGTCGACAAGGTTGTCGGACTAGAAATCGGCGCCGATGATTACGTTACAAAACCATACTCATCTCGCGAGTTAGTCGCCCGCATCCGTGCAGTATTGCGCCGCAACGGCAATGATGAAGTGGAGAGCAGTTCAGGAGTTTTAACGGTTAGCGGCGTAAAGATGGATGTTGATCGCCACCAAGTTTCAGTTAATGGCATTCCGGTTTCGCTGCCATTAAAAGAGTTTGAGTTACTTGAATTCTTAATGCGCAATGCGGGAAGAGTTTTAACCCGCATGCAGTTAATTGATCGAGTGTGGGGCAGTGATTATGTTGGTGATACAAAAACCCTTGATGTTCACATCAAGAGATTACGCGCCAAGATTGAAACCGATCCAGCTAATCCAACTTTGATTCAAACCGTACGCGGTTTGGGTTACAAGATGGAGCTGTAGATTCCTGTATTTGCAACAACTAGAGCATCAAGCTCTACTTTGCCGCCTTTAGCAAAGTACATGACTACGGGAACGCGATAACCTGGCTTAACTCCAAGTACCGCAATCTTTGCCTTTGCATTTGCTGCATCGCCTTCAAAAATCATTGGCTTGTTTTGATTTAGCACCACATCAGAAACCAACTCTGCGCGCTCACCATTGATTGTGATCGCTGCTAGTCCATCTGCTTCTGGTGAGTGGTTAACAATGAATCCAACAAGAGTTCCAGAACCATCTGGCAGCGCAACAATCTTTACATTACGAATCTTTAGATCGCCGGCATCTTTTTCAACACCATCAGTGACCTGTTTGATTAGACGAGTAGGGGCTTGACCACCTGCTGCGCATCCTGTCAAGAGCATCATGCTGGCAGCTAAAACGCCAATGGTTCTTTTTGAAATCATGAGGGAATAATGGCAGAAAAGCAGTTATTTACGCCCACTTTCGGGCATTTTCGTGATTGGAATAACTCTGATAAAATCGCCCTCTAGCGAAAGGCAATCAATGTCATTTAAGGTCGGCGAAACCGTTGTTTATCCCCATCACGGAGCGGCTCTCATTGAGGCAATTGAGACCCGGACCATCAAAGGCGAAGAAAAGATCTATCTAGTACTGAAGGTCGCGCAAGGCGATTTAACAGTACGAGTCCCAGCAGAAAACGTTGATTTAGTTGGCGTTCGCGATGTGGTTGACTCATCAGGTCTAGAGCGCGTATTTGGTGTTTTACGTCAGCCTTATACCGAAGAGCCCACTAACTGGTCTCGCCGCTACAAAGCTAATCTTGAGAAGTTGGCATCTGGTGATGTCATTAAGGTCGCTGAAGTTGTCCGCGATCTATTCCGTCGTGATCTTGACCGTGGATTATCTGCGGGCGAGAAGCGCATGCTTGCAAAAGCCCGCGCTATTTTGATTTCCGAGTTGGCGCTCGCAGAAAATACTGACGAAGCCAAAGCTGAATCAATTCTCGACGAGGTTCTCGCTTCTTAATTCACTCTCGTGTTTTAGAAACTGAGAGTGGCTCATGAATCAAAATCCAAGTAGCGCTGCAATTATTGCTGGCGCCGGCATGGGTCACAGACTTGGTGCGCAGCTTCCAAAAGCGTTAATTCAAATTGATGGCATAACTCTGGTCGAGCGTGCTTTTGCTGCACTATCTACTGTGGTTGATGAAATTGTCATCACCGCACCGGCCGGTTATGAAGATCAGTTCCGTTCTATTGTGGGCGAGAGTGCAAAAGTCATAACTGGTGGGGTTTTGCGCAGTGATTCAGTAAATCTAGCTCTTAATTCCTTATCTTCATCAGTGAAATATGTATTGGTTCATGATGCGGCTCGAGCTTTAGCAAGCTCTGCCTTAGCAATAGATGTATTACGTGAGTTGGAGAATGGCGAGGCTGCGGTTATCCCAGCTTTAAATGTTGTGGACACCATCAAAGAAGTCGATCGCGATGGTTATGTAAGAAGTACGCCAGATCGCTCAGTTTTGCGTGCCGTGCAAACTCCGCAAGGTTTTAGTGTTGAAGTATTGCGTCGCGCTCATGAGGCAAGTGAAGATGCCACCGATGACGCAGCGCTAGTTGAAGCACTGGGCATAAAGGTAAAAACAATTGCCGGCGAAGCGCGAGCTATGAAGATCACTAATCCAGAGGATTTAGCTATTGCGGTTACATATTTACGAGATAGTGCCGAGAATTTGCGGGTAGGTGTAGGTACTGATGCCCATGCATTCTCATCTGATACTTTACGTCAACTTTGGTTAGCCGGAATTCATTGGCCTGAGGTTGTTGGTGTAGATGGTCACTCCGATGGTGATGTTGCAGCCCACGCAATCTGCGATGCATTATTTAGTGCAACTGGTTTAGGGGATCTTGGTTCTAACTTTGGCGTTTCTGAACCAGAGTACGCCGGAGCATCTGGTTTGACTTTATTGAAGGAAACTTTGCGTCGCGTTACAACCGCTGGTTATGCAATAAATAATGTTGCGGTGCAAATTGTTTGCAACAAGCCAAAAATTGGCTCCAGACGCATGGAGGCTATTGAAGTTTTATCAAATGCATTAGGTGGTGCACCGGTTTCGGTTACCGCTACTTCAACTGATGGACTTGGTTTCACCGGTGAAGGCAAGGGCATTTCAGCTATCGCGACCGCACTAGTTGTGATGAGGAATTAGGATTAGCACCATGTCTGCGCTGCGTTTATATGACACCGCCCAACGCCAAGTTGTGGATTTCAAGCCATTAAAAGCTGGCGAAGTTTCCATGTATGTATGCGGTGCGACGGTGCAGGCCGCTCCCCATGTGGGCCATATTCGCAGCGGAGTGAACTTCGATATTTTGCGTCGTTGGTTAACTAAGACCGGTTTCAATGTCACATTTATTCGTAATGTCACCGATATCGATGACAAGATTTTGCATAAAGCGGTTCATGAAGAGATTCCTTGGTGGGCGGTTGCGATGAAGTATGAGCGCGCATTTGCTGAAGCTTATGAGGCGTTAAATGTTCTGCCACCAACTTATGAACCTCGTGCAACTGGCCACATCACTCAGATGATTGAGTTAATGGAAAAGTTGATTGAAAATGGTTCGGCTTACGCTCCCGGAAACGGTGATGTGTATTTAGAGGTCCGTAAATTAAAGAGTTACTTAACCCTTTCAAATCAAAAACCAGATGATCTGCTACCAGCTGGCGATGCTGATGAAACTTATAAAAGAGATCCACGTGATTTTGCACTTTGGAAAGCAGCAAAACCAGGAGATCCATCCTGGCCAACTCCATGGGGAGCTGGTCGACCTGGTTGGCATCTCGAATGCTCCGCGATGGCGCATTCATATTTAGGTGCTGAGTTTGATATTCACGGTGGTGGTTTAGATTTAATTTTCCCTCATCATGAAAATGAAATTGCACAATCAGAGGCTGCGGGTTACGGTTTTGCAAATCTCTGGATGCACAATGCTTGGGTTACCACATCCGGTGAGAAGATGAGTAAGTCACTTGGAAACTCCCTGCAGGTAATGGAGGTTCTAAAGCGAGTACGAGGCATTGAACTGCGTTGGTATTTGGGTAGTGCGCATTACCGATCCATGTTGGAGTTTTCCTTTGAAGCACTAGATGAATCCGCTACCGCATTCCGCCGAATTGAAAACTTCCTGCAACGCGCCACAGATCTAATCGGCAAAACGCCAGATACGGTTATTGCTGAGGAGTTTGCTGCGGTAATGAATGATGATTTATCAGTTCCGCAAGGTCTTGCTTTAGTCTCCGATTGGCAGCGCAATGGAAATACCGCATTAACTAATCGTGATGCAGCTGAGGTAGCTAAGTTTGCAAGCTACATCCGAGGAGCGCTGGATATTTTGGGCTGCGATCCATTTGATGCTGCATATGCCGCAGGAACGCAGGATCTTTCCAGCGCGGTAGATGGCTTAATTGCTTTGTTATTAGAACAACGTGAAGCGGCACGTGCCCGCAAAGATTTTGCTGCTGCGGATTCAATCCGTGATCGCATAACTGCAATGGGAATCTCCATTGAAGACACCCCGCAAGGCCCGAGATGGAGTATCAGCTAATGGCCAGACCAAATCGCAAACCCGACAATAAGCCACCAAAGAAAGGTAAACGTTCTTTGCGCGGCAAGGGTCCAACTCCAAAAGCTGAGGATCGTCCGTATCACAAGAAATTTAAATCAAAGGAAGAGACGCAACGCAAACGCACCGAGCGCAAGCGCATCGATGCCAAACGTGATCCAAAGCGTGGGGATAGAAAACGTGATTATCGCCGTGAACCAAAGGATCATGTTGACACCGTTGCAGGTCGTAACGCCGTTGTTGAAGCGCTTCGGGCCGGAATTCCTGCCAAAGAATTGATCGTTGCGGTCGGTGTGGATGTTGATGAAAGATTAAATGAAAGCATTCGCCTGGCTCAGAAAATGGGAATTGGTATCAAAGAAGTAGAACGACGCCAGATTGAAAACATGACCGGTATCGCAAATCACCAAGGTGTGGCATTGGTTGTAAAACCATTCCAGTACTCATCGCAAAAAGAAATCTTTGCGCGAGCTGTTGAACCGGCATTGTTTGTTGCTGTTGATGGCGTAACTGATCCAAGAAATATCGGAGCAATTGCCCGAAGCGCTGCGGCATTTGGTGCAGATGGACTTTTGATTCCAGAACGTCGCAACGCTTCATTAACCGCAGCTGCTTGGAAAACCTCAGCTGGTGCTGCAGCGCGCTTACCGATCGCGCAAATCACGAATCTTTCCCGCTCTATTGAAGATGCCAAGGCATATGGCTGCTTCATTGTGGGCCTTGATGGAGATGCAGATACCAGCATTAATGAGATGGAAATTGCCGATCAACCGCTCTATGTAATCGTAGGAAGCGAAGGCAAAGGTTTATCTCGATTAGTTCGTGAAAAGTGCGATTTGTTGGTTTCGATTCCAATGACTAGCGCAGTTGAATCTCTCAACGCCTCAGTTGCTATGTCTATCGCACTTTATGAAATAGATCGCAAAAGACAAGATATCTAGTCATGACCTTTAACCGTTTCATTGCCCTTGGTGATTCCATGACCGAGGGAATGCAAGATGAAGTGGTTAATGGAAAATACCGCGGCTGGGCTGATCGAGTAGCCGATGTAATGGCTGAGCATTATGAGAATTTCACTTACGCAAATCTCGCTGTGCGCGGGAAGTTAGTGGGACAGGTTCATGAAGAGCAGGTACCGATTGCACTTGGTTTAGTAAATGGTCCATCAACCGTGGTGTCATTTCATGCTGGTGCTAATGATGTAATCAGACCAAAGTACGACCCAGCAAAAACGATTGATACCTACAACAAAGCGGTTGATACCTTGATCAAATCAGGTGCTTCTTTGATGCTGTTTTGCGTAATGGAGCAATCAGATA
>VEQF01000012.1 GCA_018883365.1 Candidatus Nanopelagicaceae bacterium
ACTTTTGTTTGATTGATAGCTCTTCAAAGACCGCTTCAATAATAAAGTCCGCTCCGGCAAATACAGATTGGTCTACAGAGCCAGAAACCAGAGCCGATAATCGACGACCCGCTTCTTCATTCAAGCGCTTCTTTTCGACCAGTTTGTTGATTTCGGCTCGGACCCATTCCACACCTTTATCAACTCGAGCTTGATCCAAATCAGTCATAACGACTGGAACCTTCAAATTACGAACTAAAAGCAAAGCCAGTTGCGAAGCCATCAAACCAGCTCCGACAACTCCAACTTTGCTAACTTTTCGAGCGAGTGCAGCCTTTGGCGCACCCTCAACTTTCTTGCGCTTTTTCTGAATCAAATTGAAGGCGTAGAGCGAGGCACGCAATGGATTTCCCATCACCAAATTAGCCAGGATTTCATCCTCAGCATCAAAACCTTGATCATTGGTATTGGTTTTAGCTGCGGTGATGAGCTCTAAGGCGCGACGTGGGGCTTCAATATCTGCTCCACCATACTTCTTTGCAATTGCGGCCTTACCTGTGGCAATAGCGTTCTCCCAGGCGGCAGCGTCAGCTGTGTGATCCACTCGCTCAATCTTTTTCTTTTCGGAAATGATTGCTGCTGCAAAGTAAATTGATTTCTCAAGGAAATCAGCGGGTTCGTAAACTGCGTCTACAACACCGAGAGACAATGCGTCTTTCGCTTTCATCATAGTGTTGTTATTTAGCGAGTTGAGCACGATTACCTGAACCGCTTTTTCTGGGCCGATTAGCTTCGGAAGCAAAGTTGCTCCACCCCAACCAGGAACGATTCCAAGGAAGCATTCAGGAAGCGCGGTAAATGCAGTAGTAGCAAGGGTTCGGTAGTGGCAATGTAATCCGACCTCTAGACCGCCGCCCAATGCGAGTCCATTAATAAATGCGAAGGTTGGTTTCTTGCTATTTCCTAAACGCTTGAAAACATCGTGCCCAAATTTTCCGATGGTAAGAGCTTGATTTTTATCGGAAACAAATGGCAGCGCAGATAAATCCGCACCTGCTGCAAAAATAAATGGTTTACCGGTAATGCCAATCGCTACTGATCCAGAATTCTCAGCTGCGGTGATGGCGTTATCTAACTCTTGAAGTGACTTTGGGCCGAGTGTGTTGGGTCTTGTGTGATCCATTCCGTTGTCAATGGTGATCAATGCCAGAGTTCCTGATGCACCGAAAGGAGTCAGGTCGATCTCACGCATAAATGCTTTGGTTACTACCTCTTCCGGAGCACCAGTTGGAGTCGTCATTTCAGTCATGGTTATGCCTTCCCGGTGTAGTTTGGATTTTCCCAGATGACGGTTCCACCCATTCCAAGTCCAATACACATGGTTGTGATTCCATACTTAACATCAGGTCTTTCCTTAAATCCTTCAGCTAGATTTAACATCAAGCGAATTCCAGATGATGCCAATGGGTGACCGACAGCAATTGCGCCACCGTAAATATTTACCCGTGGATCATCATCGGCAATACCAAAGTAATCCAAGAAGGAGAGAACCTGGATTGCAAATGCCTCATTAATTTCAAATAAGCCAATGTCTTCAATCTTCAAACCTGCTTTTTCCAACGCTTTTAGAGTTGATGGCACAGGTCCGTATCCCATAATTTCTGGCTCAACACCAGCAAATGCAAAGGTAACAAGTTTTGCTTTTGGCTTTAAGCCGAGTTCTTTCGCTTTAGATTCACTAGCTAACAATGCTGCGGTAGCGCCATCATTTAATCCCGCGGCATTTCCTGCAGTAACTCGACCCGCTGGACGAAACGGAGTCTTAAGTGCCGCAAGTGCTTCTAAAGTTGTTTGCGGACGAGGTGGTTCATCAACAGTTGCTACACCCCAACCTAATTCCGGATTACGAACTGCAACTGGAATCAGATTTGGTTGGATTTTTCCGGCCTGATATGCCGCCGCAGTTTTTTGCTGTGAAGCAAGAGCATATTTATCGGCACGCTCTTTAGTTAGATGCGGAAGTTTGTCATGCAATCTCTCTGCAGTATTTCCCATTGAAAGTGCATCGGTATCAACTAATTTTTCTGCAAGGTAACGAGGATTTGGATCCATACCTTCGCCCATTGGGTGATTGCCCATGTGTTCTACGCCGCCGGCGATTGCTAAATCATATGCACCCATGTTGATCGAACCGGCGAGTGTGGTTACCGAGGTCATCGCACCTGCGCACCAACGATCAATTGAATAACCAGGCACTGTGTTCGGTAGCCCTGCCAACAATGAAGCGCTTCTACCAATATTCATTCCCTGATCGCCGTATTGAGTTGCAGCAGCGATTGCGACATCATCAATATCTGATGGTTTAACTTCCGGATTTCGCTCCAATAAACCGCGAATACATCTGACGATAATGTCATCGGCGCGTGTGCCGGAGTACAAACTTCCCGCTTTTCCGAAAGGGGAGCGGACGGCATCAACTAGAACTACATTGGTTGAGGTAGTGGCATTGTTCATGCCGCTAGGTTACTCGCGAGTAGCCTTTCCCGACACCCAACGCATTGGCCCCACCAGCTTGATAAAGACCTGTTGTCCGGGGGCAAAATCCATTGGTCCTACGACTCTGGCCCGGACTGGTTTCGCAAAACTCTCAGCCTGTAGCTCCAAAAGCGCATCATGTCCGTAATAGTTAACCCGCAAAATCGAAGAACGCACCCCGTCCTGAATTGGCTCAGAGCTGACCTTTATTTCTTCCGGTCGGATCAGTAACTCGCCGTCGGCCGAACCCTGTAGGCCTCCCAGGTGCAAAGGTGAGCTAAAACTTGTCGGACCTAGCTTGCGTGCTGGAATGGTGATGATGTCCCCAGTGCTCTCAGCTACCTCCGCCGAAATAGGTTTTGAATAGACATCTGCGGGACTGCCGGACTGCACAACTGCACCGGAACGCATCAAGGCGATCAAATCTGCAGAAACCAATGCATCTTCTCGATCATGGGTGACCATGATGGTGGTGGTCTGAGTTTTTTTAAGAAGTGCCACCACCTCTTCACTAATTCCCGCTCGCAATGCTTGATCAAGAGCAGCGAATGGTTCATCAAGTAAAACTAGGGAGGGCTTAATTGCAAGGGCTCTCGCAAGGGCTACTCGAGTTTGCTGCCCACCACTCAACTCTTGTGGCAATCTTTTTTGAAATCCTGATAATCCAACAAGATTTAGCATCTCAGCAACTATTGAATTCTTTTCCGCTCGGGAAATTTCTTTACCCAATGCAAAACTCACATTGTCTGCAACTGTGAGATGTGGAAACAATCCGCCTTCTTGTGGGACATAACCAATATTGCGTTTATGAGGAGGCAAAACTAAAGATGAGACACTGACCAATTGCTTTCCAAAACGAATGGTTCCTTCAGAGGGAGTTATCAATCCGGCAATCGCGCGCAGCAATGTGGTTTTGCCACATCCAGAAGGGCCGAGAATTGCTGCAAAAGATCCAGTAGGAACATCAAGGCTTAAATCCTGCAAAATTTGATTGTTACCGAAGGTAACTCCGAGATTGCGAATTTCGAGGGAGGTCATCGCATATCTCCTTCTTCACTCTCGCCTTTATCTGGGCGGTTAATCAAAAATGTTGGTATCGCAGCAATAAGTACTAAGAATAATGCGTAAGGAGCGGCCTCGCTAAATCTAGAAATTGAGGTATATCGCCACATTTCAGTGGCTAGGGTTTCAAATCCGGTTGGCCGCAACATTAAGGTAGCTGGAAGCTCCTTCATAGCTGAAAGAAATACCAATAGAGATCCCGACAAAACACCTGGAGCGGCCAACGGGAAAACTACGCGACGCAAAGTCTGCATTTTGGTCTGACCCAAAGTTGCGGAAATATCTATGAGATTTTGTGGAACTCGAGCCAAGCTGGTTCGGACGGAGCCAACACTTTTCGCTGTGTATAAAAGGGCGTAGGAAAAAGCGAGCAGACCAACTGATTGATAAAGCCAGGAAATCTCAGAGCCAAAGGAGACCAAGGCAAGTCCCATCACAATTCCCGGCAGTGCATGCACGATCAAAACGCCCTTATCTGCAACTCGGGCGAGCCAAGAACCTTGCATGACTAATAACCCGAGTGGCAGTGCGAGGGCTAAGGCAATCAATGCTCCCAGTGCAGAGGCAAATATTGTAGAAATAGAAGCGGAGAATAGTTCGGAGTAATCAACCTGAACTGCGTTGGCGAAAAATCTATAGAAGAGCAGAGCTAATGGAAAGACCAATCCTGTAGCAAGATAAATAACTAAGAGCAATATCGAAATCAATTTGGTTCTAGTTTTAGAGATTAAATTTGGTAGCCGGATTATTCGAGCCGAGGTGCGTTGTAATTTAGTCTTGGTCCGCAATCTAGTCTCGAGACTAATTATGATCGCAGAAATAATCACCAGAATTAGCGCCAATACTGCAGCGGTGCTGCGATCAAATGAGCCGCGATAGAGATTTGAAATTGCGCGGGTAAAAGTATCAACGCCAAGTAGTGCCACGGCGCCGAAATCACTTAAAACATATAGAGCGACTAACAGAGCTCCAGCTGCAACAGAGTTTCGAATCTGAGGCCATGTCACTCGTAAAAAACTTTCCCAGTTATTTAAACCAAGGGTCTGCGCAACCTCATACTGAGACCAATCAACTCTGCGCAATCCCGCTAAAGCGGCAAGTAAAACGTAGGGTGTTGTAGAGAGCACCAGAATAAAAACCGCGGCCCAGAACCCGCTAATTTGGGGAAAGACCGAGATCCAACTAAAGGTAAAAACGTAACTTGGTATAGCAATCGGCAAAATCACTAATGCTCTAAAGAGGTTGGGGAGGGGAATTTTGACACTGTGAAGAGACCAAGCCATGGCGACCCCGATAACTGTTGCCAGCACAACAACCACTGCAGTCAAGGAAAGTGTTGTAATCAAAACCTCTAGAGTTTTGGGCCGCCAAACCAGAATTGATATTGATCTGCCATCGCTCTCTAGCGCGCGTCGGATCAAATAAATCAGGGGAATCGCTATGAAAGATAAGGAAAACAGAGCTCCAATCGATAGCGCAATCGGCACCTGTCGGGAATTGCTGGCAGGTGCCGATTCGCTCACCAAATTTGATGGTGAAAGGAGCTTAGAAATTAGATCAAACCAACCTTTACCAGTAGCTCTTGAGTTGCCTTCAATCCGGCTAGCGTCGAAAGATCAATTGCTGGAGCTTTGATCTCGGACAAAGCTGGCAAATCAGCCGGTTTAAGATCGGCAAAAACTAGAGAGTATTCATGGGTATCAGTCACATAGCTTTTCTGAACTTCATCAGAGAGTAAATAAGCAAGTAACTGATTGGCGAGTGATTCCTTTTTGCTTTGTTTAAGAATTGAACCGCCAGATACATTAATCAAATTGCCCATGTCGCCAGGTTGGAAAAACCCAATCTTCGCATTGATATCACGGCCTAATTCCTCTGAAACTTCCCAAACGTAATAATGATTGACCAGACCTAAATCAATCTGACCTGCATCTACAGCTTCTACAATTTGAGAATTCTTTTCATAAATCTTGGGGTTGTTATTTTTTATACCTTGGAGCCAAATTTCAGTTGCAGCGGCGCCACGCTCTTGAATCATTGCGGAAACAAAAGCTTGAAATGAACCATTTGTCGGAGCAATGCCAACTCGGCCATTCCAGGTTTTGGTTACTAGGTCATCGATTGATGTCGGCAATGAAGCAACTCGATCTGGCGCATAAGCGAAAACCCGCGCTCTTCCGGTAATACCCACCCAATCTTTAGTAACTGACTGATAGATACTTGGAACGCGATTAAGTAAATCTGCACTGAGTTCTCTAATCAGCCCTGCCGCACCTACGGCACCAAGAGATCCGGCATCCTGTGAGAGAAATACGTCGGCCGGTGAGTTTTCGCCTTCTTCCAAAATTTGTGCTGCTAGTGCTGCTGAGTCTCCATAGCGAACATCTAGCTTGATTCCGGTCTCGGCGGTAAAGGCTTCAAACAGGGGCTCCATGAACTCTTCATGTTGTCCGGAGTAAACCGTTAGCGAATCACCTTCTGTTGATGTTGAGCTGCAGCCAGAGATGATGCCGGCGGTCATAATGAAGGCCAGAATGAGAGAAAAGCGAGATTTCACGGCTTTAAAAGTCATGCACAGACTGTAAAGCCCTAAGCATATTTACGCAACATTTGTGTTGCGTAATTCAAATCACCCCTCGGCAGGGAGTTCGGGGTTTTCCGGCTGAGAGGCCACGGGTTCAGGGGTTGGAATCGCTTGGGATTGGCATAACGCGTTTGCAAGTATTGCAGCACACTTTTCTATTTGCCACTCACGTGCGCCATTAAGCCTTAGCTGAGTTTCAACTTTGTCTAGCAATTTTGGTGAAGGAGTGTGGACCTGCTCTGCGCCACCATCAAAACAAACTTTGCGCGCGATTTCTGGAGTTAATAGGTTTTCTAAAGGCATTGCGAGGGCGGCGGCTACCTCAGCTAAATCATGTTTTGCATGTGACATGTGAGCATGAGCCAATGGGAACTTCACCTTCCAGATCTTTACCGGCGGCAAAGTGTCAGTTTTAGTGCGAAGCTGGGGCCAAGAATCTTCTTTAAGTTGACTGGCTGCTAAATAAGTTTCCAGCCAAATGTCTACATAACTTTTCTGCACTTCATTTCTAATTCGCGCCTTTGCTTCCGGTAATTTCAACAGCTCGGCTTTGTTTTGAATCCGTGATTTTGCTAGAGCGATGATTACGGCATCGGACAATAATCTTCCCGGCGCAATATCTAGCCCAGATGCAATCTCATCTCTTTTGCTCCATAGCTCTCTAATGATTGCCATTTGATATCGAGATTTGATCTCATGCATTCCTGAAGTTCGACGCCAAGGTTCATTTCGAGGTTTTGGGGCGGGTGCATTCAATATCGCATTAAAATCTTGCATTGCCCATTTCAATTTGCCTTGCGCTTCAAGCAATTTCGCTATTTCGTCACGCAAATCTAATAGCACAGCAACATCAAGAGCTGCATAGTCCAGCCACTCTTGTAACAGCGGGCGCGCAGACCAATCAACTGCAGAGTGTTCTTTGGCCAGCGAAATTTCAAGCAGGGATTCGCAAAGCGCTCCAAGCCCAACTCGTTCACATCCTGCAATTCGACCGCCTAATTCGGTGTCAAAAAGAATGGTTGGATTTATTCCCCATTCTCTTAAGCAAGGAAGGTCTTGGGTGCTGGCGTGAATTACAGTTTCACAACTTGCAATTACCTGATTCAGATCAGATACAAGATCTAAATCTGTGATGGCAATTGGATCGATCAAATGCAATCCACCGCCACGGCGAAAAAGTTGAATTAAATAAGCCCTCGTGCTGTATTTAAAGCCTGATGCCCGCTCTGCATCAATTGCAATTGGACCGGTACCCGATTTCAATTCTTTGATACATGAAATGAGTTGCTCATGAGTTGTTATCAGCTCAGGGGTGCCCTGTTCAGGGGTTAGAAGTGCGCGCATGTTTACTAGCGTCGCGCCGGAAGTGAGGTAACTCCCTCGGGAAGTGGAGGTAAACCTGCTGCACTTGCCATTAGCTCCAGCCAAGCATTCACATGGTGAATCAAATGTTTTGGTTCAGTTGGAGTCCAAGAGGCACGCACCTCAATCTCTGATGATTGATCTTGTGGTGAGAGTTGACCATATGAAGCGCTCATCACCCGAGTGACAGTTCCACTGGGCGAAACATATTCTGCATTTGAATTTTTAAGTGCATCGATAAACCAGGACCAACCGACATCTGGCAACAAAGGATCAGATTCCATTTCAATATCTAGTGCAGAGCGAACAAATGTCACGCAGCGGAAGGTTCCTTCCCATGTGTCTTGTCCATCCGGGTCATGCAATAAAACGAATCTTCCAGTAGCCACATCAATATCACCATCCATTAAATCGGCAGATATTGCATAAGCAAATGGTGCTAAGCGCTGAGGGGCTGGAATTTCAGAGATTGAAATTTCGGTACGAGTCTTTAAGCTCTTGATCTCATCAATTACTGAATGAAAGAAATCTGTCTCATTCCTCACTACACAAGGGTAGCTAGTATCCTTATCAAATGGGTTCATTGCTCGCACTTCTATCCAGTGTTTTGTGGGGTACTGCAGATTATTTAGCTGGAAATCTTTCTAAGCGGTTCAAGGCAATTGCCGTAACAGGAGTGTCCCAATCTTTTGGTTTGTTGTTTGGCGTGGTTTGCATACTCCTATTTGCTGATTTCATCGAGCCTAATCTCTCGATGGATGGTTACTTTCTTCCCGGCGTGATCGCTGGAATAGCTGGTTTTATAGGTTTAGTTGCTTTCTACACCGGTCTTGCAACAGGTCGCATGGGTGTTGTTTCTCCAATCAGCTCCCTATCGGTTGTCATCCCTTTAGTTTTCGCATTAGCTCAAGGCGAACGCCCATCATTTACTCAGACGATAGGAATTATCGTTGCAATCTCGGGGGCATTTATGGCTAGTGGGCCAGAGGTGCGAAATGGATTACCCATTAAACCTTTGATGTTTGCCTTGATTGCTGCGATTGGATTTGGCACCGCTTTAACCTTTATTGCGATTGGGTCTGAAACTGATTCGCTTCACACAATGACCGCAATGCGTGTAGCTTCGGTTTCAATTTGTATCTTGTTAGCTTTACGTTTTAGAACTGTCGGCGGATTTGCTAGAAACAATATTCCACTTTTGATTTTCATCGGCGTGGCAGATTTTCTAGCTAATTTCCTGCTAGGGGTAGCAACAACTAAGGGATTAGTTTCAGTTGCCATGGTTTTCGGTTCACTGTTTCCAGTGGTCACAATTTTATTGGCCTATAAATTTCTTCATGAGAGATTACAGAAAGTTCAATACGTTGGAATTGCATTTGCGATTGGCGGCGTAATTCTAATTGCGGCTTTTTAATTGATTGGTTGCCAAATCTCGAAAACCGTATCGTTAATGATTTCTGACTCTACTAATTGATAATTTCTTTTCAGTTCGCTTTCATCAAAAAAATCGCCGTCGCCGGACTTTGGCACGCGAGTAATAAAAAGACTGTTGATTGATTTCGAGGTAATCAACGGATTCAAAAATCTAGGTCCGCCCTCAATGATTACGGGGGAGCCAACCTCACTTAATGCGGATTCGAGCATTTTGATGGGGGTAGCATTTTTGATGTTGAGTTTGGAAGTGGATGTCTCCGCGAGAGTTTTACTTGAAACAAATACCGGAATAGGGGATTTGCCATATGGCTCGCTTCTATAAGTGTTGCCACCGATAAGAACCGCCTTGGCCAGTTTGCGAATCACATGAAAGCGCTGAGCATCTTCTAAAGTGCGAAGCCCAGAAGATTTGCCATTTAAAGTGGTAGCTCCATTTGAGGCCACCAAAATATTGGCGATAGCTCGTGCGTCTCCGATTCCTAGGCCGTCTTTGCTAAGACTCACCGCGCCAAAGTACCGGTGGAATTAGGCCGGGGTAGAAATGTCAGTGGTCAGTTCTACCTTGATGGCATGATCATCGATTGCGATAGTTGTGTAATGCGCGAGATTGCATGTAAGGATTGTGTGGTCTCAGTGCTTATTTCTTCCCCCGCTAAGCAAAATCAGGTAAGCGCCCAACTTCAGGCAGAGACATTCTCTGAGATGAGCTTGGAGGAGGCGCGGGTAATCGACCTGTTGGCCTCAAGGGGAATGGTTCCCCCTTTGCGTTACGCTCAAACCGCCGGTTTTGAGGGGAATTCACAGGAATCGCAGGCGCTCTCAGGTTGAGCTAATCGTGTTTTCGCAGTTAGCCTAAACCGATGAGTTTCTGGTCCCGCAAGCTAGGTGCGAAATCTTCGTTGCCGGCATTGGTGTTCGCACTTACCTCGGCTCTTGCGATTTCAATAACCCCCATTGCAGCCGCGGCCCCGGCCAATCTTCAAGCGGTTCGCGCTGAAGTGGAGCGACTCCAAGAGGATGCTGCAGAGGCTGGAGAAAACGCTCAAGCGGCCAAGATTCAACTAGCAAAGTTAAAAAAACAACTTGAATCTGTACAACAGCAGGCTGATGTCCAAAAACAAAGTGTTCAGGCGATTGAAAAATCTTTGGCTGCAATCGCGGTAGCCCGATACAAATCAACCGGACTTGGCGAAGGGGTCGAGCTGCTGTTTTCCTCGGATCCCTCTCTTTACCTCTCTGCTGCGGGCTCCTTGGAAAATGTCACCCGTAAGCAAGCTATCGAACTTCGTAAATATGCGACCGCCAAGCAAAGATTAGATGCGACCTCATTAACTGTGGGAGACAAGCTGCGTCTAGTGCAGGCAGCAGAGGCCCGATACCGCGCTCAAGCTTCACAGGTAAAGGCAAAGTTGGCGCAAGCTGAAAAGGTTTTAGCAAAACTTGAAAAAGCGGATCGTGAACGTCTCTTGAAGTTACAGGCGATGGATCAAGAGGAACGCCGAAAGTATTCTTTAGAACAAGCCAAGTTAGCTAACTCAGTTTCGGGACGCGCAGGAAAAGCATTGAAGTATGCGGTGGCACAGATTGGCGATAACTATGTTTGGGGAGCTGCAGGTCCTGTGAGATGGGATTGCTCTGGATTGACGATGCGTTCATATCAACAAGCTGGGGTTAGATTGCCACACTCTTCAAGAGCGCAATACGGATATGGTCGCTCGATCTCTCGCGGCAACTTGCAACCAGGCGATTTAGTCTTTTTCGGTTCGCCAATTTCCCATGTAGGCATTTACATTGGAAAAAATAAAATGGTTCATGCGCCAAGACCAGGAGCTCGAGTCCAGATCGCTGAATTTAGTAATTATTTTGGACGCAAAAAATATGTGGGCGCACGCCGTCTCTAGTGACGTCGATCTATGCCATCAATTCTCTTAGTTACTAATGACTTTGGGCCTCGTGCGGGTGGAATTGAAACTTTTGTCATCGGCCTACTGGAACGAATCCCTGCTGGAGAGGTAATCGTCTATACCTCATATCAGGATGGCTGCTCAGATTACGATGCCAAATGGTTGCGCGATTACCGAGTCGAGGTAATCCGAGATAAATCAAAAATACTACTTCCAACCCCTCGAGTAATTAGAAGTTTGCAAAAACTTATTAGGGAAAGAGGAATTAAGAAAGTTTGGTTTGGCGCTGCAGCTCCACTTGCTTTTTCATCCCGTTGGCTAAGAAAGGCTGGCGCTGAGAAAGTTGTTGCGTTAACCCATGGTCATGAAGTTTGGTGGTCCAAGCTGTGGCCATTTTCCCTTGCTATTAAAGAGATTGGTAAGCAAGTTGATTATGTAACTTATTTGGGTGAGTTCACTAAATCAGCGCTGGTGCCGCGAATTAGCAATCAAAGTAAATTAGTAAAAATCGCACCGGGCATAGATACTGAACACTTTCGTCCAATGGCCGCCAATGAGTTAAGGGAAAAATACCAAATTGCCAATCGTCCAACCATTATTAGCGTTGGCAGGCTGGTGCATCGCAAAGGCCAAGATCGGCTAGTTGAGGCGATGCCAAAGGTTATTTCGAGTATTCCCGATGCGGCTCTGGTATTTGTTGGCGAAGGACCTCATCGAAAAGTTTTAGAACAGTTAGTAAAAAAACATGGACTTGAGAAACATGTTTTTTTCATCGGCAGAATTTCCTATGCAGATCTTCCCAAGTACATTTGCATGGGTGATATTTTTGCCATGCCTTCTCGCTCTCGATTGTTTGGACTTGAGGTTGAAGGTCTCGGAATTGTTTACTTAGAGGCAAGTTCATGTGGCTTACCGGTTATTGCTGGCGCATCTGGCGGTGCCCCCGATGCGGTCTTGCAGGGCCAAACCGGATTCGTGGTTGATGGAAATAATCTAGATCAGATTGCTGAGGCATGTGTTGATCTTCTAGCTTCACCGGAATTGCGCAAAATGCTAGGGGAAAGCGGCCGCTCCTGGACTCAAGAAAACTGGGGCTGGCCGATCTGGTCACGCCGATTCAATGAATTACTCGAGCTAGGGAAGTAAACCGAATTTGCGGGCATTGTTGATAGCTTGAACCCGATTCTCAGCGTTTAGTTTTTTGTATAAAGAAAATAGATGAGTTTTTATTGTTGATTCAGTTACAAATAATTGTTTAGCTATTTGAGCCACAGTGTCACCACTTGGCAATTTCTCCAGAACCTCAATCTCCCTTGGGGTCAAGCCAAGCCCCTTGTTTCTAGCTGCCATTGCTTCAGTAAGCTTTCTGGCCGTAAAAGATAAGGGCTTATCAGCACTATGTTTAATTGCCTTTAACACCTCAGCGATTGGTGCGGTCTTATCAACATGGGAGCTCGCTCCAGATTGCATCGAGGCAATAACATGCTCTGGCATATTGGACATAGTTAAAACCACAATGCCGATTTTTTGAGATAGTGATCTGGCCCAGGCGATTACATCTAGACCACTGCCATCAGGAAGATGCAAATCAACCACAATCACATCTGGATTATGGTGAGAAATTTGCGCAATCGCTTCATTCTTTGATGCAGCTTCTCCAACAACAATAATTCCCTCATCACGACTAATTAATCTGCGCAGCCCTTCACGGACGATGGCATGATCGTCTATGACAAGTACACGAAGTGTCATCGCACAAAGAGCTCCTTTTGGATTACTACTCGATAATGAGTGCCTTTATCATCAGAGTTACATGAGTAATTGGAGGTGATTTCCCGAAGTGATTCATCGATACTACGCAACCCGAACTTCTCAGAGCTCAATGAAAGTTTTCCAATACCGTCATCACCGATTTCCAGTACTAAAGAATTTTCATCCAAAGTTGATTTCAAGTAAAAATGTTTGGCATTCGAATGCTTCATAGTGTTGCGGGCAATCTCCATAATCGCTTCTAATAGCAATTCCTCTGCCGGATCGATAAGAAGGGGATAGCCAAAATCAATTTCAATTTTGATTCCCGCTAGCAGTTCCTTCAACTCAGCTTGTAAGGCGATTCGGTCAGTTTTCCTAAGTTTGTAGATTTCATCCCGAAAGTTCTGGGCAGCTTCCATGACCTTGATTCTTATGTGTCTTAAATCAGCCCTGATTGAGTCAGAAATAGCATCCTCGGCAATAACGGAATCTAATTGGTATCCAATAGCAGCAAGGTCTTGCGCCAGAGTCTCATGTAGACGCCGGGCAAGACCTAATCGAGCTGCTTGATACTTTTTTCGTGCCTCTGAATCAATTAACTCAGATGCTTCTCCTTGCGAGGTAGAGCTATGCAAAGAGTTCGGCGATCTCTGCCGCGAACTCTTTCTGAACTACATGTCGCTTAACGGATAGTTTTGCCGTCAAATGACCACCAGCAATTGTGAAATCCACTGGCAGGATTGTGAACTTACGAATTGATTCAGCACGGCTTACCGCTTTATTTGCTTCATCAACTGCAGTTTGAATTACAGCGATTAGGTCAGGATCTTTGGTGAGCTCCGCGAGAGTTGCACCATCCTTCTTGTTTGCTGTGATCCATCCCTTCAATGCATCTTGATCAATCGTGATCAAAGCTGCGATGTAAGGTTGATTATCACCGACGACCATGCACTGACTTACAAGTGGGTGTGCACGTAGTCGATCTTCCAGAACCGCCGGAGCAACATTCTTGCCGCCAGAGGTAACGATGAGCTCTTTCTTTCTTCCGACAATGTACAGATAACCTTCTTCATCAAGGCGACCCAAATCTCCAGAGCGGAAATACCCGTCATCGGTGAACACTTCTTTATTGGCAGCATCATTTTGCCAATAGCCGCGCATGACGATCGGTCCTTTAATAAGAACTTCGCCGTCATCATCAATCTTGATTGTTGTTCCAGGAATAGGTCGACCAACTGATCCAACTTTGTGATTAGTTGTTAAGTTCAAGGTTGCGCCAGCGGTGGTTTCAGTCAATCCATATCCTTCCAGTACGCGGATTCCCGCACCACGATAAAAGTGTCCAAGGCGTTCTCCAAGTGGAGCACCACCTGAAATCGCGGCTTCAACTCGACCTCCCAATCCATGGCGGATCTTGGAATAGACGAGTTTGTCGAACAAACCATGTTTTAACTTGAGGGTTAGCGGGATATTTCCAGCATCCATGGCTTTGCTGTATTCAATAGCGATATTTGCTGCGGTGCGGAAGATAGCTCCCTTGCCGGCTGCATCTGCTTTTGACTCTGCGCTGTTATAAACCTTTTCAAAAATTCTTGGTACAGCAAGTACGAATGTTGGCTTAAAGGATGCTAGATCCGTTGTAAGTCTTCCCAGAACATCTGGACAGTGCGCGAGATGAAGTCCGGCGCGAATTGAACCGATTTGCACCATACGTCCAAATACGTGAGCAACTGGAAGGAATAACAATGTTGAACCGCCAGGCTTCAAGAATAAATCTGCGGCTCCCATAACAACGTTGCCGCACTCCGATAAAAAGTTACCGTGGGTTAGCTGAACACCTTTTGGTTTGCCAGTTGTTCCTGAAGTGTAAATCAAAGTGGCGAGCGTGTCTGGATTAAGCGCATTTCTACGATTATCTATTTCTTGATCAGAAATATCTCGGCCCAAGTATGCTAATTGAGCTAATACATTTTCTGTCATCACCCAACAATTTTTGACATTGCTATTTAAAACCGGGGTGACCGCATCTTTAAGTTGAGGTGTCTCGACGATGATTGCGACTGAATTTGAGTCGGAAAGAATCCAATCCACCTGCTCAGCAGAGGATGTTTCATAAATTGGAACTGTAACTCCGCCCGCAAACCAAATTGCGAAATCAAGAACGGTCCACTCATACCGAGTGCGCGCCATGATTGCAACGCGATCGCCAATTTGAACTCCGGATGCAATCAAACCTTTTGCGGTCGCGCGAATTTCAGCTTCGAATTCACGTGCCGTCACTGGCTGCCAGCCATCACCGAGCGGTCTTGAAACCATCACACGCTCTGGTTCGAACCAGGCGCGTTCTGCAACTAAATTGGTCAGGTTTCCTGCGGTAGCAGCGGGCTCTAGGGCGGGAACGAAGTATTCAGTCATAGGCGAAAATTAGCGGTTACTGGTAGGTAACCGGAAGAGGTAGCCTCTGCCCATGTCCGACATGTCCTCAAGCTCCACCACAATCGAAGCGCCTGCCGATGAGGTCCGCGCCGTCCTATTTGATATCCAGTCTTATCCGACTTGGTCAACCGCCATTAAGTCCGTTGAAGTTCATGAAAAAGATGATGCGGGGCGCCCTACCAAGCTAACTATCAAGGTAGAGGCTGGCGTACTAAAGGATCGCGCAACCCTTACTTACGACTGGAGCAAAGCTCCAGATGAACTTTCCTTCTCTTTGGATGAAGCTGACATGATGACTGAAATGAACGGTAATTATGCAATTAAAGATAACGGTGATGACACCACCACCGTTACCTACTCTCTTGGCACCGCGCTTGCCATGCCAGTTCCAGACATGATGCGACGTAAAGTTGAAATGTCTACTATCGAACTATCTATCTCTCAGCTAAAGAAAAAACTCGAAAGCTAAAAAGCTTTACCAATGAGTTATGCGCTGGGCATAGATGTTGGCGGGACCAAGGTGCTTGGTGGGCTGGTTGATGAAACTGGTCAGATTGTAAAAACCGCACGTAAAGAAACACCTCGAGAGGGTGGAGTAGCGCTAACAAAAACGATCGCTGAGCTCGCCAAAGAGTTCATGTTGGAAAATGAAATCGATGCAGTGGGGGTCTCGGCTGCAGGATTTATTTCATCAGATCGAAAAACTATGTTGGCTACTCCAAACATTGCAGGCTGGAACGGTGTAAAGCTCACTGAACAACTTGAAGAGCTAATAGGCAGAAAAGTTGTTTTAGAAAATGATGCGAATAGCGCAGCTTGGGGCGAAAAGAAATTTGGTGCCGGCAAAGAGTTTGATTCCGTCATCATGCTCACCATCGGCACCGGTTTGGGCGGTGGGTTAATTACTGACAACAATTTGTACCGGGGCGCATTTGGCATTGGTGCCGAGTTTGGTCACATGCGTGCCGTCCCGGGCGGCCATCTCTGCGGCTGCGGCGCAAGGGGTTGTTTCGAGCAATATGCATCAGGCAACGCATTGTTACGTCACGCAAGAGAGGCGATAAGTGCTGCGCCAGACTTGGCTAAAAATCTTCTCTCCAGGGGAGATGGAACTGTTGATGGATTAACTGGAAAACACATAACTTCCGCGGCGCAAGAATCAGATCCGGTAGCTATCGCTGCGTTTAACACAACTGGCGAATGGCTAGGAGCACTGTGTGCGTCATTGGTTGCGGCCCTTGATCCTCAAGCTTTTGTAATCGGTGGGGGAGTCATTGATGCGGGAGAAATACTTTTAGCTCCAACGAGAGAATCCATGAACCGTTTAATTCCATTTACTGGCAAGCGCCCGTCCCCAGTAATTGTTCCGGCTACTTTGGGAAATGATGCCGGATTAGTGGGCGTTGCTGATTTAGCTCGGATTTAGAAGGTATTTTCAAAAGGATAAACCAGGCCGATTTGTTTTCTTATTTGATCCATTGTTTCCATGATGGAATTGGAATCCGATAATGTCATTAACTCAGATTCCTTTTTCCCCGATTTGATTAGATCTGCAAACTCTAAAGCTTGTTCACGAAGTCCATGACCTTGGTAATTGTTTTGGAATTCTGTTACTGATCCATCTCGGCTAGTCATTTTCATGGCGGTTGGGGTATAGAAACTGCCATAGATTTCTAGTGTTGCTTTACTTCCGATGATAGTTGCAATACAAGGCGTTTTAGCGAGTAACGTTGTATTTAAATTGGCATGCGCCCCATTTAGATATTTGAAAATTATCGAGGTCTGAGCATCCACACCAGTCTCAGTAAAAGTAGCTTTAGCAACTATCTCACTTGGTTTGCCTAGAACTAGATATGAAAGCGAGATGGGATAAATACCCAAATCGAGCAGGGCTCCACCAGCAAGCTCTGGAGCATGTAGTCGGTAATACTTGGGAAGGGGTAGCGCCTGGCCGTGATCTGCGGTTAATGAAATAATTTCACCGAGCTCTTCATTCAAAATCATTTCCCTAATAATTCGATAATGCGGCAGAAAACGACTCCACATAGCTTCCATCAAAAGCAGATTGTTCTTCTGCGCGGTAGCAATCATTAGTTCAGATTCGCGGGCATTAACTGCAAAGGGTTTTTCGCACAATACGGGTTTTCCGCCATTCAGAGCTAATACCGTAATTGGTGCATGCATTGGATGAGGGGTTGCAACATAAACAGCATCAACATCTTGCGCTACTAGCTCTTCATAGCTGGAATGTGCAGTGCAATTAAACTCAGAAGCGAACGCCATGGCTGACTCCGATGAGCGAGACCCCGCCGCGGCTACTCTATGTCCAGGCAAATTTTTTAGATCCATTGCGAAAGCTCTGGCAATCTTTCCGGTTCCGATAATTCCCCACTTAAAATCTTCACTCATAGTGCAACACCATCGTCATCTAAATCAGTTTCTGGTTTCATCTGCCAGAAAAATGTTAAAACGCCGATAGCGAGTGCGATAGCTCCAGGCCACGGACCTAAACCCAAGAGATCAAAGTTCAAAAATTGAACCGCCGCTGCATACATCGGTCCGCCTACGACCCCTATCAGCGCAGCTCTTTGGATTTGAGTTAGACGCGGTAAAGGTTTGTTGTCACCCTGATACGCATCGACGACGTCAAGCGCATCTAATTCATCCAGATATGTGTTTGGCGCTGAAGTATCTAAAGAAAGTCCGGCAACTATTGACTCGAACTCGGCATCAATCAAATCCCGCTCATCTCTATCGATTGTTCCAGTCAAAACATCTTGAATAAATTTAATGCTTTCTTGAGCCAAGACATCTAGATCATGGTCTAAAGCAACATTGTGGAAGGAGTTTTCAAAGATAACCTCACGGATATCTACTGATGAAACATTGTCAATCACGGTTTCAGAGTTCTTGGGATCAACCACATGATCATTTATTGAATAACCAATCATTAGCGGTGTGTCCACTTCATGTAGACGGCCGCGCACGTCCCGCCATAGTTTTTGCAATGAATGCAAGGCATGTAAAGGCGTTCGTCCGTAGCTGTGTTTTGGAGGATTGGGGGCTGCAACATCAGTGCCTCTTCCACCCACAGAAGGAATAAAGTATTTAAGAATTGGAACTAATTTCATTACAAATCTGTCATCATGAACTGCCGGGTTTGCTAAAAGCAATCCGGAAATTTCCTTATTGCGCAATGCAGCTAACCGAAGCGCTAAGGCGCCACCCATGGAAAATCCAGCAACAAAAACGCGATCGTGATTTTCCTTTAATTTAGAAAATGCCTTATCTACTTCGGAGTACCAATCTTTCCAATCAGTTTTATTCATCTGTTGCCAGGTACGTGCGTGTCCGGGCAATCGAGGCACGTATACGGTGAAACCATTTTTATGTAGCGCTTCTGCCCAAGGGCGTACCGATACCGGAGAACCTGTGAAGCCATGAATCATCAGCACCGCTATTCCGCCGCCTGAGAGGTGAAATTCTTCACCGTTTGGAATCACATTCACGACACGGATATTGTCACAAGCCGAGCCAAAGGCTCTAGATTAGAGCCATGGCATTGCGCAAGAAACGCTCAAAAGATTCCTCCGGCCAGCCCTCAATGCAATCAAAGGTCCAGTCAATGGCACAGGGCGATAAGTTGGCGTATGGATTATTGAAGTCGTTCCTGCTTCCAGTTTTGACCTTGCTATTTAGGCCAAAGGTAAAAGGATTAAGAAATGTCCCTTCTTCAGGCCCAGTAATTATTGCCTCAAACCATCTTTCCTTTAGCGATTCAATATTTATGCCACTTGTAGTTCCAAGAAAAGTTACTTTCTTGGCAAAGAGTGAGTACTTCACCTCACCTGGATTAAAAGGTTTAGCCAAAAAGTTAACCTTCATAGCTTTGGGTCAGGTTGCTGTCGATCGCGCAGGTGGTTCACGCAGCGAGGCTGCATTGCTTACTGGTTTATCGGTACTTGCTGAAGGTGGTTGTTTAGGAATTTATCCAGAAGGAACCCGTTCGCCGGATGGTCGCTTGTACCGCGGACGTACTGGAGTTGCACGTCTTGCTATGGAAAGCGGCGCACCAATAGTTCCGGTTGCGATGTTTAACACCGCCGAGATTCAACCAACTGGAAAAGTGATTCCAAAGATTATGCGAGTAAAAATGGTTTTCGGCGAACCGATGTATTTCTCAACACCAGAGAAATCAAATGATCCAGAAGAGTTGAGAAAAGCGACAGATTTAATAATGAAGAAACTTCAAGAGATGTCTGGACAAGAGTACGTCGACATCTACGCTTCACAGGCAAAAGAAGCGTTGGAGGAAGAGCGTAAAAGAAACAAGGAGTAATTTACTCCGCGCCGAAAATCTCTCTTCGGTCTGCAATGAATTTACAGGTTTCACATTTACTATCGCGCACAGGTGTAGGGCCTGAGATAACCTCAATAAAATCCTGGAGCCTTTCCTGCAGTCCTTCAGGATTCCTGGTTATTGGATACCAAGAACTATTTAGATCCAAAGCAAAACCAGAATGTGGATCACCGCTTGGTTTTTTAGGGGACCACACCAACAAACCCAGAACAGAAACCTTTTTTGGCTCTCCGGAAATCGGATTTTCTAAAGCGAATGCATAAGCCTCTAGCTGTGGGGCGTAAAAATCACTCTTGTCGTTGTCTCTTCCTTGAAATTTACAATCGATAATTCCATAGGAGCCATCTGGAAACTCCATCAGGAGGTCATATTTTCCACGGATTGCGTAAGGAGATGGGTTTCCGTTGTAGGGAATCGGAACAGATTTAACCCAGCCGCCACGATCTAAAACTCGACCCTCTTTGATTTCAGGATGTAATTCAGCGGAAATTGCACCGTTGAAATGATTCTCTTGCATCGCAGACAGCTCGCCAACGAGTGGCATAAATGAAGGAGCTTTAACTCCATGGTTGTAGTTAAGCCATAAACACCGGTGGCAACCGTTCCAGGAAAAAGTTAAATCACTTGGGCTAATGAATTCGCGGGCTTTGCTCATGACGCGATTCTGCCGGGTGCCACTGACAAAGTTAGGGATTAAAGCGCCGAAATAAGGGTAAAAACTCCGAGGGTAATCATCACAAGCCCGCCAATGCGCCGCATAGTTACCAAACGACCTGGAGTTGTTGCTATCCATTCGCGGACCGTCCCGGCAATTAATCCCCAGGTGCCATCCGAGAAGAAAGCAAGAATAGAAAATGTTGCACCCATCAAAACAAGTTGAGCTGTGACGTTGGATGAACCTTTATCTATGAACTGCGGCAGAATCGCAGCGAAGAAAACCAATCCTTTTGGATTGAGGGCGCCAACCCAAAAGCCATCCTTTACTGAAGTGAATGGGGATGGCTTTAAATCACCTTGGTTGACCATATCGGCGGCATGGATCTTGGAGTTTCTAATTGCGTCAATGCCTAAGTAAATTAAATAGAAGCCACCCAATAGCTGCACTGCGATAAACGCTAACTCGCTTCGCTGCAAAATTGGACCAAGACCAAAAGCAACCATTAAAGAGAGAGTAAATGCTCCCGTGACATTTCCGGCTACTGTGGCGACCGCTGTCGCGCGACCCCATGCAATCGCTCGCGCAATAATGAAAAGAACGCTTGGGCCTGGGGCAAGAATAATTACCATCGCAGCAACTAAATACTCTGGATAACGTGTTGGAAAATCCAGAGCCATATCCCGATTCTACCTTTTGAAAGTTGTGCAAAATACAAACGCCCGACCAATTGGCCGGGCGTTTGTTAGTGATTTATAACTAAGCAGCGTTTGTTCCGCGTGCTTTGGAGATTGTATGGAATACGCGATATCCAATTACCGCAACCAAGGTTGCGTTGATAATTCCATTGAATGTGAAATCACCGCTAGTCCATGAGATATCAGCAATACCAATGATTACCGCAGCAGCTGCAACGATTAGATTTGTCGAATCAGCGAAATTAACCTTTGATTCAATCCAAATCTTTGCACCTAGTAATCCGATCATTCCGAATAGCGCAACCTGAACTCCGCCCAGAACTCCACCAGGAATGGCTGAGAGAACTGCGCCAAATTTCGGTGAAATTGAAAGCACCATTGCGCCAATGGCAGCAATCCAGTAAGCGGCGGTTGAGTAAACGCGAGTAGCAGCCATTACGCCAATGTTTTCGGCGTAGGTAGTTGTTCCAGAGCCGCCGCCTGCACCGGCAATGGTTGTTGCTAAACCATCAGCAAACAATGCGTTGCCCATTTGATCATCCAGATCTTTGCCGGTCATAGAAGAAACAGCTTTGACGTGTCCAACGTTCTCTGCGATAAGAACTAGAACGACAGGCAAGAAGAGAATGATTGCGCTCATCTTGAACTCAGGGGTTGTAAATGTTGGAGCTGCAATCCATTTAGCGGCCTTGATTCCATCGGTGTTTACATCACCCATAATGAAGGCCACTAAATAGCCAACAACGACACCAAGGAAGATTGAGATTCGACCAATAAAGCCGCGGGAGAATGCAGCAAAGAACGCTATGGAAATTAAGGTGATAGTGCCAAGTACTGGACCTGAAGCCAATCCACCTTTTGCAGCGCCAGCAAGGTTCAAACCAATAACCATAACGATGGTTCCAGTTACTACCGGTGGCAACATCCAGTTGATCCAGCCAGTTCCTACTGCGCGAGCAATCAAACCAACCAGTGCCAACAAAATACCGGTTGCAACTACGCCACCAAGTGCAACAGCCATGCTGTCACTTTTTACTGAAGCTGCGATTGGCGCGAGAAAAGCAAAAGATGAACCTAGGTAACTAGGAACTTTGTTTTGGGTGATGATAAGAAACAGCATGGTTCCAAGACCGGAGAAGAAAAGAGTGGTCGTGGGTGGCAAACCGGTAAGAATTGGAACTAAGAATGTTGCGCCAAACATGGCTGCAATGTGCTGTAGGCCAACTCCGATAGTTCTTGGCCAACTTAGTCGTTCATCTGTGGAAACGACCGCACCAGGCGCAATGCTGGTTCCGGTCCCGTGAAGCTTCCAAGAGAAGAGACTCATTTAGAGGTCCTCATTTCTAGAGCGCCCTAGTAAATCGATAGACAACAAGAGGGTGCGGGCAATCTCTAAAGCAAGAGGGTAAGACTGGTTAAGCCTTACTGTGCAGTAAGACGCGCCGAAGCTGAGAATTTGATAACGAGCGTGCCGCCTTGCGGACTCTAGATATATCGGCTTTACTATCTACTCGATATATCGTTTCGATATAAATTTGAAGGAAGCAAGGAAAGGCTGCCAAGCATGCGTTCAAGATCTGAGTCTTTGGAGTTTGCCCTGTTGGGCCTCCTTGCTCAGGACTCACTGCATGGATACGAACTCCGAAAGCGCCTTACCTCGATTTTGGGCCCATTCCGAGCTTTGTCATTTTCCGTCCTTTACCCGCAGCTCCGTCGAATGATGGAGGCGGGACTCATCTCCCAACAAGAGGTACCAAAAGGCGGACGCTCCAAAAGGGTTCGATTGGTCTACACCATTACCACTAAGGGACAGAGCAAGTTTGATGAACTGACAGAAAGCGTCACTCCGCAGTCTTGGGAAGATGACAACTTCGAGGTACATGTCGCGTTTTTTAGTCCGACATCAAGTCGAAACCGTTTAAGAATTCTTGAGGGACGCCATCGTCGCCTTAAGGAAAAGGCTGAAATTCTCCGCGCAGATTTAGAGCGTTCTGCGGTTGGCCTAGATAAATACCTAATCGAGTGGCGTCGTCACTCGCTTGATACTGCTGAGCGAGAGATCGCCTGGTTGGAAGAGATGATCAAATCTGAAAGGAAGTCCTCGTGACCTCAACAAAAGAAATCCGCGTTGCCATCGTAGGTGTTGGTAACTGCGCCAACTCTCTAATTCAAGGTGTGCACTACTACAAAGATGCACCTGTCGATCAAGAGATTCCCGGCTTAATGAATGTTGTCGTCGGGGGATACCATGTTCGCGATGTCAAATTTGTTGCAGCATTTGATGTAGATGCCAAGAAAGTTGGCCTTGATCTAGTTGATGCAATGTGGGCCAGCGAAAATAACACTATTAAGTTTAGTGATGTTCCCAAGTCCGGTATCACAGTGCTGCGCGGTGAAACACATGACGGCTTAGGTCGTTACTACAAAGAGACAATAACTGAATCAACAGCTGCGCCAGTTGATGTGGTTCAAACTCTCAAAGATGCAAAAGTAGATGTTTTAGTTTGCTATCTGCCTGTCGGCTCAGAGGTAGCTACCAAGTTTTATGCTCAATGTGCCATCGATGCAGGTTGTGCATTTGTAAACGCACTTCCAGTGTTTATCGCAAGCACACCAGAATGGGCGGACAAATTCACAAAAGCGGGACTACCAATTGTTGGCGATGATATTAAATCTCAGGTTGGCGCCACAATTACCCACCGAGTAATGACAAAACTTTTCCAAGATCGCGGCGTCAAGGTGGATCGAACCTACCAATTAAATGTTGGTGGAAACATGGATTTCAAAAACATGCTAGAACGCGATCGTTTGGAGTCAAAGAAGATTTCCAAGACTCAGTCGGTAACTTCTCAGCTTGATTACGATATGGGACCGGGAAATGTTCATATTGGACCTTCTGATTACGTTCAGTGGCTTGATGATCGCAAGTGGGCATTTGTTCGACTAGAAGGAAGAGCTTTCGGTGATGTCCCACTAACCATCGAATACAAACTAGAGGTATGGGATTCACCAAACTCTGCAGGCGTAATCATCGATGCGGTTCGTTGCGCAAAATTGGCGTTGGATCGCAAAATTGGAGGCCCGTTGCTTTCACCATCTAGCTATTTCATGAAGTCTCCACCGGAGCAATACTCCGATGAAGAGGCGTTAAATCGCACCCGTGATTTCATCGAGGGCAAATTAGAAAGATAGTTTTCGCACTTTGCAGATTGCAACAAACCCCTTGGGAAAACCCAAGGGGTTTGTTTTTGCCCTCACGGAGAGTGGAGGGTTTAGACCGTCACACTGTCTGCGGTGCGACGGAGATGCATAAAGCCAAGGATGGAGAGAATCAACATAATCACTCCACCGGCAATAGCTGCCCAGGTCGCATACATTGCAATCTGGCCCAATTGCCAAAACGCATAGGCATTTCCAAGTAGACCTTTAAGGGTTTCACCCATAAACAATGTTTGGCGTTGTCCCATAAGAGTTGCGGCTGTTGCCGCTAATTCGGTATTTGTTGGATCCGCTTTAGAAGCAGCGTTTGCTGCCAATGCTTCACCGCTAACTTCTGAATAAGTTTTTCCACCAGCAATACCTTTAACATGTGCGCCAATGTAGTGCTGTGCATAGGCAAACGCTTGCTCTCCGGTTGTTAATTGCATGCCAGCAAATGGTTTCAGCGCAGCTTGATCCTCTTCGGAAAGAGCCTTGAAGCTATCGCTATCTGCCGCAGGAATCATGATTTTTTGTGCACTCAATTGATCTTTGACATTCTTATCTGCAAAGTTGTAACCCCAGTTGAGCAGTGCTGCCGCTACGAATAGGAATACAGACAATCCGAGTCCAATCAAACTTACAACTCGATCTATAGTTTTACGTTTCATAACTACCTCTCCTAATTAATGTAGTTTCCAGAGTTTCTGGTTAGACCTTTTGGGTCCTAAGTAAATGAAACAATGTTTCCCTCACGAAAACTTCACAACTGTGAGTGCTAGCACCTCACAAAATAGGCATGAGGGATAGCACTTAGAGGTAAATCACTCAGTAGATGGAAGCTCTATTTTTTAGTCAAAATGTCGATTACAAATCATTTGACCATCCGCACCCATTTCAAGATGCTGACAAGGAAGGTTCAACTTATCAAAAGCTTTATCACCAAAATGCGCTCTATACGCAAGGGCGATTAAAACGCGAATATTTATGTCAGGCCCTGAGTGAACGCCCAAAGCTTTCGCCATCCGCGAGACGGTATTTTCTACAACTTTTTCGGTGTGTGCTGTTTCGCGGGCAATAGCAGCATTGGAAAGTCCGTCACAAAGGTGTTGGGCAACTCGATGTTCAAAGGGAGTGAGCTCCCGGGTCAATATAGTTAAGCGCTCCATGGCTCTCTTTCATTTACCGCCCCTATAGGATTCGGGAATGGTTGAATCCCTCGACACGGTAAATAGACATCTTGATAACCAAATTCTAACCCTTTCGCTAAACCGCCCAGAGAAACAAAATGCGATTACGCGAGATATGTACACCTATCTTGCAGATGAACTGAAAGAGGCGGCTGGCAATTTCGGCATTCGCTGCGTTGTTATCACCCATGAAGGAGCCCATTTCACTGCGGGCAATGATCTATATGACTTTCTCAATAGCCCACCTTTAGAGCCTGGCTCTCCAGTGATGAGATTCTTGGAGCAAATACATACTTTTCCAAAACCTCTTCTGGCCGCTGTTTCGGGAAACGCCGTCGGAATCGGCACAACAATGTTGATGCATTGCGAGGTAGTGGTTGCGGCACCAAACACAAAATTCTCAATGCCTTTTGTAAATCTTGGCCTAGTTCCTGAAGCTGGCTCCAGTATTTTGTTCCCACGTCTCGCTGGCTACCAAAGAGCATCCAAGGTGTTTCTGACCGGCGAACCGTTTGATGCGAATTACGCCCGTGAAATTGGTTTGATTGCCGATGTTTCTGATGAGCCAATTGCTACTCTTAAAAGTATTGCCGAAAAGATCGCCGTTCAACCACCTAACGCGGTGTTGCAGACTAAGGCTTTATTAAAGAGTGAACTGCATGACAAGGTAACTGCGGTGATGCAGGCCGAAGGAGAGTTATTCCAAATGGCACTTCAGTCTGATGAAGCACGTGAAGCGTTTATGAATTTCCTATCGAAGAAAGGAAAGTAAATGTCACTTAAGGACAAAAAGATTTTTATCACCGGAGGCTCACGCGGTATTGGACTGGCGATTGCACTAAAGGCTGCTCGCGACGGTGCCATGGTGGCAATTGCAGCAAAAACTACCGACCCACACCCAAAGCTCCCAGGCACAATCTATTCAGCAGCGCAAGAAATTGAAGCTGCTGGCGGAAAAGCACTGCCAATTCAATGCGATCTGCGCGATGAAGATCAGATAACAGCATCAGTGGAAAAAGCTGCTCAAGAGTTTGGTGGACTAGATATCTTGATTAACAATGCAAGCGCGATCAATTTAACGCCAACCTTGGCGACTCCGGCAAAAAGATTTGATTTGATGTTTGATGTAAATGTCCGCGGAACTTTTCTTACTTCCCAAGCGGTAATTCCACATCTTCAACAAAGCGCAAAGCAAGGTGGCAACCCTCATATTTTGACGTTGTCGCCACCGCTATCCATGAAAGCAAAGTGGTTCAAACATCATGTTGCTTACACGATGGCTAAATATGGAATGAGTATGTGTGTACTTGGAATGTCAGAGGAGTTCAAGCGGGACAAGATTGCCGTTAACGCACTTTGGCCACGTACCGCTATCGATACCGCCGCACTTCAAATGATTCCCGGTGTTGATACCGCAGCTTGCCGGACTCCAGAAATTTTGGCTGATGCGGCATACATAATTCTTAATCGCCCAAGTGATCAGTGCACTGGAAACTTCTTTGTTGATGATGAACTCTTGGCTTCCGAGGGAATCACAGATTTAGACAAATACGCTGTGGTTCCTGGAACTAAAGATTTCTTGCTGGATTTCTTCCTGGATTAAAGGGCAAATCCTTTAGGTAATTCCAAGCGATGCTTCGCCAGCAGGCTGGAGTTTCGCAGGATATCGGCGGTGTTTTCATCTGCAACTATTACTCCGCCAGAAAGAATTACTGACCTTTCGCAAAGCTCATAAGCAAAAGGTAAATCATGGGTAACCATCAAAAGCGTGATGTCGAGAGATCGAACAATCTCTGCCAATTCTCTTCTAGAGGCTGGATCAAGATTTGAAGATGGTTCATCCATGACCAGGATCTCTGGCTTCATCGCTAAAACAGTCGCTACTGCTACCCGGCGTCTTTGGCCAAAGGAGAGATGGTGGGGAGGGCGATCAATAAATTCGTACATCCCAACTAGTTGGAGTGCCTCGCGAACCGCAGTTTCAAGTTCTGCGCCACGAAGCCCTGCGTTGTAAGGACCAAAAGCAACATCCTCCCCAACGGTAGGCATAAAAAGTTGATCATCTGGATCTTGAAACACAATTCCGACTTTATGTCTTATTTTTAATAGACCTACTTTGTCTTTAGCATCAACTAACTGTCCAGCGACTTTTACAGAGCCTTGCATGGTGGGAAGAATTCCATTTAGGTGCATAACTAAAGTGGTTTTACCAGCACCATTTGGTCCAAGTAATGCAACTCTCTCACCGCGAGACAATTCTAAATTTACGCCGTAAAGCGCCTGATGGCCATCTGGGTAAGCAAAAGCCAATTCTTTAACCTCTAAACTTTTATCTGCCATCCTTCTATCCGATCATCCGAGTTGTGATTGATAAAAAAGTAGCTAATACGGGGAGTGAAAAACCAAGCAATAAATCCTGTCGTGTAGTTGATTGTGCTTCTATCTGAGGCATTAATCCTTGATAACCACGGGAAACCATTGATAGGTGTACTCGCTCACCGCGTTCATAAGAGCGAATAAATAAAGCCCCTGCTGATTGACCTAAAATTTTCCAGTGCTTAACGCCAGTTGCTTCAAATCCTCTAGATGCACGGGCAATACGCATGCGTTCCATTTCATCATTGACTACATTTGTGTATCGCAACATAAAGGTAGCGATTTGAATAATCAAGGTAGGAACCTTCAGTCTCTCTAGGCCACGAAGAATTTCACGAGCAGTAGTGGTGGAAGAAAGCAGAATGGCGGTCAGAATTCCTAATGTTCCTTTAGCGATGATTCCTAGGCCAGCAAGTATTCCATTCTCATACAAGGTAATACCGAGAACCTCGATTGTCTCTCCAGTGCCAAAAAACGGCATTAAGAATGCAAATAACACAAAAGGAATTTCGATTAAGGAGCGCAAAGCCACTGTTTTGAAAAGTAGTTGCGCCAATTTGATGGCGGTCAGAATTAAGGCAAAAAAACCGAGATAGGCGAGCCAGTTTGAAATCGGAGTAGCCACTGCAGCAATGATAAAAAGAAGTCCAGAAAGGATTTTAATGTGCGCGGGTAAATCGTGAATGAAGCTATGTTTGTGAATATATAGACGCTCACCAACATCGTGGCCGTGATGGTGCTGTTTGACTGCGATGATTAACTCTTTTTCTTAAGGAACTTAAAGAGCAGCATTCCTACTAGCGCTGTGATAACAACACCAACAATCCCAGATAAACCAACGCTCAATCGCTCGTTGTCGAGTCCGGCGATGCCATAGTCCGCAAGGGGAGATCCCGAAACTGCGGAATTTTTCGCAGTTTCTAGAAAGCCTTCATTTTCTGCCACCTTTTCTAATCCATCTGGATGTGATGAAGCGTAATAAGAGACGACGCCGGCAAGTGCCATGGCAACGACAAAAAATCCAACATAGAATTTCTTAAGCGACTTTTCAGCTTTTTCCGTCATGCTTTTTTAACCTCCAAAGTCACTTTGTTATTTTTCCAACCGTAAACCAAATCAGCTCGGGTCGAAATAATCGCTGAGATAGTCAACATAGTTATCAAGGCTTCGCCGATTCCAATCAAAACATGGGTGGAAAACATTGCGGCGAAAACAGTGCCAGCAGGGGCGGTACCTGTTCCACCAATTGCGTACTGCAGGGCAAACGATGCGGCGGAGACTGGAACTGAGATAAATGCTGCGAAAGCAGCTGCAAGTGGAATTGAACTTCGGATCTTTGGCAAAACTCTCTTAGCCAATTTAAAACAGATATGACTTACTAGGACTGCAACGATACTTAGGTTAAATATGTTTAAACCCAACGCGGTAAGACCGCCGTCTGCGAACAAAAGGGCTTGAACACCCAAAACAACAGTAACCGCCAGAGATGCGGCCCACGGTCCTACTAAAACGGTAGCGAGGGCGCCTCCGAGCAAATGTCCACTTGTTCCAGCAGCAACCGGGAAATTAAGCATCTGAACTGCAAAGATAAAAACTGCGGTTAAACCAGCCATTGGTGCGGTGCGATCATCGAGTTCGGTGCGAGCTTTCTTGAGCGCGACAGCGGTCCCGGAAATGGCTAAAAGCCCTACCGAGGCCGAGGTTGGCAGATCGATAAACCCATCAGGAATATGCATGGTGAAAGCTTAATGCAAATGGTTTGCATCTGCATACATATCGCAGATTTTGTACGCTTATTGTGAGCTTTCATCCCGCCATGAGCGCCAAAGTTTGGCATAAGCACCATTAGCGCCAAGGAGCTCTTCATGAGAACCCCATTCAGAGATCTGCCCATCCTCAATAACGGCGATCAAATCGGCATCGTGGGCGGTTTGTAATCTGTGCGCTATTGCAATGACGGTTCGACCATCAAGCACGGCGCCCAAGGAAGCCTCCAGGTGTTTTGCCGCCTGTTGATCCAGCAACGATGTTGCTTCATCCAAAATCAAAGTATGTGGATCGGCAAGCACCAATCTTGATAAAGCCAGTTGTTGAGCTTGAGCTGGAAGCAATCTTGCGCCACCACTTCCGACGATTGTATCTAGGCCATTCTCTAAAGCGGCCGCCCAATCAGCCGCATCAACAGCCTTGAGGGCACTCCAAACTTCCGCATCACTTGCCTCTGGCTTAGCTAAAGTGATGTTCTGTCTTAAAGTGCCAACAAAAACATGATGCTCTTGAGTTACAAGTGCCACTTCGGTGCGCGCTCTTTCAACCGGCATGTATCCAATTTCCGCGCCGCCAACAGTTATTCGACCTTGGTTTGGTGGTTGCACACC
>VEQF01000035.1 GCA_018883365.1 Candidatus Nanopelagicaceae bacterium
GAGAAACCTAAAGGCTCTTACGGGAATTGTAAACAATCACATCAGTGCGTCGCCTAGCCACCAAAGCTTTCCCTGGATTGGCCTCCAATAGTGCATCAACTTCAATTCTTAGTTTTGCAATTTCAATTGCCATATTAGACATCGCGGATTCAAGTTCAATAATGCGTTTTATGCCAGCAAGATTTATACCGTCATTAACCATGCGAGAGACGTTTCTTAAAGTTGCAATGTCGCGGAGTGAATAACGACGGCCACGACCTTGTGCGCGGGATGGTGAAACTAATCCCAGACGATCGTATTGGCGAAGAGTTTGGGGGTGGAGACCAGATAGTTCAGCAGCTACGGAGATTACGTAGAGCGCTAAATCTTCGTCCCGTTCTGGATTGGTCATGCTTTGGCTCGCTGTATGAATTCAGAACGCAGATCTTCATTTTTAGTTGCTTCAGCGAAATCCTCTAAAGCTTTTTTGGCTTTGCCATCAACACGTTGTGGAACTTGAACCTCGATTGTCGCCATCAAGTCGCCAGCATTCACACCCTTCTTTACACCGCGACCTTTAATGCGAAGTGTTTTTCCATTCTGAGTGCCAGGATTAATACGCACCTTTACCTCATCGCCTTCAATGGTAGGTACTGAAATATCAGCGCCTAGCGCTGCTTCTGTGAAGGAGACTGGCACTGTGATGTGAAGGTTCTCGCCTTTGCGAGTAAATACTGGATGGGGAATTACATTTACCAAAACATAAAGATCGCCTGGGCCAGCTTCACCTGGTGCACCTCGGCCTTTAACTCTTACCTTTGCACCATCACTTACTCCAGCCGGAATTCTTACCGTGATTGTGTGTGGCGCATTTCCTTGACCCGAAAGTCTTAAATCAACCTCTTTGCCAAACAAAGCATCACGGAAGGAAATTGAAACCTCGGTTTGAATATCTTGACCTTTGCGTGGTCCGCGTCTTCCACCAAAGAGTGACGAGAAAATATCGCCGCCATTTCCAAAAAGATCACTGAAATCCCCTGAAAATTGCTGGCCACCACCACGGAAAGCTCCGGATTTGAACATCTCGCGGGCTTGATCATATTCAGCACGCTTCTTGTCATCGCTAAGAATTTCGTATGCCTCTGAGACCTCTTTGAAACGATCCTCGAGCTTCTTGTCACCTTTTGTTTTATCTGGGTGCAGCTCTCGAGCTAACGCGCGATAAGTCTTCTTGATGGTTGCAGCATCAGCTTTTTTATCAACACCAAGAATTGCGTAATAATCTTTTTCGTAGAGATCTTTTGCGGCCATAATTATTCAGGGTCTGAAACGACCACGCGTGCTGGTCGTAGTACGCGCTCCTTATATTTATATCCCGGTTGTAGAACTTTTGTGACGGTAGTTTCTTTTACCTCATTGGAAGTTTCATGCATCAATGCATCATGAATATTTGGATCAAATGCGGCAGGTGCCTCACCGTATTTTTCCAGCCCAAGTTTTGCTGTGGTTGCAATGATTTGATCTGCTACCGCTTTAAAGCCACCACTTAATTCATTGTGGCTAGCTGCACGATCTAGATCATCCAGAACCGCTAAAAACTCAAGTAAAACGCTGGAAATTGCTACCTCTGCGGCTAGCGCACGGTCGCGCTCTACTCGCTTACGGTAATTGGAATACTCAGCTTGCAGACGTTGTAAATCTTCAGTCAAAGCAGCGACTGGATCTTTTGATTCAATCGCTGCTTCTTCTGTTACAACCTGTTCTGTTTCCAGATTAGTAGTTGTGTCCTCGCTCATTACTTACTTTCATCAATGATTTCAGCATCTTCCACGCCATCATCATTCTTTGGCGCTTCGGCTGTTGCGGCGTTTGCGGCATAAAGTGTTGCTCCGAGTTGCTGGCTTACTTCAGCTAGCTTCTCAGTTGCGCTCTTAATGCCTGCGTAATCTGCACCCTCAAGAAGTTTCTTTAGATCTGCCATTGCTGACTCGACCTCTGCCTTCTTGGTGGCAGCTTCGCCCTCATTCAACTTATCTGCGTTATCTTTTAGGAACTTCTCGGTCTGGTAAACAAGTGAGTCACCGGTGTTACGAGTTTCTGCTTCTTCACGACGCTTCTTATCTTCATCAGCGTGTGATTCTGCATCACGCATCATGCGCTCGATTTCATCCTTTGGAAGTGCTGAACCGCCAGAGATTGTCATGCTCTGTGCTTTTCCAGTTCCAAGATCCTTTGCAGAAACATGGACGATACCGTTGGCATCAATATCAAAGGTGACTTCGATTTGTGGAATGCCGCGTGGTGCTGGTGCGATTCCAGTTAGTTCGAACATTCCAAGACGTTTGTTGTAAGCCGCCATCTCGCGCTCACCTTGGAAAACTTGAATCTGTACCGCAGGCTGATTGTCATCAGCGGTGGTGAAGATTTCTGAACGCTTGGTTGGGATTGTGGTGTTGCGTTCAATCAACTTGGTCATAATTCCGCCCTTGGTTTCAATACCAAGTGACAGTGGAGTCACATCAAGTAGTAGAACATCCTTAACTTCACCCTTGATGACGCCGGCCTGCAAACTTGCGCCTACAGCCACAACTTCATCAGGATTTACGCCCTTATTTGGCTCTTTTCCGCCGGTTAGCTCTTTAACTAGATCAACAACAGCTGGCATACGAGTGGAACCGCCAACTAGAACAACGTGATCAATATCAGAGATTGGAATTCCAGCATCCTTTAGTACTGCTTGGAATGGGCGACGGCAACGATCAAGTAGATCTGCGGTCATCGCTTGGAACTGTGCGCGGGTAATTGTTTCATCTAAGAACAACGGGTTCTTCTCTGCATCTACTGTGATGTATGGCAGATTAATTGATGTTTGTTGTGAAGAAGAGAGTTCGATCTTTGCCTTTTCTGCAGCTTCACGAACACGCTGCATTGCCATCTTGTCTTTTGCAAGATCAACACCATTCTTTGCGGCAAATGTCTTTACTAGATAATCAACAAGTGCTTGATCCCAGTCATCTCCACCAAGATTGTTATCGCCATTGGTTGCTTTAACTTCAACAACACCGTCGCCGATTTCTAGAAGTGAAACGTCAAAGGTTCCGCCACCAAGGTCAAATACCAAAATAGTTTGTTCTTTATCGCCCTTATCTAATCCATATGCAAGAGCAGCTGATGTTGGCTCGTTAATAATACGAAGCACATTAAGTCCAGCGATTTCGCCTGCTTCTTTTGTTGCTTGACGTTGTGCATCATTGAAATACGCAGGAACGGTAATTACCGCATCGGTTACAGTGTCACCGAGATACGCCTCTGCATCGCGCTTTAGTTTCTGCAAGATACGCGCGGAGATTTCCTGTGCGGTGTACTTCTTGCCATCGATATCCATGGTCCAGTTGGTACCCATGTGACGCTTTACCGAACGAATGGTGCGATCAACGTTGGTGACTGATTGACGCTTAGCTACTTCACCTACGAGCACCTCGCCATTTTTTGCGAATGCAACGATTGACGGAGTGGTGCGAGCACCCTCCGCGTTTGCAATAACGGTGGGTTCGCCACCTTCAAGAACAGATACGCAGCTATTAGTGGTACCTAGGTCGATTCCAACGGCTCTGGCCATTTTTATGCTCCTTCAATCCTCATTTACAGCCCCGGCAAGGGGCATACCTTCCAACATTGAGCCCTCTACGGTCAAAAGATTGAGTCGAACTGGCTCAAGATTGCTATAGGCCTCAACCAAAGGGCCTTCAGATCTATTCCCGAGCGTTGATTTACCTTTATTGACACTTCTATATGCGTTTGAATAGTCTTGTGTCATGAGTTTGAGCGTTAGTCAGCTTGCCAGAGCCAAGAGGCTTTCTCGCGGCAGAGTGCTGCAACTGATTCATAGCGGAGAACTGAAAGCTGTGAAAATCGGAAGTCAATGGGTCATTGATGATTCGGCTTTGGATTATGAATCAAAATCAAGTCGCCCATTTAGCCCTCGAATGGCCAGAGCCTTCATCGAGATGATGGCAAACCAGCCACTATCGGTGGAGCTCGATCCTGCCGAGAAGCGGCGTTTGGAAATCAAGCTTAAATCCCTAAAGGAAAAATCGGATCCATCAATTTCTCTACGTTCGTGGCTCAAACATCGCGCTGCCAGTTACTCATTTAATGCAAGCAAATCAGATTTGGAAAAACTACGTCGGTCTAAAGATATTTTGTTAACTGGACTAAGTGATGAATCCATTGGTATTGGAAATCATGAAGGTCTTCAAGGCTATGTTGTCAACAAAAACATTCAGGAATTGCAGAAGAGATATCTCTTGGTTAACTCCACAAAGCCAAATGTTATTTTGCGACAATTGCATGGCCCGCTAAACATGAAGTTATTGCCAGCACTAAATTTGTCTGACCTGTCTGATATAAACGGCCCTCGTGAAAAAAACGCTGTAAAACAATTAGTCAGGGAGTTATGACTTCAATAGAGATTCCGCAATTAGCTGATGCACAGCTTGAAAGTTGGCTTGCGTTGACAAGTATTGCTGAAACGGTTCCAAATGACTGGATCTTGATTGGTGGTCAAATGGTGCAATTACATTGCTGGGAAAGGGGCTTCACTCCACCTCGAGTAACAAGCGATGTAGATGCGGTTATTGATGTCATATCTAAACCAGAAATACTTGAGGAATTCACTAAGGTTCTTGATGGACTTGGGTTTGAACCCCAAACATCGCCTGACGGGCACCAGTACAAGTGGAAAAAGGATTTGGCGGAAATAGATATTCTTTTTCCAGATAACGTCGGTGCACGAGCATTAAACAAAAAGGGTTTTACCTCCGGGACCATTCCAGAAACGCCTGGCGGTCGGGTTGTCCTGGGCTTTGCTGAAAGAGTTGAGGTGGAGTTAGAAGGCAGAACAACATTGATAAACCGACCTAATTTAATTGGGTCTTTGTTCATAAAAAGTAAAGCTATGAAAAATCCAAATGACATAGGGTTCGGGCGGCACTTCTTGGATTTTGCGATGTTGGCGACCCTTTTTTCGAGTCACGATGTTGGAAGTTATGTAGATCCAAAAGTGATTGATTCAATACTTTCTGCGGTGGCCCTAGTACGTGGAAATCTTCAGGCGATAAGTCAGATTTTCGGCGCCGAGGAAGGTTTAGAAAGGGTTGCGCTCGCGCTAAATCCGTAAGAAGCCAGGATTCCTGGTGTGAGATTAGGAAACTCAGCCCCTGGCCCCAGTTCATTCTCAGGAAGTTCTAAAGTGGGGTGTGGAGTATCAGCCCGTACATCCCGACAAATTGAGGTGATTCGGATGAATACAACAGCCGTTATTGAGAAAGAGCCATCCATGACTAAAGAAAATGAAGTTAAGGTGCAAAGGGTTCTTGTCGTTGATGATGAAAAAAGTATCAGCGAGCTAATTACAACAAGTTTGCGCTTTGTTGGTTTTGAGGTGCGCACCGCAGCTACTGGTGCAGAGGCGCTACGTGTTGCAGAGGAGTTCAAGCCACACGCATTGATTCTTGATGTGATGCTGCCTGATCTAGATGGTTTTGAAGTTTGCCGTCAGCTCCGTGCCGATGGGCAAGATGTTGGAGTTTTGTTCCTAACCGCCAAAGACACAACTGAGGACAAGATTAAAGGACTAACACTTGGTGGCGATGATTATGTAACTAAACCGTTTAGCTTGGAGGAGTTAGTTGCACGTCTTCGCGCGCTACTACGTCGTACTGGTGTTGTTGAGTCCGCGATTAATGAAGAGATTATTCGCTTTGCTGATTTGGAGTTGAATGAGGCAACACATGAGGTTCGTCGTGCTGGCAATTTGATTGAGCTATCCCCGACTGAATTCATTTTGCTGCGTTACTTGATGATTAATGCCGATCGCGTGGTTTCGAAATCACAGATTTTGGATCATGTCTGGCAGTATGACTTCCGTGGAGATGCGGGAATTGTTGAGACCTATATTTCCTATCTCCGTAAGAAAATTGATCAGACTGAGCCGCCGCTTATTCACACAGTGCGCGGTGTTGGATATCGCTTGAGGCTGCCGGCGAAAAATTAATCAATGAACCAACCATTTCGCAAATACAAACCGGCTCCAGGTCAGTGGAGTTTGCGAAATAGGTTGGTTGTTGGTGTTGTAATTCTTGGCGCACTTGCAATTAGCGCTTCGGATTTTGCAGCGCAGACTGCGTTTAGAACATTTTTGATTGCCCAGGTAGATGCGCAGCTAGAAAGCGTTGCTGGAGGCTCACTTTTGAGGCTAGATCGCGCTGGAATTTATAACCGTAATGATCATGAAAATGACGGTGCCAGGTCGCTATTTGAGCCTTTTGAACCTTTACGGGAAGTTCCTTCTGACATAAGCATTACTTTACTTGATGCGCAGGGAAATATTTTAGGAACGGTGGGAGATACCCAAAGCCCACAACGAATTCAATCTTTGATAACTGGATTTACTCCAGCAGATGTCGCGAAATACAACAATCAACCATTTACTTTAGATTCTCGGGGCAGTGCTGCCGATTATCGAGTCTTAGCTAGAACCTTACCTTCGAGTGCCGGAAGTGTGATTACTGCGGTATCACTCAATGGTGTTGAAAAAGCTATGAACCAACTCCGCTTTTTGTTTCTTGCGGTTGGTTTCTTGGTTCTGATTATTTTGGGTTTAATTGCACGTCGCATAATTGGAATTTCACTAAAACCATTAACTGAAGTAGAAAAGACAGCGGAGGCATTTGCGCGCGGTGATTTCTCGGCACGTTTATCAGAAAACCGTGGTGATACCGAAGTTGGTCGATTGACCTCTGCTTTAAACCAAATGTTGCAACGCATTGAAGAATCCTTTGCGGTGAAGGTGGCGAGTGAAGAGAAGTTGCGTCGCTTTGTGGCAGATGCCTCACATGAGTTAAGAACTCCACTGACCGCAATTCGTGGTTTTGCAGAGCTACATCGTCAAGGTGCGATCTCCGGCGAAGAGAGAACTGCCGAGTTGATTAGAAGAATTGAACAAGAATCGGTTCGTATGACCTCGCTAGTTGAAGATTTGTTGTTGTTGGCCCGGCTTGATCAATCCCGTGAAATGACTATGGAGCCGGTTGATGTAAGTACTTTGATTAAAGAGGCGGTTGCATCAGCGCAAGCAGCTGGACCGGATCATGAAATCGCTGTGGAGTTGCCGGAGGATGAGGTATTTGTTTTAGGTGATTCTTTGCGGGTACATCAAGTAATAGCGAATTTATTGGCTAATGCC
>VEQF01000013.1 GCA_018883365.1 Candidatus Nanopelagicaceae bacterium
GTTGAGAGTGGGGATACTCTTCGAACGTCTGTTCTAAAAGCAAAGGTACACCCCGCCACTGACATCGGCAAGTTTTTTTAGAACATTTGTTTGATTTTCTCGTACCTTTGTTCTAACCTGTACCCATGACTAAACCTGTGACCCCAAAATCTTCACGCGTATCTGAGTTGCCAGATGGTCCAGTCGATGAAAACGGCCTGACCCCTCGTCAGACCAAAATCCTGATGGCTATAAAAAGCGCCATGGAGCAAAAGGGTTATCCGCCATCAATGCGGGAAATCGGTGAGGCCGCTGGCCTTTCCTCCCCCTCCTCTGTGAAGTATCAACTCGAGGCGCTTGAGGAAAAAGGATGGATCCGCCGTGACCCATCTCGCGGTCGCGCACTTGAGGTTCTAACTCCAGGCGATGAAAGATTTGAGGACATCACTCCGGAAAAAACACACAATGTTCCTTTGGTGGGTCGCATCGCAGCCGGTGGTCCAATTCTTGCTGAACAAAATGTTGAAGAGCTATTCCCGCTTCCAGCCTCACTTGTTGGTGAAGGAGAATTATTCATGCTCAAAGTTGTTGGAGACTCCATGATCAACGCCGCAATCTGCGATGGCGATTATGTAGTAATTCGTGCCCAAAAAGATTGCAACAAAGGTCAGATTGTCGCGGCGATGATTGATGGCGAAGCAACAGTTAAGACCTTCACAAAGAAGGATGGTCACATCTGGCTAATGCCGGCTAACGATGATTACCAGCCGATCAATGGCGATGAGTGCGAGATTCTGGGAATCGTTACCGCGGTTCTTCGCTCTATCTAATTTACTTTCCTACCGCGTACTTCTCTAAGGCATGCGCTAAAGATCCATCAACCATTGCGTGTAGCGCTGTTCCTTCAGGCAGATACTCCTCGCTGATGATCTCGCCATGCTCATGAACCTGGCTCACTAAATCTCCCCTGTTGTATGGAACAACGGTTTTCATTTCAATTCGTGGCCTTGGCAGGGAAATCTCAATAGCCTTTACCAGATCTGATATTCCAGCCCCAGTCAATACAGAGATTGGATATGCATCTGGCTCTTGACGCATAATCAATGCAATCACTTCAGGATCTGCGATATCGGCCTTATTTATCGCGATAATTTCCGGAATCTTTCCGCCACCAATTTCATCAATAACTCCCCTAACCGCTTTTATCTGGCCGAGTGGATCGGGGTGCGCGCCATCTACAACATGAACAATTACATCTGAGCTAGAAACCTCTTCTAGCGTTGACTTAAAGGCATCAATCAGATCATGTGGAAGATGCTTAACAAATCCAACGGTGTCACTCAAGGTGTACACACGTCCATCTGAAGTTTCAGCACGTCGCACTGTCGGATCCAGGGTCGCAAACAAAGCGTTTTGCACTAAAACTCCAGCATTTGTTAATCGATTTAACAATGAGGATTTTCCAGCGTTTGTATAACCCGCGATTGCTACTGATGGAATTTGATTTCGGCGCCGCTCTTGACGTTTTGTATCGCGCGCAGTTTTCATCGCATTTATTTCGCGACGCAGCTTTGCCATCTTGTCGCGAATACGTCGTCGATCAACCTCGATTTTTGTTTCACCAGGTCCACGACCTCCAATTCCGGCCGCGCGTCCTGCTTGGCGAGAAAGTGAATCACCCCAACCACGCAATCTTGGAAGTAGATAGCTGATCTGCGCTAACTCAACCTGCGCTTTACCCTCTTTGCTCTTTGCATGTTGGGCGAAGATGTCGAGAATTAAAACCGTACGATCAACAACTTTTACCTTTACTCGATCCTCTAAATTCTTTAACTGCGAGGGGCTTAATTCACCATCGCAGATAACTGTGTCAGCTCCAGTCGCTTTAACTACCGCCTTTAACTCGCTTACTTTTCCGGAGCCAATAAAGGTTGCAGGATCTGGCTTGTCGCGGCGTTGAATCAAGGCATCCATCACAGTAGAGCCCGCGGTCTCAGCTAAGGCTGCCAACTCCTCCATTGAGTTTTCTGCATCCTTAATAGTGCCCTCAGTCCAAACTCCAACCAATACAACGCGTTCCAATCGCAATTGGCGATACTCGGCTTCCGAGATATCGGTAAGTTCAGTTGATAAACCAACAACTCTGCGCAGCGCTTGACGGTCGCTAAGTTCTTGCTGAGTTGATTGATAGGAATCCGGAATGAAAATCTCGGAATCGTAATCAGCTGCTACATCTTGAGTCTCAGCCAAAAGAGCATCCAGCTCATCATCTGGCTGGTGCTTAGACAAGAAATGGCTCCAAGTTGTGCTCTGCCAACAAGACCGCTGGCCCAATCAAAACCGCATTTGAATGTGGATCAATCTCGACCACCAAACGTCCTCCAGGTGGGTTGATAACCCAGCGGGCGGGCAAGCGCAATCCTTTTTTCAGAGTTGCAGCTAGAGCTACCGCACAGGTTCCGGTGCCGCAAGATCTTGTTTCGCCACTTCCTCGTTCATGAACCCGCATCTTTAACTCGCCATTTTCTAGAAACTCAACAAATTCAACATTTACCCCTTCAGGGTATTCCTCTTTGGGGCGCACGACGGGGGGCTCTGACAAATCACCAACATCATTTATCGAATCAACAAATACGACGGCATGAGGATTTCCAACATTGATGTTGTAACCATTCCAAACTTTTCCATTATTGGCCGCGGTGATTTCGCCATCAATCATCTGAACTTGGCCCATGTTTACGCTGATGTCTCCCGATTCTGGAACGCTTAAGTACTTCGCACCATCTCTGGTAAGAATTGGAAATATCCCAGCAGGTTGATGCCCTCTATCGACCAGATAACGTGCCATAACTCGAATACCGTTGCCACACATCTCCGCCAAGGAACCATCAGAATTGCGATAATCCATAAACCATTTGCCATCACGTTTTGTGATTCGAATTAATCCATCAGCGCCAATTCCATTTTTTCTATTGCAGATAGCAGCGGTCTGCTTAGAAGATAAGTTGTTTTGATCCTCGGGATCAAAGATGATTACAAAGTCATTCTCAGTGCCGTGGCCATATGTGCCGATAAGTGAGCCGCTCATGTTTTCGCAATTCTAGGGCTATTGATCCCGGATAGAACCTTTTCAACCAGTTGCTCAATTGGAGCTTTTTTTATCCAGGTAATTCGCTCATCACGTGAAAACCAGGTTTCCTGCCTGCGCGCGTACTGTCTTGTCGCTCGCTTCGTTTCCTCTTTGGCCTCAGATTCAGTCATCTCACCCTGCGCAATTTTAATTATTTGGGCATATCCCAGAGCCGCTTGCGCAGTTCGGCCCTCAAGCAAACCTTCTTTCATCAAGTCTCTAACCTCGGCAATTAATCCTTTTTCCCACATCAAATCAACCCGAAGATCAATTCGCTCCTGCAAGGTCTCGCGCTCCATCACCAATCCAAATTGTTTTGCCTGCGGATATCTCGTACTTCCTTCCCGCGGCAGATTTGCGGTGTATGGCTTTCCCGTTAATTCAATTACCTCTAGGGCTCTTACAACTCGACGTACATTTTCCTTTGGTATTGCCGCAGCAGCACCCGGATCCAACTCCGCCAATCGTTGATGCATCGCATCAACTCCTTGAACCTCCGCCTCTTTTGCAATTCTTGCCCTAACTTCAGGGTCGGTATCGGGAAAATTCAAATCATCTAAGATCGCTTTGATGTAGAGCCCAGTTCCGCCAACCACAATCGCAGGGATGTTTTTCTCTAATAGTTGATCAATTAAAGATCGAGCGTCACTTTGATATTGAGCAACTGTGGCTTCTTCTCTCACCGAGAGGACATCAATTAAATGATGTGGCACGCCTTGGCGCTCAGAGACACTTAACTTTGCGGTACCAATATCCATGCCTTTGTAGAGCTGCATGGAATCAGCATTAATTATGTGAGCGTTGATTTCTTTAGCTAGTGCGACCGCTAAATCACTTTTTCCAGTTGCGGTGGCTCCGCAAATAACAATTAAACTCATTTACCAGGAATGCTTTTTAGCGTTGGGATTCCGAGTAAAACACCTTTGCTTTCAGCTTCTTTCTTACGCGCTTCGAAAGCATCCCCACCGCGGGTTTTTCGCCAGTTTGTAGGAGAGCCATTACCCAAAACAAAATGCGGTTTTGCCCCAGCAATCTCAACTTCACAAAGATCACCGGGACGCATGCCTTCGATTGCATCAAAATGGACTAGTCGAAAATCACGGGATTTACCGCTGGCGCGCTGTCCTTCTACATCGGTAATTAGAACTTCAAGTTTCTTACCGACAACATCTTGGTTTACCGATTTAGAAACCTCATTTATATGTTCATGCAATCTGGTGTATCGCTGCGCAACAACCTCTACCGGAATTTGATTTGGCATATCTGCTGCAGGGGTTCCAGGACGTTTGGAATACTGGAAGGTGTAAGCCGCTAAGAAGCGAAGTTCACCGGCCAAATCCATGGTGGCCTGAAAATCCTCCTCGCTTTCGCCAGGGAAACCAACGATTATGTCGGTTGTTATTGTTGAGTGCGGCATCGCGCTTCGCACCTTTTCAATTATTCCGCGATATCGATCGACTCGGTATGAGCGTCGCATAGCTTGAAGAATTCGATCAGAGCCAGATTGCAATGGCATATGCAGATGCGGCATTACATTTGGCGTTTCAGCCATCGCTTCAATTACATCATCGGTGAAATCTCTTGGGTGCGGTGACATGAATCTGATGCGATCTAGTCCCTCAACTTTCCCGCACTCTCGAAGTAGCTTTGCAAAAGCGGTTCGATCGCCAAAATCAACTCCATAGGCATTTACATTCTGTCCCAATAAAGTAATTTCATTTACGCCTTCGGCAACTAAAGCTCGAACCTCTTTGAGGATGTCATCCTGGGCTCGATCTTTTTCTCGACCGCGCAGCGCTGGAACTATGCAAAATGTGCAGGTGTTGTTGCAGCCCACTGAAATTGAAACCCAGGCAGAAAAGGCCGAGTGGCGTCTTGATGGCAATGTAGATGGAAAATGCTCTAACGCCTCTTTAATTTCAATCTGAGCACTTTGCTCTACCCGTGCTCGTTCCAGCAGAGTTGGCAGTGATCCAACGTTGTGGGTTCCAAAAACCACATCAACATATGGCGCTTTTTTTAAGATTGTTCCCTGATCTTTTTGCGCTAAGCAGCCCCCAATAGCAATCTGCATATCGGGGCGGGATTTTTTGGTTGGGGCTAAGAAACTTAAATGTCCATAAAGTTTGTTGTCCGCGTTCTCTCTAACCGCGCAGGTGTTAAAAACTACTAAGTCGGGCTGCGCGCCATCTTGAGCAGGAATGTACCCCGCTGCATCTAGGGATCCAGCAATGCGCTCAGAATCATGCACATTCATCTGGCAGCCCAGAGTCTGAATCACATAAGTACGAGCCATGAGGGTAATCGTACCTATGTGATTGCAGGCAATTTACTAAAGCTAGTTTTAGGAGCGGGTAATACCAAGCTCTGTGAGAACTCGGGTGACGATATGCCCCGAAAAGCCACGTCTTGATAGCGCACCATGCATCCGACGATAGGCGACCTCAGGTGCGAGGCTTCTTACCGATCGAGCTTTGCGTTCCGCCAACTGCATTGCATTTTGAAACTCGGAGTCATCTGAGATATCGCTGGTTATCCATTCGATGATTTCATCTGAGATTCCTTTAGAGCGTAGCTCTCCAGCGATAATCCTTTTGGAAACTTTTTTTGTACGCTGGCGAGACTCACTCCAATAACGAGCAAACTCATAATCATTAATGAAGCCTTGCTCTTGAAGTCGGAAGAGGACGGCGTTTGCAACCTCTTCCTCAATTCCACGCTTTTTGAGAAGTGTGAGGAGCTCGCCCCTACTTTTCGCTCTACGACCAAGCGCCATAAGCGCAATGGTTTGAGCTACTGAGTAGGGGTCGCTCTCAACCTCTACTGGACTAGAACTCGACATCCGCTGCAGCTTCATCAATCGCAGCAACTAATGCTGGATCGATTTCTGTCGCTGCATAATGTGCCCGGATTTTGGATTCGATCTCATTGGCCAAATCTGGGTTGTCGATCAAGAATTGACGTGAGTTCTCTTTTCCTTGACCGAGCTGATCGCCTTCATATGTGTACCAAGCGCCAGATTTCTTTACGATTCCAAGATCTACACCGAGATCTAGTAATCCGCCTTCACGAGAGATTCCAATACCGTAAAGGATGTCGAACTCTGCTTGCTTGAATGGGGGCGCCATCTTGTTCTTAACAACTTTGACGCGGGTACGGTTACCGACCGCTTCTTGTCCATCTTTAAGGGTTTCAATTCGGCGAATATCCATACGCACTGAAGCGTAGAACTTCAAAGCTTTTCCACCAGTAGTGGTCTCTGGCGAACCAAAGAAAACACCGATCTTGTCACGAAGCTGATTGATAAAGATTGCGGTTGTCTTTGATTGGCTTAATGCGCCAGTAATTTTGCGTAACGCTTGAGACATCAAACGAGCCTGTAGACCCATATGTGAATCGCCCATTTCGCCTTCAATTTCAGCGCGTGGAACCAGGGCTGCTACCGAGTCAACAACAATTAAATCAAGTGCACCAGAGCGCACCAACATGTCCATGATTTCCAAAGCTTGTTCACCGGTGTCTGGCTGAGAAACCAAAAGTGAATCAATATCGACACCGAGTTTCTTTGCGTACTCTGCATCAAATGCATGCTCTGCATCGATAAAGGCCGCGATTCCGCCATTCTTTTGCGCATTTGCAATCGCATGCAAAGTCAAAGTTGTTTTACCTGATGATTCAGGTCCGAAAATTTCAATAACGCGACCGCGTGGTAGACCACCAATTCCAAGCGCCATATCCAAGGTGATTGAACCGGTTGGAATAACTTCAATTGGAGTAGCGGTGCGCTCGCTCATTTTGATTACTGAACCCTTACCAAACTGACGCTCGATTTGAGCAAGTGCGGTGTCTAGGGCTTTCTGCCGTTCGGCAGAGGGTTTTGAACTATCTACAGGATCTTTGGCTTCTTTCGCCACAGTCTTGCCTCTCTTCTTCTCGTAAGTTGGTCCAGAAGGTACGGAAGACCACTGACGGCAGAGCCCAAAGGCCTGCGGAGCTGTGGAACCGCTCTGGTTGGGTGTAACAGCTCGCCGCTGCTACTGGATTAGGTTACCGAACATTTGTTCTAATTTCAGCCTGAGACACGCGGCTGTTTTTACGGGTGCGTTATTTGAGCTGGGATGAAATATCAGGGTTGTACTTAACCACTGCGCGCCAGATGTCGGCCGGCTCCATTCCCATGGCCAGCGCTTGATCAATTGTTTGGCCACCCAGCTCTGCCATTACAAAATCCTTTGAATATGAAGGCGCCCAATCAGCACCAAAATGCTCTACCAGCCGACGGCGCAGCTCGGTAATTCGCAAAGGGATTACCGGCTACAGAATTGCAGCTAAACGATCAGCTTGTTGTCTTGAATGCTCTTGGGAAAGTGGAGCTGTTACCTGTCCCATCAGCCAACGCAAAACTAGTCCAACACCAACAACATCTGTCGCAAATATCTTTGCAAGCTGGGAGTAAATCTCGACCCAGATTTTGTGGTCACTTGCAGAGAGAACATTTGCCATTATGTCGCCATCGGTCTTCAAAGCTTTTTGCAAACCTTGATGCTCTGATATTTCACGTGAAATTAAATAAAGCGCTTCGGATCTAGATTGCGCAACTAGAGCTAGGGTAGAAATTCTTTCCAACTCAGTTTCTACTAAGGCGACAAAAACCTCGCCCTTATCGCGAAAATGATTGTAAAGAGAGGCCCGTGAAACCTGTGCGCGATCTGCAATTTCAATCATGTTAGTGCCAGAAATACCACTCTCAGATAACAGTGCTCTTGCAGCATCCATGATTGCTGAACGGGTACGACGGTGAATTGTGGATTGATGCTGGTATGTAGCTCGTGCGCTATTGGTGCTCACTTCAGCTCAATCCCCTTTTAATCAATTAAATTAATTTGTTAAGCCGCGTTGGTATCTACCACGGTTAGTACTGGGGATTCGTGAAGTTTTACAAGAGAGGTAACTTCAACAAGTACTGTGGCTAATGAAAGATTTAGTGCAACACATATTGCATTTAACAACTCAGATGAAGCCTCTTTTTGTCCTCGTTCAACCTCAGAGAGGTAGCCCAAAGAAACTCGAGCTTGCTTGGCAACATCGCGCAAGGTTCGCTCCTGAGAGATACGTGCCTGACGCAGAGTTGTGCCGATATGAGTACGCAAAAGTGTCACGCGGAAAGGATACGCTCCAGCACCCCAAGTGCGCTTTCTACCGCGCCGCGACGCACCATTTCTCGCTCCCCCATCAACTCCAATTTCACGGTCTCTTCAAACCCCGGACCCAAAAGAGCCAACCAAACCGTCCCCGCTGGAACTCCATGTGAGGAGCCAGGACCTGCAACTCCGGTCAAGGAAATCGCCCATTCAGCAGCAAACTTGGCTTTAACTCCCTGGGCCATCGCAAGTGCTACCTCTTCGGAAACCACGCCAAATTCTTGAATCAAAGTGGGTTCTACTTTTAGCTCGCTAACTTTTACCTCGGTTGAGTAAGCGACGATCGAGCCTTTAAGTACATGTGATGCGCCAGGGATTGAAACCAATTCAGAAGTTAACGCCCCACCTGTGATTGATTCGGCGCAGGTGATTGTTTCATTTCGCTCACGCAGGAGTTGAACTATCTTTTGTGCGTTCATTTACCCCTACCTGCCTTAATCACATCCCGAACGTATTCATAACCTGAAGTCATCGTTAAAACAATTGCTAAGCCAAGCAAGATATCGCGTGGTACAAATAAATACTCCGGCAGAGGCAACATATAAAATCCAACTGAGAAATTCTGCAAAAGTGATTTTATCTTTCCACCTTTACTAGCCGCGATTATTCCTCGTTTGATTACTGCAAGGCGCAAGATTGTTATGCCAACTTCACGCGCCAAAATCACAATTGTTACCCACCACGGCATTCGCTCTAATATTGAGAGTCCAACCAATGCCGTCGCAATAAATGCCTTGTCAGCTATTGGATCAACTAGTGTGCCAAAAGATGAAATCTGATTTCTTTTTCTGGCAATCCTTCCATCTAAAACATCGGTCATGCCCACTACGAAGAACATGCACCATGCGATGATCTGCCAATCTGGATCATTGCCACCATTTTTAAATAATGCCCAGGCGCAAAATGGCAGCGCCAGAATTCGCGCAATGGTTAGGGCGTTAGGAAGATTCATAAAGGCTGGGCTACCAAATCCGCACCAGCAACATCGGTGACAATCGCATCAACATATTGACCCACTTTGTAACCTGCGGTGGGGCGACCCGGATTAGTAATAAAGGTTGTGGTGTCGACCTCGGGACCCTGATGCTCTGCACGACCCTCTTGAGTCTCTTCATCCTCAATTAGTACCCGAACCTTTTCGCCGATTCGATCAGCTGATCGTTGATTTACCAACTCCTCAGCCAACGTTGTTAATAAATTGGTTCGAGATTGAATCAGATCTGGATCCACTTTGTTTTCCAGTTTAAGCGCCTCAGTGTTGTCCTCATCCGAGTATGGGAAAACGCCAATTGCATCAAGTCGCGCCGCATTGATGAAATCAACCAGATCTTGAAACTCTTCCTCTGTCTCCCCCGGAAAACCAACGATGAAATTAGAGCGAATTCCTGATTGCGGATTGAGCGCACGAATTTGAGTTATGAGGTGCAAAAACTTCTCACTATCGCCAAACCTCCTCATTCGACGCAACAAAGTTCCGGCTGAATGTTGGAATGAAATATCAAAATAAGGAACTACTTTTTCGGTGGAAACCATCGCCTGCAAAAGTGTGGGACGTATCTCTGCTGGTTGTAGATACGAAAGTCTAATTCTTTCGATGCCATCAATTTTCGCTAGCTCCGGAAGCAAAGACTCCATTACCTTCAAATCGCCAAAATCTTTTCCATAAGAGGTCGTGTTCTCGCTAACTAGGAATATTTCACTTACGCCATTTTCAGCGAGCCAACGTGCTTCATCCATTACCTCTGTCGGGCGCCGCGAAACAAAAGCACCTCGAAACAACGGAATCGCACAGAAAGAACAGCGGCGATCACAACCCGATGCAATCTTCAAAGGCGCCATTGGTGAATTTCCCAATCGCTTTCGAGAGAAGGTACTGCCTTGACCTAATTTAAACTTATCCTGCGCCTTTGAACTCTCTTTAAAGGTACGAGCTTCTTGACGTGCTGCCGGTGAAATTGGAATCAAGGTACGGCGATCTTTTGGGGTGTGAGCTTTGGGTTTTTCGCCATCAAGAATTTTGCGAAGCCGTCCGGAAATATCTTCATAATCATCAAAGCCCAAAATTGCATCCGCTTCAGGTAAAGCCTCGGCGAGCTCTTTTCCGTAACGCTCAGCCATGCATCCCACAGCAACGACAGCACGAAGGGTTCCATCTGCTTTAAGTGAATGCGCCTCAAGTAAGGCATCAACCGAGTCTTTCTTGGCTGACTCAATGAAGCCGCAGGTGTTTACAACCGCAATATCTGCTGTGGCGGGGTCATCAACTAACTGCCAACCATCTTGCGCTAATCGACCCGCTAACTCTTCGGAATCGACATCGTTGCGTGCGCATCCAAGCGTTACTAATGCAACTGTTTTAGGGCTGGACACTCCCGCATTCTATAGATGACAGCAGATTAAATGGGTAATTAACCCTGATTAGAGCTGGCCTGTGGTCCAAACTCTAGACGTACTACCTCGCCAACTTTGCCAGGAACGCCAAGATCCTCGCCATTGACTTTGAGGCTAACCGCTCCAGCATTTCCAACTACCAAATAGATTAATTGGTTATCACTAAAAGTTCTAACTTCACCTTGACGGATCCGGCCACTGAATTGAGTGATGCCTGCTGAATCATTTACTGCAATCCAGGACAAACCATTGACTCCAGTTACAACAACTTTTACACCTTTTTTGGCATCAGCAACTGGCTGGTTGTTATTCTCGTTTGAACTGGAATTGCTTGTTACAACTGGATTTGAATCATTTCCATTGGAAAAAACAGCTGCGCCAAAAATTCCTAGAGCCATTACGCCTGCAGCAACTCCGCTCAGGGATTTCCAGGAAATCGGCTTGCGTTCTTTTTTGGTTGCGGTTGCATTTGTGTCATTAAGCAAATCTCGAATTGATTTACTCAATGAGATGGTCTGAGATTCAAATGCAATTAATACTTCACTATCTCCAACTCCACACACTTTTGAAATCGTTCGAATGTGACCGCGGGCATAAGTAGGTCCGCCGCATGTTGCAAAATTATCTTTTTCTAAATCTTCGATTACCGATGCTGGAATACGGGTACGAGCTGCGAGTTGTTCAACAGTAAATCCTGCTGACTTTCGCATCTCTCGTAATGTAGTTCCGACTGACATCTTGCCTCACAAATCAAATTGGAATCGCGAATCCGGAGGTAAAGTGTAGAAGTCTTAAATCTAAGACACAACCCACCAGGTGTTACCAGCAGGGGTGAAAGCTGTGAATCACCCCTGAATAACTTCGAGCACCGAGGCCAAATCTTCCTGCTTTACCAACACGGTTCGAGCTTTAGATCCTTCAGATGGTCCAACTATCCCGCGGCTCTCCATTAAATCCATCAAGCGACCAGCTTTGGCAAAACCTATTCTTAATTTACGTTGCAACATAGATGTTGATCCGAATTGAGTGCTTACAACTAATTCAATTGCTTGAATCAGTAACTCTTTATCATCACCGATTTCATCATCCCCAGTACGTGCACTTACCACTGGTTTTAAAATGTCTTCGCGATAAACCGGTTGAAGTTGTGATTTAACATGCGAAACAACAGACTCGATTTCACGCTCAGAGATATATGCACCTTGAATTCGCATTGGCTTGCTCGCACCCATTGGCAAGAACAAGCCATCACCTTGTCCAACCAATTTCTCAGCACCCGGTGTATCCAAGATAACTCTGGAATCAGCAAGTGACGATGTAGCAAAAGCTAAACGAGAAGGCACGTTGGCTTTAATCAAACCAGTGACAATATCTACAGAAGGACGCTGCGTCGCAATTACTAGATGAATTCCTGCTGCTCGCGCCAGCTGGGTAATTCTTACTATTGAATCCTCAACATCACGTGCGGCTACCATCATCAAATCTGCCAACTCATCAACTACAACCAATAAGTATGGGTACGGTTCGAGCGCTTGATCTGCTCCCTCTTTAGCCACAACTTTTCCGGCTCTTACCGCTTTATTGAAATCATCAATATGCCTAAAGCCGTAGGTAGATAGATCGTCGTAACGCATATCCATTTCCCGCACCACCCACGCAAGAGCCTCAGAAGCCTTTTTTGGGTTAGTAATAATCGGTGCAATTAAATGTGGAATTCCATCATAGGCATTTAATTCAACTCGCTTTGGATCTATCAAAATTAGACGAACATCGTTTGGTGTCGCGCGCATCAAAATAGAGGTAACTAGCGAATTAATCATCGAAGACTTACCAGCACCAGTTGCGCCAGCCACCAAAAGATGAGGCATTTTCGCCAAGTTCGCACAGATAAAGTTGCCTTCAACATCCTTACCTAGTGCGATCACCATCGGGTGATGATCATTGCCGGCAACGCTGGAGCGAAGTACATCTCCTAGGGAAACAATCTCTCGATCTGTATTCGGAATTTCAATTCCAACCGCTGACTTACCTGGAATTGGCGAAAGTATTCGGACGTCGCTGCTTGCCACTGCGTAAGCAATATTTTTGCTCAATGCGGTAACCGCTTCGACTTTAACGCCAGAGCCGAGCTCAACTTCATATCGAGTAACGGTAGGGCCACGCATAAAACCTGTAACTTCACAATCAATATCAAATTGGGCAAAAACTTCGGTAAGTGCTTGAACTATTTGATCATTGGCTTTTGTTTTGCCTTTTGAAGCGGGTGTAGTCCGCAGTAAATCCATCGCCGGTAGGGCGTAGTTGTCATTTGAAGCGAGAACAAGTTGAACCGGGCGAACTGGCTTTGCCGGAACTGATTTATCCTGCGCTTGCTCCGTTTTTGGAATCTCTACCGTGAACTCTTCATCAAAGCTCTCTTCATCAAGCTCTTCATCAGATTCAAGCTCAGGTTCATTTGCAAACTCTTTAACTAGCGGAGTTTCAAAGGGTGGAGTGTCTGCGATCTCAAACTCTTCAGCCTTGCGCTCTCGTCGCTCCTCAAGGGCGGTTCCAACTTTGCTTGATGCTCCGGTAGCAACACCCTTTATCAAATCAATTACTTTCGAGAAAGGAGTTGCGGTAATAACTAGAACGCCAAATAAGAAGGTTAAAAACAAAATTGGAATTGCCAAAACATCGGTTACTAATGCAACTAGCGGTGTTGATACTCCGTAGCCAATCCATCCCCCACCTTCCCGCATCGCGGTGGCGCCGGTGTTAATGGAGGAAGGATTAACAATGTGAATCAACCCGGTAGAACTTAGAATCAAGAGCAACGAGCCAATAGTTATGCGTCCGGTTGCAGCTTTATCCTGCGGCGCCCTAAATAGTCGAAGCGCGAAATAGCCAAATAGCAGCGGGGTGAAAATTGCTAACCGACCAACAGCTCCATAGAAAAATGCGTATGCAGCTTTTCCAAACCAATTATCAAGATGCCACCAAGAGGTAGCCGCGGCAATTAATGCAACGATAAAAAGAAGTAACCCAAATCCATCACGTTGATGTTCTGGATCCAGATCTTTTGCGCCACGTGTTACCAGACGTACTGAGGCACCTAAGGTTTTTGCAAAACTACGCCAAAGAAGTGAGAGCGCACGACTTAAAGCAGGTACTAGCCCGCTGCGCTTTTTTGGGGAACTTTTCTTAGCCACAACGAAAAATCGTATTAGAAATGATTTTTACTAACCGTGAGGCGCGCCGCTAAACCTCGATTACACCTCTATTACTACGGGAACAATCATGGGTCTGCGACGATGCTCCTCGCCTACCCAACTACCAACAGTCTTGCGCACAACTTGTGAAAGCTGATGTGTTCCATTGATTCCCCCGGCAACCGCACCGGCCAATGCGCCTTCGATGCGAGTTTTTACCTCATCAAATAAAGCTAAGTCTTCGGCAAAACCACGGGCATGAATATCAGGGCCGGCAACGATTTTCCCAGTTTGTGAATCAATTACAACGATAACTGATATGAAACCTTCTTCGCCAAGAATTCGACGATCTTTTAGTGAAGCTTCAGTTATGTCACCAATACTTTGGCCATCAACATAAACATAGCCGACCGGTACGGCACCCACTACTTGCGCTTTGCCATCGGCCAGATCAACAACAACGCCGTTGTCAACAACTATTGTGTTAGATCGCTTGACTCCAGTTGAAATAGCGAGCTCTGCGTTAGCACGCATATGTCGCCATTCACCATGTACTGGCATAACATTTTTTGGCTTAACGATGTTGTAGCAATAAAGCAATTCGCCGGCGGCAGCATGTCCAGAAACGTGAACTAATGCGTTTCCTTTGTGAACTACGCGGGCTCCAAATCGAGTTAGCTCATTTATCACTCGATAAACAGCATTTTCATTACCTGGAATTAAAGAGGAAGCCAGAATTACAGTATCTCCCCCGCCAACTTTGATTCGATGATCACCGTTGGCCATACGAGATAAAGCCGCTAGTGGTTCTCCTTGTGAACCGGTACAAATCAAAACTATGCCATCACCAGCATCTTCTATTTCATCGATATCAAGCAAAGTGTTGGGCGGAATATGCAGATATCCCATCTCAGATGCGAGAGACATGTTGCGCACCATTGATCGGCCGACAAATGCAACTTTGCGATTATGGGTGTAAGCGATATCTATAACTTGCTGAATGCGATGCACGTGAGAGGCAAAGGAAGCAACTATTACTCGACGTTTTGTGGATTCAATTACCCGATCAAGTACCGGCATGATTTCGCGTTCGGAGGTTGTAAATCCGGGAATGTCTGCGTTAGTTGAATCAACCATAAATAAATCAACGCCCGATTCGCCGAGGGAGGCAAAGCGCGCAAGATCGGTAGTTCTTCCATCCAGCGGCAACTGGTCCATTTTGAAATCCCCGGTATGCAGTACAACTCCGGCTGGGGTTTTAATTGCAACCGCTAGAGCATCTGGGATGGAGTGATTTACCGCAATGAACTCCAATTCGAAATCGCCAACTTTTCTTACCTGACCTTCTCTAACCTCAATTGAAATTGGTGAGATTCTTCGCTCTTTTAACTTTCCTTTTGCAAAAGCCAAGGTCAAAGCAGAGCCAATTACTGGAATATTTTCGCGTTCGCGCAACAAATAACCCAGCGCACTGATGTGATCTTCATGGCCATGGGTCAAGAAGACCGCTTCGATGTCCTGAAGTCTTTCTCTAATGTAAGAAAAATCAGGAAGGATTAAGTCGACCCCCGGTTGAGTTTCCTCCGGAAATAAAACACCACAATCAACAATTAACAAGCGTCCTTCATATTCAAAGGCGGTCATATTCCGGCCCACTTCGCCCAAGCCGCCTAGCGCAACGATGCGTAGCGTCTTAGCTGGAAGTTTTGGCGGCAGCCCGAGATCGGGATGCGGATGATTCATTAGTTAACTTTCACGCCACCTGCAGTGAGATCTTCGCGCAATTGAGAAATCTGCGCAGCGGTCGCATCTACAAGCGGAAGTCTTACTTTTCCACCAGGCAAACTCATCATATTGAGAGCTGCTTTGGTGAGGATTGCTCCTTGAGTTCTAAATGTTCCGGTATATACCGGTAAAAGTTGTTGATGTATTTCAAGAGCGCGGTTTGAATTACCAGAAAACCAAGCGTCAATCATTTCTCGTAACTGACGACCAACTGTGTGCCCGCAGACAGATACAAATCCAACTGCGCCAACTGATAGCAATGGTAAATTCAAAATATCATCACCTGAATAAACTGGAATTCCTGAACGTTTAATAACCCATGAAGTAGAGGCGACATCTCCCTTGGCATCCTTTAACGCCGCAATATTGGGATGCTCGGCAAGTTTTACAATTGTGTCTGGCTCTATTGCTACCCCAGTTCGACCCGGAATGTCATAAAGCATTACTGGAACATGGGTTGCTTCCGCCATTGCAAGGAAATGCGCCGCAATTCCCGCTTGTGGTGGTTTGTTGTAATAAGGAGTGACAACTAGCAATCCATCGACCCCTGCAGCTGCGGCCATTTTGGCTTGATCAACGGAGTGTGTGGTTTCGTTATTTCCCGCGCCTGCGATTATTTTTGCCCGACCAGCAACGGCACTTTTTACTACTTTGATTATTTCAATTTTCTCTTCATCGCTGGTGGTTGGCGCTTCCCCAGTTGTGCCATTTAAAACAATTCCATCATGGCCGGTTTCAACCAAATGATTAGCAAGTTTTTCGACCCCAGCCCAATCTATTGAAAGATCATCTTTAAATGGCGTCACCATTGCGGTGAGCAAGCGACCAAAAGGCGGCTGAATCGACATGCGCAAAGGCTACTACTGAAAGGCTACTGCTCCTACGGGGCTACGCGTCCGGATTTCTCAAATGCTGCGTAGGTCAACGGCATAAGGCGGGCAAAATGTTCTTCCATCTTCTCGGCAACCATTTCAATTTCCCGCTGCGGATAGCTTGGAAAATGTGATCCTTCGCGGCTCGTACGAAGAGATAGAAAGTTCATCAAAGCACGGGCGTTCATGGTCACATACATAGATGAGTAAAGCGCCACCGGCAATACGGCTCGAGCAACTTCGCGAGCAACTCCAGCATCAAGCATCTTTTTATAGTTTTGATAAGCAACTACATAAGTCTCTTTCATGGCCGCTACCGAGGTTTCATATTGCTCCGCGGTTCCATCAACAAAAACATAATGGCCGGTTTTTCCAGTCTGAACTAATTTGCGCTCCTTATTAGGAACATAAAAAACTGGACTTAGCTCGCGATATCTACCGCTCTCTTCGTTATACGAAGCGATTCGATGTCTCATAAACTCGCGGAAAACAAAAATTGGTGCACTTACAAAAAATGTCATTGAAGTATGTTCAAATGGTGAACCATGTCGCTCGCGGGCGAGATAGTTGATCAAACCTGCGGAACGAGCTGGGTCTTCATTAATTTCATCAAGTGAGTTTTCGCCAGCGGTTGATACCCGGGCCGCCCAAATGACGTCAGCATCATTGGCGCTAGCTTTTACTAGCTCGACCGTCATATCGTCGCGGAAAACTATTTCAGGATGATTACTCTCGCTCACGTGCGCGACCTTATCTATTGAGTGCCAATTGGCTGGGAATTTCTAGGGCAGAATGAGGGCGTGTCATCTTCCGCCGCAAACGGCTCAGAACAGTTTGATGAGGCGGCTTTTGATAAGCGTCTGGTGTTACGCGACTCACTTGCGGTAGCCATTCCGGTCGGCACTTATGGAGCGGCTTTCGGGGCGGCCGCAGTTGGATCTGGATTCTCCGTTTTTCAAAGTTGTCTGCTCTCTTTGCTCTTGTTCTCCGGGGCATCACAGTTCGCAGTTGTAGGCGTTATGGGTGCGGGTGGCTCAGCAATTAGCGCAATCGCAACCGGTTCATTACTGGGATTGCGAAATGGTTTGTACGGACTTCGCATGGCACCAGTTCTTAAGTTAAATGGCTTCAAGAAAATTTTAGGCGCACAAATCACAATTGATGAGTCAACCGGCGTAGCAATAAATCAAGAATCCCGTGGTCGAGCAGCTAGTCAATACGGATTCTGGGCAACCGGAATTGGCGTGTATGTTTTCTGGAATCTCTTTACTTTAATTGGAGCACTTGGAGCGCAATCAATTGGCGATCCTTCAGCATGGGGTCTTGATGCGGCAGTCCCAGCAGCATTCTTAGGTTTGGTTTGGCCAAGATTAATTGATCGAAAAACTAAACTCGTTGCAATTCTTGCTGCCTTGCTAGCGGTCCTTCTGATTCCATTAACACCCGCAGGTGTTCCAATTATCTCAACTGCTTTGTTAGCGGTTTACTTTGGGTGGCGTAAGTAATGAACGCATTATGGATAGCGACTTTAATTACCAGTGCCATATGTTTTCTATTGAAATTCGTTGGCTATTCCCTGCCTGAATCGCTACTGAACCGTCCAATAATCCAGCGCATAAATTCTTTGATTCCTATCGCACTACTAAGTGCGTTGGTAGCGGTTCAGACATTTGGCGCAGACCAGAACATCGTTGTTGATCACCGCTTAGCAGGCGTCGGAGCTGCAGCCATCGCCCTTAGATTTAAAGCCAGCTTTCCAGTCATGATGTTGCTAGCTGCAATTGTTTCCGCTTTGGTATATCGAATCTGACCTAACATTTCGTGGCTTTCAAAGTCACATAGTTACTATTCTTGATAGGTGATTTCACCGGAAAACTCGGCAGTCGGCCTTTCTGAAACAGAGGCCAATCCAAGCTTAATGGCGATTAAAAATTAAATGATTTTTAGCGCCTCTAATTTGGCTTTTAAATCATTATCTGAAGGTTCAGTTAAATGAGATCCATCTGGAAAAACAATTACTGGAATTGAACGCTGACCGCCATTGATTTCAATAACTTTATCTGATGCTGATGCATCTGCCTCAACATCAATCAAGTTGTATTCAACATTTAGCGAATCAAGCAAGCGCTTGGAGCGACGGCAATCTCCACACCAATCAGCAGAGTACATTGTTATATTGCTAGTCATTATTTTGCTCCTGTTTCTAGAGTTCCATTAAATGTTCAAGACCGAAAGTTAAACCAGGGCGATTTACAACTTCACGAACCGCCAGTAATACGCCAGGCATAAATCCCGTTCTATCAATTGAATCATGTCGAATTGAAAGTGTTTCACCTTGATCGCCCAATAACACCTCTTGATGAGCCACTAAACCACGTAGCCGAACCGAGTGAATTGGAATATCGCCCACCTTTGCACCTCGTGCGCCAGGCAAAGAGGTTGAGGTTTTATCCGGCATAGCGGGCAGCTTTGCTGCAACTCTTTCCTGTGTTATTAACTCTGCGGTCCGTGCTGCAGTACCAGAAGGAGCATCGGCCTTTTCTGGATGATGGAGCTCGACAATTTCAACAGATTCGAAATAGCGGGCCGCTTTTGCCGCAAACTGCATCATTAAAACTGCACCCAAACCAAAGTTCGGAGCGATAACCGCTCCTACTTTTGGATTGGAATTTAACCAATCTTGGACCTGATGCAATCTTCTCTCATCAAAACCTGTAGTGCCTACAACTACATTGATTCCGTTATTTATTGAAAACTCTAAATTCTTCATAACCGCATCCGGGTGGGTGAAATCGACGATTACCTGCGCTCCATTGCTCTTAAGAGTCTCTAATGAGTCTCCGAGATCAAGCTCTGCAACCAATTCAAAATCTGAGGCTGCTTTGATGGCCTTTACCGATTCTGCGCCCATTCGGCCTTTTGCACCTAAGACTGCAACCTTGATCGCCATATTGGTCTTCACTTTCCTTTACTTCAACACACGCTCAAAAACAGAACGCTTGGAGAATGGTCCCACAACCGCAAGGGTAGGCGTTGAGTGAAGGATTTCATCTGCCAACGCTCTGATGTCGGATGAAGAAACATCTGCTACCGCTTTGAGAATCTGGTCAAAGGTCATAATTTCGCCGTAAACCAACTCGCTTTTTCCTATTCGACTCATACGCGAACCGGTGTCCTCTTGGCTTAAAACTAAAGTTCCGCGCACCGCGCCTTGAGCTCGAGAAAGCTCTTCATGGGTAAGGCCGTTATTAGCAACATCGTGCAGCACATCGCGCATGATTGTCACAACTTCGGTGGCCTTACTTGGATTGCATCCGGCATAGAAACCAAGAAATCCGCTGCCGGCAAATTGTTGGGCATAAGAGTAAACCGAGTAGGCCAATCCCCGCTTCTCTCTTATCTCTTGAAACAACCTGGAAGACATTCCGCCACCCAAAGCAGCTGAAAGCACTCCCATGGCAAATCTTCTTTCGTCATTACGGTCTACACCCGGCATTCCGAGGAATATATGAGCTTGTTCAGTCTTTCGATTGAGCAATCCAACCTGTTGCTTATTTGCCCGCCGCGCTGGTGCATTTGATCTTAAATTGAAATCACTTTTCGGAACTTCTAAGAAGCTATCTTTAGACATAGCTTTGATTACTTGCTCAACAACTTTTTTGTGTTTGATGTTTCCAGCTACCGCCACAACAATGTCTTGAGGTAGATAGCGTTTCTTGTAATAATTAAAAATAGTATTGCGACTTAAAGATTTTATTGATTCAACGGTGCCGAGAATCGGTCGCCCGAGAGTTGTATCGCCGTAGAAAGTTTCACCAAAAAGCTCATGAACGAGATCTGATGGGTCATCATCACGCATTGATATTTCTTCGAGAACTACTTTGCGCTCGGCCTCAACATCTTCTGGTTTTCCAACAGATGAAGTGATCAAATCCGATATGACATCAATTGCTAGCGGTAGATCTGAGTCAATAACTCGAGCGTAAAAGCAGGTGTACTCCTTGGAGGTGAAGGCGTTCATTTCCCCGCCAACCGACTCAATCGAGGATGAAATATCTAATGCACTTCTAGTTTTTGTGCCTTTAAACAGCAGATGCTCAAGAAAATGTGATGCGCCGGCGACTTTTGGGGATTCATCCCGCGATCCAACATTGACCCAGATGCCATATGCGGCAGAGCGAACGCCGGGGATTTCTTCTGTGACAATACGAAGACCGCTCGGAAGAACGGTCTTACGTACAGTCATAAGTTAGTTATTACTCGTCTGAGGATTTAGCTTCAGCGTTTTCATCAAGTACTGGTACCAAAGACAGCTTGCCCTTTGGATCAATTTCACCAATCTCAACTTGAACCTTATCGCCAACTTTCATTACATCTTCTAGATTCTCGATGCGCTTTCCGCCATGCATTTTGCGAATCTGTGAAACATGAAGCAGACCATCTTTACCTGGAAGCAGGTTCACGAACGCACCGAAGGTTGCTAGCTTCACAACGGTTCCGTTGTAACGCTCGCCCACCTCAGGAAGCTTTGGATCTGCAATGCCGAGGATTTGCGCCTTGGCAGCATCTGCAGCGGTGCCATTGGTTGCGCCGATGAAGATTGTTCCATCATCTTCGATTGAAATTTCTGCGCCAGTTTCCTCTTGAATCTGGTTAATTACCTTGCCCTTAGGTCCGATAACTGCACCGATTTGATCAACTGGAATCTTTATTGAAATGATTCTTGGAGCAAGTGGATTCATCTCATCAGGTGAGTCAATCGCAGAGTTCATAACATTAAGAATCGCTAGACGCGCTTCCTTAGCCTGCAATAGAGCAGCTGCAAGAACGCTTGCTGGAATTCCATCCAACTTAGTATCAAGCTGAAGAGCGGTTACGAAGTCTTTAGTTCCGGCAACCTTGAAATCCATATCTCCGAATGCATCCTCTGCACCCAAAATATCGGTTAGCGCAACGTATTCAGTCTTTCCATCTACATCATCTGAGATGAGACCCATTGCGATACCAGCAACTGGCGCCTTCAAAGGAACGCCGGCATTTAGAAGTGACAGAGTAGAAGCACAAACAGATCCCATTGATGTTGAACCATTTGAGCCTAGCGCCTCTGATACCTGACGGATTGCATACGGGAACTCTTCGCGAGCGGGAAGCACTGGAAGTAGTGCGCGTTCTGCAAGTGCACCATGACCAATTTCGCGACGCTTTGGCGAACCAACACGTCCAGTTTCACCAGTTGAATATGGTGGGAAGTTGTAATTGTGCATGTAACGCTTGTGATCCTCTGGATTCAGAGTATCTAGTTGCTGCTCCATCTTGAGCATGTTCAATGTTGTGATTCCGAGAATTTGAGTCTCGCCACGTTCAAACAATGCTGAACCATGTACGCGAGGAACAACTTCAACCTCTGCGGTTAGTGGACGAATATCGCGAAGTCCACGGCCATCAATACGGATCTTGTCGCGCAATACACGTTGACGCACTAGTTTCTTTGTTAAAGATCGGAACGCCGCAGGAATTTCCTTTTCGCGACCCTCAAATGAAGCCTTTAATGATTCTGTGGTTTCAGAAGCAATGCGATCAATTTCAGTTTCGCGCTCTTGCTTACCGGAAATTGTTAAAGCTTTTGCAAGTTGATCCTTTGCAGCTTTTTCTACCGCTTCAAAAGCATCAGCTTGGTAATCAAGGAACACTGGGAATTCAGCGGTTGGCTTTGCAGCAACCTTTGCCAACTCCATTTGTGCCTCGCAAAGTGTGCGGATAAATGGCTTTGCAGCATCAAGTCCCTGTCCAACAATCTCCTCGGTTGGAGCGGAGGCGCCTGCACCAATTAATCCGATTGTCTTTACAGTTGCTTCAGCTTCAACCATCATGATTGCAACATCATCACCAGCGATGCGACCAGCTACGACCATGTCGAATACTGCACGCTCTAAATCACTGTGATTTGGGAATGCAACCCACTGGCCATCAATAAGTGCAACGCGAACGCCGCCGATTGGGCCTGAGAATGGCAATCCAGCGAGTTGCGTAGACATAGATGCGGCATTGATTGCAACCACGTCATACATGTGATCTGGATTCAACGCCATAACTGTTACAACGATTTGTACTTCGTTACGTAGTCCTTTGATGAATGATGGACGCAAAGGGCGGTCAATCAGACGGCAGGTAAGAATTGCATCCTCGGATGGACGACCTTCACGACGGAAGAAAGATCCAGGGATCTTTCCTACTGAATACATGCGCTCTTCGACATCCACTGTTAGTGGGAAGAAATCAAATTGATCGCGCGGTGATTTCGAAGCGGTGGTTGCAGAGAGCAACATCGATTCATCATCTAGATAAACAACAGCGGTTCCTGCTGCTTGGCGCGCTAGGCGACCTGTTTCAAAACGAATTTCACGTTTTCCGAATTTGCCATTGTCGATTGTTGCGACGGCAGTCTTAACCTCTTGACCCTCCATGGGTCTCTCCTTTTCTCTAGCCCCAGCGCGCCTCTAGAGAATGGATCTTCGATCGAAGCCCACGGCCATAATCCGTAAGCCACCACCGAGGACCAGTCGTCCAGGGATGTAGCGATTTGCTGCGCTGGTTTTTATTTAGTTCTGCAAACTAACGGCGGATGCCGAGTTTGTCGATGATCGCGCGGTAACGCGCAATATCTGTCTTAGCAAGGTACTGCAAAATTCTGCGACGACGACCTACTAGCAAAAGCAATCCACGACGGTTGTGGTGGTCATGCTTGTTGGTCTGTAGATGAGCGGTAACTTGCTCGATTCTCTTTGAGAGAAGTGCAACCTGAGCTTCAGGGCTTCCTGTGTCTGATGCAGAGGCGCCAAACTTTGTGATGATTTCTTTCTTCTCGGCAGGTGTTAATGCCATGGTCTAACTTCCTTTACATCTTTCACGAGGGCTCTCGGTCTTGTACACGAGTGCACACTTTCTCGTTTGAGGGCACGAATCTACCAGCGGGCCACACATATCAAAAATCAAGCCCAAATTAAGCGTGGGAATGGGTCAACTTTCGGGCCTCATCACAATCAATTTTCATCTGAGCCAACAACGGCTCTAAGCCATCAAACTTGATGGTGTCTCGAAGTCGCCAACCGAATTCCACCGTTGCCTCTTTGTCATAAAGATCTAAATCATCCCTATCTAAAGCGTAAGCCTCAACCTGTCTTCCTCTTACACCTTCGAATGTCGGATTAGTGCCAATTGAAATTGCCGCTGGCCACTTATGACTTTCGACAGTTAACCAACCAGCATAAACACCATCAGATGGAACGGTTGCTTCATCTGTCAATCCAATATTTGCAGTTGGATAACCAATAGTTCGGCCGCGTTTTTCGCCATGAATAACTGGGCCTACCAATTGGTGAGGTCTGGTTAAAAACTCATTTGCCGTTTCGATATTACCTTCTTTAATTGCAGCTCTAATTCTGGTAGAAGAAACTACTCCCCCGTTATTACTCAAAAGCGGAATTCCTAAAGTTTTGAATTTAGCATTGTTAATTAGGTAATCAACATTTCCGGCAGCTTTAGCGCCAAAAGTGAAATTCTCACCAACCACTACTAGTTTTGGATCAAACATCGGTATCAAAACCTGGTCAATAAATTCTTGGGGTGAAAGCTTAGAGAACTCTGCGGTGAAATTTAGAACTGCAACGGTTGACGCACCATGCTTTGCTAATTGATGCACTCTATTTTTAATCGTAAGTAGTCTCGACGGTACTCGGTCTGGTGCAAAAACTGATGTTGGATGCGGATCAAAAGTTAGAGCCGACACCGCAAGCCCGGAATTCTCGGCTTCTCTGAGTATTTGTTGATGTCCAACATGAACGCCATCAAAAATACCTATCGCGACCGCTCCGCCCTTAACAGGAGTGCCGTGCCAAGCAATATCTGGGATGAATCTCATCAGGCGCATTCTTTCATGAATTGAATACCGCTAAGGGCTGCGCGCCATATTCGCGATTTTCGATAATCGCAGCTACTTCATTGTCTGGTGAAACCGCAATTCCAACCCCGGAGAACTCTGATTTGGTCAAAGCCCGGCCGAATTTCAATTCCGCCATCTCCATGACATCAATTTTGCGCACCGGCATGATTTTCGAAATTGCTTGAGTTAAAGGTAAAACTAAGGGATCCTCTAAATTAGTGCAATCCTGCAATTCAAAAGGAGCAACTAAGGTGCGGCGCAAAGCGGTTAAATGACCGCCAACTCCAAGATTCGCACCCAAATCTCTCGCGATAGAACGAATGTAAGTACCGGCTGAGCAAACGACTTCGATGTCGACATCAATAAACTCATTTTTCTTAATCTGCAAAACATTCAATGAGAAAATCTCTATCTCTCGAGCGGGAATTTCAACTTCCTTACCTTGACGCACTAAATCATAAGCCCGTTCGCCAGCGATTTTTATCGCCGAAACTTTGCTTGGAATCTGCATAATTTTCCCAATTTGCTTTTGCAATTCGTTACGAATCTGCTCTTCAGTAATGTCTTTAACTTCGGCGCTAGAAAGTATTTCACCTTCTTTATCATCGGTCGTGGTTGATTGACCGAGTCGGATGGTTCCTAGGTAAGCTTTTTTTCCTTCGGTAATATATTGAAGAAATTTCGTTGCATTGTTTATGCCAAGCACCAGTACGCCGGTAGCCATCGGATCAAGAGTTCCTGCGTGTCCAACTCTCTTTGTCCCTAAAACTCTTCGTAGCTTTGCCACTACATCATGGCTGGTGATTCCTGAGGGTTTATCAATAATTACAAACCCGTTAATCGCATTCATTCCGTTTCGCGGGTGCGTGGTGTTCGGTAGGGATTAGTTTCACTAATCGGTGAAGCGGCATCTCTTAGATGAGCAATCTCTTCATCATGCTTCCTTACCTGATCCAACAAATCCTCAAAGTTTCGAGCGGTTTCAGATAGGGCATCAGCAAAGAAGGCTAACGATGGAGTAATTCGGGTACCCAACTCCCTGCCAACTTCAGTGCGCAAAAGACCCTTGGCACTCTCCAAAGCTTTTGCGGTATTTGCGCGGGCCTCGTCATCTCCTAAAACTGTGTAGAAGATGGAGGCCTGCTGCAAATCTCCAGTTACGCGCACATCGGTAATGGTGATGAAACCCAAACGAGGATCCTTCACCTTTGATTCCAGCGCAGATGCGACCACAACTTTAATTCGGTCTGCAACCTTTGCTGCCCGATGTGAATTACCCATTACTTATGCTCGCTTCTTTTCACGCATTTCAAATACTTCAAAGATGTCACCAATCTGGATATCTTTAAAGGATCCTACGCCGATACCGCACTCAAATCCTTCTCGGACCTCAGTTGCGTCATCTTTGAAACGCTTAAGCGATTCAATTGTTAGGTTGTCGCCAATTACGACGCCATTGCGAAGCACTCTTGCTTTGGCGTTTCGCTTAATGATGCCGGAGGAAACCATAGAACCAGAGATGATTCCAAATTTGCTGGACTTGAAGATTTCACGAACTTCGGCGCTACCGATTGTGACCTCTTCATACTCTGGTTTGAGAAGTCCCTTAAGGGCTGCTTCGATCTCTTCAATCGCTTTGTAAATAACTGAGTAGAAACGAATTTCTACACCTTCTTCATCAGCAAATATCGCGGTGTGTGCTTCAGGTTTAACATTGAAGCCAACGATTACCGCTCCTGAAGCAGAGGCAAGAGTTACATCGCTCTTGGTAATTGCGCCAACGCCACGGTGAATTACGCGCAAATCAACTTCGCTGCCAACATCGAGTTGCACCAAAGCATCTTCTAAGGCTTCAACTGAACCACTCACATCGCCCTTAAGAATTAAGTTAAGTGTGGTGACCTTTGACTTCTCAAGGAAGTCTTCAAGTGAAACCTTCTTGCGCGCCTTAGCAAGTGCAGCATGTCGCTCTCCTGCTTGACGTTTCTCTGCAATCTGGCGAGCTGTTCTGTCATCAGGTGCCACGATGAAGCTGTCGCCAGCGCTTGGAACAGAGGTGAAGCCCAACACCTGTACTGGTCTTGATGGCCCAGCGGTTTCAACCGCATGTCCAAACTCATCCATCATCGCGCGAACACGGCCAAATGCTGAACCAGCAACAATTGCGTCTCCAACACTGAGAGTTCCACGTTGTACGAGAACTGTCGCTACTGGACCGCGGCCACGATCTAGATGCGCTTCAATTGCAACACCGCGGGCATCATCATCATGAATTGCTCGAAGATCAATAGCAGCATCTGCGGTCAAAAGAATTGCTTCAATCAGGTTATCAATTCCAGTGCCCTTTGCAGCTGATACATCAACAAACAAAGTATCTCCGCCGTACTCTTCAGCGATTAAGTTGTACTCAGTTAATTGCTGACGAATTTTTCCAGGATTTGCGCCCTCTTTATCAACTTTGTTAACCGCGACCACAATTGGCACATTTGCCGCTTGTGCATGGTTTAAAGCTTCAATTGTTTGTGGCATAACTCCGTCATCAGCCGCGACAACCAAAACTGCAATGTCCGTTACCTTTGCACCGCGGGCACGCATCGCTGTAAAAGCTTCGTGACCTGGGGTGTCAATAAAGGTAATTGCGCGGTTAATGCCGGCATGATCATGGTGAATTTGGTAAGCACCAATATGCTGAGTGATTCCACCAGCCTCGCCCTTAACAACCTCAGTCTGGCGAATCGCATCAAGTAATCGAGTCTTACCGTGATCAACGTGACCCATCACTGTTACAACTGGTGGGCGAACACTTAACTCATCGGGATCAACTTCAGAAAGTTCTTGCTCTAAGTTGATATCAAACTCTTCCAAAATTTCGCGGTCTTCATCCTCAGGTGAAACAACCGTAATCTTGTAGCCAAATTCGCCACCAAGAACATGAAGTGTGTCTTCATCAACTGATTGAGTTGCTGTAACCATTTCACCAAGGTGGAATAGAACCGAGACTAATGCTGCGGGATCTGCGCCAATTTTTTCAGCGAAATCCGCCAATGATGCGCCACGGCGCAAGCGAATTGGAGTGTTTCCATCACCGCGTGGAACAACTGCACCACCAATGGTCGGTGCTTGCATGTTGTCGATTTCTTCGCGGCGAGTTTTCTTACTCTTGTAATTCTTTTTCTTTCCGCCACCTTTTCCAAATGCGCCACCGGCACCAGGACGTGCACCTTGGCCAGGACGTGGTGCACCGAAACCGCCACCTTGTCCAGGTCTTTGCGGTCCTCCGGCACCTTGGCCAGGACGTGGTGCTCCACCTTGATTTCTATATGGAGAGGTTGATGACGGAGCTCCGCCAAATCTTCCACCGCCACCTGGTCCAGGTCTTTGTCCTGCATCAGGTCTTTGTTGTGGACGAGCTGCAAAACCTGGACGAACTGATCCTGGTCTTGGTCCAGACATTCCCGGTCTTCCATCGCCAGGTCTTCCCGAACCACCTTGCGGTCTTTGACCTTGTGGACGTGGTCCACCTGATGAACTTCCAAATGGATTATTTCCAGGACGTGGTGCAGGTCGTGGAGGACGTGGAACTCCGACTCCACCTGTTGGTGCACTAAAAGGATTGTTGCCAGCTTTTGGAACTGGTCTTGGCATTCCAGGAGTTCCAGCTGATGGAGGTGTTGTTGGAGAAACATTTGGTTTAGGTAAATCAGTTGGAAGTGGCACGGCAACTTCAGGTGCTGCGGCAGCGGACTTTGTACTTGCTTCTTCCTTTGCGGAATCCTCTTCAGTTACTGGAG
>VEQF01000014.1 GCA_018883365.1 Candidatus Nanopelagicaceae bacterium
AATCAAGATGAAATTGATCGATATTGGAATCTGTTAACCGCAGATGGTGGCCAGGAAAGTCAGTGTGGTTGGTTAAAGGACAAATTTGGGATCTCTTGGCAAGTTACATCGCCAGAAATGATGAAGTATCTTGGAGGCCCTGACGCTCAAGGGGCAGAGCGAGCAACTAAGGCGATGATTGAGATGAGAAAAATTGATCTGGCAAAAATGGAAGCTGCCTACCTCGGACTCTAAGTCTTAATGCGGGTAGTTGGATGTAGCATTGCAAAATGCTTTCACAGAGCGTTAGGCACTTCGTTTACAGGCAATTCGCTGAGACTGGAACTCCACCAGAATTAACAGATTTAACTACACACTTAAATATCTCAATCGAAGAGGCACAAACTGCGCTTGTCGAACTTGCTGAGAATAGACATTTGGTTCTTAATGAAAAATCGGAGATCTTAATGGCTCACCCTTTCTCTGCAGTTCCGCTCGGTTTTTCTGTAATGGGCGAAAAAACTTTGTGGTGGGGCGGGTGTTCCTGGGATTCATTCGCGCTGCCCAATCTGGTTAATCAGGAGGTCGTTATCGCAACCACTTGCCCCAATTGCAATTGCGCACATGCTTGGCGGGTAAATCCAGATACTGCACCACTTGGTGATCAAATTGCTCATTTCCTTGTACCGACTAATCAAATGTGGGCTGATGTAGTTTTCACCTGCGGTAACCAGAGAATTTTCTGTAATGAGGATTGTCTTGATGAGTGGCTAGTTAAGACCAACAACTTAAAAGGTTATGTAATGAATCTATCAACATTGTGGAAGCTTTCATCAAATTGGTATGAAGGCAGACTTGATTTCAATTATCAACGTAGAGATCCATCAACTGCGGTTCAGTACTTTAGAGAAGTCGGCTTAAGCGGTGCATTCTGGGGCTTGTAATAAGCGACAATCGCCGTCCAAATCACTTACCAGGCATCTCCATCTCGAGATTCGCAAACGGCCTTTTTTGGAGCAGATTTATAGAAGTTCTTTCCATAGATATACATAAGACCTTCATCTTCATCCTTCGATCTCTTTTCCTGCCCATTTTCTAAAATGTAAGTTTCCCCTTCAAAATCCAACCAGCCTTGTTTTCTATAGAACTCTTTCTCGTCTGTCGAAAGCAGCGACAGCGAAAACTCTGATCTGCAATATTCGGTTATTTTGGCAATTAAGAGTGATCCGTAACCTTTACGCCAGTGTTGGGATGCAACGGCAATTCCCTCAACATAGCCAACATACATCTGTTCGCCATCGATCTTCATCCATCTCGGCACGACAGCTCCATGCGCAACTAGTTCGTCATGCAAACGACCCACGAATCTGATTCCGCCAAAAGTATGTTGCCAATCTTCTTCAGCGAAATCGCTCTCAAATGCATCATTCAATAGTTCACGGAGGCTTTTTGAGATTTCTAGATTTAAGCTGGAATCCTCAATTCGGGAGATTTGGAGCACTCCGCAAGTTTAGGCAAAGGGTTTAGGGAAGTAATTGTGGGCGCTGAGGGTTTTGCCTAAATTTCTTGTTTTCTAAAAAGATTTGCGCTATTCAGTTTGGAACCAATGCCCAATATATCTTGTTCGGTCATTAATTAGCAATTGAATATCTAAAATCACTCCATCTAACTATTTTTATCAAACCCTTAACAAAATCTGTGAATCTCTTGCCAATCTCCTTTGTTAGAGAGCACTAAACTCCTGTCTATATCCCGAGTAACTTCAATAAACTGAAAGGCATTTTGTGCGCAAGTTCTCAGTCATCTCATCAATTTCCCTTCTGATTGTTGCAGTCACTTATTTTCTCCCATATGGCACTTGGGCTGAGATCGGTTCTCTGCCCGCACATCCACTGATTGTTCATGGAGTTGTCGTTCTCCTACCACTTGTTTCAATACTCCTACTTGTTGGACTATTCAAAAAACCAATATTAGAGAGATCTCATCTCTACATGATTGCGGTCTTGGCAATTTCAACAGTTGGAGTTTTGGCAGCCAAGTCATCTGGAGACTCTCTTACTGCAGCCGTCGGACTGCCTGAATTTCATGCAGAGTGGGGAAACAATCTTGTGCCCCTGGCTATGGCGCTTCTAGTTTCATTCATAGTCTTTTCTGTTTTTACGTTTTATAAAAAAGTAAAACTCGCTTCAACAGTTATGGGCAGCATCATGTCCGTGCTTGCTATCGGAACGATTGGGATGACTTACATAGTTGGTCACTCAGGTGCAGAAAGTGTTTGGAAAGAGCAATATGCCGAGGCGAAACAGCCAATTAATTCTCAATCAAGAGCAATTTCAATAGATGAAGTTCGTCTACACAACACGCATAAAGATTGCTGGACTGTGGTTGGAGTCGGTGTTTACGATGTAACAAGTTTTGTTAGTCGCCACCCTGCCGGAAGCCCCGCCATCAAAGAAATGTGCGGAAAGAATGCCAGTGAGGATTATCTTGGCGAACACTCTGGCCAGAAAGAGCCTGAGATGTGGTTAGAGAAGTTGAAGATTGGGACGGTTAAGCGTTAACCATTGGTTGTGGGCGCTGAGGGTTTTGAACCCCCGACCTACTCGGTGTAAACGAGCCGCTCTACCGCTGAGCTAAGCGCCCTACTGGAAATACCTGCGAAGTCTATAACGAAGCGAGCGCAGTTTTGTAATCGGCCAAATTTCGCGCTTCAGCAGGGCTATTTACAACGCTCCAGCGCACAATTCCGCTCTTATCGATAACAAATGTGCCTCGAAGAGCAAGGCCGCGTTCGGCGTTGAAAACACCGTACTTTTGAGCGACCTCACCATGTGGCCAAAAATCAGAAAGTAATGGGAAGTTGTATCCCTCTTTTTCAGCAAAAACCTTTTGGGTGAACATCGCATCACATGAAATTGCTAGAAGTTCTACATTTTCATTTTGGAAAACGGAGAGATCATCGCGAAGCGCGCAAAGCTCTCCGGTGCAGGTTCCGGTAAATGCGAATGGGAAGAAAACAACTACGACATTTTTCTTGCCGCGAAATGAAGATAGTTTTACTTTTTCACCAAATTGATTTGGCAGTTCAAAATCTGGAGCTTCTTGGCCGACTGCAATTGACATTATTTTCTTCCACTCTTTCGTGCAACAAGTCGTGTTGCGGTCCAATCCTTTGAAGCAGGAATAGTTGAGGTGAGACTGAGTCCAGCGGTTTGTGCTGCATCTTGAATATCACTTGGTTCTACATGTCCATCACGTCCGACTTTTGGAGTGAGCAACCAAATTGGTCCGGTTTCAGAAAGATAGGTAAGGCAATCCACTAATTCATCGGTTAGATCGCCATCATCTTCACGCCACCAAGACATGACAAGATCAACGACCTCTTGAGAGTTCTCATCTAGTAGTTCATTTCCCGCAGCGGCTGAAATTTCTTTACGAATTGCATCATCGGAATCATCACCGAAGCCGCGTTCTAAAACGAGAAAGCCAGATTGGATTCCCATTCGGGATGCCAGCTGTCCTGGCCCCACCGGGGTACTCAATGCCTTCTCCTTAACTCTCAAAAATGAATGAACGTACTGGGAGAAGTCCACACGCCAGAGGCTCATTTCGCAACTCCGGCATTTCATTTTGGTCGGGTTGCGGAGGTTTTGAGGCGGAAACAAGGCTGATTATTGGGCGGAATTCACACGTGCCGATTTCACACTAAGCGGCAAAGGGCGCAAAGATAGCCCCGTGAGCCCAAATCAGAATGAGATTAACTCCCTTCCAGACCAGCACATCAGCCAGCTCGTGGATATCAATCCCGAGGAGACCGCCGAGTGGCATCAATCCCTCGACTCCCTGGTTAAACATGCTGGCCCAACACGGGCTCGCTACTTGATGCTCTCGCTTTTAAAGCGCGCACATGAAGCAAATGTTGATTTACCAAACCTTCGTGTAACTGATTACATGAACACAATTCCGCCAGAGAAGGAACCGAAGTTCCCTGGTGATGAATTTTTAGAGCGTCGTATCCGTGCTTACATTCGCTGGAATGCAGCGATTATGGTGCACCGCGCACAACGTCCAGGCGTCGGCGTTGGTGGACATATTTCAACATTCGCATCCTCGGCTGCTTTGTACGAAGTTGGTTTTAATCATTTCTTCAAGGGCAAAGATCACCCAGGCGGCGGAGATCAAATCTTTTTCCAAGGTCACGCATCTCCTGGAATGTATGCGCGCGCATTTCTTGAAGGTCGCTTAAGCGAACATCAACTAGATGGATTTAGACAAGAGCTTTCACATTCTGGCGGCGGACTCTCTTCATATCCGCACCCACGTTTGATGCCAGAGTTCTGGGAGTTCCCAACTGTTTCTATGGGTCTTGGTCCAATCAACTCGGTTTATCAAGCACGTTTCAATCGCTATCTTCACAACCGTGGAATTAAAGATACTTCGCAACAACATGTTTGGGCATTTTTGGGCGATGGCGAAATGGATGAGCCGGAAAGTGTTTCAGCTTTAACTCTCGCGGCTCGTGAAAATCTCGACAATCTAACCTTTGTTGTTAACTGTAACTTGCAGCGCCTTGACGGACCAGTGCGCGGTAACGGCAAGATTATTCAAGAGTTGGAAGCGCTATTTACTGGTGCTGGCTGGAATGTAATCAAAGTTGTTTGGGGTCGCGAGTGGGATTCATTATTTGCACAAGATAATGAAGGTGCGCTTGTTGATTTGATGAACAAGACTCCAGATGGAGATTTCCAAACCTACAAAGCTGAAAACGGCAAATTCGTCCGCGATAACTTCTTTGGCCGAGACCCAAGAACAGCTGCCATGGTCGCTAATTGGAGCGATGATGACATCTGGAACCTAAAGCGCGGCGGACATGATTATCAGAAGCTATTTGCGGCTTATCAATCAGCCATGAACCACAAAGGTCGCCCAACCGTCATTCTTGCCAAGACCATTAAGGGCTGGACTTTGGGCTCACACTTTGAAGGTCGCAACGCCACCCACCAGATGAAGAAGTTGAAGCTGGAAGATCTTCAATCTTTGCGTGATCGTCTGTATCTAGATATTCCAGATGAGAAGCTTGATGAAAAACTTCCACCGTATTTCCATCCAGGAAAAGAGTCTGCGGAATATCAATACATGATGGAGCGTCGCAACGCTCTCGGAGGTTCTGTTCCAAAGCGTCGTGCAATTTCAAAACCTTTGCCACAACCAGATGACTCTCATTTCGAGGTAGTTCGTCGCGGTTCAGGCCATCAAGAAATTGCAACAACTATGGCCTTTGTGCGTTTGTTAAAGGATTTAACAAAGGTTGAAGGACTTGGAAATCGCATTGTGCCAATCATTCCTGATGAAGCACGTACCTTTGGCATGGATTCTCTGTTCCCAACCATGAAGATTTACTCTCCACATGGACAGCAATACACCGCAGTAGATCGCGAGTTGATGCTTTCTTATAAGGAATCGACCTCAGGTGTCATCCTGCATGAAGGTATTAATGAAGCAGGCTCCACTGCATCATTCACCGCGGTCGGAACTTCATATTCAACTCATGATGAACCGATGATTCCGGTTTATATTTTCTACTCAATGTTTGGTTTCCAAAGAACCGGTGATGCATTCTGGGCCGCCGCAGATCAAATGGCGCGTGGTTTTGTAATGGGTGCGACTGCTGGACGAACCACACTTAATGGTGAGGGTCTGCAACATGAAGATGGTCATTCTCAACTGCTTGCATCAACAAATCCTGCGGTTGTTTCATACGATCCGGCATACGCATTTGAACTTGGCCATATTGTTAAAGACGGTCTACGTCGTATGTATGGCGAGAACAGTGAAAATATCTTCTATTACCTCACCGTCTATAACGAGCCATATGCTCAACCTGAAGAGCCAGCAAACCTTGATGTTGATGGTCTTTTGAAGGGTGTTTACCTCTTCTCCAAGAGCGCTAAATCTGGTCGCAAGAAGCGCAGAGCTAACATTTTGGCATCAGGTGTAGCAATGAACTGGGCCCTTAAGGCACAGAAGTTACTGGCCGAGGATTGGAATGTTCAGGCCAATGTCTGGAGCGTTACCTCCTGGAATGAACTTCGTCGCAATGGCCTAGAGGTTGATCGTCACAACCTGCTTAATCCAACTTCCAAGAAAAAGGCTTACTTAACTGAAAAGTTAGAGAGTTACGATGGAAGCGTTTTAGCGGTAAGTGATTTCATGCGCACGGTGCAAGATCAAATCGCTCCATGGGTTCCACAGGAGTTTGCATCACTTGGTACTGATGGATTTGGTTTATCTGATACTCGCGGCGCATTGCGCAGACATTTCAAGGTTGATGCTGAATCAATCACCGTCGGTGTACTTTCCCAACTTGCAAAAGAAGGAAAGATTTCCGCCAAGATTGTTAAGCAGGCGATTGATAAATACGATCTAAATAACGTCACCGCCGCTGATCCAGGAAACACAGAAGGCACTGGATGATCGGTCGCTTTCCAATCCTAGACATATCCCCCGTAGTTAACTTCGGTGGAGAGTATGTTGGTGCGAAAGCGATTCCAAATGAAAGTATTAATGTAGGCGCAACCATCATCCGTGAAGGACATGATGGATTTACCGCCTTTGTGGTTCTGCTAGATCAAAAAGGTAAAGAAAGCTCCCGTATCCAAATGCGGGAAATCTGGCCCAAGAGCTCGCGTTTTGAAGCCCCAATCAAAGCCTCTTCTGTTGGCATATGGCATTTCTATATTGAAGTTATCGCCAAAAATCCTGGCGAGTTTGCCAAAGATTTAGTTAGCCAAAGTGAAAGATTCCCAATTTATGTCGAGCGCGAACGCGCGTTGGTTGGAAGCTGGTACGAGTTTTTCCCACGCAGTGAAGGTGCGATTAAGAATTCAGATGGCAGCATTACAAGCGGCACCTTTGCTACAGCAGCAAAGCGAATTCCTGCGGTTGCTGAAATGGGATTTGATGTTCTCTACATCCCACCAATTCACCCCATCGGATATTCGCATCGCAAGGGCAAAAACAATTCATTAGAGGCGCTTCCTAGCGATCCCGGGGTTCCATGGGGAATTGGAAATGAATCTGGCGGCCATGATGCAGTAAATCCAGAGCTTGGCACTATGAAGGATTTCGAAGAGTTTCTAAAAGTAGCGCGTAAGAACAAAATTGAAGTTGCACTAGATCTGGCCCTCCAGTGCTCCCCCGATCATCCTTGGGTAAAGACAAATCCAGAGTGGTTCACCAAAAGAGCTGACGGATCAATTGCCTACGCAGAAAATCCGCCGAAAAAATATCAGGATATTTATCCAATTAATTTTGATAACGACTACCCCGGGCTATTTGCGGAAATTTATCGGGTTGTAACTTTCTGGATTGAAAAAGGCGTTTCTATTTTCCGAGTCGATAATCCACACACAAAGCCGGTGCACTTCTGGCAGGAGTTGATCGCCAAGGTAAATACAAAATACCCAGAGGTAATTTTCTTATCTGAGGCCTTCACGGTTCCACCAATGATGCACTCTTTAGGAAAAGCTGGTTTTCAGCAGTCTTACACTTATTTCACCTGGCGCACTACAAAACAAGAGTTAATTGAATACGGTACTGAGGTTGCACATCACACAAGTGCTTTCTTCCGTCCTAACTTCTGGGTTAACACGCCTGATATTTTGCCTTTCCATTTACAAAGCGGAAATCCAGCGATATTTGCTATGCGTGCTGTGCTCGCTGCAACCATGACACCTTCCTGGGGTATGTATGCGGGTTACGAACTTTACGAACACATTCCGATTGCAGAAGGTAAAGAGGAGTATCGCGATAGCGAGAAGTATGAAATCAAGGTTCGCGATTGGGATGGTGCAGAGAAAAAAGGTTTGACTCTTGCGCCATTTATCTCAACTTTGAATCGAATTCGGCGTGAGAATCCTGCGTTGCAAAGATTGCGGAATTTGCACTTTCATAACACCGATTCTGATCAGATCCTTGCTTACTCAAAGCGCGAAGGTAAAAATCTGATTTTGGTAGTAGTAAATCTGGATGGCCTACATGCCAGAGAGACCATGGTGCACTGGGATTTGTGGGCGCTTGGACTGGATGAACTTGGTTTAAGCCCCGATTCATTTCAAGTTACTGATCTTCTAGATGGCTCCAATTACGCGTGGAGTAAGGACACATTTGTGCGGCTAGATCCGGCTCGCCCAAATGGCAGAGTCGCCCATATCGCTTTGGTCAAAACTAAGTAAAGTTCCGCTATGCGCGGAGATTTTTCCAAAAGAATCTTAAATCTGTTTGGCAAACGCTCCAGTTATCAATCTCCGCCAGTTGGATACTTAAACCCTCATACAACCCTTGGGGAATTAGATCTTTACTTAATCACCGAGGGAAGACATGAAAAGTTATGGAATGTACTTGGTGCGCATGTTAAGCGCACAGAATCCGGTGAATTAATTGGCACCGCTTTCGCAGTATGGGCACCTAATGCTCGTAACGTAAGTTTGATTTCCGATCATAATTATTGGGATAAAAACACCAATCCCATGATTCCACTAGGCTCAAATGGAATTTGGGAGATTTTCATCCCAGATTTAGCGCCGGGAACTAAATACAAGTTTGCTATTCAAGGTCGAGATGGTCGATGGGTTGACCATGCCGATCCTCTGGCCCGCCAAACTGAAACTCCGCCATTGACCGCATCAATTGTTAATGAAAGTGAATACAACTGGAGTGATCAGGAGTGGATGAACCATCGCGCTATGTACCAGCCTTGGCGTGCACCAGTATCTGTTTATGAAGTTCATCTGGGTTCTTGGCGTCCCGGCCTTAACTACAAAGAGCTAGCAATTGAATTAGGAAATTATTTGGAACAACAAGGATTTACCCATGTTGAGTTTTTGCCGGTCACTGAACATCCCTACTCACCTTCTTGGGGATACCAAGTCACTTCATACTTCGCTCCGACTTCACGTTTTGGAACACCGGATGAGTTTCGCTTTTTGATTGATCATCTTCACAAATTAGGAATAGGTGTTTTATTGGATTGGGTTCCAGCGCATTTTCCAAAGGATGAATGGGCCCTGGCTAGATTTGATGGAACCGCTCTGTATGAACATGAAGATCCAAGGCTTGGTGAGCACCCAGACTGGGGAACATTGATATTTAACTTTGGCCGAAATGAGGTTAGAAACTTTCTCGTAGCGAGCGCTTTGTACTGGCTGGAGGAGTTTCACATCGATGGATTGCGGGTAGATGCTGTTGCCTCCATGCTCTATTTAGATTACTCCCGAAAAGAAGGTGAATGGCTACCAAACGAGTTTGGCGGAAGAGAAAACTTAGCTGCGGTTCGCTTGTTACAAGAGGCTACCGCCACCGCATATAAGCAGTTCCCCGGCATCATGATGATCGCAGAAGAATCAACCGCTTGGGGTGGGGTTACAAAACCAACTTCAGAAAACGGACTCGGCTTTGGATTTAAATGGAATATGGGCTGGATGCATGACACTTTGCAATATCTCTCCCATGAACCAGTGCACCGGGTTTATCACCACAATGAGATTACCTTCTCGATTCTCTATGCCTGGAGTGAAAACTTTTTACTACCCCTTTCACATGATGAAGTGGTGCACGGAAAAGGTGCATTAGTTAATAAATTCCCCGGAGATCGTTGGCAAAAACTCGCTACTTTGCGAGCCTTATACGGTTTTATGTGGGCCCACCCGGGAAAGAAATTATTGTTCATGGGTTGTGAGTTTGCGCAAAATGATGAATGGAATTCTGAAAAATCCTTGGATTGGCACTTGACCCAATATGCAGAACATGGTGGCGTACAAAATCTCATCTCAGATTTGAACAATTCTTACAAAGAGCTACCCGCACTTTGGGAGAAAGATGTATTCAGCGAAGGCTTTCAGTGGTTGGTGGGCGATGACGCCTCGGCAAATACCTTAGCTTTTATCCGCTGGTCTGATTCGGGAACTGCGATTGCCTGTATCTCAAACTTTTCACCAGTTCCTCATGAGAATTATCGATTACCACTTCCTAAAAATGGATCTTGGGTTGAAATACTAAATACAGACGATGACAAATACGGCGGCTCCGGAGTGACCAATAAATCAATTGTCGTAGAAGCCAATCAACATCGCGGTTTTGATTTTTCTACTGTTCTTAGAGTTCCCCCACTGGGCACAGTTTGGTTAGAGCTTAAGTAGATCTATTTCTTAGGTTGGCTTGCCGCTGCCACAAAGAAAGCGACAAATATCAACATCACGCCCGGTATCGTCATCGCGATTGGCAAGGTCGTAACGCCGGCCACAACAGAAATCACACCTCTGCCAATAAAGGTTAATACTTGATTTAAAGCGCCTAATTCAGCTACCGCTACTCCCCCTGGTTTATCAGATCGGGCGCTGGCATAACCAAAGAACAGTGGACCGATAAAGGAAATACCGATTCCGCAAAGGAAGAAGCCCACACAAAAGATGGTGAAAGCCAAAGCTAAGTTGGTTTCTTTGAGCTGCAAACTAAGCCCGAGCGAGGTCAAGAAAATAGTGCCGCCCATAACCGCAAATGGCTGAACAATCTCTTTATCGCTACGGTCACCTTTAAATCGGTGATACCCAAGTCGACCCATAATCATGGCACCCATAAAAAGGAAGTAAGGGATAACGGCTAGAGATTTATTGACCCCAAACTCTTGCCTGGCCAAAATTGTGGCCCAATCTCCAATCGACACCTCAAGCATTAAGGCACATAAAAATCCTAGGCTTACTACCCAGTCAATGCTGAAGGAAGAAATCATTTTCTTGAAAGTTACAACCTCATCAGCCTCGGTAACTTCATTACCTTGAAGCAGTAGCGGACGAGATCGATTAATGGCCCGTAATTTAAGAATGTATACCGTTGCAATCAAAGGGTAGATGTGCCAATTGAGAGAAACTGAATTAGAGATTAGTAGCGCAATAAAAGCTGTGGTGACAGCGCCTGCGCTCCATAAGCCATGCAACATAGGAATAATCTGAGTTCCAGTTTCTGATTGGCGATGTAGCGCCTGGGCATTAATTGCAATGTGATAAGAAGCCCAGGAAAAACCACAAATAATATTTACCAGAAGATAAAACTCGGGGTTCTTAAGTTCTATCAAAATACCAACGGTGGTGTAAGTGGCGGTCGCTGCAAAAATTAGAACCTTATAAACACCTAATCGATGAACGATGTGACCCATAGTTATATGAGCGGCCAAAGCTCCGATCGAGCCTGAACTCATTAAGAATCCAAAATAAGTAGTTGAGACATCCAGATTGGCCTTGATATCTGGCAGACGTGGAGCCAAACACATAATTCCCAACCCAAAAAGGAAGAAAAACGCCTGTAAATCGCGGCGTTCTTGTCGCTCCATGGGGCGACCTGATGTGCTTTGGTTACTCAAAACAATGCACTCGCTAACTCAGTTCGAGCCCGAATCAAATCCGGCTCAGATGGATCAACTAATTGGAATAGCAATAATAGGTGTTCTTTAGCTAGTTTTTTGGCATCCCCGTCAGAGGTTCGCACCACATTTATTAAACGATCAAATGCGGATTTAATCTGCCCTTGCGCAATCTCAATGTCTGCAGCTTTGATTTGTTTTTCAACTGAAGCTGGCTCTTGATTTGCCTGCTTGATTGTGTCCTGTGGATCTAGCTCTGAAATTCGCACCATTAATTCGCATTGAGCTAAACCGATCTTTGCCATTAATTCATCGGGCTTGCGTTGCAACCAATTTCGATAAGCCATCGCAGCTCCGGAATAATCTCCGGACTCCAATGCAGCTAAGGCCGCTGCCTCTTCAGGTTCTAATGGAATCTCTTTAGCCTCGGGAATCTCGACCGATAATCCTTTTTCTTTAGCCATCTCAAATAATTTAGCAATCACCATGGCGATTTGTTCCTGTGGATATGGGCGGTCGAACAAAGCCAAGGGTTGCTCTGCGATAAATGCAATTGCATATGGAATCGATGGAATCTGAAGTGCTTGCGCCAGCTGGGGTTGCGCGTCAGCATCAATTCCACCAAATAACCAACTTTGTTTATCAGTTAAAGACATTTCCGCCATCAAATCTCGAAGCTCCACCGATGCCGGACTGCGTTGCGAATAGGCAAGTAAAACCACCGGCTTTTCTTTTGAGATTGAAACAAAATCAGTGATGAAGTTTTCAACCGTTGCTTCAAGAGCGGTAGAGCTAGAAACTGATTCAACTTTAGGTTTGGTTAGCGAGCTCAAGTCAAAGGCCCGACCGAAATTTCCTGGCAATGGAGGCATGCTCATAGTGGGATTATCTACCTGAATCCGTACGAAGCGGCAAAACGTTGTTTATGTAATCAACGGTTGCGAAATCTAGCCCTAAATCATGACCTGCCTTTTCACCGAGATACCAGCGATGCTCTAAAACCTCATGAAATAGCTGCGCATCCTCCACTCGCCCCTGAAGCTCTTCAGGAACTGAATTAATCACTTTATGGAAAACCTCTTCCAGCCATCGCCCAGCTAAATCCTCTTTATTTGGTGTGCTAGAAAGTTCGCGAGATCTAAAGCGCTCGAAGGATGCTAGCAAACGCTTTGCTTGGAACTCTTCAGCATCAAGACCTAAAACCTCTTTTAATTTGAGCGAGTGATAGTTAGGAGCAACTAGTTTTGGTGTGAAAGTTAGGGTTGATTGATCTCCTGCCAATCTAATATCAACCTCTTCTACCGCAAAGCCAATATCTTGCAAAGCGCGCATCGCACGTTCAACTGCGTGACGATCATTGGCCGGAAGAACTTGAGGCTCACTTAGTGATTTCCATATTTTTCGATATCGAGTGATTACGGATTCGCTGGCCCGAATTGGATCCATGGTTGGGAATAAAACACCGGCGATTTTCAAATCCTCTAACTCTGCCGCCACATTAAACCTGGCTATATCTAAATCATGCTCTCTTTGTCCGTTACTTAAATGTTTTTGAAACTCTCCGGTTTCAGCATCAACCAAATAAGCAGCGAATCCATCAGCATCGCGTCGGAAAAGAGTGTTTGAGAGAGAGCAATCCCCCCACCAAAATCCCAATAGGTGTAATCGAACTAATAGGTAGGCCAACGCATTGGCCATGTTTGTAATTTCATGTTGTGTTACATCGCCGCTTAATACAACCCGATACGGCAGTGAGTATGGAAGAAATCTAGTAACTATGGCGCAGGGAAGTTCTTGTCCTGATTCATCTCGCCTGCCATTAACAATCGCAATTTGTGAGACAGATGGTGCACCACGCAAACCCAGCTCTTTGAGTGCTTCATACTCGCGGTGAGCGAACTCCTCCACTGTTTCCTTTACTGCGTAAATCTCGCTCTCTGGATCTGGAGTTGATCGCACTAAGCGCACAATGTGGCGTGAGATACCGCGTTGGGCCGCCAATGATGGATCCTCAGGCCAAAGCTCTAGAGGTTTTTCCCATGGCAAATTGGCCAAAGCGGATATTTCCTCGCCCACTCCAGTTATATGTAATTGAGATTTCCTAGCTACCACTGCTGCATTCTTTCAGGCTTTACACTTGGTGAATGGCGGGAATAAAGCGAGTCTTGAGAAAAAGCACACCAAAATCACCCCAAAAACAACTTCCTAAGGATTTGGGGGTTAAAGGTGCGCCACTTAACACTCAGCATCCGTTTTATTTTGGTTTCTTAGCAGCATCCGGAGCACTTGTCGCTATAACTTTTTTGCGAGCTTTGCAATCCGCTAGCCAAGTTTTCGTTCTCATCATCATCTCGCTTTTTCTTGCGATGGGATTAAATCCAACTGTCGAAGCTTTGCAATCTCGGAAGTTAAAACGAGGTGCATCGGTCGCAATTGTTGTAGCCACTGCTCTATTAGTAATCACACTCTTTGCCTTAGTGGTAATTCCGCCGGTCTTCAGACAGGCAAATGATTTAATCGATAGCGCACCGGCACTACTAGATTCACTTCGAAACAACGCAACAATTAATCAGCTAAACAATGAGTACGGAGTTATTGATTCTTTAGAAGAGAAATTCCAAAGCGCAATCTCTGATGGGCAGATTTTCACGGGAGCATTTGGTGGAGTTCTTGGAGTAGGTCGTACCGTTCTATCTGGTGCCTTCTCGGCATTAACGGTGATGGTTTTGACCCTTTACTTCCTGGCCTCGCTTCCTTCAGTAACAAAAATGTTTTATCGACTTGCACCGGCTTCTCGCCGTGAACGAATCTCGCGAATTGGAGATGCGATCATCTCCCGGGTAGGTGCATTTGTTGGCAGCCAGGTACTGATTGCGGCTCTTGCCGCCATTTTTGTCTTCTTTTTAGCTTTAGTTCTTGAACTTCCATATGCAGCAGCACTTGGCATGGTTATTTTGTTCGTCGCTTTGATTCCATTGATTGGACACTTCATCGGCGCCAGCATTGTGACCTTGGTGGCGTTAACTGAATCTCCAACTAAAGCTTTGCTGGCCATTGTGCTCTATACGCTCTATGTACAGATTGAGAATTACGTAATTACACCGAAAATCATGAAACGTTCACTTTCCATACCTGGCTTAGTGACGATTGTGGCAGCCCTTCTTGGAACTTCACTTCTTGGATTGGTTGGAGGTCTGTTAGCGGTTCCGATTGCTGCTGCGGTACTGCTAATAATGGATGAGGTTGTATTTCCTAAAACCGATAACGCTTAAACTGATTGAGAATTAATACTCAATCGGCAGTGGAATCTTTTCGGGATTTAATACTTTAACAATTTCCGATAACACGCGGTGCACAAAAAGCTCTCCCACCCAAAGATGCTTTGCCTCTTTAACCTCAACCAATTCGATCTGAGGAATCGGGGCAAATTTAATTCGCGCCGCATCTGGTTTTAAGTAATCATCAAACTCTGGAATTAGCGCAACGATTCTCCGGCCATCTTGAGCCCAAAACTCAAGATCTGACTCGGTTGAAAAACGAAGCGGAGGCGAAAGCAGAATAAGCCCAGCTACCCTTTTATCAACCGCGTACTTCAATGCTAAATCTGTTCCAAATGACCAACCAACTACCCAAAGACTCTTTACCCCCACGACATCAAAGCAATATTTAATTGCCGCAATTACATCCTCTTTCTCAGTAATTGCATGACCAAACTCCCCTTCGCTTTTACCTTGCTCACTTTGGGTGCCACGTGTGTTGAAACGAATCACCGTAATGTCTGCCATCGCAGGAAGTCGGTTAGCTGCTTTTTTGAAAATGTGGCTATCCATCATTCCGCCATGTGTTGGAAGTGGATGTAGACAGAGCAACCCATGGGCTAAATCGCCATTTTCTGGGGCCGCCACTTCACCAATGAGCGTTAATCCATCTTCGGTTTTAAAGGAGATCTGAGTTCGAATAGCGGGCAAAATCGTGCTGGGTCGAATCAATTCCGCCATGCCTGTAAGTTTAGTCATTGACTATGAAAACCTTTGAATCTTTAAATCCCGCCACCGGCGAAGTAGTAGGTGTTTTTCCCATAACCTCGGCTAAAGAGGTTAATGAGGTAGTTGCTCGCGCCAATAGCGCTGCGGAGCAATGGTCCAGATTAAGTTTCCGCAAGAGATTAGTTGTTTTGAAAGATTGGGCTTCGTTACTTACTAAAGAGATCAATACTGCGGCCGAGATAATCCACCGCGAAACTGGAAAACCGGTAAGTGATGCAACCCTTGAGACCGCGTTAGCAATTGAGCATATTTCTTGGGCAGCAAAGTTTTCTAGCAAAGTTTTGGGCTCGCAATCTCGCCCCTCTGGTCTATTGATGTTCAATATGTCGGCCCAAGTTCAACGAGTTCCTTATGGAACAGTTGGAGTAATTGGACCCTGGAACTATCCAATCTTTACCCCGATGGGATCTATTGCCTACGCACTAGCTGCTGGAAACACTGTGGTGTTCAAGCCAAGTGAGTTCACTCCTGCAATTGGAGTTTGGCTAGAGCAATGCTGGCAACGTATTGCGCCATTTTCTGGAATATTCACCGTTGTAACTGGTGATGCCGAAACGGGAGTTGCGCTAACAAAAAGCAATGTGGGAAAGATTTCTTTTACTGGATCAACCCGTACCGCTAAAAAAGTGGCTGCGGCGTGCGCGGAAAATATGACTCCTGTGGTTTTGGAATGTGGCGGCAAAGATCCAGTTTTAATCGACCGAGATGCTGACATCAAAAAGGCAGCCGAGGTAACTTTGTGGCACGCCATGTCCAATGCTGGTCAATCATGCATCGGAGCTGAGCGGGTTTATGTTCATAAAGATGTGGCTGATGTATTCACCAAATCAATAGTTGAAATGGCACAAAAGTTAAAGCCCGGTTATGAAGATGGAGCAAATTACGGTCCGGCCACAATGCCTTCCCAATTGAAGGTAATCAAGTCTCATATTGATGATGCGGTCAAACGCGGCGGAGAGTATTTAATCGGAGATAAGAATTCGGTGAAAGATGGCTATGTTCAGCCAGTTATCTTGCGAAATGTGCCAGAGGATTCAAAGGCAATGACCGAGGAGACCTTTGGTCCAACACTAGTTATTAACACTGTTCGCCACATGGATGAAGCGGTTGATTTAGCAAATGCGACTTCTTATGGTTTAGGTGCCGCCGTTTGGTCAAAGCGCAACGGCAAAAAAATTGCATCCTTGCTTAATTGTGGAATGGTCTCTATTAACTCAGCTTTCTCATTTGCTGCTATCGCCTCTGTTCCATTTGGTGGAGTTAAAGACAGCGGTTACGGCCGGATTCATGGTGCTGAAGGATTATTAGAGTTCACTTACCCAAGAACCATTGTTAAAACCAAATTCAATATTCCGCTGCAATTCACGACATTTCAAAGAACTGGTTTTGCCGATAAAACCATTGTCCGTATAGTGAATCTCCTGCATCGCAGACGCATCCGCTAGCCTAAAAATAAAACTTCTTTTTAATATTTAGGCGCGTTTCGGGTGCGCTCGATGCGCGGTTTGCGGTGTTCTTTTTTGTTCCAACAAGCTGTATGCCAATGTCTTCTTGACTCCACATCATGTTCAACCCAGGCAACTGTATGAGGTGTTGCCATTGGAATTAGTTGATCGCAACCTGGGCAGCGGTATGGCTTGGTGGAGCCTGAGCCAGTAATTCTGCGCACCATGTAAATACCCTCATGATGCTCCTCGATGGTTTCATGAGAGGTCGCTAAATCCCGCTCTTCTTCATGAGAATTTTTGGCTCTTCCGCCTTTGCCTGACTTACTTTTAGGCTTATTTCTCCGCGGACTCACAGGGATATTCTCCATGAATTAAGGCAAGATTGCGCACATGAGATTGCGGAGATTCATTGCAGTTCTGGCAATGATTTCACTCATGCCATTGGTTTCCCATGCAGCTTTTGCAGGTGACATCACGGTCACCGCTAAAAAAACTGCAAAGCCGATTCCATCTCCATCTCCGAAATGGCCGCCAAAAGGCTTTAAGGGAAATGAAGGTGTTTATGCCAAGGTTCCTTCAAGTAAGGAGCTCATTGGATTGCTCTCAGCTAAACGAACCCTGCAATCTGTAGTTAAGAATTGTGAAGAGTTTGCCTGTGGTGCTGTGATTGCAGCTGCCGATACCGGTTGTTTTTGGTGGGAGGTCAATTCAATAGTTTTTAAGTTACGTACTGAGGATTCAACTAGGCAAAAAGTAGGCTCCCTGGTCACCGTGGCAAGTGGAAGTCAAAAACGAGAGCAGAAAACCATCTTCCTTGTTAGCACTGAGCAGGTAGTTCCTGGAGTATCGATTAGTGGTATCAAAGTGACCTGCCATAGAGATGGCACAAATAAGCCTAAAAATGGCAATGTTTATCAGCCGCTAGTTGATCCATCCGCTTCTCCATCAGCTTCTCTATCTGGCAAGCAGGAGAATTAAATTGCTAGGCGGAATCGACAACAATCTTTTCTTTTCATCTTTTGCGGGATTTGCCGTACTTGGAGTTTTGATCATCCTGCTGCGTTGGGCTTTTTCTCGAGGAGATTCATTAATTGAAAAACCGAAATCAATCGGCGATGAGGGTGAGTACGGTTTATTAAGAGTGGTAGCCACCCCGGCAAATCACATTGAAGGTGAAATGCTACGCCGTAAACTCATCGAACATGGAATTAAAGCAACTCTCACTCAGACCAAATCTGGTCCGCGTTTATTTGTGTTTCCAGAAGAGGTTAAAGTTGCTGAAGCGATTTTGAAGAGTTAGCGGTTTTTTCCCGGAACCCAGAGTTGATCGCCAAGTTCTCGATTTTCATAACGCGCTAAAACGAAGAGTAAATCGGAAAGACGGTTTAAGTATTTAGCGGTCAACTTGTTTACGCCTTCACCAAATGAGTGAATTGCCTGCCAAGTACAGCGTTCTGCGCGGCGAACTACGGTTCGCGCCACATGCATATGTGCAGAGGCCGAGGTTCCTGAAGGCAGTACAAATGAGCGTAAAGGCTCAAGGCTCGCGTTGTACTTATCAATCTGCTCTTCAAGGTAAGAAATCTGAGATTCTAAAACTCGAAGCGGCTCATGCGCTGGTGCATCGACCACTGGCGTGCAAAGATCAGCTCCAACATCAAATAGATCGTTTTGCACTCTGATGAGAAGTTTTCTTATCTCGCCATCTAGTTCAGCGATTGTTAGAACCACTCCGATGTAGGAGTTGGCCTCGTCAACGGTGGCATAAGCCTCCAAACGTGGGTCATTTTTGGAGGTTCGACTCATATCTCCTAGCGAGGTTGTTCCATCATCACCAGTTTTTGTATAAATTCGAGTCAGATTTACCATGGGGTGAGCCTATTGGAGTCGTTACTATGACACCACTCGGCAGTACTGAATCAACATTACTTTGATGGAGGGTGAGCTTTGGATCGCTTTCGCGTAGTCGGCGGAGCTCGCTTAACTGGCGATGTGACTATATCTGGAGCAAAAAACTCAGTTTTAAAGCTGATGGCGGTAACGCTTCTAGCCCCGGGAAAATCCACCATTCATAATGTTCCGGATATTGCAGATGTAACGATGATGGCTGATCTTTTAGAGCGCCTCGGTTGCAAAATTAATCATGACAAAATCAAGCAAAGCATCACAATAGATGTTCCAGATAATCCTGGTCACCGAGCCGAGTATGAATTGGTGCGAAAACTTCGTGCTTCGATAAATGTGCTCGGCCCACTTGTTGCGCGCCTTGGAAAAGCTGAGGTGGCACTTCCCGGTGGCGATGCCATTGGATCTCGCGGCCTAGATTTTCACACCCGTGGTTTAGTTGCCCTAGGTGCACAGGCACACAGTGAACACGGATACATAATTGCAGTTGCACCAAATGGTTTAAAGGGCGCACAAATTGAACTTGATTTTCCAAGTGTTGGAGCAACAGAAAATATTATGACCGCAGCGGTTTTGGCCGATGGGGTAACAATCCTTGATAACGCTGCTCGCGAACCAGATATCGTGGACATCGGAAATTTCTTGATTTCTATGGGTGCACAGATCGAAGGATTAGGAACGCCAACCATCACGATCCGCGGAGTAAAAACTTTGTCGGCTGCGCATCACACCGCCATCGCCGATCGAATCGTTACTGGAACCTGGGCCTTCGCGGCCGCCATGACTCAAGGTGACATTGCAATTCATGGCGCCAGGCCCGAGCACTTGGAGCTACCTCTAGAAAAACTAGTCTCAGCCGGAGCTGTCATCACTACGATCTCAGATGGAATCAGAGTAAAAATGGATCGCCGTCCCTCAGCTATTGATGTAGCAACACTTCCCTATCCTGGATTTCCTACAGATTTGCAACCATTTGTAATTACCTTAAACGCTATCGCTGAAGGTGATGCGCTAGTAACTGAAAATGTTTTTGAAGGTCGATTTATGTTTGTAAATGAGCTAATTCGATTGGGAGCCAAAATTAGAGTTGATGGGCATCACGCCGCAATTTCCGGTGTAGAGCAGCTCTCCTCCGCCCCTGTTGTGGCCTCCGATATCCGTGCTGGAGCGGGCCTAGTTTTAGCTGGGTTGGTCTCAGATGGAGTCACATTTGTAGAAGGTGCGCATCATGTTGATCGCGGATATCCAAATTTCGCACAGCAGCTGCAAGCGCTAGGCGCCGGTGTAACACGTGTCGAATAAGCGTTTTTGGATTAAACCGATTCGCGAAGCTCGTGTCTTCCTTCGACCCGTAACTTTTTGTAAATAATCATAGTTTCGTGACGGACTAGAGATTCACTGTAACCAATGATCTGGGCGATGCTTTTGTTGGTTTTGCCAGCTCTAAGTAGATCCAGGATTTTCTCTTGCCGTTGTGTTAGAGGTTGAAGCTCACTCTGCTGCATTAAATCTTTAGCGCTAGACAATAATCTAATTTCCAACGAGCTTTCATACACCCGAAGCAAAGATTGAATTGCATCAAAGTAAGTTTCAATACCCGAAATCTCATAGATTTTTGAAGGGAAGCTGAAAGAATAAACTCGACTTAATCCAATAGGAAAAGATTTCATGCATTGCCATGGAGTTAACTCATCAAAATAAAAGAAGTCTTTAAACTCCTCTTTTGCAGTTTCAACATAAGTCCAAACCATTTTTTGGGCACGTGCAGCCAAAGCTATAGGACGATCTTCAGAGATATGCATCGTGGTTTTGGTCATCAACTCATGCTTACTGAAACCATGAAGGTTCTCGCAGCGGATTAGGCCATCAGGTTCAACTTTTCCTCGATAAGCCACTGCTATTTCATCATAAGGGGAGATATTGGTACTTAAAAACTCAACCGCCTGGTCGGGATGGGGCGATTTTGCAAGGAAATCTGCGATAACTTGAATCTTGCTCAAGAAATTTTGATACATCGTGCTGCCCCCTGGACGGCGAATCAGGTTTGAGGGAACCTAACTCTTATTCCGTAATCATGACAGACGGAGGAGACAAAAGGTAGCTTTTTAAATAACAAACTGGACTTTGTTGCTAATTAGCAACAAAACTCAAACTACTGAACGGCGCTTTCTCCCAATACCGATACCCGGTTATTGGCGACTGACAAAAATCCGCCACTTACGGTGAACTCTTCAGTTGCCCCAGTTTCAGTCTTGATAGTTACTTTTCCATCAACTAACACACCAAGAAGCGGGGTGTGATCAGGGAGAATTCCCAAATCACCTTCTAATGTGCGAGCAGAAACCATAGTGGCTTTACCCGACCACACCCGCTTCTCAGGTGTTACGAATTCGACGGTAAGTACTTTGTCAGACATTAGTTCTTAGCCAACTCCGCAGCTTTACGTTCAACGTCTTCTAGACCGCCGCACATAAAGAATGCCTGCTCTGGGATATGGTCGTAATCGCCATTTGCTAGCGCATCAAAAGCCGCAATTGTTTCACTGAGTGGAACAAATGAGCCATCGATACCTGTGAAGACCTTAGCAACGAAAGTATTTTGTGAAAGGAAGCGCTGAATACGACGTGCGCGACCTACCAAAATACGATCCTCTTCAGAAAGTTCATCGATACCAAGAATCGCAATGATGTCCTGCAGATCCTTGTAACGCTGCAAGATTTGCTTGACGCGGTTTGCTACTCGGAAGTGATTCTCTCCGATGTAACGAGGATCAAGAATGCGTGATGTTGAGTCAAGAGGATCCACAGCTGGATAAATACCCAACTCTGAAATCGGACGGGACAAAACGGTAGTTGCATCCAAGTGGGTGAATGTTGTGTGTGGCGCTGGGTCGGTGATGTCGTCGGCAGGAACATAAATCGCCTGCATTGATGTAATTGAGTGACCACGGGTTGAGGTGATGCGCTCCTGAAGCACACCCATCTCATCTGCCAAAGTCGGTTGGTAACCCACAGCTGAAGGCATACGTCCAAGCAGTGTTGAAACCTCAGAACCAGCCTGGGTAAAGCGGAAGATATTATCGATGAAGAGCAAAACATCCTGCTTTTGCACATCGCGGAAATACTCCGCCATGGTCAATGCTGAAAGTGCTACACGCAAACGAGTTCCGGGTGGCTCATCCATCTGACCGAAGACCAATGCGGTCTTGTTAATAACGCCGGTCTCTGTCATTTCCAGGAATAGATCGTTACCTTCACGGGTACGCTCACCAACACCGGCGAATACTGAAACACCACCGAAGTTTTCTGCTACACGGTAAATCATTTCCTGAATAAGAACTGTCTTACCGACACCAGCACCTCCAAATAGACCGATCTTTCCACCCTTTACATAAGGTGTAAGAAGATCGATAACTTTGATTCCGGTCTCAAACATTTCAGTCTTTGATTCAAGCTGATCGAAATCAGGTGCGGTACGGTGAATTGGCCAACGCTCCTTAACATCAAGTGATGATGTTGGAACATCTAGTGATTCACCTAGCGCATTGAATACGTGTCCCTTGGTTACATCTCCGACTGGAACAGAGATTGCTGCACCTGTGTCACGTACCTCTACACCACGGACCATGCCATCTGTTGGCTGCATCGAAATTGCACGAACTAGGTTGTCGCCGATGTGTTGGGCTACCTCTAGTGTCAATGTACGTTGCTCACCACCAAGTGTTACATCCACGTTCAACGCGTTGTAGATCGCAGGCATCGAATCCGATGGGAATTCGATATCAACGACCGGTCCAATTACGCGTGCTACGCGTCCGGTTGCTGTCTTAGTTGTCATCATTCGCTCCCTGCGCTTGCTGAGGCGAGCGCGTCTGCGCCGCCCACGATTTCACTGATTTCTTGCGTAATTTCAGCCTGACGGGCTGCGTTTGCAAGTCTGGTCAACGACTTAATTAATTCATCAGCATTGTCAGTTGCTGATTTCATCGCACGTCTACGAGCTGCATGCTCTGAAGCTGCAGATTGCAGTAGGGCGTTGTAGACACGTGATTCGATATAGCGTGGAAGAAGTGCGTTGAGAACTTCTTCGGCATTTGGTTCAAACTCATAAGCAGGCAACAATCCAGCCGGAGCAGGACCGTCGGACTCAACAACTTCAAGTGGCAACATCCGCTTGTTCATTGCAACTTGAGTAAGCATTGATTTGAACTCGGTATAAACAATATGAAGCTCATCCACGCCATCAATATCAACCTGAGCATCTTTAATGAAAGCTGCGATTAACTCATCAGAAATTGCTTTGGCATGTGCATAAGTTGGATTGTCTGAAAATCCAGTCCAGGAGTTCTTAATTGCCCGGTTGCGGAACTTGAAGTAGTTAACCGCTTTACGGCCAACTAAATAAGTGTCAACCTGAAGACCGCGCTCCTTTAAAGTAACAACTAATCCATCAGCCTCTTTGATGGCACTTGATGAATAAGCACCAGCCATACCGCGATCAGCGGTGATTACTAGTACCGCTGCACGCTTTGGGTTGGCGGATTCAGTTGTTAAGGGATGGTTGGTATTTGAAAATGTTGCAACTGCGCTCACCGCACGCGTTAATTCATTTGCGTACGGGGTCGAAGCAGAGACTCGTTGCTGCGCCTTGACGATACGCGATGCGGAGATTAGCTCCATGGCACGCGTGATCTTCTTGGTCGCTTTAACCGAGCGAATGCGTCGACGATAGATGCGGAGTTGGGCGCCCATGGATTACTTCTTGTACTTCGTAATCTGCTCAGTGCCGTCGCTGCCTTCAGCCTCAGCAGGTGCTTCATTTACCGCTTTAGCGGCTGAGGAAACAAACTGAGTCTTGAATTCATTAACAGCTGCGGTCATTTTCGCAACGGTGTCATCGCTGAGCTCTTTGGTCTCTGAAATTACATCAAAGATTGATTTGTGCTCGCGAGCAACAAAATCCAAGAACTCTGATTCAAAGCGACGGATATCTGCAACTGGAACGGAATCAAGCTGACCTGTAGTTCCAGCCCAGATTGAAACAACCATTCGCTCTAGTGAGAACGGTGTGTACTGCTGTTGCTTTAGTAGCTCAACAAGACGAGCACCGCGCTCTAGCTGCGCTTTTGATGCCGCATCAAGATCGGAACCGAAAGCTGCGAAAGCTTCAAGTTCGCGGAACTGTGCGAGATCAAGACGTAGACGTCCAGCAATCTTCTTCATTGCTTTGGTCTGTGCAGAACCACCAACACGGGAAACTGAAATACCTACGTTGATAGCAGGACGTACACCTGAGTTAAAGAGATCTGTCTCAAGGAAGCACTGACCATCGGTAATCGAAATTACGTTTGTAGGAATGAAGGCAGAAACGTCGTTACCTTTTGTTTCGATAATTGGAAGACCGGTCATAGAACCGCCGCCCAATTCATCAGACAACTTGGCGCAACGCTCTAGCAAGCGTGAATGTAAATAGAAAACATCGCCTGGATAGGCTTCACGTCCTGGTGGACGGCGTAGTAGCAAGGAAACTGAACGGTATGCCTCTGCTTGCTTTGAAAGATCATCAAAAACAATAAGAACATGGCCACCGCCATACATCCAGTGCTGACCAATTGCAGAGCCGGTGTATGGAGCTAGATATTTGAAGCCTGCTGGATCAGATGCTGGAGCTGCGACGATTGTTGTGTACTCCATCGCGCCAGCTTCTTCCAAAGCCGCTCTTACTGATGCGATAGTTGAACCTTTTTGTCCAATCGCAACATAAATACATTTAACCTGCTTCTTCTTATCGCCACTCTTCCAGTTTTCGCGCTGGTTAATGATGGTGTCGATTGCAACCGCGGTCTTACCGGTCTGACGGTCACCGATGATTAGCTGACGCTGTCCGCGGCCGATTGCGGTCATAGCGTCGATAGCTTTAATACCGGTTGCTAGTGGTTCCTTAACTGGTTGGCGTTGCACAACAGATGGTGCCTGCAATTCAAGGGCGCGGGTTGCTTCTGCTTTGATTTCACCCTTGCCATCAATTGGGCGTCCAAGTGCGTCAACAACGCGACCTAGGAAGCCATCGCCAACCGGAACGGAGAGAATTTCACCGGTACGACGAACAGTTGTTCCTTCTTCAATTCCATTAAATTCACCGAGAATAACCACACCGATTTCGCGCACATCAAGGTTCAGCGCAAGACCTAGTGTTCCATTCTCGAACTTGAGCAGCTCATTAGTCATTGTTGAAGGAAGTCCTGCAACACGTGCAATGCCATCGCCCGCTTCTACAACGGTTCCGATTTCATCGCGAGCCGCGACACCTGGATCGTATGACTTAACGAAGTTCGCTAAGGCATCACGAATCTCTTCGGGTCGGATCGTGAGTTCCGCCATGATTACTCTCCCTATACTGCGAGCGCTCTGCCCGCGTCGGCCAAACGACTGACGATTGATGCGTCAATCAATTCATCTGCAAAACGGATGGAAAAACCACCCAAAACCGCTGGATTGATCTCCACGTTCAAGCGAACCGGTTGACCAATCTTTTGTGACAATGTCTTTGTTAACTTTTCTTTTTGTGCTTCAGTCAGTGCAACTGCAACCTCTACATGTGCAATGACTCTTTCGCGTCGAGCAGCTATTGCGCCTGCGTAGAAAGAAATCGTGCGTTCGATATTTCTTCCTCGCAATCCACTTACCAGGTGGGCAATAACTCGTGCGGTTGAAGCTGAAACTTTGCCGCCAAAAATCTTGGCGATTAAGACTCGCTTACTTTCTCCGGAGAACTTTGAGGCATTTAGCGCCTGACGAAGTTCGCCGTCACTCATTACGATTCGAGAGAAATCAAAGAGCTCTTGCTCTAGTTGATCTAGCTCTCCAGCCAAGTTGGCCGCTGCGGCCTCTGTTTCGATTGCAATCTGCTCTAGGACATCACCCAAGTTAGATGGGCTTGACCAGCGAAGTGCTGACATCTCGCTCACTAACTTCAAGGCAGATGCAGAAACCGCTTTGCCGAAAAGATCTTCAGCTAGCTTTGCTTTTGCCGCGGCCTCACGTGATCCATCAGTAATTGCGCGTCGAAGCGAGGTTGAGGAATCTAGAACTGAAACAACTTCAAATAGCTCGCTTGCTAACTTAACAGTTTGCTCTTGAGATAAATCTTTGAGGATTACATCCAAGATACGGCGAGCAGCTGTGTTTGATTCACGGCTTGCGCCGCCAAATGTTGGAACTCCAGCTGAAGTTGTTTTAGTCATGATTACTTACTCTTCTCCAAATCCTCAAGGAAACGATCAACGATTCTTGATTGACGGACTTGATCATCGAGTGCTTCTCCAACGATCTTTGATGCGAGCTCGGTAGCAAGGGCTCCAACTTCATTACGCAGTGACTTCACCGCTTGTTGACGCTCTGCTTCAATCGCAGCTTGTGCCGTTGCAGTTATGCGCGCAGCCTCTTCTTGAGCCTTGGTGCGCATCTCTTCGATGATTGCAGCGCCCTGAACGCGAGCATCTTCACGAATTGATTGAGCTTCACTTCGTGCATCTGCAAGCTGGGCCTGATATTTGTTTAGAGCAACTTCGGCTTCCTTCTGTGCTTTCTCTGCCCGTTCCATTCCGCCTTGAATTGCGTCGGTACGTTCCGCAAACGCTTTTTCAAAGCGTGGAACTACGGCGCGACGGAGTACGAGATAGAGAAGCGAGAAGGCGATAAATCCAACGATGATCTCCGAGGTATGCGGGATCAGCGGATTTAGCTCTTCGCCTGCTGCTAATTCAATTGTTCGCATGGTTAGTGAACGCACGGTTTAGGAGTTAGCGACTAGAGAACGAACGCCAAAACGAGACCGAATAGTGCAAGAGCTTCAGCCATCGCAAAGCCAAGGAATGCGATTGGTTGTAGAACGCTACGCGCTTCTGGTTGGCGAGCAACGCCGTTGATGTAAGCAGCGAAGATCATTCCGACTGCGAGGCCTGGTCCAATTGCTGCAAGACCGTAACCTACGAGGTTAAGTGAGCCTTCCATTTTCTTACCCTTCCTTATTCTTATTTTCCAACACGGAAGCCGAGCGCTACCGTGAGTAGATCTAGTTGTGTTGTCATTTTGCTCTCGACTGAATTAATGCTCATCAGCCAAAGCTCCCGCTAT
>VEQF01000015.1 GCA_018883365.1 Candidatus Nanopelagicaceae bacterium
GCGCAGAGCAATACCCAACTCCCCATCGCCTTTGGCATCAATCCATCCGATCGGGCCGGCGTAGCGACCGCGGGAAATACCTTCAATTTCATCAATCGTGCGCTTGGCGTAGTCGGTAGGTGTGCCACAAACCGCAGCAGAAGGATGCAATCTAGAAACCAATGCGAAGATATCAATCGGATTAGATGAATCAGAAAGAACTCCAGTTACATCTGTTGCTAGATGCATAACATTTGAAAGGTGCAATACAAAAGGAGTCTCTGGAATATTTGTTGAGGTGCAAAATGGTGAGAGCGCTTCAGCGACGGAACGCACGGCGTATTCATGTTCCTCTAAATCTTTTGAGGAGCGCGCTAATGAACCAGCAAGTGCAAGATCTCTTTCATCATCACCGGTTTTGCGAATTGTTCCGGCCAAGATGCGTGAGGTAACAAGAGATTTACTTAAACGCACTAATAGCTCTGGTGTTGCACCAACTAATCCATGATTTGAATAAACCCAGGTAGATGGATATTCCTTAGCAAGTTGTTGGAGCAAATTGCGTTGATTGATTTTTTCACTAGTAGTTCCAGTCACAAAACGGGCTAAAACAACTTTTTCTAAAGAATCATTTTTGATTTTCTCAACAGCGCGGGCTACGCGATCTTGCCAAACATCACCATTGCTACCACTCCAAGTTAGATTTAGTGGAACTGATTTTGTTTCACTTCTTTGCAATGCTGGTTGGGGAGTAGCCCCAATCCAGGTAATCCAGGACTTGCCATTTCGTTGCCCCACAACGACTTTCGGGATGATTAATACTGATTCTTCAGCCTCATCAAAAGAGAAAGAGGTAAAGAGAATCGGGCCAGTTCCGGTGCCATGCACATTGTTATGAATATCAAGGCCATTTACCTGTTCGCGCCACCAAAGCCGGGCCTGTTCAAAACGGTTGGCACCTTTAACTACAAAAGATTTGTAGATTCCAAAACCAATTAATCCATCGCCGCCTCGCACCCATGAGGTGATTGCGTCATCGGCAATCTCAGGAATGGAGATATCAAGCAACGCGGGATGCTCGCCGAGCAACTCCGTTGTGATTGATACGTGCATATGACTCCAAACCTTTTCAACTTGTGAATTAAGCCTACCGCTAGAGATGATAGGCCGGTGAGTCGAGCTGATCTAGGTAAAGATCCCGAAGAGGTTTCTTCGATGTTTGATGGCGTTGCAAAACGCTACGACCTGGTCAATGACCTATTGAGTTTGGGACAAACCAAACGTTGGCGTAAAAAAGTTCAGACCATTATTAATCCAAAACCAGGAATGAAGATTCTTGATGTCGCGGCCGGCCCTGGTTCATCTAGCGAACCATTGTTTAAAGCTGGTGCTGATGTCACCTCATTAGATTTTTCTGAAGGAATGTTGGAGCAAGGTCGAAAAGCAAGACCGTATTTAAAGTTTGTAAAAGGTGATGCATTGAATTTGCCATTTGGTGAAAATGAATTTGATCTCACAACAATCTCATTTGGTTTGCGCAACACTCATGATTACAAAAAAGCTTTGCAGGAAGCGCTGCGGGTGACCAAAGTTGGCGGTCGCATGGTGATTGTTGAGTTCTCCACTCCCACCTTTGCACCATTTCGCATCATCTACATGAATTACCTCATGAAAATGTTGCCTAAATTGGCCCGCAAGACATCATCAAACCCGGCCGCCTATGTTTATTTGGCTGAATCAATCAGAGCCTGGCCCAATCAAGAGCAGTTAGCTGCTGAAATGAGTAGCGCTGGCTGGCGCAATCCATCATGGGTCAACCTCACCGGGGGCGTTGTGGCAGTTCACACAGCCATCAAGGGCTCCTAATTTCCCTCATTTTCTAGGCCTCGCCTAAGATTTCCCGTTGTGAACCCCTATGTCCCGATCTTCGTAATAGGTGCAATTGGCTTCGGTTTCGCGGTTTTCTCAGTTGTAGCCGGCGCCCTGTCGGGACCAAAGAGATACAACCGCGCCAAACTCGATGCTTACGAGTGCGGTATCGAACCTAGCCCTCAGGCTCAAGGCGGCGGACGGTTCCCGGTTAAGTACTTCTTAACGGCAATGCTCTTCATCATCTTTGATATCGAAATTGTGTTCTTATATCCATGGGCGGTTGCTTACGATCAACTCGCACTCTTTGGATTAATTGAAATGGTCATCTTCATCCTCACAGTTTTCGTCGCCTATACATATGTATGGCGCCGCGGCGGATTGGAATGGGATTAAAAATGGGTCTAGAAGAGAAATTACCTTCGGGATTTTTGCTAACCACCGTCGAAAAGTTGGCGGGATACATGCGCAAAAACTCTTTGTGGCCAGCTACCTTCGGTTTGGCTTGTTGCGCCATTGAGATGATGGCAATTGGTTCTGCCGGTAAATACGACATCTCTCGTTTCGGAATGGAAGTTTTCCGCGCTTCGCCACGTCAAGCAGATTTAATGATTGTTGCCGGTCGCGTTTCAAACAAGATGGCTCCAGTTGTGCGTCAGATCTACGATCAAATGACCGCACCTAAATGGGTTTTATCAATGGGTGCATGTGCATCATCTGGTGGAATGTTTAACAACTATGCGATTGTGCAGGGTGTTGATCACATCATTCCAGTAGATATTTATTTGCCAGGTTGTCCACCAAGACCTGAAATGTTGATGGATGCAATTTTGAAACTTCATGAACAAATTGGAAATGAAAAACTTGGCGTAAACCGTCAACAAATTATTAAAGAGGTTGAAGCAGCCGCACTTGCTGCAGTTCCAACTCAAAAGATTCCCGTATTTGGAAGCAGGGACTAAAAATGAGCGAGCAAAAAGGCATGTTTGGCGCCTCCGGAACCGGTGATACCTCTGGTTACGGCGGATTAGAGCGCTCTGCTTATTCACCAACTTCTGCATCACGTCCTTACGGTTCTTACTTTGATGATGTGGCAGATGAATTAGAAAAAGCATTTCCAGAGTTCAGTGATGCGATTGAAAAAGTTGTAGTTGATCGCGGTGAATTAACTCTGCACATTAAACGCAATCGTTTGTTTGATGTTGCAAAAACTTTGCGTGATACCGAAACACTTCGTTTTGAAGTTTGTTTAGGTGTTAGCGGCGTGCATTACCCAGAAGATAAAGATCGCGAACTACATGCGGTCTATGAATTACTTTCCATGACCCACAACCGTCGTATCCGTCTTGAGGTTTCGGCTCCAGAATCTGATCCACACATTCCAACTTTGGTAGAGGTTTGGGCTGGAACAAACTGGCATGAGCGCGAGGCTTATGACATGTTCGGAATTATTTTTGATGGCCACCCAGCATTAACCAGAATTTTGATGCCAGATGATTGGCCCGGACATCCACAACGTAAGGATTATCCACTTGGTGGAATTCCAGTTGAGTACATCGGTGCAACAGTTCCAGCTCCAGATAACCGGAGGACATATCGATGAGTACTTTCTCAACTCCTCAAGCTTCTTCACGCGAAACAACTGAAGGAACAATTTATTCAGTTACCGGTGGCGATTGGGATCAAGTTGCAGCAGAAATCGGCAGCGCAAAAGAGGAACGTGTTGTTGTAAACATGGGCCCACAACATCCATCAACCCATGGAGTGTTGCGTTTGATGTTGGAGCTCGAAGGCGAAACCATCACCGAGCTACGTTGTGGAATCGGTTATCTGCATACTGGAATTGAAAAGAACACCGAGTTCCGCACCTGGACCCAGGGCGTAACTTTCGTGACCCGCATGGATTATTTGAGCCCATTGTTCAATGAGACCGCTTATTGCTTGGGTGTTGAGAAGCTTTTGGGCATCACAAATGATGTTCCAGAGCGCGCCACAGTAATTCGCGTAATGATGATGGAGTTCAACCGCATCTCCTCACACATGGTGGCACTCGGTACTGGTGCTCTTGAATTAGGTGCAATCACGCCGATGTTCTTTGCCTTCCGTGAGCGCGAGAAGGTTTTGGATGTATTTGAAAAAGTATCTGGGCTGCGCATGAACATGGCCTACATCCGCCCAGGTGGAGTAGCCCAGGATCTGCCAGAGGGAACTGTTTCTCATGTCCGCGAACTTGTTAAAGATCTACGTAAGAACTTCAAAGACAACGCTGATCTATTAATTGGTAACTCAATTTGGATCAAGCGCACTAAAGATGTCGGTTATTTGGATCTAGCAGGATGTATTACTTTGGGTGTTACCGGTCCAGTGCTTCGTGCAACAGGCATGCCATGGGATCTTCGTAAAACTCAGCCATATTGCGGTTATGAAAATTATGACTTTGATGTAATCACCGCTGATACCTGCGATGTTTATGGTCGTTTCTTGATTCGTATGCAAGAACTCGAGCAATCACTTCGCATCATCGAACAATGCTGTGACAAGTTAGATCAACTTGATGGTGCGCCAGTAATGGTTGCCGACAAGAAGATTGCTTGGCCAGCACAGCTCGCACTTGGTGGCGATGGACTTGGAAACTCACTTGATCACATTCGTCAGATCATGGGAACTTCTATGGAGTCATTGATTCATCACTTCAAGATTGTTACCGAAGGTTTCCGCGTCCCAGCAGGACAGGTTTACACCCCAGTTGAATCACCACGTGGTGAGCTTGGTGCACACCTAGTTTCTGATGGCGGAACCCGCCCATATCGCGTGCATTTCCGCACCCCTTCATTTAGTAATTTGCAATCAACCTCTGCAATGTGCGAAGGCTCATTGATCGCAGATGTTGTTGCTGCTGTTGCTTCGATTGATCCAGTGATGGGAGATGTGGACCGCTAATGCCACTAACAGATGCTGACAATTCAGTAATGGATTCCATTATCAATCGTTATCCACGTTCTCGTTCTGCAATCATGCCTTTGTTGCACTTTGCGCAATCAAAAGATGGTTATGTAACACCAGAGAGCATTGAAGTAATTGCCAAGAAATTAAATTTAGAAACCGCAGAGGTAAGTGCGGTTGCAACTTTCTACACCCAATACAAGCGCAAGCCAGTCGGTGAATACCATGTTGGTGTTTGCACCAACACTTTGTGTGCGGTTATGGGTGGAGATGCAATTTTCGAAGCATTGAAAGATCATCTTGGAATTGAAAATGACGAAGTCACCGCTGATGGAAAAGTTTCAGTAGAACATATTGAGTGCAACGCTGCATGTGATTACGCACCAGTTGTTATGGCTAACTGGGAGTTCTATGACAACCAGACTGTGCAATCTGCAAAAGATTTAGTTGATGCAATGCGGCAAGGAAATCCACCAGCACCAACCCGTGGACCAAACAAACTTCCAACTTGGAAAGAAAACTCTGCAGTCCTTGCAGGTTTAAATGATGGTCGTGCACATGAAGGTGTTCAAGCTGGAGAGCCAACTCTTCTCGGTTTACGAATCGCCAAAGATCAAGGAGCCAAGTAAATGACAAAGCTGACTCCCGTACTTTCTGCATCATGGGATCAACCAGATTCCTTCACTATTGAGGGCTACAAGCGCAATGGTGGATATAGGGCCGTTGAAAAAGCCTTATCAATGGCCCCTGATGAGGTTATTCAAATAGTTAAGGACTCCGGTCTTCGCGGTCGTGGTGGCGCAGGCTTCCCAACCGGTATGAAGTGGGGCTTTATTCCACAAGGTGATAACAAAGAGCATTACTTTGTTGTTAACGCAGATGAATCAGAGCCTGGCACCTGCAAAGACATGCCAATGTTGATGGCGAACCCGCATGTTTTGGTAGAAGGAATCATCATCGGTTCCTATGCGATTCGCGCCAACCATGCCTTTATTTATATTCGCGGCGAGGTCACACACATCATCCGTCGTGTGCAGCAAGCGATCGAAGATGCTTACAAAGCTGGATACCTTGGAAAAAACATCCTAGGTAAAGGTTTTGATTTAGAGCTAGTGCTACATGTTGGTGCTGGTGCATATATCTGTGGTGAAGAAACCGCATTGCTTGATTCGCTAGAGGGTTTCCGCGGTCAACCACGTCTTCGTCCTCCATTCCCAGCGATTGCTGGTTTGTATGCACGCCCAACAGTTGTGAACAACGTTGAATCTGTGGCATCAGTTCCTTCCATTATTAATAATGGTGTTGAGTGGTTTGGTTCGATGGGAACTGAGAAGAGCAAAGGTTTTACTTTGTACTCACTTTCCGGGCACGTCAAAAACCCAGGACAGTTTGAGGCACCACTTGGTGTAACGCTGCGTGAGTTGATTGCACTTGCTGGTGGAATGCGTAATGGAAACAAGTTGAAGTTCTGGACCCCTGGTGGATCCTCAACTCCATTGTTTACCGATGCACATCTTGATACACCTTTGGATTATGAAGGTGTTGCGGCTGCGGGCTCAATGCTGGGCACAAAAGCATTACAAATCTTTGATGAAACCGTATGTGTAGTTCGTGCGGTATTGCGCTGGACTGAGTTTTATAAGCATGAATCATGCGGAAAATGCACACCTTGCCGTGAAGGTACCTGGTGGTTGGTTCAGATTTTGAAAGATCTCGAGAGCGGTAAAGGTGAAGCAGCAGATCTCGATAAGTTGTTAGATCTTTGCGACAACATCGCAGGTCGTTCTTTCTGCGCTCTGGCAGATGGTGCAGCCAGCCCGATTATCTCTTCATTGAAGTATTTCCGTCAGGAGTATTTGGATCACCTAAACAATGGTGGATGTCCATTTGATCCTGCGAAATCAACTTTGTTTGCCCTAGAAGAAAGTGGCGCGCGTTAATGAGCACACAAGAAATCGCAGCCGACACTCAAGTAGAGATGATCACTGTAACCATCGATGGTTTCGAAGTTACAGTTCCAAAAGGCACATTGGTAATTCGCGCCGCAGAAAAACTAGGAATTCAAATTCCACGTTTCTGCGATCACCCATTGCTAGATCCAGTTGGAGCTTGCCGCCAATGTTTGGTTGAGATTGAAATTAATGGTCGCAAGTTTCCAAAGCCACAAGCTTCCTGCACTATTCCAGTAGAACCAGGAATGATTGTTAATACCCAACTCACATCACCTGTTGCTGACAAAGCGCAACAAGGAATCATGGAGTTGTTGTTGATTAACCATCCACTTGATTGCCCAGTTTGCGATAAAGGTGGCGAGTGTCCACTACAGAATCAAGCGATGAGTAATGGTCGTGAGGAGTCACGGTTCGAGGGATACAAGCGCACCTTTGAAAAACCAATCAATATCTCATCTCAAGTTTTGCTAGATCGCGAGCGTTGCATTCTCTGCGCCCGTTGCACCCGATTCTCAGAGCAGATTGCGGGAGATCCATTTATTACTTTGAATGAACGTGGTGCTTTGCAGCAGGTTGGTATCTATGAAAAAGATCCATTTGAATCTTATTTCTCCGGAAATACCGTGCAGATCTGCCCAGTGGGAGCCCTAACTGGAGCTTCATATCGTTTCCGCGCACGTCCATTTGATTTGGTTTCAACCCCTTCTGCGTGTGAGCACTGCGCATCAGGTTGCGATATGCGCACCGATGTTCGTCGCGGCAAGACTTTGCGTCGTCTCGCAGGTGATGATGCTCAGGTAAATGAAGAGTGGAACTGTGACAAGGGTCGTTGGGCATTCAAATATGTAACCCAAAAAGATCGCATCACAGCACCATTGGTGCGCGGTGAAGATGGACAACTTCATGAAGCATCATGGCCAGAGGCGCTACAAGCCGCAGCTGCTGGACTTGAAGCAAACCGGGCCGCAGTTCTAGTTGGTGGCCGAGCGACATTGGAAGATGCTTATGGTTATGCAAAGTTTGCTCGTGTAGCACTTGGCACCAACGATATTGATTTCCGTGCTCGACTAACTTCAGAGGAAGAGCGCAGCTTCTTGGCATCTCATGTTGTTGGCACAACTGTTAATTACAAGGATTTGGATCGTGCTGATCACGTTGTGTTGCTTGGTTTTGAAGCAGAGGAAGAGTCACCAATCGTCTTCTTGCGTCTGTACAAGCAGGTTCGCAAACGTGGTTTGAAGATCACCGCAGTTGCACCATTTGCTTCCCGCGGTAACAAAAAGTTAAAGGCAGAGTTAATTGCAACCGCAGCCGGTAATGAAGCAGGTGCAATTGCAAAACTCTCTGGTCTTACCAACAAATCAGTAATTTTGGTGGGTGAGCGTTTGTCAGAGAGCGCTGGCGCAATCTCTGCGGCGGTATCACTAGCTCAATCTTCAAATGCGAAGTTAGCTTGGATTCCACGTCGTGCAGGTGAACGTGGCGCTCTAGAAGCTGGCGCAATTGGAAATCTTCTTCCTGGCGGTCGTCCAGTCTCAGATACCGCGGCCCGCGTTGATTTACAGGCGGCATGGGGGGTTGAAAACCTTCCAACAAATATCGGTCGCGATACCGATGCAATTTTGGAAGATCTACAAAAAGGCAATATCGAAGCGCTATTAATTGGTGGTGTTGATCCACTAGATATTTCCGCGCATCATCATGATGGACTGGCAAAAGCTTTTGTGGTCTCACTTGAGATTCGCCACAGTGCAATTACTGAAATTGCAAATGTGGTTCTTCCTGTTGCAGCGGTAGTTGAAAAGAGTGGCAGCTTTATTAACTGGGAAGGCCGCGCTCGCAATTTTGAAACCGCTATTGCTGACTCCTTAACCCGCAGCGATGTGCGAATTCTTTCGATGTTGGCAGATCAAATGGGAACTCCAATTAATCTGCCAACTGTTGCTGCAGCCCGTGAAGAGTTCAACTCACTCGGTGCATGGGAATCTCGTTCTGCCTTTACACCGGTTGCAGCCACTTCAGTTTCAGCATCAGCGGACAAAGCAATTCTTACCTCTTGGAGATTGTTGCTTGATGCCGGTTCATTGCAAGATGGCGAAAACAATCTTGCTGGAACGGTTCATCCATCCGTTGCAGTTATCTCAGCAAATCGTGCAGCGGCACTTGGTGTGCAAAATGGTGATTCCGTAAAGATCTCTACCGCACATGGCGCAATCACATTGCCATGTGAGATTGCAGAGATTGAAGAGAGCTCAGTCTGGATTCCACGTAATTCAATTGATAGCAAGGCGATTGCAACCTTGGGAGTTGCATCTGGAGCGGTATCGGTGGTGAAAGCATGAACAACTCATCATTGTTGCTAGATGATCCAGGTTGGGTAATCGCGCTTAAAGGTTTATTGATTTTCGTGCTTTGCGTTGTGCTAACTCTGCTCTCTGTTTGGGGCGAGCGTCGCATCGTGGCCCGCATGCAGATGCGTCTTGGCCCAAACCGAGTCGGACCTTTTGGCTTGATTCAAGCCTTGGCCGATGGCGTTAAGTTGGCGCTAAAAGAGGACATCATCCCTAAAGCCGCTGATCGAGTGGTCTTTGTTTTGGCCCCGATTATCAGCGCCACAACCTGCTTTATGGCCTTTGCGGTTATTCCACTTACCGGCAAAGTGAACTTCTTTGGTGAAGAAACCGTAATGCAGCTGACTGATCTTCCAGTTGGTGTGCTTTATGTATTAGCAACCGCATCAATTGGAGTTTATGGAATTGTGCTTGCGGGATGGTCATCAGGTTCTACCTATCCACTACTTGGTGGATTGCGCTCCAGCGCCCAGGTAATCTCTTATGAAATTGCCATGGGACTTTCATTTGTTGGTGTCTTTATTTATGCCGGATCAATGTCAACCGGTGACATCATCGCTTCACAATCAACTTGGTGGAATGTTGTAGTGCTATTCCCATCCTTTGCAATCTATGTGATTTCAATGGTGGGCGAAACAAACCGCGCGCCTTTTGATTTAGCTGAAGCTGAAGGTGAGTTGGTCGGCGGTTTCCATACCGAATACTCATCATTGAAGTTCGCACTATTCTTCTTGGCCGAGTATGTAAACATCATCGCGGTTTCCGCACTTGCGACCACCCTGTTCCTTGGTGGACCAAGTGCTCCTCCAGGATTGGGCTTCACATCAGCATGGCTGGGCGGTTGGTTTAGCTTTGTCTGGTTCTTTGTGAAGGTCCTGGGATTCTTCTTCTTCTTTGTTTGGCTACGTGGCACATTGCCAAGATTGCGTTACGACCAGTTCATGAAGTTTGGCTGGAAAGTTTTGATTCCAGTTAACGTGGCATGGATTTTGGTAGTTGCAACTCTGCGTTTGATGACCCAACAAGGTGCATCACAGTTCATGATTGCAGCCTTCACCGGTGGCGTTGTGATTGCGGTTCTTGTTGCACTCTCCATCTTTGATTCCACAAAACGTAAAGCGGAAGAGCGCGCACGTTATGTCGGTGAAATGCCAGAACCATCATTCCCAGTACCTGCACTTCCTGTTATCAAGGGAGCAATTACGAAAGGCGATCAAAAATGAGCGAGTTTCACTTAGAACCAAAGCGCTCTGACGCCATCGAAAAGGCAGCAGAGTCTGCGGTTCCAGTTACCGGTCAAGAGCCCGCCAGCTTCTTCAAGCAGCTAAAGGGTTTCTGGGTCACCTTCAGCACCATGTTTAAGAAACCAAACACCATTGAATATCCAGAGGTAAAGCCAGAGGTACAACCTCGTTTTCATGGTCGTCACCAACTTAATCGTTATGAAGATGGTTTAGAAAAGTGCATTGGTTGCGAGCTTTGTGCTTGGGCCTGTCCAGCCGATGCGATTTATGTTGAGGGTGAAAACAACACACCTGATAATCAAATGTCACCTGGTGAGCGTCACGCCAAGGTTTATCAGATTAATTATCTGCGTTGTATTTTCTGCGGCCTTTGCATCGAAGCATGCCCTACCCGCGCACTCACTATGACAAATGAGTATGAGATTGCTGATGACAAACGGGAAAAATTGATTTGGGAAAAAGAGGATTTGTTGGCGCCGCTTCGTAATGGAATGTTGATGCCACCACATCCAATGTATCCAGGATCAGATCACCACAATTATTACCGCGGTGAAATCAAAGAAGCGCACCCTTCGCAAGAGGTAAATAAATGACCGGTGAATCAGTTTTGTTTTGGACGCTAGCACCGCTAGCGGTCGCGGCATCAATTGCGATGTTGTTTATGAAGAAAGCGGTTCACTCCGCAATTCTTTTGGCCTGGGTAATGATTACCTTGGCGATTTTCTACATCACTTTGGAGGCACCGTTCCTCGGCATCGTGCAGATCGTGGTTTACACCGGCGCGGTAATGATGCTCTTCCTCTTTATCTTGATGTTGGTCGGTGTTGATTCATCTGATTCTTTGGTAGAAAAAATCAAAGGGTTGCGACCAGTTGCCATCTTCACCGTACTTGGTTTTTCTGCAGCGCTTACCTCTCTGATTGCCCGCACCGACAATGGTCGCCCAGCGGTAGGACTTGAGGAAGCAAACTCAGCCGGCAACGTTCAGGGCCTAGCCCAGCTGTTGTTTAGTGATTATGTGTGGGCTTTTGAGGTTATTTCCGCACTACTTATTACTGCAGCGCTTGGTGCGATGGTTCTAGCTCACTCTGAAAAGAGCGATGCCGCTAAGACTTCACAGCGCGCCCGTTCCATTGCACGATTCCGTGGCAAATCAATCGCCACCGCAGCAGGCCTTCCCGGCTCTGGTGTTTATGCCCGTAACAACGCGGTTGATTTACCAGCGTTGCTGCCAGATGGCACACCATCAGATCTTTCGATTGCAGAGGTTTTGCATCGTCGTGGAGATGTGCAAGAGACCAAGTCTTACGCGTTAGAAGGCTTGCCCAAGATTGATGAGGAGGGCAAGAAATAATGAATCCCACAAATTATTTGTACCTCTCCGCAATTCTGTTTTCTATTGGCGCGGTTGGCGTAGTTGTACGTCGCAACGCCATCGTAGTTTTCATGTGTATCGAGTTGATGTTGAACGCCGCTAACCTGGCTTTTGTTACCTTTGCAAAGATGAATGGCAACTTGGAAGGTCAGGTCATCGCATTCTTTACGATGGTTGTTGCGGCCTGCGAAGTTGTGGTTGGTCTAGCCATCATCGTGACCATTTTCCGTTCCCGTCGATCTGCATCAGTTGATGATGCAAGTTTGTTGAGCCGATAAATGACATCAGATAACTTGGTTTATTTCATCGCGCTGCCGCTATTTAGCGCTGCGCTTTTGATGTTGCTCGGCCGCAAAGCCGATAAGTGGGGCCACCTGTTTGCAACCGCAGTTTCAGCTAGCACCTTTGTAATCGGTGTTATGGAGTTCTTGGCGATGCGTGATCGCGCTGAAGAATCCCGCGCTGTTACCCAAAAATTATTCACCTGGATTTCAGTAGGCGATTTTAATGTTGATGCCGGTCTTTTGTTAGACCAGCTATCAATTGCATTCGTACTACTTATTACCGGCGTTGGAACCTTGATTCATGTTTATTCAATCGCCTACATGTCGGAAGATCGTGATCGCCGCCGTTTCTTCTCTTATTTGAACCTCTTTATTGCCGCGATGTTGCTCTTGGTTCTCGGTGATTCCTACCTAAATCTCTATGTGGGCTGGGAGGGTGTGGGCCTTGCTTCATATCTACTTATTGGCTTCTGGAATCAAAAGCCGGAGTACGCCACAGCCGCTAAAAAAGCTTTCGTAGCAAACCGTGTTGGTGACTTTGGTTTATCAATCGCGGTAATGATCGCCTTTGCAAACTTCGGCGCAGTTTCCTTTGTGGGAATTGAGGAGAAGGTTGGCGGCGCAAGTGAAACCGCGTTAACCGCGATGGGTCTGATGTTGTTGTTAGCTGCAACCGGTAAATCTGCACAGTTCCCATTGCAGGCTTGGTTGGGCGATGCGATGGCTGGTCCTACTCCAGTTTCAGCTTTGATTCACGCCGCAACCATGGTTACCGCAGGCGTTTACCTAATCACCCGATCAAACTTTGTATTTGATAACGCACCTAATGCGCAGCTTGCTGTAGTAATCATCGGTGCGATCACATTGTTGTTTGGTGCGATTATCGGTACCGCAAAAGATGACATTAAGAAAGCACTTGCTGCCTCAACTATGTCCCAGATCGGTTACATGATTATGGCGACTGGTTTTGGTCCAGCAGGTTATGCATTCGCAATCATGCACCTACTAACCCACGGCTTCTTTAAAGCTGGAATGTTCCTTGGTGCAGGTTCGGTAATGCATGGCATGAATGATGAAGTCAATATGCGTCGCTATGGTGGACTGGCAAAGTTCATGCCAATTACCGCGATTACCTTTGGACTTGGTTATTTAGCGATCATCGGTGTTCCACCATTTGCTGGTTTCTATTCCAAAGACAAAATTATCGAAACCGCATTTAACGCAGGCGGAGCACAAGGAATTATTTTTGGTTCCACAGCGCTACTCGGTGCCATCATCACCGCGTTTTATATGACCCGCGTAATGATGATGACCTTCTTTGGTAACAAGCGTTGGGCTGATGATGCTCATCCACATGAATCCCCATTCTTAATGTGGGCTCCGATGGCGGTTTTGGCGGTTGGTTCAGTGACCTCCGGATACCTGCTTTACAACGGAAAAGCCATTGTTAACTGGCTCGCTCCAGTGGTTGATCCACACCATCATGAGCACACAGAGTTGCTGCCTCCGATTGTGGTTTCCGCACTTGCGGTCGGCGCAGTACTAATTGGTGTTGGAATCGCATTAGCGAAATACCGTGGCGAACTTGCTGCCAACGCACCACAAGATGTCAGCGTATTTACCCGGGTCGCAAGACGCGATCTTTTGCAAGATGATGCCAATGAATTTCTATTCATGCGTCCTGGCCAGAAGTTAACTGAGGTACTAGTGAAAACTGATGACAAAGTTATTGATGGCGTAGTGCGTGGTGTCGCTGCATCAACGCTCGGCAGCGCTCGCGGGATGCGTAAATTGCAAACTGGTTATGTTCGTAACTATGCACTTCTTATATTGCTTGGTGCGCTAGCCGCACTAGTAGCAATCTTGGTGGTGACACTATGAACCTACTAACCAGCATGGGCGCACTTCCGCTATTAGGTGCATTGTTAATCGCGCTACTGCCAGCAGCGAACAGCAAGTTAATTAAGCAGGCGGCATTTGTAATTTCATTACTAGTGGCAGCGGTTGGATTCTCTGCAGCTTTTGGTTTTGAAAGAAATGTAACTGAGTTCCAATATGTTGAGCGTTACTCCTGGATTCCAGGGTTAGGTATTAACTACCAGCTCGGTGTTGATGGCATCTCATTGATTCTGATTTTGTTGTCAGTCGTTTTGGTTCCAATCGTTATTTTGGCCGGCTGGAATGAATCAGAGAATGGTCGCTTTAGCGTTAAGACCTTCTACGTTTTGATTTTGGTACTAGAGACCATGATGATCGGCGTCTTTGCGGCGACCGATGTCTTCCTCTTCTACGTCTTCTTTGAAGCGATGCTGATTCCGGTCTACTTCCTAATCGGTGGATATGGCTCTGGTGCACGTCAGGCTGCAGCGGTTAAATTCCTGCTTTACAGCTTATTTGGCGGGCTTTTGATGCTGGCCTCAATCATCGGCCTCTTTGTTATCTCCGGCAACCAAATCGGTCGCACCATGGATATCGAAGCGCTTTCTACATTGCAGATTGATTCAACCACCCAAAACCTTTTGTTCCTTGGCTTCTTTATTGCCTTTGCAATCAAAGCGCCGTTGTGGCCAATGCACACCTGGTTGCCAGATGCTGCTAAATCTGCAACACCAGGAACCTCGGTTTTGTTGTTAGGAGTTCTAGATAAAGTCGGAACCTTCGGAATGATCCGTTATTGCATCGAGCTTTTCCCAGATGCAACCAGAACCTTTACCCCGCTAATCATTGTGCTCTCATTGATTTCAATTCTCTATGGCGCATTTTTGGCGATTGGACAAAAAGACATTAAGGGCTTGATTGCCTTCACCTCGATCTCGCACTTCGGTTTCATCACTCTTGGAATCTTTGCGATGACCTCACAAGGTCACGCCGGTGCAACGCTTTATATGTTGAACCATGGATTCTCTACCGCAGCGTTGTTCTTAACTGCAGGTTGGATGATTTCTCGTCGCGGTTCCTCAACCATCGCAGAGTTTGGCGGATTGCAAAGAGTCACTCCGATTTTGGCGTGGAGCTTCTTTATCGCCGGCTTGTCATCACTTGCGCTACCAGGTCTATCAAGCTTTGTTAGCGAGTTCCTAGTTTTGGTTGGCACTTACACCAGATATCCAGTCGCAGCGATTATCGCTACCTTTGGAATTATCTTGGCGGCGCTTTACATTCTTATTCCGGTTCAAAAAGCTTTGCATGGTCCAACCACGCCTGGCAATGAATCACTTCCTGATTTGAATAAGCGAGAGATTGCCGCGATTGCGCCAGTTATCGCGATCATCATCTTCTTTGGTTTCTATCCAAAACCAGCTTTGGACATCATTAATCCAGCAGCGATAGACACCATTACACGAGCTGGCTTTAGCGACCCAGCCCCGGTTGTAGGAGGCGACAAATAATGACTTTCCAGGCCCCTTCTCTGGAGTACGGCGCTCTTGCCCCGATGTTGGTGATCTTCGGAGCTGCGGTTATCGCGGTTATCGTTGAAGCTTTCATCTCTGCGAAACATCGCTCTGCAATTCAATTAGCAATCGCACTTGGTGCGGTTGTCCTTAGCTTTGCGCAAGTATTGAATCTACGTGGCACAGCAACCGCGACCGCTGCAACAAACTCTGTTGTAGTTGATGGACCAGTTTTGTTTATGCAAGGCACGATTTTGGTTTTGGCCTTTTTTGCTTTCTTGTTGTTGGCCGATACTGATGCATTTGCGGCACAAGCCTCTGCAATTCCTGGATCCAGCGAAGAACGCGTGGCGCTACAAACCGGAAAGATTCAAACTGAAATCTACCCACTAACACTTTTCGCAGTGGGCGGAATGATGTTGTTCCCAGCGGCTAACGATTTAATCACGCTTTTTGTTGCCCTAGAGGTTCTTTCCTTGCCTTTGTATTTGATGGCTGGACTTTCTCGTCGTCGCAGACTTCTCTCTCAAGAAGCAGCACTTAAGTACTTCTTACTTGGTGCATATTCATCCGCTTTCTTCCTATTTGGTGCCGCATTCCTATATGGATATGCAGGTGATGTTTCACTCTCCTCAATCGGAGCTGCAGTAAATGGTGGCGGCACAAATGAAGCCTTCCTACTTATCGGAATGATTTCGCTAAGCGTTGGTTTACTTTTCAAAGTTGGCGCAGCACCATTTCATGCTTGGACCCCAGATGTTTATCAAGGCGCACCAACACCGGTAACTGCGTTCATGGCAGCAGCGACAAAGGTTGCCGCCTTCGGTGCAATGCTACGAATTTTCTATGTTGCTTTAGGTGGAGCGGTTTGGACCTGGAAGCCATTGATTACCGCGGTAGCTATTTTGACCATGGTGGTGGGCTCAGTAATTGCTATCGCCCAGCGTGATGTAAAGCGTATGTTGGCTTATTCCTCTATAGCCCATGCTGGTTTCTTGCTCACTGGTGTTTTAGCGCTAAGCCAAGAAGGCCTTGAATCAGCGCTGTTTTATTTAGCAACTTACGGCTTCTCAACACTTGGTGCGTTTGCGTTAGTAACTCTGGTGCGAGATTCCTCTGGTGAAGTTACCGATCTAAATCGTTGGGTCGGATTAGCAAAACGTTCACCAGGAGTTGCATTGTTATTTGCAACCTTCTTGCTTTCTTTTGCAGGAATTCCACTAACTGCAGGTTTCATTGGAAAATTCACCATCTTTACCGCAGCTTATGACAGTGGAAATATCGCAGTAGTTGTTGCCGGTGTTCTATCCAGCGCAATTGCAGCTTTCTTCTACATCCGCGTGATCGTGATGATGTTCTTTACTGATGCACAGGATGACACAGTTACTGTGACTATTCCTTCGCTGTATACAAATCTAACAATTTGGATTGCAGCGATTGCCACAATTGTGTTGGGCGTTTTCCCAGCACCACTTTTGGATGCCATTGCATCTCTTGCCGTATTTGTGCGGTAGAGATAAATGTCCAGCCTAGGAATTCCAAATCTAGATAAAAATCTAGAGTCTGAGCTTTCCCATGGGCTAGATGAGGTAGAAAAACTTCTTAGTTCACATATCCAAGGTGAATACCCTTTAGTTGTTGAAACCTCACGACATTTAGTTGAGGCGGGCGGTAAGCGCTTCCGCCCTTTAATTGCATTAATCGCTTCACATTTTGGTAATGGACAGTCTCGCGAAGTTATTGAAGCTGCGGTGGTTTGCGAGTTAACCCATGTGGCAACTTTGTATCACGATGATGTTATGGATGAGGCTCCGCTTCGTCGCGGGGTAGAAAGTGCCAATAACCGCTGGGGCAATACCGTGGCGATTTTGACCGGGGATTACCTCTTCTCAAAAGCCTCGGATTTATTGGCTGATTTAGGCCCAGAAGCGGTCCGACTCCAAGCTAAAACCTTTGAAAGATTGGTGATTGGTCAGATTCAAGAGACCCAAGGCCCAGCCTATGGTGTTGATCCATTGGCGCATTACATCGAAGTTGTTGCAAACAAAACTGGATCTTTGATCGCTACCAGCGCCCGCTTTGGAGCATTACTTGCCGGAGCCACAAAAGAAACTGTGGAAACTTTGACAAACTTTGGGGAAAAGATTGGCATCGCATTTCAGTTGGCGGATGATGTAATTGATATTGCAAGTGACTCATCTCAATCTGGCAAGACTCCAGGCACTGACTTAAAGGAAGGTGTACCAACATTGGTTACCTTGCAAATTTTGAAATCTACCAAGGCAGAGGATGCAGAGCTAAAGAAACTATTAGCTGCACCGATGGATGATGCAACGGTGGCAAAAGTAATCCCACAACTGCGCCAACATCAAGCTTTACAAGATGCCAGAGTCTATTTACATCAATTAGCTAATGAGTCAAAGGATTTATTGAAATCATTACCGCAAGGCCCAGCAAGAAGTGCGTTAGAGAATCTGTGCCTCGCCATTGTTGAGCGTACGGCTTGATCTATAAAGATCTCTACTTAAAACCGCAAGTGCCAGCCAGATAAAGGCAAAGCCAGCAATTTTGGTGGTGGAAATATCTTCATGGTTTATGAAGATACCAATAAAGAACATAATGGTTGGTGTTATGTACTGCAGCAAACCAACGGTGCTCAGCGGCAGACGGGTTGTAGAACCATTAAATAGCAGAAGTGGAATTACCGTTGCTGCGCCTGCGCCAAACAGTAGTAATGATGAACCCCAATCTTTACCAAACTCTGCGGTTCCGTTTGCTTCAATAAAGAATAAGAAGAAAAGGTTGGGAAAAAATGCGAAGAAGGTTTCTACCGAAAGCGTCTCTAAAGCCCCTAAATTCAAGGATTTTTTGATCAAGCTGTAGCTACCCCAAGAGATGGATAGAACAAGGGCGATCCAAGGAAGTGCGCCATATCCGACAGTAAGAATTAGTACCCCAACGGTTGCGATTCCCACCGCGGTCCACTGCAAAGGGCGGAGTTTTTCCCGCAATAACAAAACTCCAAAGGTCACATTGATGAGTGGAGTTATGTAATAACCAAGCGCAGCTTCAACAACGCGATCCACCGTAACCGACCAGATGTATACGCCCCAGTTCAAGGTCAACAAACCAGAAGCTAGAAAAAGAAGTGACAGTGTGCGAGATGCGCGCACCATGACAAAAGCGCTTTTGATTTGCTTTCGAATAGTTAAAAGAAATACACATAACAACAAAGACCAAATTCCACGGTGCGCCAGAATTTCGTAGGCACCAGCTTCCTCAACTAGTTGCCAATAAAGGGGCAACAACCCCCACATTAAGTAAGCAGAGACACCAAAGAGAAGACCTTTATTAAATTTGGTCATCGATAATTTGTGAACTGAACTGCGAAATCCAGCTTTGCTCCTTTAATTAGAGCAATTGCTTCCTGTAGATCATCACGGCTCTTGCTAGAGACGCGCAATTCATCACCTTGAATCTGAGTCTTAACAGATTTTGGACCTTCATCCTTCAACAGCTTTGTAATTTTCTTGGCATTCTCTTGTGAAATGCCCTCTTTAATGGTGCAGAAGATTCGAAATACCTTGCCGCTTTGGGCCGGGTCTGCAATATCAAGATGCTTCAAAGAAACATTTCGTTTAATCATCTTTTCTTTCAAAACATCGAGCGCGGCTTTTACCCGCTCTTCAGTCTCGGCCTCAACAAGAATCTTCTCGCCAGACATCTCGATCTTCACACCGGTATTTTTGAAATCAAAACGGGTCGCTACCTCACGCGCGGCTTGATTTAGCGCGTTATCTAGCTCCATTCGGTCTACTTTTGAGACGACATCAAAACTGCTATCTGCCATGGGGCTACCGTATCGCGAGGCTATTTTGAGCGAGAAATCCATGGTCTGGTTTCGCTTTTGTACCTATTAGAATTCGCTCATTCTCGTATTCAACGTCGTATTCGAGGTTTTGTTAGCGACTAAGTTTTAGGAGTTTTGATGAACAACGAAATGTTCCAGCAGATGAAATCGGGCAAGGGTTTTATTGCCGCCCTAGACCAGAGCGGTGGCAGCACACCTAAGACACTGGCACTTTATGGTGTTACCGAATCTGCTTACTCAAATGAAGCAGAGATGTTTGATCGCATGCATGAGATGCGCTCTCGCTTGATTAAGTCTCCAGTATTTAATGGCGATCGTGTTATCGGCGCAATTCTTTTCGAAATGACAATGGAGCGCACCATTGATGGCATTGGATCTGCAGAGTATCTATGGACCAAGAAGAAAGTTGTTCCTTTCCTAAAGGTTGATAATGGACTTGCTGATGAAGCAAATGATGTTCAGCTAATGAAGCCGATTCCAGAGCTTGGCGCACGTATTGCTGCTGCCAACAAGCACGGAGTTTTCGGAACCAAGATGCGTTCAGTAATCAACCTTGCTAACCATGCAGGTATTGATGCGATCGTTAAGCAACAGTTCGAAGTTGGTAAGGAAATCATCGCAGGTGGTCTAGTGCCAATCATCGAACCAGAGGTCAGCATCAAGAGCCCACAAAAGGCTGAAGCTGAAGATTATTTGAAGAAGCAACTCATCGAGTTTGCAAACAGCTTGAATGGCGATCAAAACATCATGCTCAAGCTTTCACTTCCTACACAAGCCAACCTTTACAAAGAGTTGGTTGATCACCCACGCGTGGTCCGTGTTGTTGCACTTTCTGGTGGATATTCACGTGAAGTTGCCAACCAGATGCTCTCGGAAAACACCGGAGTTATTGCCTCATTCTCACGCGCACTCGCTGAGGGTCTAACCGCTCAACAAAGCGATGCTGAGTTCGATGCAATGCTCGATTCAACAATTCAGAGCATTTACGAGGCTTCAGTTAAGTAATTACCTGTAGTTTCAGAAGGAATTTGTGGGGGCAAGGGTGAGTTGTTACCCTTGCACCTCACGAACAAATTGGTGGGTTGCCCGAGCGGCCAATGGGAGCGGACTGTAAATCCGCCGGCTCTGCCTTCAGTGGTTCAAATCCACTACCCACCACAAGTTCAAAAAAAGGGTGGCACTATCAAGTGCCACCCTTTAATTATTTCGACTAGTTATTAATTAAGCGCCCAACGCACTGTTACAGAGATGGATAACTCTTCTTCGCCCAAATCAATTTCCGGCGTTGAACCATCGGCTGCTTTGGCCATCCCAAGCCTTGGGAAGGAGTAAGAAGGAGCGGAGTTCTCTTGTAGGTAAACCACTTTGCCAAGAGAGGTTCCAAGAAGTTTTGCATATGAAGCGGCACGGGAGCGCGCATCAGCAACCGCTGCGGCACGAGCATCCTCCATTGATGCCGATCCCTTAGTAATAAAAGGAACAATGCCATTTATTTGTACATTTTCATTACCGGCATTTACTACAGCCTCTACAACCTTGCCAGCGTTTTCAGCTTTGCGGATTACCACAGTAAAGGATTGTGTTGCGCGATAGCCAACAATTACTGAACCTTTATCTTGGGTGTAGTTGTATTCAGGATAAACCGAAAGGTTTGAGCTCTTAATATCTTTAGCTACAACACCTTCAGCTTTCAATGCATTTCGGACAGCAGTCGCGGTCTTTGAAGCTGTTGCTAAAGCTTCAGCGCTTTTTGCCGCAAGTGCGGTAACACTCGGGTAGAAACGCACCGCATCTGGAACAACGGAAACTGTGCCAACACCAGTAACGGTTACATGACGATCAGCTTCTGCGGCCTGTGCGGGAGCTAGTCCTAGCGCCCCTACGCTCAAAACTGAAACTAAAGCTAAAGCAATTGCGATGATTTTTCGGTTTTTTCTCATGCACCTAAGATACCGGTTGTGAGTGCAATTATTTCTCAATGTTCCCTGAATGTTCTGCAGCAAGCAGCTGAGAATCTCAAATCGGGAGGATTAGTCGCATTTCCCACTGAAACCGTTTATGGATTAGGCGCTAATGCAGAGGATGAAAATGCAATTCAGCGCATGTATAAAGTTAAAAATCGCCCAGTAGATCATCCAGTGATTGTTCATATTGCAGATTTAGATGCGGTTGATTATTGGGCCACAGACATTCCAGATTATGCCATTGCATTGATGCGTGATTATTGGCCCGGACCTATGACATTGCTTTTAAAGCGCACCGAGAAGGCCAAAGATTTTGTAACTGGCAATCAAGAGATTGTTGGATTAAGAATTCCAGCTCACACCTTGGCAATTAATCTGCTGCAAGAGTTTTCTAAAATTGGTGGCAAAGGGGTAGCAGCTCCAAGTGCAAATCGATATGGCGCAGTTTCACCAACCACAGCACAAGCGGTTGATTTAGAGCTGCAAGAGTATTTGGAACCACGGGATCAAATTCTTGATGGTGGTCAATCTTTAGTTGGTGTCGAATCAACCATCATTGATTGCACCAGAGAGAACCCAGCAATTTTGCGTCCTGGTGCGATTACCGCAGAGATGGTCGAGCAAAGCACCGGGATTATTGTGATTGAGCCTGAAGGGACCAAGGTAAAAGTTTCTGGATCTCACAAACAGCATTACTCCCCAAATGCCAAGGTAATTATTGGCGCAGAAACAAAGCCAGGTAATGGGTTAATTGCTATGGCGGATTTAGCTACCCCAGAGGGCGTAATCAGATTGGCGGCGCCAAAAACCCTTGAGGAGTACGCGCGAATTCTTTATTCCGCTTTGCGGGAAGCAGATGCCCAGAAATTAGCGGAAATCAATGTTGTTATGCCAGAAGGAAATGGTTTAGCGGTAGCAATCCGTGATCGCATAACTCGCGCTGCAGCTTTGTAAGTATCACGACCACTACAATCAGAAAATGCTGGAAATATCAGAACGTCCCTGGGGTCGCTACGAAGTATTACAAGAGAGCGAAACCCATAAAGTTAAATGTATTTGGGTTTATCCCGGCAAACGTCTTTCTTATCAACGTCATGCAAAACGGGCCGAGCATTGGTTTATTGTTGCTGGAACCGCAGAGGTAACGATAAATAGTGAAATTTCAAAGATGGGACCGGGTGATTCAGTAGATTTTGGAATCGGAGTTCTACATCGCATTCACAATGTTGGAACCGAGGATGTAATTTTTGTTGAAGTCCAAACCGGAACTTATTTTGGAGAGGATGACATCGAGCGCGTCGAAGATGACTTCGGTCGCTAAGAGTTCTTGATTCGATCTCGGTAGTAATAAGCGCTGGATTTTGGAATTCTTTTTTGGGTTGGATAGTCCACGTAGATAAGTCCAAATCTCTTGTCATATCCATAAGCCCATTCAAAGTTATCAATCAAACTCCAAGCAAAGTAGCCATTAACTGGTACTCCTGCATTTTTAGCTTCAAACATGGCATCTAGATGACGCGCTAGATAACTGGTGCGATTTGGATCATCTACTTTTCCATCAACCACAACATCATCCCAAGCCGAGCCATTTTCGGTGATGAATATTTCCTTTGGCTGGTACTCATTATTAATATGTTTTAACAGCTCTGTGAATGTTCCAGCATGGACCTCCCAGCCCATTCCAGTTCTTTCAACATTTGGTGCGGTGACCATCTTGTATGGCAGTGGTTTTGCAGATTCGTCATAGGCAACGGTTTGTCGGAAGTAATAGTTAAGTCCAAGAAAATCTAATGGCCTTGAGATTAAATCCATATCTCCAGGCTGAATCGGCACCTCTTTACCGAAAGCTTCAACAATATCTTTGGGGTAACTTGCCTTAAATACCGGATCTGCAAACCAGCGGTTATCAAAACCATCAGCGTATTGCACCGCCAATTGGTCCTCCGCTGAATCTCCCAAGGTAATTGCGGGGGTGAAGTTAAGTGTTATTCCTACTTTGAAATCAGCGGAAACTTGGCGTAAGGCATCTACCGCAAGACCGTGACCTAACAAAAGGTGATGAGTGGCATTAATTCCAGTTTGTAAATCTTTGATTCCGGGCGCCATAACGCCATAAAGATGTCCGAGCCACGCGCTACAAAATGGTTCATTAATAGTTACCCAATTCTTTATGCGATCGCCGAATCGTTCTGCCATGGCGTGTGCATATTCGGCAAACCAATAGGCGGTATCTCGATTATTCCAACCACCTTTGTCCTGAGCTGCTTGTGGCAAATCCCAGTGATAAAGAGTTGGCCATGGGGTAATACCTCGCTCGAGTGCGCCATCAATTAAACGATCATAAAAATCGAGACCGGTTTGGTTTAGTGGACCCTTTCCATTGGGAATAACTCTCGGCCAAGCGATTGAGAAATGATAGGCATCAACACCTAACCATTTAATTAAATCTAAATCCTCTTCATAGCGATGATAGTGATCGCAGGCAACATCACCGTTGTCACCTTTTGCAACAGCTCCGGGGATTCGAGAGAAGGTGTCCCAAATTGATGGCGCTCTGCCACCTTCATTTGCTGCACCTTCGATTTGATACGCGGAGGTAGAAACTCCCCAGGTGAACATTTCATCTCCTTCAAACAACCCTCAAAATGAATGTAGAGATTGTAGAGCTGGAGTCACTAAAGTGGATAGGTGTTCTCGCTAATTGGCAAAAGAGCCTTGGTAACTGGGGCTGGTGCGGAATCAGGAATTGGCTTTAGTACCGCAAAAGCATTGAAGGAACTTGGCGCGCAGGTTGTAATAACTGCAACTAGCGAACGGGTTTTTGATCGCGCTAAGGAGTTGGGGGTTGAGGCATTTACTGCAGATTTAACCGATGAAAAGCAGGTAATAGAGAACTTGGCGAGGATTTCTAATCTCGATATTTTGATAAATAACGCTGGAATGACCAGTGTTTCTGCTCCCGCAAAAGCTAGCGAAGCATCAGATTTAGTGAATATTGATATTGGAAGTTGGCATATAGGAGTATCGAGAAATCTTGATACCGCGTTTCTCGTAACTAAACATGCTTTGCCGAAATTGCGGCAATCGAAAACCGGTCGCATTGTGATGGTTAGCAGCGTTACTGGAGCGGTTATGGCGATGCGCAATCAACCGGTTTATGCCGCAGCAAAAGCTGCGATGGTTGGCTTAACAAAATCTATTGCGCTAGATGAAGCCAAAAATGGAATAACTTGCAACGCAGTATTACCCGGGTGGATTGCCACCGAATCAATTTCTGAACCAGAGAAGTTAAATGGCAACTCTGTGCCTATTGGTAGAGGCGGAAGGCCGGATGAAGTTGCGGCCTTAATCGCATGGTTAGCAACACCAGAGGCTTCTTACATAACAGGTCAAGCAATTGTGATTGATGGTGGAAATTCAATTATGGAGGAGCGCTCATGAAGATACGCCCAGCCCGCAAAGAGGAAGCGGGAATTGTGATGCAGTTGATTCATGATTTAGCGCATTATGAAAAAGCGCCACATGAAGTTGAGGCGACTGAGAAAGAGATAATCGAAACTATTTTCTGCGATAACCCGATGGTGTTTTGTGATTTAGTTGAAGTCGATGGAGAAATTGCTGGGATGGCGATTTGGTTTCTAAACTACTCAACCTGGCAGGGCAAACATGGTATTTATTTAGAGGATCTCTTTGTTAAACCGGAGTTCCGGGGACGTGGTTACGGCAAAGCCTTACTGCAGCATCTAGCCCAAATCTGTAACGAGCGTGGTTATGGACGTTTTCAATGGTGGGTTTTGGATTGGAACTCCCCCGCGATTGAGTTTTACCGCAGCCTGGGAGCTGTGGCGATGGATGAATGGACGGTTTATCGGGTTTCAGGCGCAGAGCTAAAGCAGCTAGGAAACTAGCTCGCCCGCGAAATAAACCTGCTGAAGCGTCCACGAATCATTCATTACAAGGAAATTTGCCCATTTTCCAATAGCAATATCTCCAACATTTGGTTCATCTATATAGGCAGCTGGCCTAGTGCAAAACATCGCAACCGCATCAACCGGGTTCATCCCTAAATCATTTACCGCTGTTGCAAAGGCGACATCCATCGTGAGGGTACTTCCAGCTAGTGCGCCACCATCTTTTAATCTAGCGACTCCATCAACGACCGTTACGGGCAGTTCTCCAAGTTTGTATTCCCCATCATTTAAACCAGCAAAGGGCGCAGCATCCGTAATGCCAATCAATCGAGAGTTTGCGGCGCCAATAAAATCTTTGATTACATTAAATGGCACATGCACACCATCGAGGATTACCTCAAGTCCAAGTGAGTTGTTATTTAGTGCAGCACCACTCAAAAGATTTTTATCAGAGTAATCTTTTTTCATGCCGTTGTAGAGATGAGTAACAACTTTAGCGCCATTAGCAACCGCTTGATTAACAATCTCTGCACTTGCTGCGCTGTGACCAATTGCAACAGTTACACCATGAGCGGATAAATAAGAGATTGCCTCAAGTGCACCATCAATCTCCGGCGCAATAGTTATATGACGCACCTTTTTTGTCGCAACAATCTTTTCCAAATCTGTTTTAACCGGAGTTGTTAGGTACTCCGGCTTATGTGCGCCGCAATGAGCATGAGAAATGTATGGACCTTCTAAATGAACCCCAACGACATTTTTGGCAAAGGAGAGCTTTTCTAACTTTTCTAGAATTGAGGCAATGGGTTCAGATACAAAACTTGCCATGATTGTTGTGGTGCCATGCTTTAAGTGAAACTCAGGACCACGGGGATCTATTGAGCTATCAAAGCCGCCACCGCCATGGCAGTGAATATCTACAAAGCCTGGAATTACATTTCCTTCTAAGGCAATCGCATCGGGGGCTTGGCCGTACTCAATGGCGGAAATTTCTCCATTTTGGACCTCAATGGTGCGATCTTTGAGTACCCCAGCGCTAGTAATAACCTGAGGGGCGAAGTACTTCATGGGGTCCATGATTTCATGAGTTTTACGGGTATTTTCTTAAAATCGTTATCTATCTGACACCTTTAGGCGCTTTTCTGAGCGCGAATTGGCCGATACGGTAGCGCCCAACTTCTCACCCTCGAGAGAAACCTAGGAGAGACACATGTCTTTAAAGAAAATCCTTACCAGTGCCGGTGCGGTCGTAACC
>VEQF01000016.1 GCA_018883365.1 Candidatus Nanopelagicaceae bacterium
CCATTTGATATTCAAGGTGGGGGTAACGATTTAATTTATCCACATCATTCGATGTGTGATGAGATAACAAAAATTACCAAAAATAAAGATTTTGCTGAAATTTATTGCCATGTGGGAATGGTTTCTTATGAAGGTAGCAAGATGAGCAAATCAAAAGGCAATCTTGTATTCGTTCATCAATTAATTGATCAAGGTATAAATCCACTAGTGATTAGGTTATTGCTAATTTCTAAGCCATGGCATCAAGATTGGGAATTTATCTTCGCAGAAATTGAACACTATAGAAACACATTTAATAACTTAAAAAAATGTGCCCAAAAATATATAAAACTGAATGATTTTGAGAATATTTTGAAATTTATCCTCAATAATTTAGATTTCTCCTCTGCGATTGAATATGTTTTAAATGTAGAAAAATTTGATGAGAAAAATGATTTAGCAATCTTGGAAACTGACTCGAAATTAAAGCCTTTGGAACTTTCAAAGAATATTCCTTGGTCGGGTTATTGGGTAATGGCGCTTGGTAGCGCTGATGGATACGAGGGGTCGGTGGCCTTCGGAAACATCTTGAACGTTGCATCAAAAGATATTTTGATAACCAACAACATTTCGCAGGGAAATAGTGGTGGGGCCATGATTGATAATGAAGGCAAAGTTATTGGCGTTGTTACTTGGGGAATGAACTACCGAGAGTCTCAATACAACGGTGGTGGGATTTTGGATCGGTATTGCGCAAAGATTTTGAAGTGTGAGTATGAATATAAAGGCAAAAAGACTTGGTTTGACTATTCTGAATAGCGGTATTGGTCTACCATTTCAATCACTATGAAGAAGCTCATGAGCGTAACTCGATATGCGGTATTTGTTCCAGCTCTGGCATCCATTGTTGGTGCTTTGTTATTGATGGCCCAAGGTTCCTATGAAATGGTTTTAGCGGTTATCGATACCACTACTGATGGATCCACACTCAAGGAGACTGTTGTTGAAGTATTAACTGCAGTAGATGCGATTCTTCTTGGAACCGTGCTTTTAGTTATTGGCTATGGTTTATATGAGTTATTTATAGATGCTGAATTAGATGTACCAATGTGGTTGCGGGTAGATGATTTAGATGACTTGAAATCTAAGCTGATTGGCGTTGTGGTTGCGATTATTGCTGTGGTTTTTGTTGGTGTTTTTGTTGATTCAAACCGCAAAGCGGATGTTCTCTCTTATGGAGTTGGGGCTGGTGCGTTGGTTGTCGGGCTTGCCATATTTGCTTTTGCAACAAAGAAAAATAGCTCAAGGGGCGCGAAGTAACCTCTACTTTTTATATTGTTTATCGATTTTCTGGCGCCAAGATGTATAGCTTCTGACTGTTCCGCTGTGCGGTAAACGAAGCCACGGGTATGGGTGGACTTCAGCCAGGGATTTAAACTTCTTAAATGATGGAACTGGCGCGTAGGTAACGGCGACATCATTTTGGTTCGCGAATTCGTGCGGATCCCCCATGAAAACTTGAAGGTCTCTTCTTTCTTGTAGGTCTTTTAATGTTTCTAAATAAAAGCCGATTCTTCTGGAGCTTAATTGCAGTTTTTCTAGTGCGGGTTTGTTGAATACAAAGGCTGCTGGAATGTTTGGGTTATTTAGTAGCGCAGGGTCGTTATCGCCGAGGGAATCAATGGTTAAGAGAACATATTTGGGTGTTCGAAGTTTTATGGGGGTTAGTGGTCCCGCGGTTCTTGTGGCATCGGGATCGAAATCAAGGATTGGATCTTTTTGTATGTGATCTGGTGTTACCTCTGGTGGAAATTCTTGAATGGGACAAGCTTTCTTGAGTGGGCACTTGTGGCATAAACCGGGTGCGCGCTTTTCAACCTGCCAACGTGAGAATCCATATGGTTTTCCGGTTCCAGCCCCAACAGTCCATTGCCAGCCAAGTAGGTTTGCAGCGCGTGAACCATCAATTAACTCGCGATGCATTCTTTCTTGGCCATGCAACCAGCCAACTTGATTGCGCACTGTCCAGTGCGAGGCGAGCCACATGCGGGTTTGGTTTACTAACCAACCATCGGTTTCTAATTCATTCAATACGGTGTCGATGCAGAGTAATTCGCGGTTCCAGCCATCACCTTGAGAAATCCATTCAGCTTCAAAGCGCAGATTTGAAAACAATCTGGTGCCAACCCTTGCGTAAAGATGGCGGGCGTATTCCTGCCAGAAAAGTTCATCGCGGAACTTCTCGCGATCTTTAAACGGCGCGGCTTTTACATGATCATGAACTTGTTGCAAAGTAAGAATGTTATGGCGGATGTATGGAGATAGGACCGTTGCGCCGCGTTTTTCTTTGGGTAAAACTTCGGAGCGATCATCGGCGTATCGGGTGATATCAAGGTTGTTTAAGGCGTTATTTGCTGCAGTTTGGCCGCCTTTTATGGAACTTAGGCCAAGCTGCCCTGAGTAAAGACCTTGGAATTCTTTTTCGATTATTTCTAGCGGGTGCGCATCGAGATTAAGTGGTTGATGCGTCATGGAGTGAATGCTAACTAGAAGGAAATGGTTTCGCTATGCAGAAGGGTTTGCTTTGGTGCACCTTGCAAAATGTGAACTTGGGCTTCGCCGTGCACTAACCAGTGCTCTTCATCAGTTCTTTTAACAAGCGCAGTTAGTTCATCAATTCCCACAAGAATTGTGTTTTCTGGTGCGCTTAGTAAAACTTTTGCAGCGCTATCAGGAATCCACTTAAAGAACTTGTCGAAGTGCGGAATCACTCGCAGGTTAGGCAGGAGGTTAAAACCTTCAGTTGGTGGACGTTTTGTGAATCGGAAGTTAGGAATTTCTCCACACATTGCCATTGCGCCAGCACTACATCCTGCAAGTGATGCACCGGATTGCCAATTGTTTTTAATTGCTTGCCAGACTGGAGTGTCCCTCAATGTGTTTGCTAAATAATGCGGATCTCCCCCGGACATATACATCAAAGCGCTATCTTCGATTTTCTTAACTAATTCCAGGTTGAATGCATCTTCGCGGGAAAAGATTGGGAGAAAGTGCGGTTCGATGTCTAGAAGTTTTGCTTGAGTTGCGCCGAGGTTTTCCCAATATTTAAGGCGATCTGGGGATTCTTGTCCCGCTGCGGTTGGGATTTGTACATAGGTAGGTTTTTTATTGTTGCTCACGCCATCATCGATTAGTGATTTTTCGAAGTCGGCCATTATTGGCAAGAACTCACCAGAGCCAACGAGAGCTAATGAACCCGGCATGGTTGAAGTGTAGGATGGAAACAATTAATCAGCAGATGAGGGAAAATGCCACATTTATTTGATCCAATGACTTTGCGGGGCGTCACATTTAATAATCGTGTGTGGGTATCGCCGATGTGCCAATACAGCGCGAAGGATGGATTGATTGGTGCGTGGCATCGCGGGCATTTAATGTCATTTGCAACGGGAATGCCGGGTTTAATTATGGCTGAGGCATCAGGCGTGGTGCCGGAGGGAAGAATTTCAATTGGTTGTCCTTCGATGGAAACTGATGAAAAGGTCGATGCGTTTCGTGAGATAAATGATTTTGCGCATTCACTAGGTGTAAAGATGGGAATTCAATTAGCGCATGCGGGGCGCAAAGCATCATGCATGTTGCCTTGGGATGATCATCGAATTGCATCTATTGAGGAAGGCGGATGGGAAACCGTTTCTGCATCTGCGGAGGCGTATCACGGAATGCCGGCGCCGCGTGCTTTAACTGTGGCGGAGATTAAGGATCTGGTTGCTGCTTTTGTGGCAGCTGCGGTGCGTGCTGTTAAAGCTGGGTTTGATGTAGTCGAGATTCATGCCGCGCATGGTTATTTGTTCCACCAGTTTTACTCACCGCTAAGTAACAAGCGCACCGATGAATATGGTGGCTCATTTGAAAACCGAGTGCGGTTCTTAATTGAGACGGTACGTGCAGTGCGCGCAGCTTTGAGTGATTCGGTGCCTTTGTTTGTGAGAATTAGTGCAAGTGATTGGGTGCCTGAGGGTTGGAGTATTGAGGAATCTATTGAGTTGTCACGATTGCTCAAGGAATTGGGTGTTGATTTAGTGGATGTTTCCAGTGGTGGAAATCTGCACAATGCGCCGATTAAGGCGGTGCCAGGTTTTCAGGTTCCATTTGCAACTGCGATAAAGGATGCGGTGGGTATACCGGTTTCTGCGGTTGGTTTGATTACTGAGGCGAAACAAGCTGAGGAAATAATTACTGAGGGTAAAGCTGATGCGGTTTTCTTGGCGCGCGCGATGATTAGAAATCCGCGTTGGGCGCTAAATGCAGCAGAAGAGTTGGGTGTAAAGATTCATTGGCCGGAACAGTTTGATCGCGGCCGCACTTTGAATTAGTCCATTTATATACATCAGTTTTATTACTTCAAAGTTACTATGCGTATAACTACTTTTTCTATATTTTTACAATAAATCCTGTACATCTCACATATATTTGTTCCATGTCTGTGGAAAAACAATTATCGACGTCACCAGGAATCCATACTTTCACTACATGCATTCAATGGGCGACATCATGATTTACGTAGACAAATTAGATCAAAATCATTTTGAAGAATGGTACCTAAACCATCTCGATAATGAGTCACAAGATCTCGTTCGTCAAGCAATTAAGAATCAACTCCTTGTTCGTGGACGCAATTTGATTGACACTTTGTGGCTGAAATCTGTTTACCCAGATCTTTATCAGCTTAGAATTAAGAAATCTCGGAAGCCTCACAAAATTAAAATCTTGCTCAGAATTTACTTATGTTTTGATTCGGACAATTCAATTGTGTTACTTAGTGGTTATAACAAAGGGATCGACACCTCGCGACAGGTGCAGAGTTACGAAATAGAAAGAGCCCGCGGGCTCCTTAGTGATTGGAGAGAAGGAAATGGAAGAATTGAAAGAGCACACTCCATATTTAGTTAATTTTAAGGACCTGGTCGCCAGAGCCCAGACTCGTTACTCCGAAATAGATTGGAGACGCGAGCGAGTTTCGACCACACTTCATAAGACTTCAATCGCTTTAGAACTAAGAAGAAAAGAACTTGATCTTCATCGATCGGAGGTTGCGCAAATGGTAGGACTATTTCGACGAGATATAGTTGCTATGGATATTGTTGACTATTATCCAAGCTTTGACAAAGTTGTTGAAATTGCAGACATTCTTGGTTTTGAAATAATTATTCAAAAGCGTGACAATTAGATGTTGCGCTATTCGAAGCGGCAGGTTCGGAAAAAGCTTGGACACTTAATGTTGGAAGCTCATGTCTCTCCCATCGTGATTACGCGAGTAGGTGAAGATGACGTTGTGATGGTTAGTTACTCAGAATTTATGAAGTTACTAGAGGATTCGGAAGATCTTCAAGACATTAGAGCTATTGATGAAGCTCTGAGTGATCCAGAGCCATCAATTCCTTGGGAGCAAGTGAAGAAAGAATTGGGCTTTAGCTAAGAAGTTAGTTGAGTGAGAATACCTAGCTGCGCTTACAGCGTTCGGAACAGTATTTAACGTTTTCCCAATCCCGGGCCCATTTTTTGCGCCATTCGAACTCCAGCCCGCAGCGTTGACACACTTTGGGCGGGAATCCGTTTTTAATTTTGGCTTTCAATAGAGTTTTTGCTCTAAGGAAGGATTGTAAATCGACTGGTTGCAACACCAGATGGAAGCCAGATGTTGTTTCCAGCAACAGATCCCTCTAGTAAGCACTCCCCGGGCGCCAAGAATCTAATCCATTTATCTTGAACCGAACAAACTGTTGGACTCTTAGAAACAATTAGCGGCGGGATGGTGAATCCCAAAGTTGGGTGCTTGGAAGATGCAAAGAAGTATGCGAACCATGCATTTCCACCTGATTTTGACCACTCTTTCATCGAATAAGTCTTTGACCATCCACCAAAGCTAACTGATTGTGGGAATCTGGTCGCAAGAGGTGTCTTGCTCAACTCGGTAGCGGTTGGATCAATCTTTGGATAATTAGCAGGATCAACATATGGCAATGTGCAGGTGTAAGCATTTCTAGTAATTGTTACACCGGTTGATGAAGCGTTTCCGGCATCTAAAGTTCTATTCCAACATGTAGTTGTTGCACTTCCGCCACTGAGTACACGCGGCGGACGAATAGTGCTAAGGCCTGCGGGTCCCGTAGTTGAAATGTAGGTCCACTTATCTGCTGAGTTACATCCATTTGCATTACAAGATGCAACGTTGATTACATAAAGCGTGCTTGGCTTCAAGCCTGTTACTGAAATATTTGGTTTTAATGCAACGCTGGTGTGTGCGACCGCTCCGGGATCGCCATTTGCTTGTGATTCCCAAACATGCACACGGTATCCATAAAGTGGTGCGCCGCCATCATTTGGATCTGGAACCCAGGCGATATCAATTGCGGTGTCACTAACTACCTTGGCTAATGGAATCTGTGGTGCCCAAGGAATTGAAGAATGTCTAATCGCATTTGATGGCGCGGATGCGGGGCCATTTCCATCGGTGCTGTTGATTACAACTGAGAATGTGTAAGTTTCTTTAAAACCTAATTGCTGATTTGTAAATGTACAGCGGCTAGTAACTGAACCGCGCACTACGCATTGGAAATTTCCAGGAGATGCCGTAACTGTATATCCAGTTATCTTTGAGGTATCTGCGGGTCTGGTCCAGCCGACCATGTATCCCAGATCAACGCGATAAAAAGCGCTAACGCCGGTTACAACGCGGGTCTCAGCTGCCTGCGCTGGAGCCGCAACAAAGGTTGCTGCAACAAGAGCTAGAACGGAGAAAAGGATGGAAGTGGGGCGAAGCTTCATAGAGTCTCCTTAGAATGAATATATAAATTGTAAGTTTTAACAATTCACTATTCGGTTAGCGACTTCGGCCAATTGTTAATTTGTCCGCACTGACAAGTGAGTCGCTAGACTCCGGCCATGACTGAAGAGACCCCAGAAATCATTGATCTAGAACCACAGCCACTCGCATCGGTACAGGCCCGCTTGGGTTCATTCCTGCTTGATATCGGACTCGCGATCGTTACTTTGTTTGTGGGATGGGTGATTTGGAATCTCTTCACATGGAAAACCGGACAGACTCCAGCAAAACGAATTTTGAAGCAGGTCGTAGTAGATGCCAAGACTGGCGAAGTTTTCAGCTGGTCACGTATGGCGCTGCGTGAGTTTGCAGTTAAAGGTGCAGCCGGAAACATTGCATCAGGTGCAACTAGTGGAGTTACCTTTGTGATCGACAGTCTTTTTGTGTTCCGTAATGATCGCAGAACAGTTCACGACTTAATCGTGGGATCTAAGGTAATTCAGCTTTAGTTAAGCGGTTGGCGCTTCGGCGAGATCTTCTGGAGTATCCGGAAGAGTTTCGCGCGCCATGCCTTTGAATGTGAAGGTTTCTTTTCCTTCTTCACCTTCAACATCAATCAGAATTATCTGACCGCCTTTAACTTCACCAAAGAGAATCTTCTCCGATAGCGCATCTTCGATTTCGCGTTGAATGGTGCGTCGCAGTGGTCGTGCACCTAGAACTGGATCGTAACCGCGGGTAGCGAGAACTGATTTCGCTCTTGCGGTTAATTCGATTCCCATGTCCTTTGCCTTCAAGCGAGACTCAAGGTTTGCAATCATCAGATCAACAATCTGAATAATTTCATTTTCAGATAGCTGGTGGAAGACCACAACATCATCAATACGGTTTAAGAACTCTGGGCGGAAGTGTTGCTTTAGCTCATCCTGCACCTTGTTCTTCATGCGCTCGTAATTTCCAAGCGCATCGCTGACGTTGGTGAATCCAAGTGAAAGTGACTTAGAAATATCACGGGTTCCAAGGTTGGTAGTCATGATGATTACAGTGTTCTTGAAATCAACCTGACGGCCCTGTGAATCAGTTAAGCGTCCCTCTTCTAGAACCTGAAGTAGTGAGTTGAAGATATCTGGGTGTGCTTTTTCGATTTCATCGAAAAGAACAACTGAGAATGGACGGCGACGAACTTTCTCCGTGAGCTGTCCGCCCTCGTCATAACCAACATAACCGGGAGGTGCACCAAAGAGACGTGAAGCGGTGTGCTTCTCGGAGTACTCCGACATATCTAGTTGGATCAATGCATCCTCATCACCAAATAGGAATTGTGCGAGGGTGCGGGAAAGTTCAGTTTTACCAACACCAGAAGGTCCAGCGAAGATAAATGATCCACCAGGACGCTTTGGATCTTTTAGACCAGCGCGGGTACGGCGGATTGCTTGTGACAACGCCTTGATCGCTTGCTCTTGTCCAATGATGCGCTTGTGTAGCTCATCTTCCATGCGAAGCAGACGTGAAGTTTCTGCTTCAGTTAACTTGAATACTGGAATACCAGTAGCGGTTGAAAGAACCTCTGCAATTAACTCTTCATCAACTTCGGCAACAACATCAAGATCTCCTGCTTTCCAGGATTTCTCGCGCTCAACTTTTTCTGCCATGAGCTGCTTTTCTTTGTCGCGAAGTGATGCGGCCTTTTCAAAATCTTGGCCATCAATTGCGGATTCTTTTTCTTTACGCACTTCTGCAATCTTGTCATCGTAAGCACGTAGCTCTGGTGGAGCTGTCATGCGACGAATTCTTAGACGAGAACCTGCTTCATCAAGTAGATCAATCGCTTTATCTGGCAAGAAACGATCGGAGATATAACGATCTGCCAAAGTTGCGGCAGCAACAATTGCGTCATCATTGATGGAAACTTTGTGGTGTGATTCGTAGCGATCACGAAGTCCCTTAAGGATTTCAATGGTGTGAGTTACTGATGGCTCCGCTACTTGAATTGGCTGGAAACGACGCTCTAGTGCAGCATCTTTTTCTAGGTGTTTGCGGTACTCATCAAGAGTTGTAGCACCAATTGTCTGGAGCTCACCGCGGGCCAGCATTGGCTTCAAGATGCTTGCAGCATCAATCGCGCCTTCCGCGGCACCTGCGCCGACCAAAGTATGAATTTCATCGATGAAAAGAATAATGTCGCCACGGGTGCGGATCTCTTTTAGAACTTTCTTCAAACGCTCTTCGAAATCACCACGGTAACGAGAACCTGCGACAAGCGCACCGAGATCTAGTGAGTAGAGCTGCTTATCTTTCAAAGTTTCTGGAACATCGCCTTTAACAATTGCTTGGCCAAGTCCTTCAACAACCGCGGTCTTACCAACACCTGGTTCACCGATTAAAACTGGGTTGTTCTTGGTACGACGAGAAAGAATCTGCATAACGCGCTCGATTTCTTTTTCGCGACCGATTACTGGATCAAGTTTTCCTTCACGTGCAGCTTGTGTGAGGTTGCGACCAAATTGATCTAAAACTAATGAGGTAGATGGTGTTCCTTCTGCTGGACCGGTTGCTGGCTCTTTGCCTTGGTATCCGGAGAGAAGTTGAATAACTTGCTGACGAACTCGGTTTAAATCTGCGCCGAGTTTTACAAGCACCTGTGCTGCAACGCCTTCGCCTTCACGGATAAGACCTAGAAGAATGTGTTCGGTGCCGATGTAGTTGTGGCCGAGTTGTAGCGCTTCGCGAAGTGAAAGTTCGAGAACTTTTTTAGCGCGTGGAGTAAATGGAATATGTCCGGAAGGTGCTTGCTGACCTTGACCGATAATTTCTTCAACCTGAGCGCGGACCGCTTCGAGTGAAATGCCGAGTGATTCCAAACCTTTTGCGGCTACGCCTTCACCTTCATGGATGAGTCCAAGCAGGATGTGCTCGGTGCCGATGTAGTTGTGATTGAGCATGCGAGCTTCTTCTTGCGCGAGAACAACAACGCGACGTGCCCGGTCGGTAAAGCGCTCAAACATCGATCTGACTCCTTCAATTAATGGTGCTCTTGGCTAGCCTATAAGAATGCGCCGAACGGGGCGATATCGAATTTCTAACCTCTGTTTTGCCTCAACATATTGCTGTCGGCGAGGGGTAGAACCACAGGATTTGGGTTTTTATGCCCGAAAGGCTGAGGTGGGGTTTAAAGAATCTTGAGCATTCGGGTGTTGCCCAAGGTGTTGGGCTTAACACTCTCAAGATCCAAGAACTCAGCGATACCTTCATCATAGGAGCGCAAAAGTTGTTGGTAGACCTCAGGTTCTACCGGCGCACCTTGGATTTCTTTAAATCCGTGTTTACCAAAGAACTCTGTTTCAAAGGTAAGACAGAAAAGTCGCTTCAATCCCAATTCTTTCGCACGTTCAATAATCGCATTCATAATCTCATGGCCGATTTTTTGGCCGCGATACTCTTCATTAACCGCAACGGTGCGTACCTCACCTAGGTCTTCCCACAAAACGTGAAGTGCGCCGCAACCAATTACCTCGCCATTATTTTCCGCAACAAAAAACTCTTGCACATCTTCATACAACATAACGGTTTCTTTCGAAAGCAAACGACGTTGTAATGAATAAGTATCGATAATTTTTCTAATGGCCTTGATATCGCTGGTGCGAGCAGAGCGGATTGTGGCTGACATCTTTAGTGCTCTTCAGGTTTTACCAATGGGAAGAGAATGGTTTCGCGAATTCCCAAACCGGTTAGCGCCATAAGCAAACGATCAATTCCCATTCCTACTCCACCCATTGGTGGCATGCCATGTTCCATCGCACGCAAGAAATCTTCATCAACCTGCATGGCCTCTAAATCGCCTTTAGCGCCAAGCTTTGCCTGTTCTACTAAACGCTCGCGTTGAATTACCGGATCAATCAACTCGGAGTATCCGGTAGCTAATTCAAATCCATCAACATACAAATCCCACTTCTCAACGATTCCCGGAATTTCACGGTGTTCACGAACTAGTGGTGAAGTATCAACTGGATAACCCATAACAAAGGTTGGGGTTTGTAAGTTGTCTTTGTAAACATGTTCAAAGATTTCTTCAGCTAACTTGCCATGAATCCACTTTGGATCGATTTTTAGCCCGATTTTGTGGGCAACTCTCTTTAAATCTTCAAATGAGGTTTGTGGTCCGACAACCTCGCCGACACTTTCTGAAATCGCATCGTAGAAATTAACCTCACGCCATTGGCCACCGAGATCGCTTACTCGTCCATCTTGATGGGTCACTTTGTGTGATCCAGCTACCGCCATTGCAGCGTTTTGAATTAACTCTTGAGTAAGCGCCTTCATATCGCGCCAATCGGCATAAGCCCAGTACATCTCAAGCATTGCGAACTCCGGTGAGTGGCTGGAATCAGCGCCCTCATTACGGAAATTGCGGTTGATTTCAAATACTTTTTCTAACCCACCAACCACGCATCGCTTCAAAAAGAGCTCTGGCGCGATTCTTAAAAATAGATCAATGTCATAGGCGTTACTAAATGTTTTGAATGGTCGCGCTGCTGCGCCACCGTGCATTACTTGCAGCATTGGGGTTTCTACTTCAATGAAATCTCGTTTGTCGAAGGTATTGCGAAGTGATTTCAAAACCTTTGGTCGGATCCGTGCGGTATCGCGTGCCTCTGGGCGAACAATCAAATCCACATAACGCATGCGAACACGGGTTTCTTCATTCAATGGATTGTGCTCATTTGGAAGTGGGCGTAAAGATTTCGCTGCGAGTTCGTAAGTATTAGCTAGAACTGAAAGCTCACCACGCTTTGAGGTGATGATTTCGCCGGTAACCGAAACAATGTCACCTAAATCAATATCAGTTTTCCAATTTTCGAGAAGCTGCTCGCCTACTTTGTCGAGTGAGAACATCGCCTGAAGCTCTGTGCCATCGCCTTCGCGAAGTGTGGCAAAACAAAGTTTTCCGGTATCGCGCTTGAAAATAATGCGACCAGTTACGCTTTCAATAACGCCAGATGATCTATCAGTTTCTAAATCTTTGAAACGCTCCCGAACCTCTTTTAACGAGGTAGTGCGTGGAACTCGAACTGGATAGGGAGCTACTCCGCGGCCTAAAAGATTGGCCCGCTTCTCACGACGAATGCGTAATTGTTCGGGAAGGTCGTTTTCCACCATAGTGGCGGCAGTCTATCCATTCCGTTCATGGACAAGACGCAGCCCAATCAGCGTGAGATCTGGCTCGTGATAATCAATAGTCTCTGAAATTCCTAGTACAAGAGGTGCTAATCCACCGGTCGCAATAACCGAGATCTTGTCGTTGTCGGGATAGAGCGCATCTAACTCATCGCTGATCCGCGTAACTAAGCCATCGACCTGGCCGGCAAAGCCGTAAATAGTGCCGGATTGCAGCGCTTCCACAGTGTTTTTTCCGATTACTGATTTTGGTTTTACTAATTCAACTTTACGTAATTGCGCAGCACGTGAAGCTAAAGCCTCAACAGAGATTTCAATGCCGGGCGCTAAAGCTCCACCAAGGAATTCACCTTTTGGTGAAACCACATCTAAATTAGTAGAGGTTCCAAAGTCCACCACTATGCATGCGCCTTCACCATATAAAGCATGCGCCGCCAAAGTATTAACAATGCGATCAGCGCCAATCTCTCTTGGGTTGTCAACCAATAAAGGAACTCCAGTTTTTACACCTGGTTCAATAATCGTGGTACGAATATCTTTGAAGTAACGGCTGATCATGGTGCGCGCTTCACGTAAAACCGATGGAACTGTTGAACAAAGCGCTAAACCAGAGATGGTGTAACCGGTAATTAATGAGCGATACTGCAACAACAACTCATCAGCGGTATCGCGGGCATCGGTCTTTACACGCCAGGAATCAATCATCTCCTCGCCATCAAAGATGCCAAGTACGGTGTTGGTATTTCCGATATCAATAGTGAGCAGCATTAGAAGTCCAATCCGATATCTAGAACTGGCGCTGAGTGGGTCAGCGCACCTACAGCTAAGTAATCAACGCCAGTGGCAGCGTATGCGGCGGCGTTTTCAACTTTTAATCCACCAGAAGATTCCAATTTACTTTTTGAGTTTTTAGCTAATTCAACGGCGGCCTTTGTTTGCTCGATGCTCATGTTATCGAGCAAGACCATCTCAACACCGGTAGCCAATGCCTCTTTCAATTGTTCAAGGTTGTCGACTTCGACCTCGATTTCAACCCCCGGAAACCCTTTTCTGACGCTTTCAATCGCAGCGGTAACTGAACCTGCAGCGGCGATGTGGTTGTCTTTAATTAACGCCCCATCACTTAAAGTCATGCGGTGATTGGTTCCGCCGCCCATGCGGACCGCGTACTTCTCTAATTCTCTAAGCCCAGGTGTGGTTTTGCGAGTGTCTCGAAGCTTTGCCTTTGTCCCCGCCATCTCATTTACCCATTGCGAAGTTAGCGTTGCAATTCCGGAAAGATGCGAGAGGAAATTCAACGCGGTGCGCTCGGCCAACAAAATCGCGCGGGTATTTCCCTCCACTTTAATGATTACCGTGCCCGCATTAACCGCGGAACCATCTTTCACTAATATTTCATAATTAGTTAAACCACAATGCTCAAGGACCGCAGCCGCCACAAGAGTTCCCGCAATTACTCCACTCTTACGAGCGGTAAATGATGCGGTGCTAATTTGATCTGCAGCAATCGTTGCTTTGCTGGTGAGATCACCATCATGTGCATCTTCCGCAAGCGCAAGAGCAACCCGTTGATTAATTAATTCAATATTTAAACCAGCTGTTTCGATCTGATTAACCAACGATGGAGAGATCATTGAACACCTCCTCCGTTGTGGAACTCCAAGCACCATTTGGCGAAAGGTTTTGGTGGATTCTTTTTAGCCAAAGCTCTGAGCTCTCTGGAAAATCCTCGCGCCAATGTGAGCCACGGGATTCAGTTCGCTCTAATGCTGATTTAACAATTGCAGTTGCTAGTAGATAAAGATTTGTAGTTTCCCAAGCATCTAAATTCGCAAAGATGGTCGTCGCATTTTTAAGCTTATCTAGAGTTGCCAGAGTTTCCTTCAGACTCTTTTCGGATCGAACAACCGATGCGCCTTTTGACATTGCGCGTTGCAATTCACCACGAATTGAAGGTGAAAGTAGAAAATCTTGATCATCGGTTGGAGTGGGATCTTCAAAATCACTTAAGTTAGCGGCGATGTCCTCCGCAATCCGTGCGCCAAAAACCAATCCCTCTAGCAATGAGTTAGAGGCCAAGCGATTTGCTCCGTGCGCGCCGGTGCATGCGGTTTCACCCACCGCATATAGGCCTGGAACCGAGGAATGGCCGTTTAAATCAGTGCGAACTCCTCCAGATGCGTAATGGGATGCTGGAGCTACCGGAATCAAATCAACAGCTGGATCGATATCGATCTCTTTGCAGGATGCGTAAATCGTCGGGAATCGTTCCGCGAAATCTTTAATTGCTCTGGCATCAAGCCACACATGTTGGGCGCCGGTTAATTGCATCTGACGAGAGATTTCTTTGGCCACAATGTCACGTGGTGCTAAATCTGCAAGTGGGTGAACGGCTTTCATAAATCTTTCACCGCGATCATTCACTAAAAATGCACCTTCACCGCGAACCGCCTCTGAAATTAGTGGTTGTTGTCCTCTTGAACCCTCGCCCATATACAAAACTGTGGGATGAAATTGAATGAACTCCACATCAGCGACCGCAGCTCCTGCACGAAGCGCTAAAGCAACTCCATCACCGGTTGAGACCGCAGGGTTTGTCGTTTGCGAATAAACCTGACCTAAACCACCGGTTGCTAACACAACAGCGCGCGCTAATACCTGACCCACTCCATCACGACTGCCTTCACCAATTACGTGAAGTGTTACGCCACAAACTCTTCCGCTTTTGCCTTTCAATGCATCAAGTACTAACGCATGCTCTACAACTTCAATACCAGGGTCATTTGATACCGCAGCAAGTAACGCTCGTGAGACCTCCGCACCAGTTGCATCTCCGCCAGCATGCAAAATTCGATTTCTTAGATGTCCACCTTCGCGGGTTAAAGCAATTTCCCCAGTTTCTGATTTATCAAAAACTGCACCACGCGCAATTAATTTTCGTACCGCTTCCGGTCCTTCACTAACCAAAACTTTAACCGCTGGAAGATCACACAACCCTGCACCAGCAACCAAAGTATCTTTTTCATGTTGCTCCGGTGAATCTCCAGGTCCTAGCGCGGCAGCAATTCCGCCTTGCGCCCACTTGGTAGAACCAGCGTCAATAAAGGATTTTGTGACTAGTAGTACCGATAAATCATGGGAGCGGATTTGTAGCGCGGTAGTTAATCCCGCAACACCAGAGCCAATAACAACGACATCGGCTTTTGCGGTCCACCCCGGAAGTGGAGCTTTTAATCTCATATGCGCACCAACGCCGGTTGTAGAGCCATGTTGTCGATAAGTCGTACGCCATCTATCCAGCCCGCAATAACCGCTCGTGGTTTTGTGGTCTCTTCAGTTGCTAATTCAAAATTGTCTTCATCAATAATCTCTGCATAATCCAACTCAAACTGTATTTCATTTTTAACTTTCGCTAACTCTAACCTCGCTTGAGATATTGATTCAGCTTTTGCCGCATTGAAAAGCACTTTACTTATTACCTCAGCAGCATTTCTAGCTTCTGCATTTAATCGCACATTACGTGATGACATCGCCAATCCATTTGGTTCGCGAACTGTAGGAGCAGCGATGATTTGAATCTCTGGATGTAATTCTGCAGCCATTTTGGAGATTAAAAATAACTGTTGGAAATCTTTCTCCCCAAAAATCGCGTACCTTGGCTTAACCATTTCAAATAAGCGATTCACTACGGTAAGTACGCCATCAAAATGACCCAGGCGATGTACTCCTTCAAATTTGCTGCCTAATTCACCGGCGGAGAGTTTCTTGGTTTCTGTTGGATAAATAGTTTCGTAATCAGGTGTCCAAAGAGTTGTTGCTCCAGCAGCTTGTGCTAAGAGCGCATCTTGCTCTGGGGTTTTTGGATACTTTGCCAGATCTGACTTATCTTCAAACTGCAGCGGATTTACAAATACTGAGACCACAACTTCATCACTTAACTCACGTGCCTTGGCAATTAATGATTGATGGCCGGCATGCAAAGCGCCCATTGTGGGCACAAATGCGCAGCCCGCAGCGCTCTCCGATAGGAGTTTGGTGATCTTCACTTATACGGCTCCAGTCCTTTGGTGGTACCAGGCAGTTCTAATTCTAACTGGCTATTTCAGCCCCGCCAAAAGCTCTTTGATTGGCCCGTGTTCACGTAACACCGCATCTGGATCAATCTCCGCCCAAGGCTCCAAAACAAATCTTCTTTCAAAGGCTCGAGGGTGAGGCAAGGTCAACTCTTCGCTTTCCAAGAAGAAACCCTCGTAATCAATAATGTCGATGTCAATGGTGCGCGCCGCATTTTGAAAAGAACGTTCTCTTCCTAGTTTTGTCTCAATTGCCAGCAGTTCAGTTATTAACTCTTTGGGTTGCAGCTCAGTATCGCCAATCAAAACCGCATTTATGTAATTTGGTTGTGAATCGCTGACTTTAAATGGCGCGGTCTCATAAAAAGAAGAAACTTTTTCTACTTTAACAACGCTTCTAATCTCTTCGATGGCAAGATTAATTTGCTGACGTGGATCGCCCAGGTTAGCGCCTAGTGCGATTACTACTTTCATCGCTCGCGTTTGATGGTGATTGATACATCTCCAAATGGAACTGAAATTGGAGCGCGTGGTTTATGAACCGTACATTTAATTTTTTCGATGCTGGGATAAGAGGCGAAGATCTTTTCACATATACGCTCGGCTAGAGTTTCAAGCAATTTCATTGGTGGAGCAACAATTTCATTGTGAATTAGAACGGCGATGTCGTTGTAATCGACGCTATAACTCAAATCATCGGTTTTGCCAGCTTTTTCTAAATCAAGTGAAAGCTCAACATCAACAATAAATGGTTGGCCGATTTCCCGCTCTGAGTCATAAAGGCCGTGATAACCAAGTGCCTCAACTCCAGTTACTTTTATTTTGTCGCTCACACCTAAACTCTACTCTTAGAAAAACGCTCAACGGTCGCAATTGCATCACGATGCGGCTTTACCGAATGGGTTCGAACCCCCCAAACATTAAGTTTTGCCACCATTGCCGTAACCGCAATCGATGCCGCCTCGCGATCATCTGGATTAGTGGCTCCTGTGAGCTCGCCGAGAAACCTTTTGCGAGAAGCGCCAACCAGTATTGGGTAACCCAAAAGCGCTATCCGGTCGAGGTTTTTTAACAATTCCCAGTTGTGCTCCGGCATTTTTGAAAAACCTAAACCTGGATCAATGATTATTTGTTCTGGGTTAACACCAGCTTCAATCGCCGAATCGATACGGGCTTCTAACTCTTCCTTTACCTCTTTAACTACATCTTTGTATTGCGCCAGCTCCTGCATATTTTTGGAGTGAGCCCGCCAATGCATGATGATGTACTGGACCTGCGGATGTTCCGCAATCACTGAATACATTTTTGGATCAGCTAGACCGCCGCTTACATCATTTACGTAATGCGCACCTAACTTAATTGCTTCTTTGGCCACACTTGCTCTTGTGGTGTCGATTGAAATCGCAACATCTTTTTTTGCTAACTCAGTAATTACTGGAATTACTCTTTCTAATTCCTCGGCTTCCGTAACCCGTTCGGCACCAGGTTTTGTTGATTCACCACCGACATCAATTATGTCTACTCCTTCGGTAATCATTTCCTCCGCCCGCTTTAGCGCATCGGTGATTGTGAAATGTCGTCCGCCATCGGCAAATGAATCTGGGGTTACATTTAAAATACCCATTACTAAGGTGGACATTATTTTGCGGTAATAAGAGACATTGCCTCAGCGCGGGTGGCGGGATCTCGCAACATGCCACGAACCGCACTGGTCACGGTGCGCGCCTCAGATTTACGAACTCCACGCATCGACATGCAGAGATGTTCGCAATCAATAATCACAATAACTCCACCTGGTTGCAAAATCTCAACCATGGCGTCTGCGATTTGAGTTGTTAATCTTTCTTGTACTTGTGGACGTCTGGCATATAGATCTACCAAGCGGGCCAATTTGGAAAGTCCAGTTACTTTTCCGGAAGGACCCGGAATGTAACCAATATGAGCTTTGCCGTGGAATGGAGTTAAGTGATGCTCGCAGTGGGAAAAAACCTCTATATCTCGCACAATTATTAGCTCTTCATGTCCTAAGTCAAAGGTTGTGGTCAGTACATCCTTTGGTTCTTTGTAGAGCCCTTGGAAGTTTTCTTGTAGGGCGCGAGCTACTCGTTTTGGAGTATCGCGCAGGCCATCGCGGGTTGGATCCTCACCAATTGCTAGAAGCAATTCAGTGATTGCATTCTCGGCACGTTGTGCGTCGAATTGTTTACTCATCCTTAGTCGCTTTTTTTCTACGCTTTGGTTTTTCCTCAGTAGCTACCGCACCATTATTTTTTGGCTTTAACGCAACTGGTGGAATCTTTGATGGTTGACGTTGGGAAGAGCCGGTCCAAGCTGGACGCTTTGGGCGAGAGGCAACATTTTTGAAAATTACCTCAATCTCTTCTTTGTGAAGAGTTTCCTTTTCTAATAACTCTTCAACTAGATCATCGAGAATTGAGCGGTTTTCAATCAAGATTTCATAAGCCTCATGATGTGCACCTTCGATAAGATTTTTAATCTCTTCATCAACAACTGATGCGATGTTCTCGGAGTAATCACGTTGGTGACCATAATCGCGACCTAAGAAAGGTGCTGCATCACTGGTGCCTAATTTAATTGCACCCAATTTTTCAGTCATGCCATATTGCGTGACCATTGCTCGGGCTAACGCGGTTGCCTTTTCAATGTCATTTGAAGCACCGGTAGTTGGATCATGGAATACCAACTCCTCTGCGGCGCGACCACCCATTGTGTAAGCCAATTGATCCAACATTTGATTACGTGTAGTTGAGTACTTATCTTCATCTGGTAACACCATGGTGTAACCCAAAGCATGACCACGAGGCATGATGGTGATTTTGTGAACTGGATCGGTGTGCGGCAAAGCATGTGCCACAAGTGCGTGACCACCTTCGTGATACGCGGTTACGCGACGCTCTTCCTCGCTCATAAGCCTTGATTTACGCTGTGGACCGGCCATTACGCGATCAATCGCCTCATCGACATCATCGCGGGAAACCACTTTGCGATTTTGACGGGCGGTTAATAAAGCAGCCTCATTCAAAACATTTGCTAAATCCGCACCGGTAAATCCTGGGGTACGACGAGCGATGCCAAGTAAATCCAAATCTTTTTCCAAAGGTTTATTTTTGGCATGAACTTTAAGAATTGCTTCGCGACCCTTTACATCGGGACGATCAATACCGATTTGGCGATCAAAACGACCTGGACGCAGCAAGGCTGGGTCAAGAATGTCAGGACGGTTTGTTGCCGCAATCAAAATAACTTGATCATGTGGTTCAAAACCATCCATCTCAACCAATAACTGATTAAGGGTTTGTTCGCGCTCATCATGTCCGCCACCCATACCGGCACCACGATGACGACCTACCGCATCAATCTCATCTACGAAAATAATCGATGGTGCATTGGCTTTTGCTTGATTAAACAAATCGCGGACGCGAGCTGCACCAACACCAACAAACATTTCAACGAAATCAGATCCGGAGATCGAATAAAAAGGAACCTTTGCTTCACCGGCAACTGCGCGAGCCAACAAAGTTTTACCGGTACCTGGAGGGCCGAATAGCAAAACTCCTTTTGGAATTTTGGCGCCAATTTCCTGATACTTCTTAGGGTCAGCTAAGAAATCTTTGATTTCCCGGAACTCTTCAATTGCTTCATCTGCTCCTGCAACATCAGAAAAGGTGACCTGTGGAACCTCATTGTTGTGAAGCTTGGCGCGAGAACGACCAAAGGAAAATACTCGAGAGCCACCATTTGCCTGACCCATTAAGAAGAAGAGCAAGAAGACCAGAAGAATTACCGGTCCTAAAGTAAAGAGAATAGAGATGAATATGTTGGTTTTCGGAACCGTCACATCCCATTGCTTTGGCGGCTGATTAGCCGTCAATAAATCAACTAAAACCGGCTCTTGGCCCGTTACATAGGAGGCCTCAACCTTGGTTGAACCATTAATCGCCTGTCCTGGTTTAAGAACCAGTTGAATCTTTTGATCACGATCAACGATGTTTGCTGATTCCACCTCACCAGCTGAGATGGCGGCCATCGCCTGAGAGGTATCAATCTTGGTGAATTGGTTTGAACTAGATGAGATTTGTCCAAATACCGTGACCGCAACAATCGCAACAAAAATCCAAAATAGCGGCTTGCGAGTCAGCTTTTGACGTTGTGGCGCTTTGCCGCCTCGTTGTTGGTTACGAGGTTGTGGAAGTTTAGGTTTTTTAATTTTTTGATTATCAGCCATGGTTACTCGTACATATGCTTTGCTAGAACGCCAATAAATGGCAGGTTGCGATACTTCTCGTTGAAATCTAAACCGTAACCAATTACGAAATCCTTTGGAATATCAAAACCAACGTACTTAACATCCACTTCAACGATTGCCGATTCCGGTTTGCGCAGCACAGTCATAATCTCAACTGATTTTGCGCCGCGAGAATTTAGGTTTTTAGTTAACCAATCCAAAGTCAATCCGGTATCAACAATGTCCTCAACAATTAAAACATTGCGACCGGTGATGTCTTTATCCAAATCTTTCAAAATACGAACCACGCCAGATGATTTAGTGCCGGATCCGTAGGAAGAAACCGCCATCCAATCCATTTCTAAGTGACGATTAATATGGCGAGAGAGATCTGCCATCGCCATTACCGCACCTTTTAAAACTCCAACCAACAGCAAATCTTGATCTTTGTAATCAGCCTCAATTTGGCGCGCAATTTCCTTTAAGCGGTTCTGTAGCTGCTCTTCAGTAGCGATTACACGTTCAATTTCATTTTGAACCGATGCGAGATCCACAATCTGCCTTTCACGGTAGGTTTTAAATCTGGTGGTTTTAAGAGAGCGAAAGTCTGCCCGAAATTCGAGCAATGGTCACACCGCCGGGGAGTGATACCGGCCCCTGCCCCTTCCAGGCTGTGACTAGGGACTCAACCGGCTCAATATGGTCAGCTGTTAGAGAGCCGACTGGGGCGCCCGCGAGATAAATCGCTTTGCGAAGCACCCGGGTTCGGATTGCCCGTGGCAGGGACTCCAGTGTTGCAACATCTAAATCAATCGGATCCAACTCGGCAAAGATCTCATCGGCCCACTCATCTAAGGCATCTGCATCATCGCGAAGAAGTTTTGCAGAGCGCACCAGAGCATCTGCGACACCGGGACCAATTTCTTTTTCCATTAACGGCAAAATGTTTTCTCGCACTCTAACTCTGGTGTACTCCATTGATTGATTATGTGGATCGCGCCAAAACTTTATATCTGCCTCTTCGCATGCTGCTTCAGTTTGGGCCCGAGTAATTCCAAGTAATGGTCTGCGATATTTATCAATCCGCGCCGCCATTCCGGACAAGGAACGAGTTCCAGATCCACGAGCCAATCCCAATAAAACAGTTTCCGCCTGATCATCTTTGGTGTGACCTAAGAAGATTGCAGATGCATTTTCTTCATTAGCTACCTCGTTAATTGCGGCATACCTTGCTCTTCTCGCCGATGCCTCTAATCCATCTGTTACTTCAACTTTAATTCTTCTAATCTCAACGATTTCATAACCCAATTTAATTAACTCTTGTTTCGCTTCTTGCGCAACATCCGCTGAGTTTTCTTGTAAGCCATGATCAATAATTAACGCCATTGCTCTGATGGCTTTGGTTTTGCACTCTGGCAACAACGCAGCAGCAAGCGCACAAGAATCAGCACCACCAGATGCAGCAACAATTACCGTATCGCCAGCATTTAAATCCTCGAGCTCGCGGCGCACCGCAAGCCGGATTTGATAAAGAGGTGTAGCGCTGGCCATAAGCCGAATACTAGACGCGGCCTCCGTATGGCATAAGACCCTTAATGCTGTAGATATTTGAGAATTTCAAACCGGTCTTTGTGGAGTTTGCTTCCCACATCATGCCGTTACCGGCATAAATTGTGATGTGGTGAATTGTGTTTACTGTTCCCTTATAGGAATAGAAGAGCAAATCGCCAGGCTCAAGTTGGCTAATTGGTACATGCTTTGTATAACTGAAATAAAGTGAAGAGTTCAGACGATCCCAGTTTGGCCAACCCAATCCAGCAGCACGATAAGCGGCATAAACCAAACCGGAGCAATCAAAAGCGTTAGGACCTTCGCTTCCCCATATGTATGGCTTACGGGCCTGAACCTGCTTCTTTGCAAACTCAACTGCTTTGGCTCTCATCTCAGGTGTTGAACGAGATGTGGAGCGTCCTTTGAAACCAATATCGGGCCAAATCTTTGTATAGATTGCTGTGTTATCAGCGATGATTGCATTGTTCTCTTCAAGTAATGCAAGTTGTCGCTGTTGTTCTAAAGTTACGCGCTGTTTACGAGCTGCATTCAACTCTTTCAAAACTTGATCTTGAACTTTTTGTAATTTATCTACTTCTCTTTGTTGCGCGTTACGAGCAGCATCCGCCTCAATCTTTGCAGCTTCTACTTTTTTAGTAGCAACTTCTTGTGCCGCTTTTGCTTCATCAGCGGCTTTCTTGGCTTTCTTTGCCGCTTCCTCTGCTGCTTTAAATCTAAATAATGCTTGAGTATTTTGTGTACCTAAAGAATCAAGAGTAGATAATCGATCCATCAAATCTTGTGGTCCGTCAGAATGCAATAACGAATCTAAATCGGTAAATCCACCACCCATGATGTAGGCATTAGTGGCAAGACGACCAATTGCATCATGTGCTGCTTTTACCTCTGAAACCGCCGAGTTGTATGCCGCAGCAGCAGAGTTTGCTTCACTAGTTTTAACCGCTAACTCTCTTTTTGCGGCCTCGTATTTGATTCGAGCTGCGTTTGCCACTGCAGCAAGTTGGCGCAAGGTCAAATTCGCTTTGGCTAGACGTGCATTGGCAGCATCAACCAACTTTTTCTTTTCCGCTTCAGCTTTTTTCGCAGCCTCAATTTGAGCCAAAGTTGGCTTTTTAGGATTGGCATATGAAGGGGATGCGGATAGAAGTAATAAAGAGGAAAGGCTCAGCGCTAATACGCGAACTCGTTTAGATCTCAATTCCTAGGCTCCCTGGGGAAATGGGGGTCAGTTACTGTCTAAAAGGATAAAGGTGCAATCCATAAAGCTGGCTTATTTGCAGCTTAAAAACCCTTTGGTGTCCGCCACATCCCTAACCTTTTTGACCGAAAAATGTCCTTCAGCTTCATTTACAAAATTCACTCAGTTCTAACCTTTTCTGCGTGAAAGAAGGGTTAGGGCTAGAACGCTTGATGCGTATCAGCAATGCGTTATGTGCCGAAAGAGATGCAGAGGACGCAATTCGCCAAGTCGCGCTCAATGTTTGCAGCACCGGACACCCGGCCATCATCTATATATCCCGTATAACAAAAGATATGAACTTTGAGCATTTTCTTAGTTTTGGGGTTAATGAAGATGCGCGACAAGCTACAAAAACATTAGATGCTTTCTTAATTCCGGTTCTTAATCGGGCCATAGCAAGCGATGAAGTTTTTTTTAAAAATTTCGACAAAGCTTTTCTGGAGAGCTTTCCTAATGTACATTTTAAGTATCGTCCAGGATGGAAATCGGTAGTAATTTTCTCGATCAATGGATTGTTTCTTGTCACAATAACCATTCATGTTGATTCGGAAGCTGCAAGTTTGCATACTGAGTATTTTGCAGTGGTCAAACTCTTGCTGTCCGTATATTTAACACAGTTACTCAACAACTCCGCTGCTCGAACTGCTCATCATCCAAAAGCAAATAATGATCTGCATGGCAAGCCACTGACCGCTAGGCAAAATGATATTCTCAGCATGATTCGTGATGGCTTAACTAACATAACAATCGCCGCGAAACTAGGGTATTCCGAGTCATTAATTAAACAAGAAACTATTGCGATTTATCAAAAACTGGGAATTGAAGGTCGGAAAGAAATTAATCACACCGATTACTGATTTGGATTTAGCCAATAACCAATCTTGCGCTCGCGGTAATGCTCTTACCAATCTTTAATTTCAAAAGGTGAGAGTTTGGATCCTTTAATCCTCGAATTACAAAATCATTTGCCATGTTGGTTTGTTGGGCTCCGCGGTTGGCGTAGACGCCACTTTTATAGATCTGAGCTACCTGTGAGTCTTTCGCAAAGAACTGGGAGGTAAATACATCCTGACCATTTCGCCAAACCTTTACATGTATATGCATAACTCGGCCTGGATACCAGCCAGGAAAAATCGTAGTAAATGTGGCTTTTCCTTGGGTATTTGTAACCTGCGAGCCACGTAGGAATTTCTCACTATTTCCATTGACCCCTGAGTACTTACCGGAGGCGTTTGTATGCCAGATATCCACCTTGGCATTTGAAATTGGATTGCAAGAGGTGTCAACAACAGTAATCGTCAATGTGGTTTTGGTGCCGGGTTGCTTATCGGTAATGTTTTTACGGATATTTTCTCCAGCTACGTAATATGGACCTTCTGTCATAGTCTCAGTGGGTGAACAACTTGCGCCGTTTGCAGTTGGAGTAATGATTGAAACTAGAAAAATAGTAAGCGCAAGTAATTTTCTCATTGCATAATTATAGATACCCTTATGGTATGAATACCAGCTTCGAATTTCACAATATTGAAATCTGGGGCACGGTTATCTCGATTCAAACACCAAAAGGTGTTTCCAAAATTGATTTCGCGGCAGCCTGTGAAAGAGCTGAAGATTTTTATCATGATATTGATCAGAAGTTCTCAACCTTTAAACCCAACTCTGAAGTAAGTCGGTTGCGTAGTAATGCACTTTCAATTTCTGATGCCAGCGCAGAGGTTAAATTGGTTTGGAATAAATGTTTAGAGTTACGTGAATTAACACAACGAGCGTTTGATCCTTGGGCGGTATCAGATGGTTTTGATCCATCAGGTTTTGTTAAAGGATGGGCAGCACAAGAATCACTGCGTTTTTTCACAGAGTTAGGAATAAATCACATCCAAATAAATGCTGGTGGAGATGTTGTGGTGCGCGGTGGAGTTGATGAAAAAACTCCATGGCACATAGGAATTCGTCACCCAGATCAAGCCGCTGAGATTGCTAAGGTTTTTGAGCTTTTTGATGGTGCGGTCGCATCAAGTGGAACTTACGAACGTGGTGCACACATTATTGATCCCCGTGTTGGCGTGCCCGCTGTTGGTGCTCGAGCGGCCACTGTTGTTGGTCCAGATGCTGGGATCGCAGATGCTCTTGCCACCGCTTTGGTGGTTGATGGGCGCGATTCCGTGAACTGGATGGGTGCTGAGGAGTTTCGAAACTATATTTTTTGGGCGGTGGATAAGCGTGGAGATAACGCATGGTCATACAAACGCCCATAATCGCGCCCATAATCG
>VEQF01000036.1 GCA_018883365.1 Candidatus Nanopelagicaceae bacterium
TGTCAGGACACCTGCCATGTAATTCGCGATCATGAAGAGAACAAGAAGTCCTTCGCTGGACCTCGTTTCTTCATCCGAATTGCAGAGCTTGATATGCACCCACTTGATCGTTTGCGTAACCGCAAGCAAAAAGCGCAGGAAGAGCATGGCCTTGGAATGTGCAACATCACCAAGTGCTGTACTGAGGTTTGCCCAGAACACATCAAGATCACCGATAACGCAATCATTCCGATGAAAGAGCGTGTGGTCGATGTTAAGTACGATCCAGTACGTTGGTTGGGATCAAAGATTCGCAAGCGCGAAGGTATCAACTAGTGAACTTAGTTAAAAGATGGGCGATTCTTGCGCTCGCTTTTTGGTTGACTACTTTTATCGTTGGCGGAATTCAGATTGAGAATGGTGCCTGGAATTATTTCTGGGTAGCTGCATTGTTTGGAGTTATTAATACATTCCTCGGTGGATTGCTAAAACTCTTTACCTTGCCGGCCGTCCTTCTAACCTTTGGTTTGTTTATCTTTGTAATTAATGCAGCGATGTTGATGTTAGTTGATCGCTGGAGTGATGTTCTTACCATCGATAAGTTCACCTCAGCATTAATCGGATCACTAATCATTAGTTTGATCTCTGGATTCACTAACAAAATAGTTAATCGGGCGTGAAAAAACTTCTAGCCGTTGCCATTGGTGGCGTGCTGGGCTCTTTGCTTCGTTATTTAACGGTCGCAAAAGGGGATGAAATAGCGCTTTTTGCGGTCAATATCGCCGGCGTCCTGGTTGCCGGGGTTGTGGCTTTTCGATTCACATCTTCAGAGTTATTAAGGATTGCATTAATCCCGGGATTTGCTGGTGGCCTAACAACATTTTCAACGGTGGCTGTGGTGCACGCAGAGCAAAATTCGATCAAAGCGGTGCTTTATTTCTACACCATGATTTTAGTAAGCATCGTTTCGCTGTACCTCATTAAACCTCGGACCAAATCATGAAACTAACCGCCTTTTTAATTGGTGCATTTATCGGTGCGCCCACTCGGTTTGTAGTGGATCAATTTTTCCGCAGCTACATGAAATTCCCCCTTGGAATTTTGATCGCCAACGTGTCTGGTTCATTTTTGCTGGGATTAGTTTTGGATGTTCAAACCAACCTCGCTTACGGATTGATGGGTTTTTGTGGGGCGCTTACGACCTGGTCGGCGCTGGCGTTAGACCTATTTAACGAGCTGGATTCAAAACAACTCAAAACCTTTGCTGTGAATCTGATGAGCAACTATATTTTTGGTGTTTCAGCGGCGCTGCTTGGTATTTGGGTTGCAGGATAATCGGCAATAATTAGCCCATGAAAAAGCTTGCAATCATTTTGGCCTCCCTTTTGCTATTAACCGCATGTGGTGGCGATCCAGAAGTGACCACCGCACCAGAGCTACCTTCTGTGCCAAATGACTGCACCAATACAAAAATTCTGGCTGCTTTCCCAGAAAAAGTACCTAACCCTAAATTTATTGACACACAATGGGAACCATCTGAAGGAACTGATCTGTACGCAGCATACAACGCCGGCGGCATCGCATGTTCTTATGGAATTCAAGAAGCAGAAATCGGGGCCACAATTCTTTGGGCACCAGATAACAACATCACATTTAATGAACGCTCTGCAGAATGGATTAAGGCCGGACAAAAAGAGCTTGATTTACCGGATTTTGATGAAGAGAAAGCATATGTTTTAACAAAAGGAACTGAGGGACAGGGCGAATACCATGTTTGGGCCATCAACTATTTAATTGATGGTGCATGGATTCAAGTAGGTGCAACATTCTTTGGATCAATTGAAGAGGCGATGCCACTAGTCAAAGCTGCAGCTAATTCACTTCGCACCCCACAACAAGCTGCGAAGACAAATATCAAAGGTTGCTACATGTCAGAAACACCAGAAGATTTGTATGTCTTCAATGTTGATTACCATGACAACAACACAATCTCAGCTGGCATTTATCAAAAGAATATTAACTCCGATGCATCACGTGGTGTTTTTGTCGGTAGTTACACCAATGGAAAAGTTCATGGCTTCTACAATTTAGATTCTGCAGGCGCAAAAACTGAGTTTGAACTTAACCTTAAAGGCGACAAAAAAGGATTCGAAACTGTTGGTGATGGAAAAACCATCAAGTACATCCCAGCAGAAGAATGCGAAGTTTTGTTGAAGGGTTAATTAACCGATAAGCGAGGCCATCCAAGCCTCAACTTCATCAGGATGTCTTGGCATTGCACCACTGAGGTTTACGCAACCATCTTTGGTAACCAGAACATCATCCTCAATACGAACGCCAATACCGCGATACTCCTCAGGGAATAAGGTGTCATCAGGTTGAATATATAAACCTGGTTCCACGGTAAGAATCATTCCCTCTTTCAAAACACCTTCGGTATGAGCCTCTTTACGAGCTTGAGCGCAATCATGAACATCCATACCCAACATATGGCCGGTGCCATGAACAGTCCAACGACGATGTAATCCAACATCTGGCTTTAAAGATTCTTCAACTGGAATTGGTAGCACGCCCAGTTCAGCAAGACCGCGAGCCAACACTTCACTAGCTGCAACATGGAAATCACGGAACTTCGCACCTGGCTTAACCGCCTTCATTCCCGCTTCTTGGGCCTCATAAACCAACATATAAATCTTGCGTTGTGCCTCGGTAAATTTTCCATTAATCGGGAAGGTTCGAGTGATATCAGCGGTGAAAAGTGATTCCATCTCAACACCAGCATCAATCAAAACTAATTCACCATTTCTTAACTCACCATCATTGCGGATCCAGTGCAAAACGCAGGCATGAGATCCGGCAGCAACGATGCTGTCATAACCCAAATCATTTCCTTCAAATCGAGCACGGGTGAAAAATGCACCTTCAACTAAACGCTCACCACGTTTTTTGCCAATCGCATTTGGAATTGCACGGATCATGTCTTCAAAACCACGATGTGTTGCATTGATTGCTTTTTGCATCTCGGCAACTTCAAACTCATCTTTTACTAGACGCGCCTCAGATAACCAGGTAACCAAAGCTGCATCATCGGAATTCTCTTTAACCCGTGAATCAATATAGGAATCCTCACCACGAATTGTGAGAGTCTCACGTTCGCTTTCTAAGAAAGAATCCAAGGTGTCGATATGACGAACTGTGATGTCATATGCAAATTCGGTTTCCTCTAAAGTCATGCGGCGGCCAATCCAGAACTCACCATGACGCACATTGCGATAAAACTCATCACTGTTTTCACGGACTGAACGTGGGTGAATAAACAACAAAGAATCATGGCCAGAACTATTGGGTTCCAAAATCAAAACTGAATCAGGTACTGCATCGGTTCCGTTTACGCCACTAAGCCAGGAATAAGCGGTATGAGGACGGAAACGGTAGTCACTGTCATTGCTGCGAACTTTGAATGTTCCAGCGGGAACAATTAAACGCTTATTTGGGAACGCCGCTGAGAGTTTCTTGCGACGTGCAACAGCGTAAGGTGCGGCCGGACTCTTTTTAAGATCCTTTAACGGCGATGGCGCCCATCCTTGTTCCATGAACCTCTTTAGGGGTTCAGGGGTTGGAATGTCATGCGGGCGTGCAGGAAGTTTGCGTTCTGCGCCTTTATCAAAGGTGTTCATAATGGCGAGAATACAGGCTCAATTAAGTTGTTTCGAGATTGGCGGCTAAACTGCGCACCAGTAAGAAACTTGGAGACGTCGCATAGCCCGGTCTAGTGCGCCTCACTGCTAATGAGGTTTTCCCGAAAGGGAATCGGAGGTTCAAATCCTCTCGTCTCCGCCACCTAATCCTTATTACTAATTGTGTGAGCTGCGACTTTCCTGAAACCAATCACCCCCAAGATAAGCACCAAAAACGGGGTGTCCATGAATCGATTAACAAACCGAATTGCATTAATTACCGGCGGCGCAAGCGGAATCGGAAAAGCGACCGCTTTTAGATTTGTAAATGAGGGCGCAAAAGTTGTAATTAGTGATATTCAAGATGAAAAAGGTTTGGCGGTAGAAAAAGAGTTAAAGGCAATTCACGGTGATGCAATCTATTTACACCATGATGTATCAAGCGAAAAATCTTGGAAAGAGGTTTTACAAAAAACAGAATCTAAATTTGGCGGTTTAGATATTCTCTTTAATAACGCCGGCATTGGTGACACTTTCAATATTGAAGAAACAACTATGGAGAATTACTTAAAGACCATAGGTGTTACTCAAAACTCGGTCTTTCTTGGTATGAAGTTAGCAGCGCCATTACTTAAAAAATCAAAACATGCTGCGATTATTAATACCAGCTCGATCTTTGGAATTAGTGGTGGATTCGGCGCATCGCCTGCATATCATGCAGCAAAAGGTGCGGTGCGATTAATGACTAAAACCGCCGCATTGGGTTGGGCAACACAAGGAATAAGAGTTAATTCAATACATCCAGGTTTTATAGATACGCCAATACTTGGTAATGCAAAAGAGACAGAGTTCGGAAAGGTCTTGTTGCAGGTAACACCAATGAATCGACTTGGGTTGCCGGAGGAAGTTGCTGCTGGTGTTGCGTATTTAGCGAGCGATGACGCCTCATTCGTTACAGGATCTGAACTGGTAATAGATGGTGGTTATCTAGCGCGTTGATGTGTGCCAGACTTTCTTTTTATGCCCATAGAATGGGTGATGAAAGAAAGGTTTTAAATGGCGGTGCCAGGTCAGGTAATGCTGCGGGAGATCTCTGAGATCCCACGCATGTTGGGTGATATTGCCAATGCGATGTCCTCTAACCAGAGCGTTAAGAACCTATTGCGTGATCGTAATTTCGATTCAGTAATCATTTTGGCGCGGGGAACTTCCGATAATGCGGGCCACTATTTGAAATATCTACTGGAAACCCAACTTGGTTTGCCGGTCGGATTGGCATCACCTTCCGCGGCCACGATGTATCCGACCTCTTTCAAGTATCAAAACTGTCTGCTAATTGCGATTAGCCAGAGTGGTCAATCAACCGATCTTTTAACCTTTGCAAAAGCTGCACAGGTGGGCGGCGGATACCTGCTATCTATTACAAATGATGAGAATTCCCCGCTAGCAAAACTTTCCGATCTACATCTCTCAATTTTTGCAGGTCCAGAACTAGCGGTGCCGGCGACAAAGTCCTATGTCGGCCAACTAATGGTCTCTTATTTACTAACTATGGCCTGGGCTAATAAATCACCAGATGTCGATTCGATTATTAATGCAGCATCGAGCATTGTTGATGATCAATCAGATTACAAATCCTTTGCAAAACATCTTGATATTACAAAACCAATTTATGTTTTAGGACGTGGGTTTTCATATCCAAACGCCAAAGAGTTCGCGCTCAAGTTGCAGGAAACCTGCCTAATTCCGGTACAAGGAATGTCCTCGTCCGACTTTTTACATGGGCCGATCGCCTCTTTAAATAGCGAGGCTCAAGTTGTTTTTATCGCATCCGAGCATCTACCAAAGGAATCCTTTGGTGAAGCTCCACAGCGAGTTCGGAATGTAACTGGAAAAGTGCTTTGGATTGGAAATCCTGCAGTCACAAGTAATGAAGATGTTCTCTTAAAAACCGCACACACCCCTTCTGAGTTAACCGCCTCGATATCTGATGCCGTGGCTTTCCAGAAAATTACCCATGAATTGGCAACCTCAAATGGTCTTAATCCAGATAGCCCAGAGGGCTTGAGCAAGGTGACCATCACCCGCTAGTTAAAACGCGAGTGTTGTGAGAGGATTTTTAAATGGCCGCCGCACCGAAGAAGCACAAACATGTTGTGTTGCGCGAAAAGTTACAGACCAAGTTTTCTAAATTAAAACCACATTCAAAAATTCCTTCAGCCCGAGAGCTAGC
>VEQF01000017.1 GCA_018883365.1 Candidatus Nanopelagicaceae bacterium
GTCAAGTACGGCACCCAAGGAGGCCTCCAGGTGTTTTGCCGCCTGTTGATCCAGCAACGATGTTGCTTCATCCAAAATCAAAGTATGTGGATCGGCAAGCACCAATCTTGATAAAGCCAGTTGTTGAGCTTGTGCTGGGAGCAATCTTGCGCCACCACTACCGACGATTGTTTCTAAACCATTTTCTAAAGCCGCCGCCCAATCAGCAGCATCAACTGCTTTTAGAGCATTCCAAACTTCTTCATCGCTGGCCTCTGGTTTAGCCAGCGTGATGTTCTGTCGTAAAGTGCCGACAAAGACATGATGCTCTTGAGTAACAAGTGCCACTTCGGTGCGCGCTCTTTCAACAGGCATGTATCCAATTTCCGCGCCGCCAACCGTTATTCGACCTTGGTTTGGTGGTTGCACACCAGCTAGCAATCTGCCCAAAGTTGATTTACCAGCCCCTGAAGGTCCAACGATGGCTAACTTTGTTCCAGGTTCGACCATGAAACTTAAATCTTTTAAAACATCTTTTCCGGTGCGATAGCCATAGCGAACTTTTTCTCCAGCGATATCTCGGCCGACTGGGTTGGCCTCACGAATTTCGCGATCCTCAACTTCATGAATTCCAAGCAAGCGAGAAAGAGATGCTTTGCCGGATTGCAATTCATCAATCCACCACAACATGGCTTCAATAGGGCCAGCTAACATTTGGGCATACAAGATTCCTGAAGTTATAACGGCAATCGATGCAATGCCTTCGTTATAGAAGTAAGCACCCATTACTAGTGCAGCAGAAACTGGCAGGATGTAATTAAGTTCGACAACAGGAAACCATCTGGAGCGAAGTCTTAATGTGTAGCGCTCCCATTCAACCCATCTACTAATCGCAGCGTCGGTTCTTGCGGTGCGTTGAGTACCAAGACGAAGGGCATCAATTGTGCGTCCAGATTCGGCGGTTTCAACTAAAACCGAGTTCACAATTGCATAAGAGGATGACTCAATTCGGTACGCCTGGGGAGATCGGCGCAAATACCAACGAGTTGCCGCAAAAACTATTGGAATTCCAATGAAAACCGCGGTGAGGAACAAGGGTGCGGTGACCGCAATTGCGGTGGATATTCCGAATATAGAGACCAAACAGATTGTTATTACTGGGACTGCATCTCGGACCGCCCAGGTGATGTGATCGATGTCGGTGGTAGTTCTAGTTAATAGCTCGCCAGCGCCCGCACGTTCCACCACATTCGGTGGGAGTTCAACTACACGATTAACAAATCTCTCTCGCAGAGAGGAAAGCACAAACTCGCCCAGAACTGAAGCGCGAACTTTTGTGAAATAAACAAAAATTGATTGCAAAACTAGGGCGGCGATAACAATATAAACAGTTTGCGTTACAGCGGTTGCATCAGGTTTATTCTTGAGATCTTCAAGTAAGCCACCAAAAGCTCTCGGGGGAATCAAAGCCGCACCAGTTGTGAGTAGCTGCAGGAAAGCAACGGCAAAGAAACCCTTTTTATGGCTCCACAACAGGGACCACATCTGATGATTAACAGTGCTTTCGCTGGCAATCGGCAATCGATTTGCAGATTTAGTTAAACCAAAACCTTTATCAAGTCTTGTTGTGTCTGCCGGGGGAGCCGGGTAGGCATTTGACGGTAGAGATTTTTCATCAGTAGGCCTTGGAGGTTTATGCCATTTCATTCTCCGCGCACCACCAATCTTCGATAATCATCATTTTGTTTCAAAAGGTCAAAGTGGTTTCCAACTGTTATGACTTTGCCATCTACTACTAATGCCACCTGATCGGTATGGTCTAATAACAAAGGGCTGTTAGTGAAGACCACCGTTGTTTTGCCCACGCGAGTATTTTTTAATCTCTGCGCAATTCGAGCCTCCGTGTGCGCATCGACGGCGCTTGTTGGATCATCAAGAATTAGAATCGGAGCATCAACAAAGAGAGTGCGAGCCAGAGCTAATCTCTGTCTCTGTCCACCAGAGAGAGTCCGACCCCGTTCTACGACCTCGGCGCTGTAACCATCTCCTTCAAGTGAATCCAAAATATCTATCGCAGATGCACTTTCAATCGCATCTGACATATGTACTCGACCTGAGTTTGAAACCTGGAACAGACTCTCGACGGTTCCAGAGAGTATTGCGGGCTCCTTTTCTTGAGCATAGATGTTGCGGCGTAAATCATCACGGCTGATGGTTTCAAAGCTACGATCATCAACCACAACTTGATCAGCATCCAGATAACCACCTAATCGATCAACTAGCTCATCAGCTATTAGCGAGTTATCACAAACAACCCCTAGAAAAGTGTTACTTCTTATTTCTAATCCAGACTTCAAATCCTTAATTACTTTGAAGTTTTGTGGAAATTCGAGGGCTCCATAACTCTGGACTCGCTCCACGCTAAGTAATTTCATAACTCGTCTTGCTGCAACAGTTCCGGAGGTGAGGCGTTGAGCTGATTCAGTCAAGATCTGCAGAGGAATCATCAAGAAAGCGCTGTAACCATAAAAAGCTAGTAGCTCGCCAACTTTCAATTCGCCGCGACTAACTAGATTCCCACCTACATAGATGACGCCAACGACTAACGAGCCGGGCAATATAACTTGTAATCCATCAAGCAATGCACGCATCTTTGCCGTCCGCACCGCAGCCGCTCTAACATTTTGCGAGGCGATACGAAATCTATTCAAGAAGGTTTCTTCGCCGCCAATGCCACGTAAAATTCTTAATCCAGCGACAGTGTCTGCGGCCAATGCAGATGATTCGGAAAGTTTTTCTCTCTGCGCCGACTCACGATTTTGCAACGGTTTAATTATCGGTCCGATAGCGAGGCCCAATAATGGGACTCCGATGATGACCATTAAACCCAAAGTGGGAGAGGAGTTAATCAATAAAACTGACACCACAAAAAAAGAAACGATTGCGCCACTAAGACGCGGGATTAGATCATAGACACGAGCGACACGTTCAACATCATTTGAGTTAATAGCTGAAACCTCACCAGTTGATACGAGTCGAGGCAGGTCAGCACCTAAATCCACAGCTTTGCGGGCAACTAATTGTTGAAGTCTGGTGGCAGCGGATATCCAACTTCCCACTGCTCGCCTGTGGCGCAAAATTCCAGCTGCGGCTTGGAGCGAGCCCAATGCCAATGCGCTTATGACAGCAATTCGCAACTGATCATTTGCTTCATCTGCGATTGCCTGAATTCCACGACCCAAAACACCTGGCATCAACGCGACGCACAATAAGTTAACAATTCCAAAAAAAGTACCGGTGAGAACTATCTTTTTCTGTTTCTTGCCAATCCACCAAAGGAACTTTGGAACAGTACGCATATCCGGCTGGCCTGGATCTGGCACCGGCAAATGATCAAAAGGTGTTGGCGACATAGCCTGCATACCCTACTAGTAGGCATTTCATCATTTCGAAATGAAGGGCTAATTAGGAGTTTTGAACAGTAGAATTCATAGGTGAAGAAGTCCACTATGACTTGGCTAGCTCTTTGGACTGTTTACATTATTTGGGGCTCTACCTACTTCGCCATTGCATACGTTATTGAAACTATGCCGCCTCTGCTTGGAATGGGAATTAGATTTCTGCTAGCTGGCTTAATTCTTACTTTTTTAGTTATTGCTAAGTCAGGTGTAAGTGAATTCAAGATTCCAAGGCCGCAGATCGTCACCTCAGGGGTTATGGGATTTCTGCTTTTGGGATTTGGCCTGGGAAATGTCGCTGTCGCCGAGGAACATGTTCCATCCGGGATTGTTGCTTTGATTATTGCCGCATTGCCCTTATGGATCGCAATCTTCCGAACCATTTCAGGTGAGCGCCCATCAAAGCAGAATTGGCTTGGTCTATTAATAGGATTTCTAGGTGTTGCTTTACTTCTAAAGCCTGGAAGTGTGCAGGCGGTAAGTGGAGAAACCTCCTCAACCGTAGTTTTTTTTATGTTCCTGGTTTTATTGGGAAATATTGGCTGGGCGTTGGGCACCTATCTAGCCCCACGTTATCCACTTCCCAAAAATGCTTTGGTATTCACAGCAATTGAGATGTTTGCCGGTGGAATTTCCTTAACGTTAGCCGGACTTGTAAAAGGTGAACGCATCTCCGATTTCTTGGATGCATCTAGTTGGTCATGGTTGTGGTTCTGGTATCTCGTATTCTTTGGCTCGATTTTGGCGTACAGCGCATACCTGTGGTTGGTAACAAACGCTCCAGTTGGACTCACCGCCACCTATGCCTATGTAAACCCAGTAATCGCAGTAACCCTTGGAGCAATTTTCCTAGATGAGGTAATTACCCTTAATTATGCAATCGGTGGAGCAGTAATCGTGTTGGGCGTATTGATTGTGGTCTCAGGTGAGAGCAAGAAAAAATCTGCGATTAAAGATTGATTTTCTCAAGCTGTAAAGTTTTTCGATTAAAGACTAAAATCTGGTGATTAGGTATTAGCTCCCAACCTTCTTGGGGCCAACCAGAGGAAGCAACAGTGAATCCGGATTCATCTAAGCGATACCGAAGTTCATAGTAGATCTCATCGGCCCAGCTTGGTTTATTCTCCGGATCGTGCTCGGAAATCACAACTAAATAATCTGGATTCATAATCATGGAATTAATAGAACTGTATTTGAAGTTTTCTTTAATGTTCTTTATAGCGCGAGTAACGCCAGACAGAAAATCATCCTTTTCAATCTCAGTAAGCAAATAGAGAAAAAACAGCTCGCTGTCGGTTTGACCGGTTCTTATCTCCAGAAAATCCGAGGAAACCAAACTCTGCAAAGTGTCGTATGGCGATAGTGCTCCGTTATGAATAAAAGAGATTTCGTTGTATGAAAACGGGTGAGCATTTTGATCGGTTACCGGCAAGCCAGGGGAGGCCCAACGGAAATGAAGCAGGCCGCCGATGCCGGTTTGCGCTCCAATTGTTTCAGCGAAAGTTTCACTTTTCGCGGCGGTCTCTGCGGTTTTTACTAGATTGGTTCCTACGCCATTATCAATTGCCAGCCCCCATGCATCGTGATGGATGTTGGAAAGCTCGATGAACTCAGCAATGTTGGGTCCAACGAATGCTGGAATGGTAGTTGCTTCTATTGCTGAGAAGGCAAGTAGGCGACACATGCCCTAACCATATATCTACTTCAGGTAACCTAGTGAAATGCTCATAACCGCTTTAGTAGTCATAGTTGTCGGTTTTTACATTCTCGAGGCGGTACTAGATTATTTAAATCAGGGTACAGCTAATAAACCACTAGATCCCCGAATCGCACACCTATATAGCGATGGCGAGCGAAATCGATCTGTTGCATATTCAGCTGAAAAGTCTAGGTTTGGATTTTGGTCTGCCAGCTTCTCTACCGTTGTTATGGTTTTTGCACTTTCCTATGGTTGGTTTGCCAAGCTCGATGAATTTGTCCGGAGCCGTTTTGAAAATGAAATTGTCGTTTCTCTCGCCTTTATCGCATTGCTAAGCGTTATTTCCTGGTGGCTAAACCTTCCGTTTCAGCTTTATTCAATATTTAAGATTGAAGCTAAATATGGCTTCAATAAAATGACACTGTCTACCTTTATTTCGGACACTATTAAGGGAACTTTGGTAGCCAGCATATTTGGCGGTGGGCTATTAGCTGTAGTTTTATGGTTGTATCAAAATCTCGAAGATAACTTTTGGATTGCGTCTTGGTTAGTTTTGAGCGCTTTCTCGCTCTTCATGTTTATGTTTGGAACGACTCTAATCCTGCCATTGTTTAACAAGCTGAAGCCTTTGGATTCGGGGGAGTTACGCAGCGAGATCGAGAAGTACTGCGATTCTCAGGGGTACTCCATCGGAAGACTTTTTGTGATGGATGGTTCCAAACGTTCAACCAAAGCTAATGCGTTTTTCAGCGGTCTTGGTCGCAGCAAAACCATAGTGCTCTTTGATACCTTGATTGAAAAGCTAACAACAAAAGAGATTGTTGCCGTATTGGCACACGAAATCGGACATTACAAAAAGCGTCATACACTCTCTATGTTTCTTTTCAGCCTGGTACAAAGCTTTGCGATTTTTGGATTATTAGGTTGGTTGCTGAGCTATCCAGAGCTATCAACAGCTCTTGGGGCACAGGAGCCAAGCTTCCATCTATCAGCGCTTACTTTCTTCATTTTATTTACGCCGTTGAGTATGTTGTTGGGGCTCATAAACAACAGTTGGTCACGGCATAATGAATTTGAAGCGGACACCTTTGCCAGAGAAACCTACGAGGTAGCACCAATGAGAGCTGCGTTAGAAAAAATCTCTACCGACAGTCTGGCTAATCTCTCACCACATCCTCTATATGTAGCTTTTAACTACACCCATCCAACTTTGTTGCAGCGCATAGAAAATATCGAAAGACAGTAGTAGCAACTAAAAAAGGCCCACCGAAGTGGGCCTTTTATTGACATCTTAGATGTCGTAATACAGCTCGAACTCAGCTGGATGTGGACGTAGTCGAACGTAGTCAATTTCAGACTTACGCTTCCAATCGATCCATGTTTCGATGAGATCTTTAGTGAAGACGCCACCGCGAGTTAAGAACTCATGATCGCGCTCTAGGTTGTCGATTACCGCATCTAGACTTCCTGGTACTTGTGGAATAGATCTGGCCTCTTCGCCCTCTAGCTCGTAGATATCTTTATCAACTGGAGCATGTGGCTCAATCTTGTTGATAATTCCATCTAGACCCGCCATGAGAATTGCGGCGAATGCGAGATACGGATTTGAAGATGGATCAGGGCAACGGAATTCGATGCGCTTTGCCTTTGGACTTGATCCGGTGATTGGGATTCGGATACAAGCAGAACGATTTCGTGCTGAGTAAACCAAGTTAACTGGCGCTTCATAGCCGGGAACTAGGCGCTTATAGGAGTTAACCGTTGGATTGGTGAACGCCAACAAAGATGGAGCATGCTTCAACAAGCCACCGATGTACCAGCGTGCGGTGTCTGAAAGGTTTGCATAACCATCGCCCCAGAACAATGGTTTTCCATCTTTCCAAAGTGATTGGTGAACGTGCATGCCTGAACCATTATCGCCAAATAGTGGCTTCGGCATAAAGGTAACGGTCTTATCTGCGGCCCAAGCGGTGTTCTTGATGATGTATTTAAACTTCATCAAGTCATCACCAGCGTGAAGAATGTCGGTGAAACGATAGTTGATTTCCATCTGTCCAGCGGTACCAACTTCATGGTGAGCGCGCTCAACCTCTAAGCCAACTTCTTCAAGTTTCATAACCATCTGATCTCGAAGATCTGCAAACTGATCAGTTGGAGAAACTGGGAAGTAACCACCTTTGATACGGGTGCGATATCCACGGTTTGGAGTTCCATCGGCATCGTTGTCGATACCGGTGTTCCATGCACCTTCATATGAATCTACTTCGTAATAACCGGAATTCATTTTGGTTTCGAATTTAACGCGATCAAATACATAGAACTCAGCTTCAGGAGCAAAGTAAGCGGTATCAGCAATACCAGTAGAGCGCATGTACTCAACAGCCTTCGCAACAATCTGTCGTGGATCACGGCTGTAAGGAGAGTTATCATCTGGATTAACCACTGAGAAGTGAAGAACTAGTGTCTTCTCTTTACGGAACGGATCCAAGAATGCTGTTTCCGGTGCTGGAAGAAGTTTCATATCTGATTCATGAATTGATTGGAATCCGCGAATTGATGATCCATCAAACATGAAACCTTCAGTAAATACCTCTTCAGTAAATTGGGATGCAGGCACGTTGAAGTGGTGCTGGATTCCCGGAAGATCAATAAATCGAACATCTACTAACTTCACATCTTCCTTCTTGATGAAGTTAAGAACTTCTGCAGGATTCTTAAACATTTTTCTCCTGTTGCTATGTAATCGTTAACGATGATCCAAAGCTCTCCGCTGAGCTGAAATCGATGGGCTAAACCTATGCCGTAGCGGTGAAATAGCCATAACCGCTCTGTTACAGCCATGTTTCGATTTTTTGGGGCCCTCATTTCCCGGCCAGGTAGTAGGTTTTGCGCATGGAGCGAGCCAGTTACGGCCGAAGATTCGCAGCAATATCTATCGATTGGGCCATTGCGACATTTTCAGCGGCTTTAATCATCCCTCTCCAATCAAGCGCGCTAGGTCCATCATTAGTTCGCCTAGGGGTGTTCGTCCTTGAGGTATCCCTATTAACCGCATTGGGTGGCGCATCGGCTGGGCAGCGAATTATGCGACTCCGAGTTCTGAGCTGGCCCGATTACCTATTTGTTCGCCCGGGAATGGTTTTTCTGCGCACCGCATTAATCGCGCTCGTGATTCCAGCGGTGGTTACCGACCAAGAAGGCCGGGGACTGCATGATCGAATCGCTAAAACAGTTGTGGTGAAGATTTAAATATATCTTTTATCTTGGTTTTGGCATGCGAATGTTTTTAGGCATCGGACCTTTAGGCAAGGCAATGTTCATTCCGCCAACAGCCTTCAACCTGGCGCGTAACTCGCGCAATTGAACCGCTGATAGCTTTTTAGGGAATTTCTTCATTCGCTTTTGTAGCTTGCGTACTGAAACTTCACCTTCATTTACACCGACAATCAACTCATAAACTGGAACGCCAGGTGCAAATCTTTCCATCTTCTTCTTTTCATCATTCAGCAAAGTACGCACTCCGAAGCCGCCTTCAGCAACTAGAACGACACCAGCTTTTCCGACCGCACGGTGAACCATGTCCTGGGACTTGTTAACACTTACTGCAGGGGTGACGGTCCAGCCTTTTCTAATTGACATTAAAACGCTCGCGCCGGCACCGGGCTCACCTTCAATCGATGCATAGGCTGCGCTACTTGCCATGCGGGTGAAATAGAAAAATGAACCAAGCAGTGCAAGTGGAAATGTTATGAACGCTCCATAACCAGGTCGACCGAACTGGCCGCCAAGCAAGATTCCCACCGCCCAAAGTGGAATGAAAACCGCTAAGCAGCGCAATAAAACAAATTTGTATTCCTTGGTAGCTAAAGCATAGGCATCGCGAATAGTCTTAAACCGAACTTTTTTTGGAGCGCCTGGATCCTTCTTTTTTCTTCCAAACATCTCTTAGAGTTCCTTTCGCTTTTCATCAGCCTTTGCCATCTTTTGAATAGCAAGTTCTTGTTTTGTTGGGGCGGTTCCGCCAAGGCTAGCAGGGGCCCATCTTTGACCTATAGGGGAGTCAGGATAATCCTTATGAAGCTCATTCAGTAATTCCTGCATCGCCGTGAATAACCGATTTAGGCATACCTCATTTGATTCGCCTTCATTTACATACATTGGAGCACCGATTGAGACAAAAACTGGGTAACTTTTTCGTTTCAAATCTCGCGGCACTTTTTTAGTCCAAATGCGCTGCGAGCCCCAGATAACCGTAGGGAGAATTGGCGCACCTGATTCACGTGCCAATCTGATTACACCAGATTTCATATCTTTTAAATCAAAACTTTGCGAAATGGTCGCCTCGGGAAATATTCCGATGATTTCACCTTTGTGAAGTGCTTTTAGCGCTGCAACGAATGAAGGACCGCCATTCTCGCGATCAACTTTAATATGTTTCATGCCGCGCATTAGCGGTCCGGTTATCGGATGAGTAAACAACTCTTTTTTCGCCATGAATCGAACTAGTCGGCCTGATGGAAGAACCGCAGTCCCTGCAATTGCAAAATCAAGGTAACCAATGTGATTCATGGCCAAGATAGCCGGTCCTTTAGCAGGGATGTGCGATTGTCCGTAAAAAGTGAAGCGAAGATCTAAATATTTCCAAAATGTTTTAACTAATCGGATGACTGATGGATAAACCAACTCAGCCATTATTTACCCCAGCTCTAATTTCCATAGCTTGTTTGTAAAGACGGCCGGCTCGATAGCTAGATCTAACTAAAGGACCACTCATCACTCCAGAGAAACCTAGCTCTTCCGCCTCTTTAGCTAGTTCGACAAACTCTTGTGGTTTAACCCAACGTTCGACTGGATGATGCAAAGCAGATGGTCGTAAATATTGAGTAATAGTTATCAAATCACAGCCAGCGCTCTTCAGATCGGCCAGAGCTTGGGAGACCTCCTCGCGAGTTTCTCCCATTCCTAAAATCAAATTGGACTTAGTTATTAAGCCAAAGTCTCTTGCTTGAGTAATAACATTTAAGGAACGTTCGTAGTTAAAGGCTGGTCTAATTCTTTTGAATATCCGCGGAACGGTTTCCAGGTTGTGCGCGAAAACTTCGGGGCGACTTTCAAAAACCTGATTCAAAAGCTCACTTTTTGCTGAGAAATCAGGGGCGAGCATCTCTACACCGCAGCCCGGAACCAAGTTGTGAATTTGATTTATGGTCTCGGCATATAGCCAGGCACCTTCATCTTCAAGGTCATCTCGGGCAACTCCAGTAACTGTTGCGTACTTCAAGCCCATGGTTTTAACAGATTCCGCGACTCTTCTTGGCTCATCTCGATCCAATGGCTGAGGTTTGCCGGTGTCGATATTGCAGAAATCGCAACGCCTTGTGCAAGCTTCGCCACCAATTAAGAAAGTAGCTTCTTTATCTTCCCAACATTCAAAAATGTTAGGACAGGCTGCTTCCTGACAAACCGTGTGCAGACCTTCACGAGAAACCAAAGATCTTAAAGCGGTGTACTCCGGACCCATGTTGGCTCGAGTTTTAATCCATTCAGGTTTCTTTTCAATTGGAACGGCGGCATTACGCGCTTCAATGCGCATTAATTTACGACCTTCTGGCGCGATCACAGTTGGCCCACTTTCATTAGCGCTTCAAACATATATTTCTCCAAAATTGGGGAAACTTCAGAAATTGATACTTCTCGATCTAGCTCGCGACTCATGGAAGTCACTTGAGCATCAGAAATACCGCAGGGAACAATGCGATCAAAGTAGGAGAGATCTGGAGCAACATTGAGCGCAAAACCATGCATCGTCACACCGCGTGCCACGCGAATACCTATGGCTGCGATCTTGCGATCACCTTTCTCGTCACGAAGCCAGACACCGGATCTTTCGCAATAACGCTTAGCATCCAAACCGAACTCTTTACACACTTCAATCAGTGCGGTTTCAATCTCTCGAACAAAACCAACAACATCATTCGGATTTTTCAATTTAATAATGGGGTAACCGACCAACTGTCCGGGGCCGTGAAAAGTGATTTTTCCGCCGCGGTCGACCTCGATTACTCGGGAACCATCTTGTGGAAGTTCACTCTCAAGGGTTCGTCGCCCAGCGGTGTAAACAGGTGGGTGCTCTAAAAGGATTAAGGTGTTTGGTCGATTTCGATCTGCGATAGAGCCGTGAAACTCTCTTTGGAGTTCAAGGGCCGGTTCATATTCAACTACGCCCAATTTTTTCAAAGCCAATCCTGGAAAGGCAGATTCGCTCTGCTGATCTGGGGCAAGAATCGCTGACAAACCGCTCACAGGCAGAGCCTAACTTCATTCGGCAGTAAACTCGCATCCTCAGCGGCTGGCTCATCAAGCCCGGCTCAAGCTGTATTTGAAGTCACTCGGAATGTTCGCGTAGAGGGAGAACTTGTGTCTGAAGTCGCCAAGAAGGAAAAAGCATCGGTAAAGGGACGCAAGGCCTTGTGGCTGGCGATCGTCGCCATCATTACCTGGTTGGCCATCGGCGGTTTTTCTGGCGCGGCCTTTTCAAAGATTTCTACCGTTCAGGAAAATGACAACTCGGCATTTTTGCCGGATGACGCTGAGTCCACTATCGCCGGCGAGGTCATAGTTAAGTTCTCGCAACAATCGGCTGATGTCTTGCCTACTTTGCTGCTCTTGGTCGGTGATTTAAATCCAGCTACAAATGCTGCGGCAATTGCGGCGGTCAATCAATATGCGGCCAGCATTGGCGACAAAGTGCTTCCAGAGTCCGGAAAACCTTTGAGCACTTATTTTGCTCCCACACCTATATTGCCAATTCCGTCAGCTGATGGAAAAGCGGTCTTAATTAACATTGGATTAGATTCAGAGGTCGCAGCTGAGAACATAAACAAAGAGCCAGTTCTTCCACTTATAGTCGAATTCATCCGCGAGGATATGGAAAAGAATTTCACCTCCGCTGGCGTGGAGTCTTATGTAACTGGCCCGGGCGGTATTTTTGCGGATCTGTTTGGTGCTTTCGGTTCAATTGACACAAGACTGCTCCAGACAACTCTTATTGTCGTTGCAATAATTTTGATTGTTGTTTATCGATCACCAATTCTTTGGATTATTCCGCTCTTTACGGCGGGAACTGCTCTAGGTCTTGCAACGATGATCGTGTATTACCTAGCAAAAGCCAATGTTCTTGACTTAAATGGACAAACCCAAGGAATTTTAGATGTTCTGGTTTTAGGCGCAGCAACAGATTATGCGCTGTTGCTGATTTCTAGATATCGCGAAGAACTACATCACCATGAATCTAGATATGAAGCGATGAAAATTGCATGGCGTGGAGTTGTTGAACCAATTTTGGCCTCCGGATCCACTGTTATTGCAGGATTGATGGTGCTATTACTAAGTGATCTCTCAAGCAACCGCGGTCTTGGTCCAGTAGGTTCAATTGGAATTGCTTCATCCATGTTGGCGGCGCTTACCTTGTTGCCCGCTTTGCTGGTCGTTTTTGGACGTTGGATTTTCTGGCCCAAGATTCCTAAGTATGGCGATGAAGATGAAAAACTCAGTGGAATTTGGTCCAAGGTGGGAAGTTTGGTTGAACGCCGCCCTAAAGGCGTATGGATCAGCACCGCTGCATTGTTGGTAATTTTTGCAGCATTTGCACCAACTCTTAAATCAGACGGATTAGCTCAGACTGAAGCATTCACCACAAAGACCGACTCGGTAATCGGACTTGAAAAACTGGGGGAGCATTTCCCAAGCGGTGAAGGAACTCCAGTAGAAATTGTTGTTGACCAATCTGATATCGCTGCGGTTTCTGCGGCGGTGTTAAAGGTTCCAAATGTGGCAAATGTTGTTCCAGTTACCAATCTTGACCCGGTAACAAAGCAGCCAACTTCAGAGTTGAGAATCGTCGATGGAAAATCATTACTTTATGCGACATTAAGTGTTCCGGCTGATTCAACTGACGCCAAGAAGACAATCCCACTTATTCGCGATGTTGTTAAACAGGTAGATCAGAATGTACTTGTTGGTGGACAAACCGCGATCAGCTATGACATCGATCAATCCTCACGACGTGACAATCGCGTAATCATTCCAATCGTCTTAGTTTTGATTGCGATAATTTTGGGGTTGTTGCTACGCAGCATTTTGGCAGCGGGCCTTCTATTGGTAACCGTCGTCCTGTCCTTTGCAGCAACATTAGGTGTATGCGCGCTGGTGTTTGAGCACGTATTTGGCTTTGCAGGTACGGATGCATCATTCCCATTATTCGCCTTCGTATTCCTTGTTGCGTTGGGAATTGATTACAACATCTTCCTAATGACGCGAGTTCGCGAAGAATCTATGAAGATTGGAACCCGAGCCGGAGTCATTAAGGGACTGACAGTTACGGGTGGAGTTATCACCTCCGCTGGAATTGTTTTGGCAGCAACCTTTGGTGTGCTTGGAGTATTGCCATTAGTCTTCCTAGCAGAGCTTGGTTTCGCCGTCGCCTTCGGAGTCTTGCTAGACACAATCGTGGTTCGATCACTTTTGGTACCCGCACTTGTACGCATCATTGGGCCAAAGATTTGGTGGCCTTCAAAGCTGCAACACCAAAACGATTAATTTTGAAATCAGCTTGAAATGAAGGTTGGAATCGTTGGGTATGGAATAGCAGGACGCTATTTCCATGCCCCGGCCTTAGTTTCAGCCGGCTTTGAGATAGCAGCGATTTGCACCCGTTCGATGGAGCGTAAAGCGGTAGCTCACTCTGATTTTCCCGCAGCAGTAATGGTCAATTCCATCGAGGAAATTCTTGATGAGGATTTAGATTTGATGGTCATTGCCTCGACAAATGAGGTGCATGTTGAGCACGCGAGGGCAAGTTTGCACCGTGGCATTCCGACAGTTGTGGATAAGCCGGTTGCTCTTAATTACGCTGATACCGCAAGTTTGTTTGATCTATCGGAATCATTAAATGTTCCACTGGTAGCGTTTTTTAATCGCCTATGGGATTCAGATTCACTGACTGTTAAGAAAGTTATTTCTGATGGGTCCATTGGAAATGTGTTTCGGGTCGAATCAAGATACGAGAGATTTCGGCCAGAGATAAATCCAAACTCTTGGCGAGAAACTCTCGCTTCAGATCAAGGTGGGGGATTGCTACTAGATTTACAGACTCATCTAATTTCCACCGCTATTGATTTGTTTGGCGATGCAAAATTAGTTTTCTCCTCACTCAAAGAAGTGCGGGGTGCATCAGAGGATGATGTTGTTTTGATTTTGCAGCATGAATCTGGAGTCGATTCATATTTGTCAGTAAGTTCGATAATTGGCGCTCCGGGTCCGAGGTTAAGAGTTAGTGGAGATCAAGGAACCTTGATCATTAATGATTTAGATCATCAGGAAAGTCATTTGCGAAAGGGTTTCATCCCTCAGCCTGGACAGTGGTTACCTAGCGCTGAAATCACAACCGAGGCGCGGATTCACAAGGGCGATAACTCCTTCAACTATCCCGGCGCGCCAGGTGCGTACCCAGCTTTTTATGAGTCAATGCGTGGGGTCATAAACGCCGGCTCGATACCTCCGATTTCACCAGAGCTGGCGTTAAATGTTGCACGCATAATTGATGAAGCTAGAGAGTTGAACATCAAATCGTGAAAGTAACCGTCATCGGAGCAGGACTTGCCGGCTTGAACTGCGCTCGAATTCTGCAAAGCGCTAATCAAGAAGTCCGAGTTATTGAGGCGACCTCCAGACTGGGCGGACGGGTAAACACCGATTACATAGATGGATTTCAACTAGATCACGGTTTTCAAGTGATTAACCCTGCTTATGCAGAGTTGAAAAAAGCTAATGTAGTAGCCGACTTAAAGCTTAAATCATTACCAAAAGGTATTGAGATTATTCAATCTGATCAGTTGATAAAGGTTGGAGACCCGTTATCTAATTTGAGTTATCTGTTTGGAGATCTTTCCTCTAGATCCGGGACTATTCTGGAGAAGATCAACTTCTTGAAGTTTATGTTTTCCAATTCAGCGGATAACGCTTTGAGCTCAGCAATTAAACCTACTTCACGTTTTTATTCAGAGGTTATAAATCCTTTTCTAACCGGAGTTTTTCTTTGTAATCCAGATGAAGTTTCTTCAAAGATGGCAAGAGAGTTGCTGTACTGGTTTAGAAAGGGAAACCCTGGAGTTCCAGAAAATGGAGTGGCTGCGTTACCAAAAGCTCTGGCGAAAAACTTATCGGTAGATTTTGAAGTAAGTGCGGTAGGAATCAAAGAGAATAAAGTTGTAACCAATCAAGGTGAAATAAAATCGGATGCAATTGTGGTTGCTATCAATCAAAGGCAGGCGGCAACCTTGCTGGGCCGTGGAAAGTGGTCCATGAATCAATCAACTACTTGGTATCACGCGGTTCCAAGTGGAGCTATCGAAAGCAAGCATTTGCGGATTGATCCACAGGGCAAGCTAGTAAATTCGATAGTAATTTCAAATATCGCACCAAGCTATTCACCAGAAGGAAGATCTTTAGTTTCCACAACCGCCCTAAATAACCATTCGGATGAGATGGTTCTTAGCGAGCTAGCAAAGCTCTGGAACCTTTCAGCAACAGATTTTGAATTAATCAAGAAATATGAAATACCAGAATCGCTTCCAAAGCATCTTCCGGGCAAGTCTTTAATCTCTCAAATTGAAATTGCGCCAAACTTATATGCGATTGGTGATTATCAGGCCACTCCATCACAGCAAGGAGCGCTATTAACCGGGCGATTAGCGGCGGAAGCGATTATAAAAAAAAGCTAATTAATCTTTTTCGATTAACTCAGCAAGAGCTGGCGCAATATGCGGAAAATCAAAGTTAAATCCAGAGTCGATTAACTTCTGCGGGATAACTTTCTTAGATCCCAAAATTTCGGTTGAGAAACCGCCGAGCGCTAACTTCAAGGCAATTCCTGGCACTGGGAAGAGCGCGGGACGATGCATAGCTCTGGCCAAAGCTGAAGTGAATTCTTGGTTTGTCGCTGGATTTGGTGCCGTTAGATTAACCGGGCCTTCAATCTGTTTTTCCAAGAGATAGCACATGGCTCGTATCTGATCATGCAAAGTTATCCAAGACCACCATTGTTTACCATTGCCCAACTTTCCGCCTAAGCCAAAACGGAATAGCGGCAACATTTTTCCTAGCGCGCCACCTGTTGGATCTAATACCAATCCAGTGCGAATCTTCACAACTCTAGTAGCGCTGGCAATGTCTGCAGCAGCTTCCCACTCTTTGCAAACCGCGGCCAGGAAATCATCTCCTGGTCGATCAGATTCAGAAACGGCGCGATTTCCAGTTTCGCCATACCAACCAATCGCACTTGCTGAAATAAAGACCTGAGGCTTAACTTGATTCACAGCATTAGAGATAGTTGTAGTGCCAAGTAGTCGAGAGTTCAAAATTTCAGCGCGATACTTTTTGGTCCAGCGTTTGTCTCCAACATTTGCGCCTGCAAGATGAATAACAGCATCAACACCTTCTAATGCCGCCAAATCGACGGTTCCAGCAATCGGATCCCACTTAATTTCATCAGGAGATACAACTGGGCGGCGCACAAGTTTTTGGACTGTGTGTCCCTCTGACTTCAAATGGCCAATCAGCGCTGTGCCGATTAACCCAGAGGCTCCGGTTACCGCAATTCGTTGAGGAAGTGTCATTAGAGTCCTAAATCAGATTCGAAGCGGCCCTCTTCCAATCTTTCCTTTAATGTGCTCAAGAATCGAGCAGCATCTGCACCATCAACAATACGGTGATCGTAGGAGAGTGCCAGATAAACCATGGAACGGATGGCAATTGTTTCTCCGCCATCTTCACCCTTCACAACCATCGGACGCTTTACAACAGCACCGACGCCGAGGATTGCGACCTGCGGTTGATTGATAATTGGGGTATCAAATAGCGCGCCACGTGATCCGGTGTTTGTAATGGTGAAAGTTCCACCGCCGAGATCATCAGGGGATATCTTGTTATCTCGAGTGCGAGATGCAACATCAACAATTTTTCTTGCGATTCCACCCATATTCAAATCGCCAGCATCTCTTATTACTGGAACTAGCAATCCACGATCAGTGTCGACAGCGATTCCTAGATGCTCTGCGCCGTGATAAGTGATTTGGTCACCTTCGACTGATGCGTTAACAACTGGGTGCTGTTTTAGAGCTTCACAAACCGCAACTGCGAAAAATGGTAAGAAAGTCAACTTAACACCCTCGCGCGCTTCAAAACTTGCTTTCGCTTTGTCGCGAAGTCGGGCAATCTTGGTGATATCTACTTCAACAACTGTAGTTAACTGCGCGCTAACTTGTAATGATTCCAACATGCGGGCTGCAATTACTTTGCGCAGGCGAGACATAGTTACAGTCGTGCCACGTAGTGGTGATACGACAACCGGGGCTGGCGCCTTTGGAGCAGAGCTTGTTGCTGCAACAGGTGCGACAACAGATGCAGCTGCCATTGGCTTTGATACTGCAGCCAAAACATCTTCTTTTCTAATTCTCCCGCCGACACCTGTTCCGCGAACAGTTGAAAGATTCACTCCGTTTTCTGCGGCAAGTTTTCGCACAATCGGCGTTACATATGAATCATCTAGAACTGATGCGGATGCAACTTTCGGAGCAACAGGAGCTGGAGCAACAGGAGCTGGAGCGACAGGAGCTGGAGCTGCAGGAGCTGGAGTTGCAACAACTGGAGCAGCAACAACTGGAGCAGCAACCGGTGCTGGAGTCGGCGCTGGAGTTGAAACCTGAGCTGCGCCTGCTGCACCAATTGAAGCGAGCTTTGTTCCGACTGCGACAGTTGAATCAACTGGCACATCAATAGAGAGCAAAACCCCTGAGACCGGTGACGGAATTTCAGTATCTACTTTGTCAGTCGATACCTCCAATAACGGTTCATCAACTGCAACCGTTTCGCCGACCTTCTTTAGCCATCTGGTGACAGTTCCCTCTGTAACTGATTCACCAAGAGCAGGCATTACTACTGGAGTTGAATCGGTACTTGCATTTGTAGCAGCTGCAGGAGCAACCGGTGCCGGTGTTGCTACTGGCGCGGCTGCAACTGGTGTTTCAACTACTGGGGCTTTGACGGGCTCTGGAGTTTGTACTGGAGCGGGAGCGGTTGCAGTAACAGTTGCATTGGCGGAATCAGCAATGATCGCTAACTCAGCTCCAACCGGAGCAACGCTATCTACCGGGACCACGATTTTTTGGAGAATTCCTGCCGCAGGCGATGGAATTTCAGTATCAACTTTGTCAGTTGAAACCTCTAGCAGTGGTTCATCGAGAGCAACTTGATCACCTTCAGCTTTTAGCCATCTGGTAACTGTTCCTTCAGTAACGCTTTCACCCAGCGCGGGCATTTTCACTGAGAAACTCATCGCTTCATCTCCGATCTAGTTTTTACCGACACACATATTTCTTTTTTTGAATTTGCCATCATTGAAACTTTATCCATGCGCGTGAAGAGGTTTTCCGGCCAAAGCTAAGTGAGCCTCGCCCATTGCTTCAGACAGGGTTGGGTGTGCATGAATCAGCGGTGCGACATCGCTGGCTTCAGCCTGCCAATTGAAAATCAATTGTGCTTCGGCAAGAAGTTCTCCAACGCGTGAACCAACCATATGGATTCCAAGAACTGGACCGTTTTTCTCGGATACCAATTTGATAGATCCTGCAGTCTTGAGGATTTGTGCTTTGCCATTTCCAGCAAGGTCGTAGTTAAGTTCAACCACTTCATAACCTTTAGCTTTGGCCGCAGCAGTAGTTAATCCAACGGAAGCAACCTCAGGTTCAGAGTAAGTAACGCGGGGAACACCGTCGTAATTAATAGGGCGTGGATTAAGTCCGGCAATCTCCTCGGCAACCAAGATTCCTTCTCCGAATCCGACGTGAGCCAACTGCAATGTTGGAATCAAATCTCCGACCGCCCAAATTCCAGGGATGTTGGTTCGGCATTTGTCATCAACCAAGATGTAACCACGATCCATGTTGATGCCTTGCTCTTCATAACCTAATCCTTGCGAGACAGGTCCGCGACCAACTGCAACCAACAACAGCTCAGCATCAAAACTCTTTCCATCTTCCAAAGTTACAGTCACGCCATTTGCAGTCTTGGCCGCGCTCTTGAAACGGGTACCAAGTTCAAAATTAATTCCTCGTTTGCGGAAAGCTCTTTCTAATTGCTTGCTCGAGGATTCATCCTCCAGGGCAACAAGGTGAGGAAGAGCTTCGATGATGGTGACCTCTGCACCGAAAGATTTCCATACCGATGCAAACTCACAACCAATTACGCCACCACCTAAAACAATCACTGACTTTGGAACGTGGGTCATGTGCATCGCGTGATCGCTGGTAACAATTGTTGTTCCATCAACTTCAAGACCTGGCAAAGATTTTGCATATGAACCAGTTGCCAAGACAACATTTTTGCCGGTGTAGCGCTGTCCATTTACCTCTACGGTGTCGCGAGAGACCAATTTGCCCGCACCTTCAACATAGGTGATATTTCGGGACTTCACCAAACCTTGTAATCCTTTGTGTAACTTTGTAATCACGCCATCTTTGTATGCGTTAACGGCAACCATATCCATCGAGTGGAACTCGGCCTTTACGCCAAACTCTGATGAGTGCCTTGCGCTATCTGCTACCTCACCGGCGTGAAGCAAAGCTTTGGTTGGAATACATCCACGATGTAGGCAGGTACCGCCCAACTTGTCCTTCTCGATAAGTACGACCTGTAAGCCAAGTTGAGCTGCACGCAATGCGCACGCGTAGCCGCCACTTCCGCCACCGAGAATTACCAAGTCAAAATTAGCCACAACGAACCTCGCCCTTCTTGTTCTAACTATTTAACCGGACCAGCTACCTGCACTAGTACTGGCCTATCCTGCCAGCATCACTGGGATGCTGCGGACTCCGCAAGGGCGACCAGGGTGCGAAGTGCGACACCTGTTCCTCCCACCGGGGTGTACCCATGGGCCTTGCCATCGTTATAAGCCGGTCCTGCAATATCTAGATGAAGCCAGGGAAGTTCCGGAGCTACGAACTCTTTTAGGAACAATCCGGCAACCAACATTCCGCCCATGCGATCACCAATATTTGCGATGTCAGCGACAGGAGAGTCCAGGGATGCTCGCAACTCCTCAGGAAGCGGCATTGGCCAGAACTGCTCACCAGTTGTTTCTGCCAGCTGCAGGAATTTTTCTGAGAACTCCTGATTATTTGTCATGACCGCACTGGTGCGCGTTCCAAGTGCAACAACCTGCGCTCCAGTTAGGGTCGCAACATCAATTAATCCGTCAAGACCGTTTTTCTTTCCTACCTCGGCCGCTTTCATCATGGCATCGGCTAGAACCAATCTGCCTTCTGCATCCGGATTTAAAACCTCGACTGTTTTACCACCATAGATGGTGATGATGTCACTTGGTCTGGTGGCGGTGTCACTCACCATGTTTTCTGCAAGTGGCGCCCAAGCATCTATGGCAACAGGAAGTTTCAACTCTGCGATTGCCAGGATTGCCGCAGAAACAGCTGCTGCACCACTCATGTCGGATTTCATGGCTTCCATACCTTGTGCAGGTTTTAGAGCCAAACCGCCGGTATCAAATGTAATTCCTTTTCCGACAAAGGCATATCGCTTAGTTTTCTTATTGCTCTTTTTTGGAACATAAGACATATGAAGCAATCTTGGTTTGTTAGCAGATCCTTGTCCTACGCCAATGATTCCGCCGTAACCTAACTTGCGAAGTTGATCGTCATTCAAAATCTCAATCTTAATTCCAGTGCCGGCGGCAAGCTTTTTGAAGCGCTGGCAAAAAGAATCAGGAGTTAGATGGCTTGGTGGAGTATTAATTAAATCGCGAACTATATGAGTGTGTTTTGCAATTACCTCAGCTCTGGTTAGCTGCTTTTGGAAATCACTTCGTTTTGCATTTTTGCTATGCACTGCGATCTTTTTTAGCGCAGGCTTCCGTTCAGCTTTTGAACTGCCGCGAAACTCATCAAAGGCATACGCTCCAAGCAAAGCGCCCTCTGCTACTGCAGCGAAGGCCGTTATCTCTGTTGCTGGGAGAGCGAAGGTCGCTGAGTTGTGGCCTGATAATGCGCGAGAGGCGGCACCTGCAGCACGGCGCAGTACCTCATGGGGGTACTCATTTTTGGTCTCGCCCAGACCAGTTAATACAACCAACTTAGTGCTGGATCCTGGAAGTTTAATGATCTCATCTGGGGCAGCGCTTGCACCAAGATCATCCAGCGCCTCCAAAATTGGGGCGGAATTAAATCTCAAATCTCCAGAATGAATAGAAAACTTTTTGCTCTTCTTATCTCGAGCAAATCCAACTACGAGAATATCTTCGACTACTGAGCTATCTGTCGCATGAATTGAGGGCATTGGGCTAGGTTATTGGAGTGAGCCAATATTCGCCATTACATAGCTTTCATATTGAGTCCGGCGCCAAGCTGGCTGATTTTGGGGGCTGGGATATGCCGATTGAATATCCTGCAGCAAGTGGTGGCGGTGTTCTGAATGAGCACCAAGCTGTACGCAACGCGGTCGGATTGTTTGATGTATCTCATCTTGGCAAGGCTGCGGTATCAGGTAAGGGTGCGTTGGAGTTTTTGAATTCGGTATTTACCAACGATCTAAGCAAGGTATCGGATGGACAGGCGCAGTACACCTTAATGTGCGATCCAGTCTCTGGCGGTGTAGTGGATGATTTGATCGCTTACCGATACTCGCCGGAACAAATTTTCCTGATTCCGAATGCAGCTAATACAACAGAGGTAGTGCAGAGATTAAAAGACAGTGCACCTCCCGGAATTGAAATTGAAAATCAACATCAGAAATTTTCCGTGTTGGCACTTCAGGGTTCTAGATCAGTTGATGTATTGCAGAAGTTGGGAATCGACCCTGATCTTTCTTATATGTCTTTTAAGAGTGCGCAAATTTCTGGTCATCAAATTACTTTATGTCGAACCGGGTATACCGGGGAGTTAGGTTTTGAAATTCTTGCAAAATGGGAAGAGAGCTTGGCTGTTTGGCACTTATTAAATGAGTCGGTAAAGAGCTTCAATGGACTGGTCGCAGGCTTGGGAGCGCGAGATACCCTGCGAACCGAAATGGGATACCCACTTCATGGTCATGAGCTTTCGTTGGAGATAACTCCGGTCGAAGCCAGTGCAGGATGGGCGGTGGCTTGGGATAAAAACTTTTGGGGTAGGGAAACGCTTTTGAATCAGAAAGAATCCAAGCAACACCGAGTTTTACAAGCAATCAAAGTATCTGATCGGGGAATTCCAAGAGTTGGCATGAAGATCCTTGATAATCAAGAGCAGGAGATTGGAATCGTCACGAGTGGAACATTTTCGCCAACCCTCAAGACCGGCATTGCCCTGGCGCTCATGAATGTTAAACAGAGTATTGGTGAATCAATTTTCGTTGACGTTAGAGGCCGTAAAAGCCAGGGCACAATTACGCGTTTACCTTTTGTTCCCTCACATGTGAAATAAGATTTAATCGTAACTTCGCTCTATAAAATGAGTTCAGCAAGGGTCTCGCAGTAATAGCAATTAGTAAGGCTGTAGTAATTGCTCTGGGAATGTCCCAAGAAAATGCGGTCGCGGCATGAAAAACCAAAAATCTTTGAAAGTTTTCAAGAATTGCTGCTCCAGCAACGTAGGAGAGTTGTGTATCGGTTCCAACTAACCAGGGCCAAAGCTGTAAATCCATTAGCGCTCCAAAAAACAAGGAGCAGAAAACCCCAAGGGATACGAGAATAGATTTTTGGAATCTAAAATGATTTTTAATTGATCCAGTTATTAATCCAGCAACCCCAGATAGCCAGCCAATCCACCCAGCGGCAATCATTTGAAAAGGTAGCCAAACACCGATTCCACCAGTGATGATTGCTGAAGTAGCCATCGAAACAATTCCCAACGCGAAACCGAACTTGGCACCAAATGAGTAACTGGCCAAGATTAAAAGAAACCACATCGGCTCAACTCCGACTGCGCCGGCTCCAACAAGGCGTAGAGCTGCGACCATTGCGGCAAGAACTCCGAGAATTGCTACCGCTTTAGCATCCATTGCACCGCGAGAGATTTCTAGCGCAACAACTCCAACACCAAAGCCGGCAATTAAAACTGCGAGCAATCGTGCATAATCGTGTTGCAGCAAAAAGAACTGTGATTCAGGTATGAACAGTGGCCAGGTAAAAGCAAGTAAGCCCAGCAGCGAGCCCGCGAAAAGTAGAAAATCGCCGGCAGAAATTTTATTAGTCAGCATTTAAGTGACCTTGCACCTCGGCGACAGTTAGGAACTCGGTATCGGGTAGTGCTTTTGCAACTTGCGGAGCAAAAGCAGGTGAGGCGGTAAGTACTTTTTTGGTTGCACCATCGGCAATAACCTCTCCTTCGGCCAAAAAGATAACTCGGTCAGCAACTTCAGCTACTAATTCGACATCATGGGTTGAAATAAAGACCGCTCTTTTTTCTTCATGGGCTATTCGCTTCAGGATTTCAACTAGCACTTTTTTCGCTGCATAATCCAAACCTCTTGTCGGTTCATCTAAAACAATCAACTGGGGCTGAGCTGAAAGTATGATGCTGAGTGCGAGTCCAAGCCTTTGTCCTTCGGAGATATCTCTTGGATGTGCTTTGAAATTAGGAATTCGCATCAATGATTCATATATCTTTAATGTGGTGCCTGAAGGAACTTGATTGTCAGAATCGGCTAGTTCACATTCTTCATAAATAGATTGTCCGTAAAGCAAATCTGTAGGTTCTTGCGGAACATAACCAACTAGCTTTATTAGTTCTTTGCCATCTAATTCCGCGGGATTGCGTCCCATTAAATCAACTTGCCCGGAGACAATTGGTGCTTGGCCGACAGTGCATTTCAAGAGAGTGGTTTTCCCCGCTCCGTTTCGGCCCATCAATGCAACGACCTGTCCGCCAAATAGATCAAGGTTTACAGCGCTTAGCGCGTACTGTCGCTGCGATACTTCATAAGCAGCTACTACGTCAGTCAACTTTAAAACTTTTTGATTCTCTTCACCCGAAGGTTGAACAGGCTTCACCGGATTTAAGGATATTTGCGGTGCAGATTTTCGGAACTCACGAATACTCAAAGGGATGCTCTCCAATTGCAATATCCGGGCCAGCTCCACTAACGGGGGAGCGATAGGAGAATCGCGCAAAACCGATTCCACGCTACCAAGG
>VEQF01000037.1 GCA_018883365.1 Candidatus Nanopelagicaceae bacterium
GCCGGGTCGAGGATTCCTGCTTGATTCTTGCAATGTGTTCTTTGGTGTGGGTAGTTTCTAACTCCACTTCACTGGCTTTGCGAACTGGCACCCGCGTTAAATGCTCAATAAGTCCCGACACAACAATCAACTCGTGAATTCTCTTTTTTGTTTCGGAGTTTTCATAATTCACATAAGGCTGCAAACCAGCGCCTGGATCTGATGGCATATCGCCGACAAAGCTTCCAGTGTCATGCCAGCCAAAAATCTCGTGATAAACATAGCCGGTGGTCATGCGGGCAAGCCTAAAGGCAAGTTGGCTTCCTGCATACATTATTCCAGTGGCGCAATCGTCATTCTTGGTGCCGCAATTTCACAGAATCGCTTAGTAATCTTCCGCAATGCTTAAAAAGCTTGTCGCGGTAGTTGTCTCACTGCAGTTGATATTAACCCCAGCTTTTGGGCTGCACTCCCTAGAGAAATATGCGACCGCTAAACAATTGGCTTCACCGGGTCTACTAATAATTGATCCCACGGATGGCCGAGTTGTGGTGCAAAATAGCGCTGATTCACTTCGCATCCCGGCATCGGTTTTGAAACTTGTTTCCGCTACTGCGGCACTGCATTATGTAGGACCGGAAAAACAATATGTAACCAGGATATTTAAAACGGCAAACCCTGATGAGTTTGTCATCAAAGGCGCACTTGATCCTTGGCTGACTAGCAATTTAAGTTTTGCAAAGAAAAATAAGCAGCGCTTTCTACCCACTCTAATCGCCAAAGCCAACACGGAAAACAAATCCAAGTTAAAGATTTATTACTCTGGACTTTATGAACGTGACACCATCGACCTTACAGTTAATCAAAAGCAAAAAGGCATAAAACTAACCTTTGAGAAAGTTGATGCCGCAAGAGCGCAAGAGCTTGCGGTGGAAGAAATCGCAAAGCAAACCTCCGTGCCAGTGAGTGAAATGATTAAGTTTGCAATTCTTTGGAGTGATAATCGATTAGCTGATCGATTAGCTAAAGATGCGGCACGGGAAATTGGCTATCCCACAACTGGAAAAGGTTTGACGACGACATTTAAACAAGCGTTAAATGAATTGGGCATCGATCACTCCGGGCTCCAGGTAAAAGATGGCAGCGGTCTTTCCAAGGAGAACCGAATTTCAGCGGCCACAGTGGTTGATTTGCTAGTTAAAATCAGAAATAACCCGGTATTTGCCGCAATTTATGAAGGTTTACCAATTGGTGGCGAAACGGGAACTTTGCAAAAGAGATTTTTAGAGACCGCACCCGAGGCGGTAGGTCATGTTCATGCGAAAACAGGCTGGGTAAATAACAGCGTAACTATGGCTGGGTATGTAGAAGAGGGCGAAAAGGAATATGTCTTCGCAATCCTTGCCGACGGCATAACGCCAACTTTCAGCGCCCGCAATAAAGCACGAGCCGCGATGGATCGTTTACTTGGGGTTATTGTGAAAGGGAATCACTAAAGATTTTGATTGCGCCGCCATAACAGGCGACCCAAACCTTTTTGTGAAGCGGCTCGTAAGTTATGCCGATTGGCTCATTACAAACCTTTATCTTTTGCAAAACTTTAAAGTCACTAGCCCGGACCTTTGAAACTGTATCGCTGGTGTAGTTAACAACATATAGCGCGGTTCCATCTGCAGAGATATCTAAACTGCGTGAGGCGGAACCGGTTTTAACGGTGCGCACCACTTTGTTTGTAGTTAAATCCATAGCTACAACTCGACCCGAGCTATTGAGGGTTGCGTAAAGCATCGAATTATCAGGGGATAGCACTACTGCTCGTGGATTAGAACCCACATTTAGCAGTTCGCGCTCCCAATTTTGAAGATTGATTTTGTGAATGACAGCTCCACCCATTTGCACCACGTAAGCAAACTGGGAGTCTTTAGAAATTGCGACACCTCTTGGGTAAGCACCGATTTTTATAGTTTTGATTGCTTTTTGTTCGGCGATGGAAATTACCGAAAGATCATAAGAGCACCAATTAGTCACCAATACATATTTGTTGTCCGGCGTTACATCAACCACTTTGGGAACTACACCAACCCGATAAGCCGCATCTATCTGCCACGAAGTTGTATTGATCCGGTAAACAAAGGAGCGGTCATACTTATCAGAAGGTGAGCATTTATCAGTGCCTTCGCGATTAAATCCTTTGCCATACATTGCATAGTTGGTTACATACAAATAATCCCCACTCGGAGAGAAAGCTCCTTCAACTGGAGCGCCACGGTGTAATCCCGAGTAACCCTTTTGCCCTAAGTTATTTAAATTAACTTGATCTGAGATGGTTTTAACCAAATCAAATGATTGCGCGTCATAAACCGTAACTGAATGGCGATACATCATGTTATGGGCGGAAACAAAACCGGTTTTTGATGCACGAACTGATTTAGGTGAGATATCTCCAGTGATGGTTTTTTCCAACTTTAACTTTGTGGAATCTGAAGTTGTTTCAGCACTGCTTGGAGTGAATACCGGAAACAAAAGGGCGAAAACTATGGCCCACCTCACCGAAATACGCATAGTCTCAATCTACAGGGTAATCTCATGCTCATGATCTCGCCCTACATCGCACTTATGAAGTTGCGTGTTGTGGAGTTGCTACTAGTTACGACCTTGCCAGCTCTTTTCTTAGCGGCAGAGGGAATACCTACACTTGATGTCACATTAGCAACTTTGATTGGCGGAACTTTGGCGGCGGGCGCAGCAAATGCCTTTAACATGATTATTGAGAGCGATATTGATCAGCTAATGGGCCGCACCTCAAAGCGACCAATAGTTAATAATCAGATTACCGAAAACCAGGCATTGATATTTGCATCAGTTATCACTGTTTTATCACTTGGGATTTTTTGGATTTTTACAAACCCATTAGCAACCGGATTAACAGTTAGTGCTATCGCGTTTTATGTTTTCGGATATACCGTTGGATTAAAGCGACGTACTTCGCAAAACATCGTGTGGGGCGGAATTGCGGGATGTTTGCCGGTATTAATTGGTTGGGCAGCGGTAACAAATTCATTGTCCTGGACCGCTTTTTGGTTCTTTATGGTGATTTTCTTTTGGACCCCGCCACATTTCTGGGCGCTAGCCATTAAGTATCGCGATGATTATGAGGCTGCGGGAATTCCGATGCTGCCTGTGGTTGCTCCGATAAATAAGGTGGCACAACAAATGTGGTTCCACACCATTGCCATGATTGTGACCTCATTTTTGACGCTCTACAGCTATGGACTTCCTACTTGGAGTTACATCGTCACCGCGTTATTGGGAGCTTTTTTTGCGGTGCAATTACGTGGACTTAGCCAAAACCAAATTGATAAACAGGCTGGGAAAATTTTCCACAGCTCGATTACCTATCTGAGTCTTTACTCAGTCCTCTTGGTCGTAGTCGTCCTCATCTGATTCATCTTCATCATGATGTCTTTCATGATGATTGTCACCCTCATCCCCATCATCATCGTAATCTTCATGACGTGGACCATTTCCATCATCATCAAAATCCCTAATATGTGGTTGAACCCCAGGAGTAATTGTGGCTTCGGGAGTTACAACTACCTTGCCAGTCTCACTACCAATGGCGGGTGGCTTTATGGCTAGAAATCCAATCAGCGCAAGAATTGGAACGATAAAGATCAACTTCTTTTTCATTTTATATTCCAGCTTTCTGAAGTGCGGATGCAAGCGATCTAATAAAACCAGTTGAGGTGTAAGTGGCTCCACTTATTCCAGTGATGTTTGCAGATTGTGAACGCAAAGCTTCCTGTTGTAACCAAGGCAAAACTTGATTAGAGATACTCATAGATTTTCGGTCACCACTTGGATATTGCAGGGTTGAAACATTTGTTACTTTTCCATCGGCAACTGTTATCTCAACCTGTACCGGACCCCAACGTGTTTGAGAGGTATCACCTTGAAAAACCCCAGAGGAGCCAGCAGATTTTGTTGCAACAGGGGATGCGCTCGCCTTGGCTGCAGCGGACTTTGTGGCGCTCGTTTTTGGTTCAGTTTTCGTAGAGGTATTTGTAGTTTTGGTTGCAGTAGAAGTAGGAGTAGCAGATGCAGAAGGAGCAATCGAATCACTTGTAGGAGCAATCGCTGCATCAAGCTGTGGTGGGTTGTAACCAACCACGCCAACTACGCCAGCAACCGTGCCAGTGACTAACAAGATAGTTTTTCTAATCATTCTCTCTCTCCTTACTGTGCATGATACAAAAATGCTTCGTGGTGGACTCGGTTTTTTGGAATTCCCGCACTTTTGGCAGCAGAAATAACATCCTGAATTAAAGACTCAGGTCCACATACATAAACATCAGAGTCAGCGAACCTTGGTACATACCGCTTTATGTTCACCTCATTAATTGGATGCTCAGTTCGAGAGCCGACTAAATAGTGAAGTTGGATATTCCGCTCTTTTGCGAGCTGATCCAACTCATCCTTAAGGACCAAATCAGCGGCACTACGTGCGCGATAAAGCACTGAGATTGAAGTTGAATCTGGAATTTCATCAATAATGGCGCGCAACGGCGTAATTCCAACGCCACCGCCTACCAGAGTTACATGTTTGAATTGATAAGCCATATCGCGAGTAAATATTCCATAAGGTCCTTCAATCACAACTCGTGAGCCAATCGGAATGCTGGAGATGGTTTTGGTTGCGTCACCGAGATGTTTGACGGTGAAGCGCAGCTCTTCGTTCGTAGGAGCGGCGCTTAATGAGAATGGATGAGATTCATGCCATCTATCTTTGGTTAAGAAGCGCCAATTAAAAAACTGACCACCCTGCGCACCAAGCTGTTTGATGTTTTTACCTGATACATAAAGCGAGACCACATCTGCGGCTTCAATCTCAATCCGAGATAGCTTTAAATCGTGTCTGAAGGAGCGGTTCAAAGGGATAACAATGCGCCAAGTAACGATGGCAACAACCACAGATAGGTATAAACCAATCCAGTAAGCGCGATTTAATGGATGGCCAATAAACATTCCGCCAGTCAAAATCTGATGCATGAATGAAAGCGCTACGCCAATATAAGTGTAAAGATGAATTACCCACCAGGTTTCATACTTCATTTTGGTGCGAACATTTTTGTAAGAGGTAACTCCAGCTGCAATTAACAATAAAAACCCAGCCAACGCCGGCAACATCCAGGGATATGTTGTGGTCATAATCCAAAGCTCTTGCGCAACAATTTTTCCTTCAGCACCTGCGTAACCAAGTCCGACAAGTAGAACATGCAAAGTGATCATGTAAAGCGCATAAGGCATTGCTTTGCGATGCCATACAACTAATCGATCATGGCCCAACGCATTTTCAATCCAAGGAATTCTTGCAATCAGAAGCAGCCCGATAATTGCAAGATAGGAGCCGGTCAACGCGAAGAATCTTGAGATGGTTGTAATAACTGCGTAAGGATCTGCAAAATCCCCACTAGTTAAAGTTGTGATCTGTACGGTGAGAGTAAAGCCCAATCCCAAACCGGTTAATAAAAATGCTTGATCGCCAATTAATCTCTTGCGTTGTGCTTTCACTTAGGAACCTTTGCACTCAAATTTGAGTGTTTCCTGTGAGGCGCTTGAGAGTGGCATCCGATTATGGGCGCGATTATGGGCGCGATTATGGGCGTTTGTATGACCATGCGTTATCTCCACGCTTATCCACCGCCCAAAAAATATAGTTTCGAAACTCCTCAGCACCCATCCAGTTCACGGAATCGCGC
>VEQF01000018.1 GCA_018883365.1 Candidatus Nanopelagicaceae bacterium
GATGTGCTCAAGATGCAATTTTGTTGGATCCATCAGCACATATGAGCCATCGCCATTCTGCCATTCATCTATTTTTCTTAAAATGTACTTAGCGCGTCTATTACTCTTAATTATCGCATTCTGTAAAGCTGTTTGGAATTCAGCATCAGTTGGTAATGAACTCAAAATATGTTTTTGCGCCTCTTCGAAATTATCTTCAGGAGTCTCCTCATCCATAATCATGGAAGCCGCAACTTGATAAATTGATTCAAGGTCTTGAGCATTTCTTCCGCAAGTAGTCCAACGAAAAGAGAGTGTTTCGGATAAACGAGCGGCATTTTCTATTTTTGCTATATCCATTTTCTCAACTTCAGAATAGTACTTATTCAATATAGCCATGAGATAAATATTTTGGGTATCAACATTTAGCAGAGCAAGGTCATCAAATAATCCATTTAGGATGGTCTTATTTGGGCCTTGAAATTCATTTTCTCTTACAAGGTAAGAATATAGGTTAGAGAACTTCAACAATTCATTCACAAATTGAACAGCTTGCTCTCTTGTCTTATAACGTTCTTTTATCTCCTTATATATATCTCGCTTCAAAACCTTTTTTGAATAAAGCAATAAGTAATGACGCAAAAATAAGTCTGGTGACTTGTTTCCGATATTGTCAACCACTTGGTCCCATTCGTTTACATAATGATCACCGGCATCGTCGGTGATAATTCTAGAAAACAAATAGCTTTTCACGAGGTCAGTCTGCGTCAGTTCCAATCCTCTGTAGTTAAGGGTTTCAAATAGCAAGAAAGCATTGCTTGAACCACCGGCTTTAACTACCAACAATCTCACTTTATGAAGCAAGAAACTTTCAAACTGTCGTAATTCCTTCTCTCCTAATGCGAATATTTTTGGCTGAAAAAATTTGTAAGCTCGGACAACTTCGCTAGCTTTATCGTTGTATTGATAGTTTAAAAGTGCCGAATTTTGTGTGAAATATTTACGGTTTTTATCTTTATGGGGCGTTTGAATGAAATCTAAAAATATCTTTCGCAGATGCTTATTTGGAATAAAGTTGTACCTGACACTTGGTGTTAAGTTGTATATCAACTCAGAAGTCAATTGCTTGTTTGGCACTTGGGCATTTGATTGCTGAGTTGATTCATCGCCCATTTCTATCCAGCAATCTCTAATGATCGCTATTATTATTTGGAGCGTAGTTAAACGCTGTTGGCCATCAATGACTTCATACGTATCACTTCCATCTTCGCTTGGCGTTATGATTAAGGGTCCTAAGAAGTGTTCGTCCGAGTCACCTTCCTTGTATCCGGCCAGATCATTCCAAAGTTGTTGCCACTGATCTGTTTCCCACGAATAGTCACGTTGATATGCTGGAATCAAATATGCATTATCTTTGAACATCTTGTAAACAGGAACGAGAGTGGCGTCAAAGCTCAAAGTTGATTTTTCCATGGACTTGTCCTTAGTTGCTGGAGTTTTTTTAACGGTTCAAAGAGTTTCAGAACGTGGGCAAAATAGGAAGAACCAAAACTGGTTCAAACAGTTTAGATCCGTACATTTTTTGTAAGGGATACTGCCTTAGGTTTTTTAAGCTACTACCAAACCACCGCGATCGCGATATTGCTGACTGATAGCAACACCATTGCGAGCCATGTGTTCTTGGGGAATATATCTTTCTTCTTGGCGGTGAAGCCGAGAACGAGGATGGTGAGAAGGATTAGGAGCTTTACGGTGATCTTTGCGTTATCGGGAAGGGCCCATTCGGTGGGGTTGGAGTCATGGAGTGGGTAGCGGATGCCGACTAGGGCGATGCCGGTTACGAGGGATAGGTAGCCTGAGTGCAGGACCCCAGGGTTGAGCTTCTTTTGGGAGGCGAGCAGGCCTCCGAGTACGCCAGCTAGGCCGATGAAGTGCAATATAAGTAGTACGTCGCGTCCAATTTCCATGGTTAGAAGTGTACGACTGATACCAATTTGTTATCTGTAGGTGATGGCTTTAGGGGTGAGACAGGCGTAACTTTCACGGGGTCTGAGCCCCATCGGGGGGTTCAGAGAATAGGAAGTTCGATGTCGAACGAAGTCACAGAGAACGGCGTATCGCGACGTACGGTTCTCAAAGGTGCAGCGCTCGGTGGTCTTGGACTCGTAGGTGGAGGAACACTTCTTTCCAGCTGCGGCGATGACAAGGCAACCGGTCCAGTTACATTCACAGCTCGTACAAATGATGAAACTGGTTTGAAGATTGCTCAAGCGCTTGCAGATGCTTACAAAGCAGAAACAGGCATTGATGTAACAATGCAAGGTTCCGGAGATACAAATGCATTCCAGGATGGAATCTCACAGTATCTACAAGGAACTCCTGACGATGTATTCCAGTGGATGGCCGGATTCCGTACCAACTTCCGTGCAGACCAGGGACTACTCGCAGATCTTTCAGAGAATATTAAGAACCTCGGCGATCAAATGCCAGAAGGTTTCATTTCAGGTGCAACAAACCCAAGCGATGGAAAGCAATACATCATTCCAACAACTTGGTATCCATGGGGACTTCACTATCGCAAGTCCACAATGAAAGAACTCGGACTAGATCCAGAGAACATTGCAACATGGGATGACTTCATGAAGCTTCTTGAAGGAACTCAGAAGAAAGGTCTCATCGGTTATGCGATGGGAGATAAGGGCGGTTGGGAAGCGATGGGAACATTCTCCATCCTCAACGTTCGTATCAACGGTTATGACTATCACATCGATCTATTGAACGGCCGCAAGAAGTGGACCGATCAAGCAACAATCGATGTATTCAACCAATTCGCACTTCTAATTCCTTACATGAACAAGAACTTCCTAGATATTTCATGGGATGGCATGCGCGATCTTCTTCTTGCGAAGAAGTGCGGTGCGATGATGATGGGTTCATGGTGGGCAAATGACTTCAAAGCGAAGTCACAAGAAGACTATGACGATCTATGGATCGTTCCATTCCCAGAAATCAACCCAGCTTATGGTCGCGATTCAATCGACGCTCCAGTTGATGGTGTTTCTGTTGCAGCTAACGGCGCTAACGTCGAAGGCGGCAAGCAGTTCGCAGAGTGGATCGGATCTGAAGCAGGTATGTTGGCAGCGCAAGCAGCTGGAGATACATCTCTATATGCAAACAGCCGCCTAGATACTTCTGAATACGATGCATTTAACAAGCAGAAGCTTGCGGTTATCGGTGAAGCGAAGAACGTTATGAACTTCCTTGATCGTGATTGCCGTAACGACTTCGCAGGAACAATTGTTGGACCTGCAATCCAGAACTTCTTGAAGGCTCCTAAGGATGTCAACAAGATTGTTGATGGAATGCAAGAAGCTTGGGATGCTCTACCTCCACTTGAATAATTAAGTAGGAGTAATAGAGTTCCTGAGATAAGCTAGTTGTATGACAACGACGGCGGCGAGTAAAAAAACTCGTCGCCGTCGTGCATTTTCTCGCGGCGACAGATTTACGCTCGCGATGTTTTTGGGAGTCCCAACATTTTTGCATGTGGTTTGGGTTTGGATTCCGGCAATTGCAACAATTGGTTTGTCATTTACATATTGGAACGGTGTAAGTCTTTCTAATATTCGTTGGGCTGGACTTGCCAACTACGACACCATCTTTACCGCATCCCCTCAGTTTTATGATGCTTTGCGCAACAACACTTATTGGTTGTTGTGGTTTACCTTGATTGCAACACCGCTTGGTGTTTTGTTGGCTTATCAAATTGATCGCAAGATTCGCGGCTCCAAGATTTATGAAAGTGTTTATTACATTCCGGTAGTTCTTTCACTTGCGGTGATTGGAATTATCTGGAAGTTCATGCTCGGTCCTGGTGGATTGGTTCAGGCGCTACTTGGATATCCAGAAATCGAACGAGCAATTCCGATCTTTAGTAATTACGACATTAATACCTATGTGATTTTAGGTATCGCCTCGTGGCGTCACATCGGTTACATCATGTTGCTTTATTTAGCAGGGTTGAAGTCGGTTGATCCTTCACTTCGTGAAGCTGCGGCGATTGATGGGGCCACCGAGTGGCAGACCTTCCGTAAGGTGGTTTTCCCAGCCATGAAGCCGGTTAACACGATCATCATCGTGATTACCGTGATCGAATCCCTGCGTGCCTTTGATCTGATTTACATTATTTATGGCACCTCTACTGGCTGGCCGATTCTGGGCATGCTGGTCTTCGTCAATATTTATGGCCAGGCGGCCTCGATGCTTGGTGCGGCCTATGCCGTGATCTTGTTCTTGCTCAGCATCATTCCGATTGTCTTCTACCTACGAACCGTGTTTAGGGATGATGTCGCATGAGTGGAATAGTCCAAGATAAGAAGTATCGCGACCGCCAAAAGCGTAAAGATTTCTTTATCACCGTATTCATCGCGATTTTCGCCTTTGTGTGGATGGTGCCATTGCTTTGGACCTTCTGGACCTCACTTCGTCCCTACAGTGATGTAATCCAAAATGGTGTTTTTTCAAAGCCTTCAACTTTGAATTTCCAAAATTACATAACCGCGTATGACCGGATGGATATTTGGGAGTACTTAACCAACTCATTCATTGTGGCAATTCCAACCGTGATTCTGACCTTGTTCTTTGGTTCTTTGATGGCTTTCGTGGTTACCCGTTACTCATTTAAATTCAATCTTTATTTGTTGTTGCTATTCACTGCAGGCAACCTGCTACCGGTCCAGCTTGTTTATGCACCTTTGTTCAAGATGTACATCTGGATTGGCGATTTAGTCGGAAATAGAAATCTTTTGTATGACTCATTTACTGGATTGATTTTGGTCCATGTAGCTCTTCAGATGGGCTTTGCGACCTTCGTTATGTCCTCTTATATGAAGACAATTCCAAAAGAGATTTCTGAATCAGCATTGCTAGACGGAGCATCGGTATTTAGACATTACTGGAATGTGATTTTGCCTTTGCTGCGTCCACCACTTGCCGCACTTAGCGTTTTGATGACTACCTGGATCTACAACGAGTTCTTCTGGGCGATTGTTTTGATTAAGAGCGATAACAAGCGTCCAATTACTTCGGCATTGGGTCGTTTGCAAGGTGAGTTCGTAACTGACTTCAATTTGCTTGCTGCTGGTGCGATTATGGCTGCGCTGCCTACCTTGTTGATTTTCTTTATTTTGAAGCGTCAATTCGTTTCCGGTCTAACTCTTGGTTCTACCAAGGGTTAATACGCTCAACCAAAGGCTAAAACCATGAAAGCTATACAGATCACCGAGTTCGGTGGTCCAGAGGTCATGAAGTATGTAGACCTACCGGATCCAGTCGCATCAGGGGAGAACGTTGTACTTGATGTAACCGCAATCGGAATTAATTACGCTGATACTCACCAAACCGAAGATTCTTATTTATCAAAACAAACGCTGCCGTTGATTCCGGGCATGGAGGTTGTGGGTCGTTTGCCAAATGGTCAGCGTGTGTTGGCGTTGGCAGCGGCGGGAGGTTATTGCCAAAAAACTTTGGTAAATCCAAGTCAAGTTATTCCACTTCCAGATCAGGTTAGTGATGGTCAAGCACTTGCGATGATGGTGCAGGGAATTACTGCGTATCACATTTTAAAAACATTAGGACATTTCAAAGCTGGCGAAAGTGTTGTAGTGCATGCGGGCGCTGGTGGAGTGGGATCACTTGCAATTCAGTTAGCAAAGTTGTGGGGCGGATTTGTAATTGCAGTAACTTCATCAGAAGAAAAAAAGAAGTTGTGTCTAGAGCTTGGCGCCGATGTTGTCGTTGATGCCAACGCCGAAGATATGAATGCTGCGATTCGTGCCGCTAATAATGGCAAGAGCGTGGATTTGGTTTTAGAAATGGTGGGCGGAAAAACTTTTGATCAATCATTAGAGGCGCTTGCGATGTTTGGTCGCATAGTTATTTACGGAATGGCATCACGACAAATGCCGACCCCGGTTCATCCAGCAACATTGATGGGTAAATCAAAAACCATCGCCGGATTTTGGTTAGTGAATTGCTTAGGCAAAAAAGAGTTGATGCAGGATGTATTTGTGGAGTTGTTTGGATTGATAATCAGTGGAAAGTTAAAGCCGGTTGTCGGTGCGACTTATCCATTGTCGCGCGCGGTCGAGGCGCACCAAGCGATGCTGGCTCGCAAAACAGTCGGCAAGATCGTGCTCAATCCAGCTGAATAAGCGCCTAAAAAATCAGGTATTCTTCGGCTTCGCTTTTCTATTGCCCCCCTAGCTCAGTCGGTAGAGCGTTTCCATGGTAAGGAAAAGGTCATCGGTTCGATTCCGATGGGGGGCTCGAAATAAGTTTTACTAATTTATTTGCTTGGCGGGGTAGCTCAGCCTGGTAGAGCAAGCGGCTCATAATCGCTGTGTCGTGGGTTCAAATCCCGCCTCCGCTACCAACTAATCGCGCGTTCAGGAGTAAATCCAGGACGCGCGATCTTTTTTGTACTTCTTCAGCAAGATGCGGATTCAATAACGCAGTTAGTTCATGAAGATAGGCGTGATCACGGATTAGATTGCGGCGCAGAATCGGTGCGTGATGCGCAATAGCGTTTCTTAAGTTTCTGATTTCGCGGGCTTTGTTGTAGAAATTTTCTCGCCGTCCCGGATAGACCGGAAAGAATTTAACTATCTTCATCCAGATCTTCTGGTGGTACCGCCTGCTAAGTAATTCAATCCAAAAAGATAAACTCAAATTAGCAACGATATTGTTGTTATTGATAGGCAAGTCTCGTTTCTTCAGCCGCTTAATAGCTAATTCAACATCTTTGCGATCGTTCGGATATAACAAATTCGGAACAAGCCACCATTCAATAACTCGATATATATGTTGTAGTACATTGTCTAGAAATTTACGCAGAGTAGTTTCAAAGGCTATGATATGAACCCACAGTGCAGCAGAAATCTCAAAAACAAATAGAAATGTCTCGTATTTACTTGAATTCGATTGTTCGTTACTTTCTTTCATAGTAAAGTTTGCATTAGAGCCCCAGGTGAACTCGAGAAATCGTTTACCGCCTGGGGATAGTCTTTTATTGTGGAAATTTGTATTTAAAAAATAGATTGCTAATATTTGCAACGAGCCCCGGACGGAATCAAGTAATTGATTGACGCGCCGGGGCATTCTCGTTTAGTGTTCAGCGTATAACCCCAGGTGAACTCGAGTAATCGTTTACCGCCTGGGGACTTGTATTTTTAGCCTCTAATCCATGCGGGAAAAGCGGCCTTTTTGCCAGAGCTGGGCGCGCTGGGTATTCTCACGCCCCTATTAGTTAGTAGCTAGAGGCAATTTAGCTCGAGGAAACAAGGAGTCACCATGGCCAGCAAGAGTGCGGATGTCCGCCCAAAGATCACAATGGCATGCGTGGATTGCAAAGAGCGTAACTACATCACCAAGAAGAACCGCCGCAACGATCCAGATCGTATGGAACTTAAGAAGTTCTGCCCACGTTGCAAGGCTTCAACTCTGCACCGCGAAACCCGCTAATTAAGGGCCAGCTATGGCTGGATCAATTCGCATCTGTTTAATTGCAGATAATTTCTTAGAAGATTTTGCGCAATGCGTCGCATCTATCCGCGCGCACACTCAAACACCTATTTCTATCTTTGCATCAGGTAAAGAGAATCAAGCGGTGCAGGAAATGTTTCCTGCCGAGAGTGTTGCCTGGCAGAAAAATAAATTGGGCTGGGGCCATTCGGTAAATCATTTTCTAAACACAGTCACTGAAAAGTATGTAGTGATTATGGATCCATCAACTAATTTCACCGGTGATGCGATTTCGCCAGTAATTGAAAAATTGGATGCCGGGTTTGAAGGTGTTGGTTGGCGTGGTGGATTGATGAATATTGAAGATGAGTGGCGCAGAGTTGATGACCGCGGCGAAGGTGAAGTAGATGTTTTGTTTAGTTATTTCTTTGCGATGGACCGTGAGTTTGCTTTAAAAGCGGGCGGTGCTAATTCATCCGCTACTTATTATCGAAATGCCGATATAGAGATGTCACTTGCGATTCGTGCGGCGGGTGGAAAGTTATGGCAGATGGAATTGCCATTAACTCAGGGGCGTCATCACGGCTATCACGATGTTGATCCGGATTATCGCGAGAAGAACTCCAAGAAGAATTACGGTCGAATTCTGGAGAAATATCGCGGGCGTACAGACATCCTGAGCGCACGGAGATAGCCTTCTACTTATGAGTGAATTGCTCGCAAACCACACCAGCCTGCGCATTGGCGGGCCGGCAAAGAAGTTTGTGCGGGCAACCACCGAATCCGAGTTAGTAGATGCGGTTAAAGCAGCTGATGCTGCGGGAGAACCGGTTTTAATTATTGGTGGCGGATCAAATGTTTTGGTGGCGGATGAAGGTTTTGCCGGCACCGTCATTCGTGTAGAAACCAAAGGCAACTCGTATCACGTTGATGCATGTAGCGGGGGAATGATCACGGTCTCTGCAGGTGAAGATTGGGATGGGTTTGTTGCTTGGATTTTAGGAAAAGGATTTGCCGGACTTGAAACTATGTCTGGAATTCCGGGAACTGTAGGTGGCGCACCAATTCAAAACATTGGCGCATATGGTCATGAGGTATCTGAGGTAATTGCGCGGGTGCGTACCTGGGATCGGCAAAAGAGTGATTACAAAACTTTTTCTAACTCAGAGTGCGAGTTTTCTTATCGCTCATCAGTATTCAAAAATAATCCCGGGCGATATGTGATTATCGATGTGACTTTTCAATTAAGAAATGGCGAGATGAGCCTGCCGATTAAGTACAAAGAGTTGGCTAGTTATTTAGGTGTGGATTTAGAGGCTCGGGTTTTAACGAGTGATGTGCGTAAAGCGGTGCTGGCTTTGCGCGCTGCAAAGGGAATGTTGCTTGATACAAATGATCATGACACCTGGTCTGCCGGATCATTTTTTGTGAATCCAGTTTTGTCCGCCGAAGATGCGGCAAAGTTGCCAGCGGATGCACCGCGTTGGGTGCAGGAAGATGGCCGAGTAAAAACCTCTGCAGCCTGGTTAATGGAAAACTCTGGAATTAAGAAGGGTCATGCGCATAATGGAGCTGCGGTCTCGACTAAGCATGTATTAGCGCTAATTAATAATGGCAGCGCAACAGCTTCGGATATTGTGGAGTTAGCTCAGGCGGCGCGCAATGCGGTGAAAGATAAGTTCGGAATTGTTTTAGAACCAGAGGTGCAGTTTGTAGGTTTAGCGTTATGAAAAAGTTTTTTGCGCTGGCTTTGCTGCTAATTTCTTTTTCGCTTCCCGCATATGGTCACAGCACCTTGGTGAGTGCAACACCGGGGGAGAACGCGGTGCTTACCGAATTCCCAAGTGAGGTTTCACTGACTTTTAATGAATCACTTTTGGAAATTGGAAATGAAAATCCAAATAAAGTTGAAGTTGTAAATTCGATGGGTGATTTGTTAAGCGGTGTAGCAAAAGTATCCGGTCCAGTTATTTCGGTACCAGTGCAGATCACCGGCAATGATGAGTATCGCGTTAGTTATCGAGTGGTATCGGCAGATGGACATGTGATTGAAGGAAGTTACTCATTTAATGTGCAATCAGAGATTGCAACCGCGATGCCGATTTCAGCACCAATTGAAGAGACACCTGCTGAAGATGGCCCAAATCTTTTGGTGCGCACCGTGATGGCGCTAGCCGGCGGTATTGCTTTTTTGGCTTTGCTTAGAATTAAAAAGCGTAAGAGCTAATTACTTAGCTTCAGCTAACAAATTCTTGATGCGGGTTACACCTTCGATGATGTCTTCATCGCTGGTTGCGTAGGAAAGACGCATATAACCGGAAGGTCCAAAAGCTTCGCCAGGAACTACTGCGACTTCCGCTTCTTCAAGTATGAGCGTAGCAAGTTCAGCAGAAGTACTTGGACGGCGGCCACGAATTTCCTTGTTAAGAACACCTTTAACAGACGGATAAACATAGAAGGCTCCTGTTGGGGTTGGGCATTCAATACCGGGGATTTCATTAAGCATTTTTACGATTAATTTACGGCGGCGATCAAAGGCTTCGCCCATTTTCTTTACCGCAGATAAATCATTGGTGAGCGCGGTGATTGCGGCGCGCTGTGCGATGTTTGAAACATTGGAGGTTAGATGTGATTGAAGATTTGTGGCGGCTTTGATTACATCTTTAGGACCGACCATCCAACCTACGCGCCATCCGGTCATGGCATAAGTTTTTGCAACACCATTCAAAATAATTGTTTTATCCGCCATTGCCGGAACAACAACTGGAAGTGATGGAGCGGTTGCACCGTCATATAGAAGGTGTTCGTAAATTTCATCCGCGATCACCCAGATGTCATTTGCTAGAGCCCATTCACCGATCGCTTTAACTTGTTCTGGTGAATAAACCGAACCAGTTGGATTTGATGGTGAGCAGAAAAGAAGTGCTTTGGTTTTTGGAGTGCGCGCTTTTTCAAGTTGTTCGACGGTAACGAGATAGTTTTGTGACTCATCTGCGAAGACTTCTACCGCTTTGCCGCCTGCGAGTTTGATGCACTCTGGATATGTGGTCCAGAAAGGAGAGGGAAGAATTACCTCATCATCTTTATCGATGATGGTTGCGAATGCTTGATACACGGCTTGCTTGCCACCGTTAGTAACAAGAACTTGATCTGCCGTAATTTCATAATTTGAATCGCGCTTTGTTTTATCAACGATTGCTTGGCGAAGTTCTGGAAGACCAGGAGTCGGTGAGTAGCGATGATTTGCTACAACCTTTGCAGCAGCAACAGCGGACTCGACGATGTAATCCGGGGTTGGAAAATCTGGTTCGCCGGCTCCGAATCCAATAACTGGGCGTCCGGCGGCTTTTAGGGCTTTGGCTTTGGCATCAACGGCCAGGGTCGCAGACTCTGCGATGGCGGCGATTCGTGCGGAGATTCTGGCTTTACTCACGGGCGGCAGTCTTTCATAAGGAGGGCTGAGCGCGAGTTTTACCGATTGGGGGTGGCTCACCTACACTTTCCCGTCCTGGCGCTTGCTTGATCGGGTCTTTAAAAAATTCGATTATGAAAAGTCCATGCTTTCGCATGTCCGCATGATGATTGCATGAATCAAACGTCACGAAGGGCAGTAGCTCAACTGGCCAGAGTTCCGGTCTCCAAAACCGGCGGTTGGGGGTTCAAGTCCCTCCTGCCCTGCGCAGTTGTTGCACAGAGGTTGAGTAGCAGTAAACGAAAATGAAAGAGATAGAGAGGAAGTAAAGATGAGTGAAAACTCTGAAGGCAAAGAGTTAGGTTTCTTTGCGCGCATTGCACTTTTCTATCGTCAAGCAATTAACGAGCTTCGCAAAGTTGTGTGGCCATCACGAAACATGTTGACCACATACACCGGCGTAGTTCTCGTTTTCGTGACATTTGTTATTGCGGTTGTTTCAATCTTCGATTTGGGATTAACCAAACTAGTTTTCTTTGTATTCGGCGAGTAACGAGTTAGTAAGGGAGGGATGATGAGCGAAGAGCAGGTAGTAGACAATGCTGCTGAAGAAGCAGTTGCAGCTGTTGCGGTTGATACTGATATTGAACTTGAAGAGGAAGAGGTTCAAGAGCAGGTATCTCCAGAGGTTGCTGCATTCCGTGCGGAACTCGCATCTCAACCAGGTGATTGGTATGTCGTTCACTCTTATGCCGGTTTTGAAAAGCGCGTGAAGGGAAATCTTCTACAGCGCATTCAGTCACTTCACATGGAGGATTACATCTTCCAGATTGAAGTACCTGAAGAAGAGGTAACAGAGATCAAGAACGGACAACGCAAGCAGGTTAAGCGCAATGTTTATCCTGGTTATGTATTGGTTCGTATGGATCTAACTGATGAATCATGGTCCTGCGTACGTAACACCCCAGGTGTTACCGGTTTCGTTGGAAACTCACATCACCCAAGCCCACTTCCATTATCGGAAGCGGAAAAGATGTTGATGCCACGTGAACTCAAGAAGACTATGAAGCCAGATGTGAAGGTCGTTGACTTCTCAGTCGGCGAATCTGTCACCGTTATGGATGGCCCATTTGCCACCTTGCCTGCAACTATTTCGGAGATCATGCCGGAGCAGGCCAAACTCAAGGTTCTCGTTTCGATCTTTGGTCGCGAGACCCCAGTAGAGCTTTCATTCCACCAGGTTCAGAAGATCTAGTTCAGAGATTTAGTTAAGAAGAAAACACAAGGAGAAGAAAATGGCACCGAAGAAGAAGGTCCAAGCACTCATCAAGCTGCAGATCCAGGCAGGCGCTGCAACACCAGCTCCACCAGTAGGTCCAGCTCTTGGTCAGCATGGTGTCAACATCATGGACTTCGTTAAGCAGTACAACGCTGCTACCGAAAAGCAAAAGGGCGAAATCATTCCGGTTGAGATCACCGTTTATGAAGATCGTTCATTCACCTTCATCACCAAGACTCCTCCAGCATCACGTCTTCTTCTAAAGGCAGCAGGACTTGAAAAGGGTTCATCTGTTCCTCACAAGGACAAGGTTGGATCTGTTACCTGGAAGCAGTGTGAAGAGATTGCAACACTTAAGAAGGATGACCTAAACGCGAATGATGTATCTGCTGGCGCAAAGATCATTGCCGGTACTGCACGTTCCATGGGCATTGTTGTTAAGTAACGAGTCGTTAAGTAATAAGTAAAAACTAAATAAAAAAGAAAGTCGTGGGAGGGCCGCGCTGGTCCGCTAACACCACTACTTCCAACTAGCTCTCGGGAAGAGATTCTCGAGAAAAGAAAAGAGAAGAAAATGAAGCGCAGCAAGAAATACAAAGCCGCAGCGGCCAAGGTCAACGCGGATCAGCTATACACACCACTAGCTGGTATGAAGTTGGTTAAAGAAACAACTGTTACCAAGTACGACGCATCTGTTGAGGTTTCAATGGTGCTCGGTGTTGATCCAAAGAAAGCTGATCAAGCAGTTCGTTCAGTTGTAAACCTTCCACACGGAACCGGTAAGACCGCACGTGTTTTGGTTTTCGCAAATGGACCAAAGGCTGATGAAGCTCGTGCAGCTGGTGCCGACATCGTCGGTGGCGATGAGCTAATTGATGAAGTAAACAATGGCCGTCTTGATTACGACGCAGTTGTTTCAACTCCAGATTTGATGGGTAAGGTCGGTCGTCTAGGTAAAGTTCTTGGACCACGTGGTTTGATGCCAAATCCAAAGACCGGAACAGTTACAACAGATGTTGCTAAGGCTGTTACCGATATCAAGGGCGGAAAGATTGAATTCCGCGTAGATAAAGATTGCAACCTGCACTTCCTAATTGGAAAGTCCTCCTTCACCGCAGAACAACTTGCAGATAACTATGCAGCAGCGATTGATGAAGTACTTCGTGCAAAGCCTGCATCATCCAAGGGTCGCTACATTCGCAAAGCAGTTGTATCAACAACTATGGGACCTGGCGTTCCACTTGATACCAACTACGCTCGCGAAGGTGGACCAATCATTCAGTAATTAAGTTTCGCAAATTAACCCCGTCGCCTAATCCGCGACGGGGTTTTTTCATGCTTGATTTTGACCTCGAACCTAGTTCCCGCCTAATATCTGCCTCCTCACCAGAGACTGCTGGTCTCGGGGTCGCGAGATTCCGAAATAAATGTCGAAAGACAGCCCGCATAGGTTCGAGCGGATTACCCCGCGCGTTTCTATGCGTCGGGGTTTTTTACATTTATAAGCCAACAGCAAAACAAAATCTGGGGATCTTGTTCTAACAAGAAAAGTTTGAAGAAAGGAAGCCAAATGGCTCGCCCTGATAAGGCTGCAGCAGTTGCTGAATTGGTTGAAGACTTTAAGTCTGCCGATGCAACAGTTGTTACCGAATATCGCGGTCTAACAGTGACCGCAATCAAGGAGCTACGTCGTTCACTTGGTAGCGATACTAAGTACAAAGTAGCTAAGAACACGCTCGTAAAACTTGCTGCGAAGGAAGCCGGAGTAGTCGTTGATGACGCACTACTGACAGGTCCTACTGCGGTCGCTTTCGTTAAAGGCGATTCAGTTACCGCTGCAAAGAGCCTAAAGAACTTCCAGAAAGAGAATCCATTCCTTGTTATCAAGGGCGGAATCTTTGAAGGTAAGGCAGTAACCACAGCTGAAATCATGAAGCTCGCGGATCTCGAATCACGCGAAGTTCTATTGGCGAAGCTCGCTGGTGCAATGAAGGCATCTATGGCAAAAGCTGCACGCGCATTTGATGCACTTCGTATTAAGAGAGAGGCAGAGGCTGGAGCTCCAGCACCTACCACTACCCCTGCTGCAGAAGCAGCACCTGTTGCAGAAGCTACAACTGAAGTTGTAGCCGAAGCTCAAGCAGAAACTTCTGCAGAACCAGCTGCACCGCAAGCTGAAGCAACAACAGAACCAGCAACTGAATCAACACCAGATTCAACAGAGAACGCGTAAAGAAAGAGGAATACAAAATGGCAAAGCTCACTACCGAAGACCTATTGGGTCAATTCAAGGAAATGTCACTTGTCGAGCTCTCAGATTTCGTAAAGGCATTTGAGGAAGCATTCGATGTAACCGCAGCAGCTCCAGTAGCTGTTATGGCAGCAGGCGGAGCAGCTGGTGGCGAAGCCGCAGCAGCTCAGGATGAATTCACAGTCATCATTGAAGATGCAGGAGCACAGAAGATCGCCGTTATTAAGGAAGTACGTGCGCTCAACTCATCTCTTGGTCTAAAGGAAGCTAAGGACCTAGTCGATGCAACTCCAGCAACCGTGCTTGAGAAGGCAGACAAGGCAACAGCAGATAAGGCAAAGGCAGCTCTAGAAGCAGCTGGCGCAAAGGTCTCTGTTAAGTAACTAGTTCCAGGAAAAAGGCCCTCCTTATACAGGGGGGCCTTTTCTTTTTTCTCGGTTTAGGCCGGATTAGACATCGGCGTGTCGCGGGCAGTATCCTGACCCCTCGCACAAATTCCTAAGGTCAGGCATATAGCGGCTGAGGCCTTACGTTCCCTGTGCGTAAAGAAATAAGTCCGAAACTTACAAGTAGTGAAAACTTTGGAAGGACATCTCTTGGCCGCGAAAACGAAATCATCTGCACCACAACGTATTTCTTTCGCCAAGATCCGCGAACCACAAGAAGTTCCAAACCTCCTAGCTCTCCAAATTGAGAGCTTTGATTGGCTGCTCGGAAACGATGCGTGGCGCGCAAGACTTGGCAAAAATGAAAGACCAGATCGTGGAGAAATTCCTAAGACATCTGGACTAGAGGAAATCTTTGAAGAGATTTCCCCAATCGAAGACTTCCAAGGATCGATGTCACTGTCATTCCGTGATCATCGCTTCGAACCTGCGAAGTACACGATTGCAGAATGTAAAGAGCGCGACATTACATACGCAGCTCCATTATTCGTAACAGCAGAGTTCACCAACAACGAAACCGGTGAAATCAAATCACAGACAGTTTTCATGGGCGATTTCCCATTGATGACTCCGCGCGGAACATTCGTAATCAACGGAACAGAACGTGTTGTTGTTTCACAGCTCGTACGTTCTCCTGGTGTTTACTTTGAGCGCACTGTTGAAAAAACCTCTGACAAAGATATTTACACAGCAAAGATAATTCCAAGCCGTGGTGCATGGTTGGAGTTTGAAATTGATAAGAAAGATTTCGTAGCGGTACGTATTGATCGTAAGCGTAAGCAATCCGTAACTGTTTTCTTGAAGGCACTTGGTTGGACCAATGACCAAATCCTTGAAGAGTTCGGTGATTACGATTCAATGAAGGAAACTCTTGCTAAAGACAACGTAAACACACAAGATGAAGCGTTGTTGGATATTTATCGCAAGATGCGTCCAGGTGAGCCACCAACCAAAGAAGCGGCTCAAACCCTTATAGAAAACCTATATTTCAACCCTAAGCGTTACGACATGGCCAAGGTCGGTCGCTTTAAGGTGAATAAGAAGCTAGGTCTAGAGCTTGATCTAACAAAGAACTTGCTAGCTATCGATGACATCGTCGGAACCATTCGTTACCTCGTTGCATTGCACAAGGGCGAAACTCTGATTGATCTTGGTAAGCAGGTTCGTGTTGAGATCGACGATATCGATCACTTCGGTAACCGTCGTCTTCGCACCGTTGGTGAATTGATTCAAAATCAGGTTCGTGTTGGTTTGTCTCGTATGGAGCGCGTTGTTCGCGAACGTATGACAACCCAAGATGTTGAAGCAATTACTCCACAAACATTGATCAACATCCGTCCAATCACTGCAGCAATTAAAGAGTTCTTCGGAACATCTCAGTTGTCACAGTTCATGGATCAAACAAACCCAATTTCTGGTTTAACACACAAGCGTCGTCTTTCAGCGCTTGGACCTGGTGGACTTTCACGTGATCGCGCGGGCTTCGAAGTTCGTGACGTTCACCCATCTCACTACGGTCGTATGTGTCCAATCGAAACACCTGAAGGACCAAACATCGGTCTTATTGGTTCGCTTGCAACTTATGCACGCATCACACCATTTGGTTTCGTTGAGACTCCATATCGCAAAGTTGTTAAGGGCAAAGTCACTGATCAAGTTGATTACTTGACCGCTGATGAAGAAGATGAACACATCATTGCTCAGGCAAACGCACCACTAACTGAAGACAATCACTTTGCTGAAGCGCGCGTACTTGTACGTCGTCGTGGTGGCGAAGTTGAATACATCCCAGCTGAAGAAGTTGATTACATGGATGTTTCTCCACGTCAGATGGTTTCTGTTGCTACCGCGATGATTCCATTCCTTGAGCATGATGATGCTAACCGCGCTCTTATGGGTGCGAACATGATGCGTCAGGCTGTGCCTCTACTACGCGCAGAATCACCACTAGTCGGAACCGGTATGGAATACCGCGCAGCTGTTGATGCTGGCGATGTATTGCTTGCGGTCCGCGGCGGTGTTGTAACTGAGGTTTCCTCAGATCTAGTCATCGTTAAGACCGATGATGGCGAAGAGGATGTCTACAGCGTAGATAAGTTCATCCGCTCAAACCAAGGTACTTCACGCAACATGCGCGTCATCGTTAATGAAGGTGACAAGGTTGTTGCAGGACAGGCAATTGCTGATGGTCCGAGCACTCAAAACGGTGAAATGGCTCTTGGTAAGAACCTACTCGTGGCGTTTATGTCATGGGAAGGTCACAACTACGAAGATGCAATCATCCTTTCCCAGCGTCTAGTTCAAGATGATGTTCTTTCATCAATTCATATTGAAGAGTATGAAGTTGATGCACGTGACACCAAGCTTGGTGCTGAGGAAATCACCCGTGATATTCCAAATGTTTCTGAAGAGGTTCTATCTGATCTAGATGATCGCGGAATTATCCGTATCGGTGCAGATGTTGTGCCGGGCGATATCTTGGTTGGAAAGGTAACTCCAAAGGGCGAAACTGAATTAACACCAGAAGAGCGTTTGCTCCGTGCAATCTTCGGTGAGAAGGCGCGCGAAGTTCGCGATACCTCACTTAAGGTTCCACACGGTGAAGGTGGAAAAGTTATCGGCGTAAAGATCTTTGATCTTGAAGATGGCTATGACCTACCTGCTGGTGTAAACCAAGTTGTTCGCGTTTATGTTGCGCAGAAGCGCAAGATTCAAGATGGTGACAAGCTTGCTGGTCGCCACGGTAACAAGGGTGTTATCTCAAAGATTCTCCCTGTTGAAGATATGCCATTCCTTGAAGATGGAACTCCAGTAGATGTAGTACTAAATCCACTAGGTGTTCCAGGACGTATGAACGTCGGCCAGGTTCTTGAAACTCACCTAGGTTGGGTTGCAAAGAGCGGATGGCAGGTAGATGGCACATCAGAAGAATGGCAAAAGCGTTTAACTGCAATCGGCGCTGAATCTGCAAAATCAGGTACCCGTGTTGCAACACCGGTTTTCGATGGTGCGCGTGAAGAGGAAATCCAAGGACTACTTGGTTCAACACTTCCAAACGCTGATGGCAATCGCATGGTTGGTGCTAACGGAAAGGCCAAGTTGTATGACGGCCGTACCGGTCAGCCATACCGTGAAGAGATCACCGTTGGTTACATGTACATCTTGAAGCTGCACCACTTGGTGGACGACAAGATTCACGCACGTTCAACTGGTCCTTACTCAATGATTACTCAACAACCATTGGGCGGAAAAGCTCAGTTCGGCGGACAGCGCTTTGGTGAAATGGAGGTGTGGGCACTTGAAGCTTATGGTGCTGCATACACACTTCAAGAACTTCTCACCATTAAGTCCGACGATGTTCTTGGTCGCGTAAAGGTTTACGAAGCGATTGTTAAGGGCGAAAACATTCCAGAGCCAGGCATCCCTGAATCATTCAAGGTGCTTGTAAAGGAAATGCAATCACTCTGCCTCAACGTAGAAGTACTTTCATCTGAAGGTGTTGCTATCGAGATGCGTGATACTGATGAAGAAGTATTCAAGACCGCCGAAGAGTTAGGTATCAACTTGTCACGAGTTGAGCCAAGCTCAGTAGAAGAAGTGTGACAGGGGGAGAATAGACAATGTTAGATGTCAACTTTTTCGATGAATTGAGAATCGGTCTCGCATCAGCGGGCAACATTCGCGAATGGTCATTTGGTGAGGTTAAGAAGCCAGAGACCATCAACTACCGTACTTTGAAGCCAGAAAAAGATGGTCTCTTTGATGAAAAGATCTTCGGACCAACTCGTGACTGGGAATGTTATTGCGGTAAGTACAAGCGCGTTCGCTTCAAAGGAATTATCTGCGAGCGATGCGGAGTTGAAGTTACCCGCGCCAAGGTTCGTCGTGAACGTATGGGTCACATCGAACTTGCAGCACCAGTAACTCACATTTGGTACTTCAAGGGTGTTCCTTCACGTCTTGGTTACCTACTTGATCTTGCTCCAAAAGATCTAGAGAAGGTCATTTACTTTGCGGCTTACATGATTACTGAGGTTGATACCGAAGGTCGCGAAGAGGATCTACCAAAGCTTGAGAAGAAACTTCATGCAGATCGCAAGAAGATTGAAACCAAGCGCGACACCGATCTTGCTGCTCGTCAGGACAAGATGGAGTCAGATCTTGCAGAGCTAGAAGATGAAGGTGCAAAGGCTGACCAACGTCGAAAAGTTCGTGAATCAGGAGAGCGTGAGCTCAAGAACATCCGTGATCGCGCGCAAAAAGAACTCGACAGATTGGATGAGGTCTGGACCCGCTTCAAGAACCTAAAGGTTCAAGATCTTGAAGGTGATGAAAACCTTTATCGCGAAATGCGTGACCGTTATGGCATGTACTTCAAGGGTTACATGGGAGCAGCTGCAATTCAAAAGCGTCTAGAAACCTTTGATCTTAAGACTGAGTTTGCAAAACTCACCGAGCTTGCTGAAACCGGCAAAGGTCAGAAGAAGACCCGTGCGATTAAGCGTCTCAAGGTTGTTAACTCATTCTTGAGCACCTCAAACAATCCAGCATCTATGGTCTTGGATTGCGTACCGGTTATTCCACCAGATCTACGTCCGATGGTTCAGCTAGATGGTGGCCGCTTTGCGACCTCTGATCTAAATGATCTATATCGCCGTGTTATCAACCGTAACAATCGTTTGAAGCGTTTGGTTGATCTTGGTGCACCTGAAATTATCGTCAACAACGAAAAGCGTATGTTGCAAGAAGCGGTTGACGCTCTCTTCGACAACGGTCGTCGTGGTCGTCCAGTTACTGGCCCAGGAAACCGTCCGCTTAAATCACTATCTGACATGCTTAAAGGTAAGCAGGGTCGCTTCCGCCAGAACCTTCTTGGTAAGCGCGTTGATTACTCAGGCCGTTCAGTAATCGTTGTTGGTCCACAACTTAAGTTGCATCAGTGCGGTCTGCCAAAGCAGATGGCGCTGGAATTATTCAAGCCATTCGTAATGAAGCGCTTGGTTGATTTGAACCATGCACAAAATATTAAGAGCGCAAAGCGTATGGTTGAGCGTTCACGTTCAGTGGTTTGGGATGTTCTAGAAGAGGTAATTGCAGAGCACCCAGTTCTACTAAACCGCGCACCAACCTTGCACCGCCTTGGTATCCAAGCTTTCGAACCAAAACTGATCGAAGGTAAGGCAATTCAGATTCACCCACTCGTATGTACCGCGTTTAACGCTGACTTCGACGGTGACCAGATGGCGGTACACGTACCACTTTCTGCTGAAGCCCAAGCGGAAGCACGCATCTTGATGCTTTCATCAAACAACATTCTTTCGCCAGCATCTGGTCGACCACTAACCGCTCCTACTCAGGACATGGTTCTTGGTTTGTACTTCTTGACCTCACTTCGTGAGAATCAAGTTGGAGAAGGACGTTCATTCACATCAATCGCTGAAGGCTTGATGGCATACGAGCAACAATCAGTTACTCTGCAAGCCAAGATCAAGATCCGGGTAAGCGAAAACGGTGAAATGGTTACCAAGGAAACAACTCTTGGTCGCGCAATTTTCAACGAAGTACTTCCAGAAACCTTCCCATTCGTCGATTACGACGTAACAAAGAAGGCGCTCGGAGCAATCGTTGATAATCTCGCAGAGAGTTATCCAAAGACTGTTGTTGCTGCGGTGCTTGATGAGTTGAAGCAACTTGGCTTCACATGGGCAACCCGCGCAGGCGCAACAATCGGTATCGTCGATGTTGTTACACCTGGTCGTAAGCGTGAAATTCTTGAAGGCTATGAAACAAAGGCTGACAAGGTTCAATCACAGTACGAAAAGGGTCTAATCACAGATGATGAGCGTCGTCAGGAATTGATTGAGATCTGGACCCAAGCAACTAATGAAGTTGCAAAGGAAATGGAAGATAACTTCCCACGCACTAACCCTGTGTGGATGATGGTCTTCTCCGGAGCTCGCGGAAACATGATGCAGATCCGTCAGATTGCGGGTATGCGTGGACTTGTAGCAAATCCAAAGGGCGAAATTATTCCTCGTCCTATCAAGTCAAACTTCCGTGAAGGTCTATCGGTACTTGAGTACTTCATCTCAACACACGGTGCGCGTAAGGGTCTTGCAGATACCGCGCTACGTACCGCTGATGCTGGTTACTTGACCCGTCGTCTTTGCGACGTGGCACAAGATGTCATCATCCGTGAAGAGGATTGCGGTACAGATCGCGGTCTAACACTAAAGATTGCCAACGTTGTTAACGGCAAGCTAACTCGTGATGATTATGTTGAGACCTCAATTTACGGTCGCACACTTGCAGAGGATGTAGTTGTAGATGGCAACACCATCGCAGCTGCAGGTTCTGATCTTGGTGACCGTGTAATCAATACGCTTGTTGATGCAGGTGTTGCAGAGGTTAAGGTCCGTTCAGTTCTAACTTGCGATAGCAAGGTTGGACAGTGCGCTAAGTGCTACGGACGTTCAATGGCCTCCGGCAAACTTGTTGATGTGGGCGAAGCGGTTGGAATTATCGCTGCTCAATCAATTGGTGAGCCAGGAACACAGCTCACAATGCGTACCTTCCACACTGGTGGAGCGGCTTCCGCATCAGGTGACATCACACATGGTTTGCCTCGTGTAGTTGAGCTCTTCGAAGCACGCACTCCAAAGGGTGTTGCACCAATTGCAGAAGCAGCTGGTGTAGTTAGCTTCCTAGAAGATTCAAAGGGTAAGAAGATCATCGTTACTCCAGAAGATGGAAGCGAAGCGGTTGCTTATCCAATTACCCGTCGTCAGAAACTTCTTGTAGAAGATGGATCAAAGGTAAGTGTTGGACAGCAAATGGTTGTTGGTGCGATTGATCCTAAGCAGGTTCTTCGTATCCTCGGCCCACGTGCAACTCAAACCCACTTGGTTCATGAAATCCAAGAGGTTTACCGCTCACAGGGTGTAGGTATTCACGATAAGCACATCGAAATCGTTGTAAAGCAGATGTTGCGTCGTATTACCGTTCTGGAACCAGGCGATACTGATTTGCTACCAGGTGAATTAGTTGATCACCTACGTTTCCAAGCAGCGAACCGTGAAGCAGTACAAAAGAGTGGCAAGGCAGCATCTGGTCGCCCAGAACTTATGGGTATCACCAAGGCATCTCTTGCTACCGAATCATGGTTGTCAGCGGCTTCCTTCCAGGAAACAACCCGCGTACTTACCGATGCAGCGCTATCAGAGAAGAGCGATCCATTGCTTGGTCTCAAAGAGAACGTCATCATCGGCAAGCTCATCCCAGCAGGTACTGGTCTTGCACGTTATCGCAACGTGCGTGTTGAACCTACTGAGGAAGCAAAGGCAGCGGTTTACGCAGCTTATGAAGAGTATGACTATGCACCGTTTGAAACTACTGGCTCCGGCGAAGCAGTTCGCTTGGATGATTACCAAGTAGGAGAGAACCGCTAGTTAGAAATTAAATTAAATCCCCGGCTAGAAATAGTCGGGGATTTTTTTATGGCTTTAAAACGATACGAATTGGGTTGCCGATTTTCTTTTCTAGTTTTTCCAGGGCGGCCGCTGCTTGATCAAGCGGCATAACTTCTGAAACTGATTTGGAAAGATTAAGTTTTCCTTGTTTTGCGAACTCAACTAATTCTTTAGTGTGATTTGCCTCTGAGCCATAGTGTCCAAGAATCTGCG
>VEQF01000038.1 GCA_018883365.1 Candidatus Nanopelagicaceae bacterium
ATCGGAGAACACTAAATCGCCGACTACTTCGTTGGTGCGACGTAGGCGTGATGCCAAACGAGCAAGTAAATGAAGTGAAACTTCAGGATGCTCTTTAACCCAAGGAATAACTTTGTCTTGGCCTAGAGATAAAAGCTTTGTGTCGGTAACAGCGGTAGCGGTTGCGGTGCGTGGACCGGAATCAAAAAGTGAAAGGTCACCAAACATGTCACCAGGACCCAAAATCATCAAAAGATTCTCTCGGCCATCGGGGGACTTAGTTCCAAGTTTTACCTTGCCATTAGAGACGATGAATAGATGATCTCCATCATCGCCCTCTTTGAAAAGTGATTGACCTTTACGAAGTTTTACAAATGTCATCGAGGCGCGCAAGCTTGTTGCAGCAGCGTCATCTAATCCAGAAAAGATTGGGGCTTTGCGAACAACCGCTTCATCAATCTGATCATTGGCTCTTGGGCTCACGGCGTCACCCTACTTTTATGAGTTAAAAGACACAAATTGAGATATTTTTAACGCTGTGCGTGAAACATTTGCTGAGAAAAAGAAGCGCGCAAATGCCATGTATCGCGTACTCACTAAAACCTATCCTGATGTGAAATGCGAATTAGATTTTAAGAATCCGCTGCAGTTATTAGTAGCAACCGTCCTCTCAGCACAATGCACCGACAAGCGGGTAAACGCTGTCACACCAGCATTATTTAAGCGGTACAAAAATGTTCAGGCATTCGCGGGTGCTGATATGCGAGAGTTGCAGAGCTTAATTAAGTCAACCGGATTCTTTAGAGCCAAAGCAAAAAGCATCAAAGGTTTAGCAACCAAGATTGTCACTGAACATAATGGAGTGGTTCCCGATACTTTGGAGGAGTTAGTAACGCTTTCCGGCGTTGGAAGAAAAACTGCGAATGTGGTTTTGGGACATGCCTTTGATACCCCAGGTTTAACAGTTGATACACACTTTGGGCGATTGGTTAGAAGATTTGGTTGGACTAAAGAAACCGATCCGGTAAAAGTTGAGTTTGCGGTTATGGATTTAATTCCCAGAAAAGAGTGGACCAATCTCTCGCAGCGATTAATTTGGCATGGCCGGCGGGTATGTCATTCCCGCAAACCGGCCTGCGCCGCCTGTCCATTGGCTAAGTTATGTCCTAGTTACGGCAGCGGCGAGATGGATCCGATAAAAGCCAAAGCGATGGTTAAGAGCGATAAGGATTTTCGATGAAACGGTTGTGGTTAGTACTAGTACTACTGCTTTCATCTTGTTCGAACGCAGCTACTCAAACCGCGCCGATTGAATCTTTTGCACCATGCTCATCAATTAAAAGCACTGGTATGAAAGCAGATGGGTTGATGTTGGAGTGTCTTGATGGTGAAGGTGAGTTAGCGTTGCAGGCAATAGAAGGGCCGGCCGTTATTACGGTCTGGGCGAGCTGGTGCACAAATTGTGAAGCCCAACGCCCCAATTTCATCAAACTTTATGAGCAGGCAGAGGGCAGATTTCAAGTAATTGGGATTGATGTAGAAGAGAAAAACAAAGAAGATGGCTATGAACACGCTTTGAAAAAAGGTATGGGGTACCCGCATCTTTATGATCGCGACGGCCGAACCTCAAACTACTTTGGCCCCGGTGTTCCGATTACACAATTCATAACCGCAGATGGACAGCTCGCATTTCAAAAGATTGGTCCGATATTCACCTATGAGGAAATGCAACAGTTGATGAGTGAGTATTTAGGAATCAAGGTTTAATGCTGCTAGATATCGCGCTTCTAGTTTTGGGAATTATCGCAATCGCTACTGGTTACAACCGGGGAGCGTTAGCCACGATATTTTCTATCCTGGGATATTTTGGCGGTGGAGTTGCCGGCTTTGCTTTGGCGAATTGGTACACGGAAGATTGGAAAGGTTTAGTTTCGGTAATCGGATTACATCTGTTTGGAATCTTTGCAGGTGCAAATCTGGGACGTTGGATTCTAAATAAGACGGGAATTGGAATTCACAAGCGAATTCTGTTTGGACCCTTTAAATTTGTGAACGCGGTTCTTGGTGCAGCACTCTCTCTTACGCAGGCAGCGGTTGTTGCCTTTGTGATTCTGACCTTGATTAATTACCTACCTTGGGAGTTGCCGCATTCAATTATTGAAGGCAGCCAGGTTTATGAAGAGATAGGTAGCTTTAATCTTCTTTCTTTTCAGATTGAAGACCTTCTGAAATCAACTTCATTACGTTTGGATCAGCTAAAGTCGTAGCATCACCAACCGCACGGTTTTCAGCCACATCCCGCAATAAGCGTCGCATAATTTTTCCGCTGCGGGTCTTTGGCAGCTCTGCTACCACCATGATTTGGCGCGGTCTTGCAATCGCTCCAATCTCCTTTGTTACGTGGGCCTTTAAGGACTTTTCTAGCTCTTGATCTGGCGCTACGCCACCGCGCAGAATCACAAAAGCCACGATTGCTTGGCCGGTTAATTCATCATTTGCGCCCACGACCGCTGCCTCTGCAACAGCGTGATGTGAAACCAAAGCTGATTCAACTTCAGTGGTTGAGATACGGTGACCAGAAACATTCATCACATCATCAACTCGGCCTAATAACCAAAGCGCACCGTCATCATCTAACTTGGCGCCATCGCCGGCAAAGTACAAACCATCAAAACGAGACCAGTAAGTTTCTTTGTAACGCTCTGGCTCGCCCCAAATTCCACGCAACATGGATGGCCATGGTTTATCTAAAACTAAATATCCGCCACCACCGTTACCAACTTCTTTTGCTTCATCATCAACAACTTTGGCGCTAATTCCAGGAATAGGTCGCATTGCAGATCCTGGTTTTGTTGCAGTAACACCAGGAAGTGGCGAGATCATGATTGCGCCGGTTTCAGTTTGCCACCAGGTATCAACAATCGGACATTTGTTGCCACCAATTATTTCTCTGTACCACATCCAGGCCTCAGGATTAATTGGTTCACCAACTGAACCCAATAAACGAAGTGAAGAAAGGTTGTACTTCTTTGGATATTCATCGCCCCATTTCATCCAGGTACGGATCAAAGTTGGCGCGGTGTACAAAATTGTTACGCCGTACTTTTCAATCATTTCAAAGATACGACCTTTGTGCGGTGTATCAGGTGTGCCTTCATACATAACCTGTGTTGCGCCATTAATTAGCGGGCCATAAACCACATAAGAGTGACCGGTAATCCAACCAACATCAGCGGTGCACCAATAAACATCGGTCTCTGGCTTCAAATCAAAGATGATGCGGTGGGTATAAGCGGCCTGGGTTAGATAACCACCGGTGGTATGGGCAATTCCCTTTGGTTTTGCAGTGGTTCCTGAGGTGTACAAAATGAATAGCGGATGCTCAGAATCAAAGGCCTGAGCTTCATGCTCCGCACTCTGCTTATCCACCAGGTCATGCCACCATACATCTTTGGCACCCATGCTTACTTCTTGCCCGGTGCGCTTAACCACCAAAACATTTTTTACATTGGTTTCACCTTTTAGCGCATCATCAACAATCGACTTCAAGCCAAATGCTCCACCTTTGCGGAAACCACCATCAGCGGTAATCACTAGTGATGCATCAGCATCTTGAATACGAGCTAACAATGAGTCGGCAGAAAATCCACCGAAGACCACGCTGTGCGCAGCGCCAACACGGGCACATGCCAACATCGCAACCGCAGCCTCTGGAATCATTGGCATATAAATTGCAACGCGATCACCAGATTTAATTCCAAGTGAGGTAAGTGCGTTGGCCGCCTTTTTCACTTCAGTTAAAAGTTCGGCGTAAGTAATCTTTTTGGTATCGCCGGGCTCACCTTCAAATAAAAATGCGACACGATTTCCACGACCTTCTATTACATGGCGATCAAGAGCGTTGTACGAAGCGTTTAACTTTCCACCAATAAACCACTTTGCAAATGGCGGTTGCCAATCTAATACCTGCGACCACTTCTCATGCCAGTGCAATTTATTTGCTTGCTGCTCCCAAAAAGCTAGACGATCACGCTCTGCCTCGTCATATAAATCCGCCTTCGCATTTGCCTGAGCTGCAAACTCTGGTGATGGAGCAAAGGTGCGATTTTCGCTAAGCAGGTTTGAGAGTGAGTCATTCATATTGGCAGATTACCAGCGCCAGGTTTTCCCCACTATGCCCTCAACCAAGTTTTTTAGTGTCAGCACTTAGGCATATTGCGTGCTCCACAAATTGAGACAAAAGAAAGGTAAAAATGAATCATGTAATAGCGGTCTTTAGCTTCTTCGGAGTCGACATAGTTGACTTCCTTGTAAGAATCATGGGTTCGGAGGTGCTGCGCACCGTGCTCTCCTTTTTGATCCGCCAGTCCCTCACCCATATCGGCTTGTAACGGGCGGGAATCGGCATGGGATTTCTCCTATCTCGGTAAATGTGTGAAAATTCGCCGTAATCCTCTTTCACGTTTTTGAGGTAGGAGATATCGCGTGCCAGCCATCGTTTTACTAGGTGCTCAATGGGGCGATGAGGGCAAGGGTAAAGCGACCGATCTGCTCGGCGACAAAGTTAAATATGTAGTCCGCTATCAAGGCGGCAACAACGCTGGTCACACAGTTGTTATCGGAGATCAAAAGTACGCACTGCACTTACTACCATCCGGAATTCTCACCCCAACCTGTATTCCAGTTATCGGCAACGGTGTTGTTATTGATCCCGCGGTATTGCTCGAGGAGATTCGCGGTCTTAACGAACGCGGTGTTGATACCTCACAATTGAAAATTTCTACCAATGCACATTTGATTACCCCGTATCACCGCACCATCGACAAGGTGTCAGAACGTTTTCTTGGTAAAGCAAAAATCGGAACCACTGGTCGCGGCATTGGACCGGCATACGCCGACAAGATCAATCGGATCGGTATTCGAGTACAGGATTTGTTTGATCCATCAATTTTGCGTCAGAAAATTGAAGGTGCGCTGCGCGATAAGAACCAAGTTTTAATTAAAGTTTTCAATCGCAAAGGCATCGAAGTTGATGATGTGTTAGCTGAGTATTTGGAGTACGCAGAAATTTTGCGTCCCTACGTCACCGATACATCTTTGCTTTTGAATCAAGCGCTGGATAAAGGTGACACCGTACTTTTGGAAGGTTCACAAGGAACTCTGCTTGATGTCGATCATGGCACCTATCCATTTGTAACTTCATCCAATCCAACCGCCGGTGGTGCATCAACTGGATCAGGAATCGGACCAACTCGCATCTCTCGAGTTATTGGAATTCTCAAGGCTTACAC
>VEQF01000039.1 GCA_018883365.1 Candidatus Nanopelagicaceae bacterium
TAGCAGTGGCTAGTGGAGAAGTAAGTGAATATCAATTAAACCGTCTGCGTTCTTTTGTTGATCCATCAGCAGATCCTCAAGCCAGTGGATATCAATTGCGTCAAGCAAGAATAACGATTGGATCTGGGGGATTATTTGGCAAAGGTTTGTTTGATGGCCCGCAAACAAATGGAAGATTTGTGCCAGAGCAACAAACCGACTTCATCTTTACCGTTGCAGGCGAAGAGTTGGGTTTCTTGGGCGCGGGATTAATACTGATTTTGTACTTCATAATTTTGATGCGCGCCTTTTCAATTGCACGAAAGACCAATGATTTGTTTGGGCGAATGGTTTGTGTGGGCGTCATTGCCTGGTTCTCATTCCAGATATTTGAGAATATTGGTATGACCATGGGATTGATGCCGATGACCGGGGTTCCATTGCCCTTCATGTCCTATGGCGGCTCAAGTATGTTCGCCAACTTGATTGGCATTGGACTGCTGCAAAACGTCTACCAGCGCACCCGATAGGGCTTAATTCTCTGCTTCCCGCGGGGGATTAGGTGCACGAAGCTCGCATCTGCCATACTTCGGGGGTACAAATCGCCTCAATATCTCGAGGTCGCCAGGACCGCTCTTTAGGTGCGGATCGGCAGATCCAGATACAGGCGCCACCAGAGATTTTTTTAATAATGACCGTAAGGCCATTAACTAGGAAATTTTCTAGAACTATAAAGGATTTGATCGTATGGCTGATGAGCCAAAGAAAGTGCGCAAGCGCGCTGTTAAAAAAGCTGCTCCAAAGGCAGAAGTCAAAGCGGAATCCAAAGCTGAAACTCCCGCGCCCAAGAAAGCCAAAACCGCAGGCGTCATTCCCGCTCCGATATTCCAGGCCGCTCCAGTAGCTGCTCCAGTTGCTACCACTAAAGAGCGAACTGCTGGTAAGTCTCAGGACTCAAAGAAACAAGATTCAAAAAAACAAAGTGCAAAGAATGCCCAGTCCCAGCCAGCTAAAGGTTCTGAACCGGCATCTGACTCCGAAGCTGAAAATGAAAATCGTCGCCGTCGTCGCAGACGCGGTGGACGTGGACGTCGCCGCTCTGAAAAAGGTTTGGATGGCAGTTCTGACTCAATGTCTAATAATGAGAATGATTCTCTAGATAACGATTCTGATGAATCGTCGTCAGGTGATGAAGATTCAAATAGTTCAGTCGGATTTAAAAAACGCCGTCGCCGTCGTCGCTCTGGCTCTGATGGAGTAACTCCAGGGGAGACTGTTGAAGAAGATGGAGTCGTAACGGTAGTAAAGGTTCGTGAATCTCGCCCAGCACAAGAGAGACCAGCGCGAGAGCGAAAGAGTTTTGATCGCAATGATCGCGGCGGTAGAAATGATCGCCGTTTCCGTGATCGCGATAGAGATCGCGACAGAGGTCGCGAGCGTCACCGTTATAACGATTACAAAGGTGATTACCGTGAAAACCGCCGTCGCGGAACAATTCTTACTGATGCCGAGTTTTTAGCACGTCGTGAATCTGTTGATCGCGAAATGTTGGTTCGTCAGCAAGGTGATCGCACTCAAATCGCGATTCTCGAAGACAACGTTTTGGTTGAGCATTACGTAAATCGAAATAGCAATATTTCTTACGTAGGCAATGTTTACCTCGGAAAAGTGCAGAATGTTTTGCCATCCATGGAAGCTGCTTTCGTAGATATCGGTAAAGGTCGTAACGCTGTTTTGTACGCCGGTGAGGTTAACTGGGATGCAGCGGGTCTTACCGATAATCAAGAACGAAAGATCGAAAGAGTCTTAAAGACTGGCCAATCAGTATTGGTTCAAGTAACCAAGGATCCAATCGGACAAAAAGGTGCACGCCTAACTAGTCAGATTTCACTTCCTGGTCGTTATTTGGTTTACGTTCCTGGTGGAGGAATGAGCGGTATTTCCCGACGCCTTCCAGATTCTGAGCGGGCACGTCTCAAGGAAATTCTCAAAGGTTTGATTACCGATGAAGAAGGCGTAATTGTTCGTACTGCAGCTGAGGGCGCCTCAGATGAAGAGCTAACAAGAGATGTAGTTCGCCTCAAAGCGCAATGGGAAGACATCAAAAAGAAATCCGAGAGCACCAGCATAAATGCACCAACACTTCTTTATGGTGAACCAGATTTAACGGTTCGAGTTATTCGAGATATCTTCAATGAAGATTTCCGCAAACTAACAGTGCAAGGCGATGGTGCGTGGGAAGACATTAACAATTATTTGGGTCACATTGCTCCAGAGCTGATCACCAAAATCGAAAAATGGACCGGCGTCAAAGATTTGTTCACTGAAAATCGAGTCGATGAACAATTAGCAAAAGCACTTGATCGCAAAGTTTACTTACCTTCCGGTGGCTCACTAGTAATCGATCGCACTGAAGCGATGGTTGTAATTGATGTAAACACTGGAAAGTTCATTGGTAAAGGTGGCAACCTCGAAGAGACTGTTACCAAAAATAACTTGGAAGCAGCGGAAGAAATTGCTCGACAGCTGCGTCTGCGAGATCTTGGCGGAATTATCGTTATCGACTTTATCGACATGATTTTGGAATCAAATCGCGAACAGGTATTGCGTCGTCTCGTTGAATGCTTAGGAAGAGATCGCACCAAGCATCAGGTTGCTGAAGTGACATCTTTGGGTCTAGTTCAAATGACCCGCAAACGAGTTGGTCAAGGTTTGATTGAAGCCTTCTCCACTACCTGCGAGAGCTGTGGTGGCAGAGGAATTCATGTCCACATGGAGCCGGTAAATAAGAAGTCATTGGATCGTGAAATCACACCAACCCATGATTTTGCTGCAGAGGCTCAAGACTCGGAAACTGAATCGGATTCCGGCTCAACCGATGATTCAAATAATGAGCATGACCAGGCGGAGAGCGCAGCTCCAGCCGCAGAATCAAGCTCTGAACAACCGGAGAAGAAATCTGGCTTTAGCCGCAAGCGCCGCAGGGCCGCAAGCTCTGGGGTGGTAACCGCCTAAACGCTCAGTTTGACCCAACTTGGGCTTAATCCGTAACCTAGCCCCCTGCTCGAAGGTTCGAGCTTGATTAACGCTGGAAGGAAAATCGTGTACGCAATTGTTAAAGCTGGCGGTCGCCAGGAGAAAGTCGCTGTCGGCGATACCGTCTTTGTGGACCGTATTGATGCTGCAGCTGGCTCAACCGTAACTTTTCCTGCGGTGTTGGTTGTTGATGGCGCTGCTGTCACATCAGATCCAAAGGTTCTATCCGGCGTAAAAGTAACCGGCGAAATTGTCGAAGAGGTAAAGGGTCCAAAGATCCACATCCTTCGCTACAAGAGCAAGACCGGATATCGTCGTCGTCAAGGTTTTCGTTCAAAGAACACTCGCGTGAAAATCACTGCGATTAACGGTGTGAAGTAAGGAGCTGAAAAAACATGGCATCCAAAAAAGGCGTCTCCTCAACCCGTAACGGTCGCGATTCCAACCCGCAATATCTAGGAATTAAGCGTTTTGGTGGACAGGTAGTAAACAGCGGCGAAATTCTTGTTCGTCAACGTGGAACCAAGTTTCATCCAGGTAAGAATGTCGGAATCGGAAAAGATGACACACTTTTTGCACTCGCTGCAGGTTCAGTTGAGTTCTCAAGTGCCCGTGGTCGTCGCGTTGTAAACATCGTTCCGGTTTCCTAATCCAACGGACTTTATAAATTGCGGGTCCGTGCAGACGGGCCCGTTTTTTATTTTTAGAAAAGTATTTAGAGAGGAGTTAATCAGTGACAACATTTGTTGATCGCGTGACTCTTCATGCCACAGCAGGAAAAGGTGGCGATGGTTGTGTTTCGGTGCACCGTGAAAAGTTTGTTCCGCTTGGGGGACCAGATGGCGGCAGCGGTGGTCGCGGAGGCGATGTAATTTTGGTGGTTGATCCAAGTGTTACAACCTTGCTTGATTTCCATCATTCTCCTCACCGTTCTGCCAGCTCTGGAAGACAGGGATATGGCGCGCTAAAAAACGGCCCAGATGGAGATGATTTAATTTTAGGTGTTCCAAATGGAACAGTTGTTATGACAAAAGATGGACGCATCTTGGCTGACTTAGTTGGGAATGGAACCCGCTTTGTTGCAGCTAAAGGTGGGCTAGGCGGTTTAGGAAACAACGCGCTGGCATCTTCTAGACGTCGCGCGCCTGGTTTTGCGTTACTTGGCGAACCTGGTGAAAAACGCACTTTAATTCTGGAACTCAAGTCAGTCGCAGACATTGGATTAATTGGATATCCAAGCGCTGGAAAATCATCATTAGTTGCTGCGATTTCTGCCGCCCGACCAAAGATTGCTGACTACCCATTTACAACATTGGCTCCGAATTTAGGTGTTGTGCAAGCAGGTGAATCTCGCTTCACAGTTGCCGATGTTCCAGGTTTAATCCCTGGCGCGGCCGAAGGTAAAGGTTTGGGCTTAACTTTTCTACGACATGTGGAGAGGTGTGCAGCACTAGTTCACGTTTTAGATTGCGGAACTTTAGAAAGTGAAAGAGATCCAATCAAAGATTTCGACATCATTGAAAATGAGCTAAAGAAGTATGCCGAAGACTTAAGCGATCGCCCAAGAATTGTGGCCTTAAACAAAGTAGATCTGCCAGATGGAAAAGCTATGGCCGATATGGTTGAGCCAATTCTTCGCGAACGCGGGTATGAGGTTTATCAAATCTCTGCTGCTGCGCGAATCGGGTTGGATCCATTGTTGTATGCGATGGGCCGACTTGTAAATGAGTATCGAGCAAAACAATCACAGGAGGAAAAGGCGCGAATTGTTTTGCGTCCAACCCCAGTTGATGATGCAGGTTTCAAGGTGACAGCAAATGAAGATGGCTCTTTCTCAGTAGTTGGTGCACGTCCTGAGCGTTGGGTACATCAAACTAACTTTGGAAATGCAGAGGCTGTTGGTTACTTGGCAGATCGTTTGGCTAGTTTGGGTGTTGAAAAAGAACTTTTCAAACTAGGTGCTAAAGAGGGCGATGAAGTTCGAATTGGTGCTGGTGATGATGCGGTTATCTTTGATTGGGTCCCAACAATTGAAGCTGGAGCGGAGCTACTTGCTGGTCCTCGCGGTGACGATATGAGAATTCCACGCGGTTGGGAAAAGTATGACGAAGAGGCC
>VEQF01000019.1 GCA_018883365.1 Candidatus Nanopelagicaceae bacterium
CCGGCAATTAATTCACCACCAAAATTAGCTAGATGATCATTCCAGGGCTCGAGTGAGCTTTGGGGGGCGCGGCTTTTAAGTAGTGAATTACGCTGTTTTAAAGCTCTTTCATAATCGGTAATAACCCCGGCTAGTCTGGGACTGCGTTGAATTAGAAGTTGATCTAAAAAAGAGCGGCGCTCACTTGGGTCGCCTCGGACTAAATCTAAATCCTCTGGTGAGAAACAAACACTTTTTACAATTCCTAAAAGTTCACGTTGGCTACGGACTGGGTTTTGGTTAACTTTTGCGCGATTGGCTTTTGTGGCATTTATTTCCAGCTCTACCAAGGTTGTGCGCTCTTCGGATTCCACTTTGGCCCGCACATATGCTCGCTCGCTACCTAATTTAACAAGAGGTTGATCTGAAGCTATGCGGTGAGAGGATAAAAGCGCCAGATACATCAAGGCTTCAATGATGTTGGTTTTACCTTCGCCGTTTTCACCAATAAAAATATTTTGCCCAGGTTTTAACGCCAGCTCTAATTGGGAATAGGAGCGGAAATCAGTTAGCGATAAATGTGAAACAAACATTTATGATGCATAACGCATTGGCATTAATAGATAACGGTAGGTGCCATCAATTTCGCCATCAATTTTATTTTTGCCGGACAACACAGCCGGTTTATTAGATCCTGTGAACGCGATGTTCACATATGTTGTTCCTAACGCATTTAAACCATCAGCTAAAAACGTTGGGTTGAAGGCGATATCAATTGGTTCACCGGTGTAGGAAATTTGAATCTCTTCGGTGGCTTGAGCTTCATCGCCCGCACCAGCCTCAAGTTGTAGCGAGTTGTTTGAAAACTTAAGTCGTAACGGAACGGTTTTATCAGTTACAAGTGCCACACGGCGCACGGAATCTAAAAGTGCCGCTACTTCAATTACTGCGGTTGCGATACTTTCTGAAGGAAGTAGGTGGCGGTATGGCGGGAAGGTGCCATCTAGTTGGCGAGAAGTCATTGATTTTGACTCGGTTGAGAAACCAACCAATCTTTCATTTGCGGTTACTGGCGCGATTGCAAAAGAAATGTTTTTGGTGTTAGAAATTGTTTTTGCGGCATCTGCAAGTGTGCGGGCGCGAAGTAGCGCTGTGGTTGCAAGATCTGGATTGTTTGGTGTCCAGTTAATTTCACGTACCGCTAAGCGGTAACGGTCTGTTGCGGCTAATGTGATTGTGTCTCTACTTATATCAACATGAATTCCGGTAAGTGTTGGAAGTGAATCATCTCTTCCTGCTGCGACCGCAACTTGATTTACAGCTGCTGCAAATAGATCGCTTGCGATTGCACCAGATGTTTCTGGCAGTGTTGGTAGGTTTGGATATTCATTAATTGGCAGTGTTGGTAATGTGAATTTTGCCGATCCTGCAGTTACTAAAACTCTAGTGCCATCCAAATTAAAAGAAACTGGTTTGTTTGGTAGCGCGCGTGAAATTTCTGCGAGTAATCTTCCTGGAACTAAAACCCGGCCTTTTTCTTTTACATCTGCATCAAAACTTGATTTAGCTGAGGTTTCTAAATCAGAGGCACTTAATGTGACATCTGAGTTTGCATCAATAACAATTCCGAGCAACGCGGTCATTATTGGTCTAGTTGATAAAGATCTTGAAACCCAATTAACGCTATCGGTCAAAGTTGCGCTATCGACAGTGAACTTCATATTTATAAGCCTAACTTGTACTTAAGTGTTTGAGCCCCGAGAGGTTCGCGCACAACTTGTTGTATATCTATAGAAGTATTCGTAGTAACCAACACACATATCTGTGGGTAAGTAAGAAAACCGCAGTTCAAAGCCGCTTTTCTCTCCACTTAAACCACCTTTTTCTGTGCGTAACCCTGTGCAGTAACTGTGGGTAAAAAACCAGCGGTTGTTTGACGGAAACAACCCCCAACCTTTACCAACAACTTATCCACAGATATCCACAGGTTATCCCCAACCACCCACACGGGCCTGTTAGGACTTTGCCTGCATTTTTATCCGGTTTGTGAGCTCAGAGACCTGGTTAAAGATCGACCGGCGCTCAGCCATCAACTGACGGACCTTCCGATCAGCATGCATCACAGTGGTGTGATCACGCCCCCCGAAGGTCTGGCCAATTTTTGGCAATGACAACTCTGTGAGTTCGCGGCAGAGATACATCGCAATCTGGCGCGCGTTAACCAAAACCCTAGAACGTGATGTTCCACAAAGATCATCAATAGTAAGACTGAAGTAAGCGGCGGTCTGAGCCATAATCAAATTAGCTGTGATCTCAGGTGCGCTTTCATCGGTAATCAAATCCTTCAAAACAATCTCAGCCAGCCCCATATCTACTGGTTGGCGATTTAAAGAAGCGAAAGCTGTGACACGAATTAACGCACCCTCCAACTCGCGGATGTTGGTTGAGATCTTTGAGGCGATGTACTCCAAAACATCATCTGGTGCATTCAACTTATCTTGCGCCGCTTTTTTGCGGAGAATTGCAATGCGGGTTTCTAACTCCGGCGGTTGAATATCGGTAATTAATCCCCACTCAAATCTAGAACGTAGGCGATCTTCTAGTGTAGTTAATTGTTTTGGTGGACGATCACTTGAAATCACAATTTGTTTGTTAGCGTTGTACAAAGTGTTGAAAGTATGGAAAAACTCTTCCTGGGTACGTTCTTTATTTTCTAAGAACTGAATGTCATCAACTAACAAAACATCTAGATCACGATAACGGCGTTGGAAATTAGCTGACTTATCATCACGGATTGAGTTAATAAAATCATTTGTAAACTCTTCGGAAGAAACATAACGCACCCGAACACTGCCATAAAGTTCTTTCGAGTAAGCACCAATCGCATGTAATAAGTGGGTTTTACCTAAACCAGATTCACCGTAAATAAATAATGGGTTGTATGCCTTAGCGGGCGCCTCTGCAACTGCAACAGCTGCAGCGTGAGCAAATCTGTTTGATGCACCAATAACAAAAGTTTCAAAAATGTAGCGCGGGTTTAATTGAGAGCTCTCCGCGGTTTTTACTGGAGCTTCTTGTCGACCAGTTCCGGCACGAGGTGTTTCAAACTCAACCTCAATTACTTCAGGATCTTGTGGGGCAACATCAAGTGATTCATCGATAGTGACCGCAATATTTATCTTCTCGCCCAACTTGGCGCTTAAAGCATCATTTAAAACAGTTTTTAACCGGCTCTCTAAAACATCTTTTGCGAAAACATTAGGAGCGGCCAATAAAAGATTTGATCCACCCTCACCCTTTAGTAATCCCAAAGGTTTTGTAAGGGTTAAAAATGCGCGGTTCTGTGGGGAGTCGTGCGAGACGGAGTTGACGACCCCGCTCCACAGTGCGCTTAGATCCGCTTCGATAACCTCAGATTCAGTTAACGACATCAGACCCTCTTTCATAAGTAATTCACCCGTTTAGCTAAATTGCTTAATCCACAGGGTTATCCACAGCCTGTGGTCTAAACTTCAACTTTAGCCTTGAAACCATCCAAAAAACCTCGATTTTTGCGAGGGCCTGTGGATAGAGGCGGAAAGCTATGCCCTTAGCCCCGGAATTGCAAGGGGTTATCCACAATTTCTCAAAACCCATCCTTTGAGGCTACCGTTGCCCCCTGCTCTTAAGGCCCCCTATCGACCATATCGATTCCCTTAAGACCTTGGTTGGGTTCAAAGCCAGAGCTTTGAGACAACCTTTAGAACAGCTGTTAGACAAGGGAGTGGAAACACATGAAGCGCACTTTTCAGCCAAATAATCGTCGACGCGCAAAGAAGCATGGTTTCCGCGCTCGCATGGCAACCCGTGCAGGACGCGCAGTACTTTCTGCTCGCCGTGCCAAGGGTCGCGCTCGCATCTCCGCATAAGTTTTAAAACTTACGGCGTGCTAGCAGCCAACAACCGCCTAACCTCTCGCGATCACTTCGCGCGCGTTACGCGATCATCAATCCGATCATCCACCCCATCTTTGGTTGGATATCTATCAATTGATCAATCTTTAACCGCGCCAAAAATCGGTTTTGTAGTCTCACGCGCCATCGGCGGATCGGTCACCCGCCATAAAGTGCAACGTCAACTTCGTCATGCCTCACGAGATGCGATGAACCTACTGCCTCAAAGCTCACTTGTGGTTGTGCGCGCGACAAAAAAAGAACAAAACCCTCATGGTGAAATCCCACAACTTTTTCAATCATTAACTAAAGCTGCTTTAAAAAAGGCGGCGATTTAGAAATGAAGATTACTCAAATTCCTATGTTGCCATTTTTGGGATTAATAAAACTTTGGCAGAAATTTATTGCACCAGGTCTTGCACCGCGTTGTAAGTATTACCCATCTTGTTCCCACTACACCTTTGAAGCAATTAAGAAATACAACATCATTGGAATTTTTCTCGGCGCTTGGCGCATCATTCGTTGTAACCCATTTAGCCATGGGGGAGTCGATTATGTTCCAGAAACCTTGAAAATAGGGCGTTTTTCGCTTGGAAATGTAAAAATCACAGAAGGAGCGCGTTAATGGGCGTCATTTTAGATCCCCTTTATTGGATTGTTTCTGGAGTTATGGTGGTAATCCATAAAGCGCTATCCCCGCTTTTTGGTGAAGCAAGCGGTGTCACTTGGTCGCTATCAATTGTCGGACTCGTTATTTTGATCCGCACAATTTTGATCCCTTTATTTGTTAAGCAAATCAAATCTCAGCGCGCATTAACCGCGTTATCCCCTGAGATGAAAAAGATTCAACAAAAATATAAAGATGATCGCCAAAAGCAATCTGAAGAGTTGATGAAGCTTTACAAAGAACACAAAACAAATCCAATGGCTTCATGTTTCCCAATTTTGGCGCAGGCACCAATTTTCTTCGCACTATTCACAGTGTTAAATGGAATTGGAAAAAACCCACCACAAGCACGAGGTGTTTTAACAACAGAGTTGGCGGCACAAGCTGCGCGCGCTGAATTTTTTGGCGCACCTATTTCACAAACATTTTTAGGTTCCTCAGATGGAATCGTAAAAATCGTTACTGTTTTTCTAATTGCGTTAATGTCTTTAACAACTTACACAACACAACGTCAGTTAATGGTTAAAGGAATGCCAAAGATGGATTCCTCAAACAACATGATGTTGCAACAGCAAAAAATTATGTTGTATTTATTCCCAGTAATTTTTGCGGTGTCAGGTGTTAACTTTCCGATTGGAGTTTTAATTTATTGGTCCACCACAAACCTTTGGACTTGGGGACAACAGTTTTATGTAATTAAGCGAAACCCAACTCCAGGCTCACCAGCTTGGGAGGAGTTGCAGGCTAAGAAGGCGAAGAAGGCCGGATCCAGCCCTGAATCCTCAAATACCGAGGGTGGATCTGTAGCTACCGAGGAGCCAAAACCTGCCGGGCAGCGCCAACAGCCAAAAAAGAAGAAAAAGAAAAAGGACAAATAGCTTTAAAAGCCCTAAATCGGGGCAAAACGTACAGGAGATGAGATGAGCGAAGATAAAGGCACAACAACCAAAGCTAGCCAACTCGAGGAAGAGGGCGATATCGCTGCTGATTACCTTGAAGGGCTACTTGATATCGCAGATCTAGATGGCGATATTGAAATCGGTGTTGAAAATGACCGTGCTTCACTGGCTATCGAAGGTGGCGAGCTTTCCCATCTAGTAGGCCGTGATGGTGAGGTTCTAGATGCAATTCAAGAGCTAACCCGCCTTGCGGTACAAACCTCAACCGGTGAGCGCTCCAGATTGATGCTGGATATTGATGGCTTCCGCGCCGATAAGAAGCGCGCCCTAACCAAACTTGCCCAGGAGACCGCTGATGAGGTTAAGTCCAGTGGTAAGCCGATCAAGCTAGCTCCAATGAACGCCTTTGAGCGCAAGATTGTTCATGACACGATCCAAGAGATCGGTCTAACCAGTGAATCAGAGGGTGAAGACCCAGATCGCTGTGTTGTGGTGATGCCAGCCTGAGCGTTTCACGTGAAACCAGCTCAAACCGCTACTTCCCACAAAGAAGCAGCGAGGCTCTCACCTACGCAGATCTCCTAGCTACCACCGCAATCGAAAGAGGGCTCATCGGCCCAAAAGAGGCGGAGCGGATCTGGGACCGACATATTGAAAACTGCGTTCCTTTAACCACCCTTTTACCCGATGAAGGTGCAACGGTTGCCGATATTGGCTCCGGGGCTGGCCTGCCTGGAATTGTGGTTGCGCTAGCAAAACCCGGCCTCAAAGTAACCCTAATTGAGCCACTTGCTCGCCGAGTTGAGTTCCTTTATGAGGTCATCGACCAGCTCAAATTAAGCAATGTTGAGGTAATTAGAGCCAAATCCGAGAATGTAAAAGGCTCCTACAACTATGTAGTTGCCCGCGCAGTTGCCCCATTGCCACGCCTAATTCAAACCACCTGGCACCTAGTTGCCCCTGGTGGATCCTTACTTGCGATGAAAGGGGAGTCTGCTGCTGCGGAAATGGCGGAGTCAGACCTCTCAATTGGGGTAAAAAACACCCTTCATGAGATAAAAATCGATGAATTACCCCTTGCGCGTGTAGTGGAGCTCAAAAAGGCTGGTTAACTATCCACGTGACTGATTCACGTGAAACATCCACCAACACCGCACCCCGCAAAGTGGTGGGCACAAAACGCTTCCGTGAACCCATGCCCCAACCCATCTCCACCCGTATTTTCACGGTGGCCAATCAAAAAGGCGGGGTAGGAAAAACCACCTCCGCGGTCAATGTGGCAGCGGCCCTGGCCATGGGGGGTCTTCGCACCCTAATCATTGATTTAGATCCACAAGGAAATGCCAGCACCGCCTTTGGAATCGCACGTGATGAAGTGCAGGGAATGTATGAAGTAATTACAAAAGATTTACCGATACAAGATGCTGCATTAAAAATTCCTGGCTTTCCACATTTAGAGGTAGTTCCAGCAACACAATCACTTGCAAACGCAGAAGTGGAATTAGTTCCAATGGTTGCCCGTGAATTACGTTTGAAAAAAGCTTTAACAAATTATTTATCTCAAGCTGCTAATCGCGGTGAAAGATTTGATTATGTAATTATTGATTGCCCACCAAGTTTAGGTTTATTAACTATTAACGCACTGGTTGCAGCAGATGAATTATTAATACCAATTCAATGCGAGTATTACTCATTAGAAGGTCTAACACTTTTATTGCATACAGTTACTTTAATTCAAGAACATTTAAATCCAAATATAAAACTCACAACTATTTTGCTAACTATGTTTGATGGTAGAACTAGATTGGCAAATGATGTTGCTGATGAGGTGCGCAAACATTATCCAGATCAATTAATTGATATTCCAATTCCGCGCGCGGTGCGAGTTTCAGAGGCACCTTCATATGGTCAAACCGTTATGACATACGACCCAAGCTCTAATGGTGCTGAAGCTTATGGATTAGTTGCGCGAGAGATTGCCAGACGTGGTGCCGGTTCTTTAAATAAAATCACTGAGGTGGGTGTCGGATAATGTCAGCAAAAAAAGGTGGACTCGGTAGAAATTTAGATTCATTAATTCCAACCGCGATTAAATCAACTACAACTAATGAAGTTGTTGCTGATCGACTTGAAGTTGCATTAGCTGCAATAACACCAAATCCAAAACAACCACGCACCATCTTTGATTCAGAAGCCTTGCATGAGTTGGCGGCCTCAATAAAAGAGATTGGCATTTTGCAGCCACCAGTGGTGCGAAAAATCGCCGCCGATAAATATGAATTAATCATGGGAGAGCGCCGTTTTCGTGCGGCAAAACTAGCTGGTTTAACCAAAATTCCAGTTATCGTCCGTGAGACTAAGGACAACGAGTTACTTCGTGAAGCTCTGGTAGAAAACATTCATCGCAGCAATTTAAACTCACTAGAAGAAGCGGCTGCTTACAATCAAATGCTCACCGATTTTGGTTTCACCCATGACGAGTTAGCGGACAAACTTGGTAAGTCCCGTCCGGTAATTACAAACACTTTACGTTTATTGAACCTTCCGCCATCAGTTCAAAAAAGATTAGCAGCCGGAACATTAAGCGCAGGTCATGCCCGCGCACTTCTTGGTTTAGCTAACGCTGATGAGATGGAGCGTTTAGCAGACAAGATTATTCATCAAGGATTAAGCGTTAGAGCCACTGAGGAGTTAATCGCTTTAGGTAGCGCTGGTACAAAAGTGTCAGGCAAGAAGGTAAAACAAAGAAGTCATGGCAAGTATCAAGAGTTAGTTGAAAAACTTGAAGATGCGCTAGATACCCGGGTTTCAATTCAAGCTGGAAAAGCTGGCGGCAAAATTGTTATTGAGTACGCAGATGGTCAAGATCTACAGAGAATTGTGGGAGTAATCAGTTAGTTGATTTGCGGAATGCCGCGGCGTTCCATCTCTTGTTCCACAACTTTTCCAAGCGCAGCAACACCTTGACGGATGCGCTCTGGGGTTGGGTAACAATAAGAAAGTCGCATTGACCAACTTCCAAAGCCATCTGCATAAAACGCGGTACCTGGAACATATGCAACCTTGGCAACAATCGCACGTGGCATCATGGCTTTGGTATCAATCTCAGGTGGCAAAGTAACCCAAACATAAAAACCACCTTGTGGTTTAGTCCAAGTAGCCGCCTTTGGAAAATGTTGATCAAGGGATTCCAACATCGCATCTCTGCGTTCTTTATAAAGCTTGCAAAATGAGGCGATTTGATCGCGCCAGGGCTGGTTAGCTAAATAGCTCGAGATAGCCATTTGTGAGAAGTTTGAAGGGCACAAAATCGATGATTCAGAGGCGATAACTAGTTTTTCCCGTAGCGCCTGTGGAACCAAAGCCCATCCGATACGGAATCCCGGCACGATGGTTTTGGAAAATGACCCCAAATAGATGACGTTCTCTGAATCCTGCGCCCGCATCGCGTTGGGTGATGGGCGATCAAACCCCAACAATCCATATGGATTGTCCTCCACAATAAAAATCTTCTCCGCGCGGCAAATATCAAGAATCTCTGTGCGGCGCTCGGCGGTTAACAAAACTCCAGCCGGATTTTGGTAATTAGGAATTAAATACAGGAATTTGATTTTTCTACCTTGATAACGCAGAGTTTTAATCGCATCTCTCAGCGCATCAGGAATCATTCCATCATCATCCATTTGCACATGAACTACATCAGCTTCGTACTGGGAAAATGTGCCGAGCGCACCGACATAAGAAGGTGCTTCCACTAAAACAACATCACCTGGATCAATAAATATTCGAGAGATTAAATCAAGTGCTTGTTGTGAACCGGTAGTAACTAAAACATCATTTGGATTAGCACGAATTCCCTCTAACGCCATCACATCGCAAATTTGTTCACGCAATACTGGATGACCTTGACCGCTGCCATACTGCAAAGCTTCTTGTCCATGTTCGCGAATTAATTTTTCAACAATTCCCGCCATCATATCCATTGGAATAGCGGTGAGATTTGGCATTCCACCTGCAAGGGAAACAATCTCTGGACGTGATGCAACCGCAAATAAAGAACGGATTTCACTGGGTTTCATATGAGCTGCGCGATGCGCATAACGCTCAGTTAAATTTTCTGGCGCGTGAGTTCGGTAGCGCTCTACTTCATCTGAACTCATTGGGAAATTGTGCCACAAAACAAATGCTTTTAGCTGCGAATCCCTGCTTTTCGTAAATCCTCAATCCGCAAAGTTCCGGTTTTTGCATCCTCTTCTGCAGATAAATACATACGTTGAATCGCAACAACCAAACCTTCTGCGATTACATCACGGAAATTGGGGTCAGCCAACCGCGATGCATCTTTAGGGTTTGAGATGTAACCAATTTCCAATAAAACAGTAGGCGCTTTTGTGAGCCGCAATAAATCCCAGGTTTTGGCATGGGTTCGGGTATTTAATAAATCAGTTCGAGCAATTAACTCGCGCTGCACAATGGTGGCAAATTTTTCACCAACTACTGAGTGAATTCCATGTAGTTCGCTGCCGTAAAAATAAGTGGCTAAACCTGAAGCTTTTTCATTTTGGTAGCTATCTGCGCTTAATGAAATCACCAGATCTGCATCAGTGTTGTTAGCAAAGGCAATGCGCTCCTGCGGTGTTGGAGCTGATGTTGCACTTCTAGTTAAAAATACTGAAACACCCAAGGCGATTAAACGGCCCTCAATCTTTTGCGCTAAATCAAAGGTTAAATCTGAAATATCACTGCGCGAACTTGGATCTAAAACAATTACTTTGTCAGCCAGCGCAGGGCCGCGCTTTTCTCGATGTGCTTGATCACGAAGTAATGCGGGGGCGCCTCCGGTAACTGTGCGCATTAAGCGCATTAAAGAAATTACCGTTCCTGGGCCACAAATTCCATCAATCTTTACCCCGACTGATTTTTGAAACTCCTGCACCGATTTTTCAGTAAGCGGTCCATAAAAACCATCTACTCTTCCAGGATTAAAACCCATTTCAATTAACCGAGATTGCAAAGTCGCAACATCATCACCGCGCATTAATGGTGATTCAACTTTTAAAGTGCGATCCCCTAATTTCCAACGTGCCTCTTCAATTGCAGCGTGGGTACCGTTATCGATTTCGCCAGTGACACTTAATCCACGTGATTGTTGAAAGGCCCGGACCGCATCTGCGACCTCAGAGGTAAATGTGTCGGTTGGCGCAGATATCAACCCAAGGCGATGCAGGGTGTTGGTAACAACTGTTACAACATCCCCGCGATCACCGGGTTTAATCATTTAGTTAATGTATTCAGACAGCTCTTTTAGCAAAGCTGGCTTTGGACGCGCACCAACGATGCTCTTTACAACCTGTCCACCAACAAAAACATTCATAGTTGGGATTGAGTTGATGCCATATTTCATGGCGATTGAGCCCTCTTCATCGGTATTTAGTTTCACAATCTTGATTTTGCCGCCATGTTCATTGGAGATCTCTTCCAAGATTGGGCCTACTGCACGGCATGGACCACACCACTCTGCCCAGAAATCAACCAACACCGGGGTTGAGCTCTTCAAAACGACATCTGCAAAGTTTGCAGCGGTTACTTTTTCGGTTGCCATCTTCTCTCCTCTTGGTTTATGACTGGAATCTTAATGACCTTGCAGAAAACGTTCCGCATCAAGCGCAGCCTGACAGCCTGATCCTGCGGCGGTAATTGCTTGGCGATAGGTGAAATCAACCAGATCTCCGCAGGCAAACACACCTTTGAGATTGGTGCGGGTGGAGCGACCTTCTACCTCAACATATCCCTCACCATTTAGCGCAATCTGACCCTTTACCAATTCAGATCTAGGTAAATGTCCAATCGCTACAAACAAACCAGTGAAATCTTTAGTTGATTCTTCGCCAGTAACAGTGTTGCGAAGTTTTAACGCAGAAACTTTTTCTTCACCCAAAACATCAATAACTTCGGTGTTGAATAAAAATTCAATCTTGGGATTTGCTTTTGCGCGTTCAGCCATAATTTTTGAAGCACGCAACTCTTCGCGGCGATGAATCAATACAACTTTAGCTGCAAACTTAGTTAAGAAGTTTGCTTCCTCCATTGCAGAGTCGCCACCACCAACAACAGCGATTACCTGATCTCTAAAGAAGAATCCATCACAGGTTGCACACCAAGAAACACCACGGCCTGACAAACGCTTTTCATTTGTTAAACCAATTTCTTTGTAAGCCGATCCCATTGCCAAAATAACAGCTCGGGCTTTAATTGTGTTTCCTGATCCATCTACTAAAACTTTTACATCACCATTTAATTGCATCTCAGTAATGTCATCGGTTACTAATTGAGTTCCAAAACGCAAAGCTTGTTTACGCATTTGATCCATTAAATCTGGACCCATGATGCCGTGTTCAAAACCTGGGAAATTTTCTACCTCAGTGGTGTTCATTAATGCACCACCGGCGGTAACTGAACCTTCATATAAAACCGGATCGAGTTGGGCACGTGCGGCATAAACCGCGGCGGTATAACCAGCAGGACCTGATCCGACTATTACAAGTTCATGGATTTTGTTGTAATCAACGCTCACCTGCGCACCCTACCTTCGCAATATGACTTTAATGCTTTGCCCGACCTCAGCAATTCTCATGGCGCGGGCCACAAGAAGATAGAGCAACGCGGTAGTTAGCAGAACCCCGATTAGATCCACAAAATTCCCCGTCAACTCAAGTCGCTGCGCGCCATAGGCGACAGCCAAAACCGCTATCGATGCGGCCAAAACCAGCTTTAAATAAAAGAGCACTAAGGAGCCAAGCGCCATTGCACCGGTGTACTTCCGCAGCAATAAATAGGTAACAAATATTCCAACCCAATAACTAGCGGTGAAGGCAATGCCAAGTCCGACTGTAACTGCGCGGGCCTCCATCTTTAGGTATGCAATTACTGACAAACCAACCGCAATTACATTCACAACAAGGTTGGAAATCACTTGAGACTTGGTGTTCTCAAAAGCGTTTAACCCGCGGATCAAAACCAGATTTATCGAAAGTGGAACCAGACCCAAGGCCATCGCAGATAAAACCCGACCGATGTAAATCGCATCTGGTTCGCTAATTCCGAAAAATATCGCCTCTGCAACCCGCTCCCCAAAAAGCAAGAAGAATAATGAAGCCGGCACAGTAACAATTCCTACCAAACGCAAAGCAGTTGCTAATTTAATCTTTAACTCATCAACCTTTTTATCTATTACTAACTCAGACAATTTTGGCAGCAACGCAGTAACAATTGAAATAGTAACGATTGAATGTGGCAATAAAAGGATCAAATAAGCATTTGCATAAGGTGTATATCCAACACCGTAAGCAATACCGGCCGCATCAGCGGCAACCGCAGCTCGAGTTGCGATATTTACTGTTGCTAAAAACCCAGCCTGTGAAATCAAAACAAATAAAAACATCCAAGAGGCTAATTTGAGAGCTTTATCTAATCCAACCCCACGCCAATCTTTTCTAAAGCGCAAAGTAAGGCCAGAGGCTTTAATGGTCGGAATTAAAATTATTGCCTGCAGCGCAATTCCTAAAGTTGTACCAATACCTAAAATTTGAATCTGTGAATCAGTGATAGTAGATAGTGAAATCTCATCGGTGACCGATAAGAAATAAGAGAACAATGCGATAACCACTAGGTTGTTGGCGATCGGCGCCCACATCATCGGACCAAACTTTTCCTTAGCGTTAGCGACCTGGCCCAACACCCCAAAAAGCCCGTAAAACAGGATCTGTGGCAGGCAGTACAGCGCAAAAGCAATGGTTACTTCGCGGGAGCGCCCGGTAAAAGATGGTGCGTAAAGCGAGATAAACAACGGTGCAATAACCATCGCAATTACAGTGATCATCAATAAGGCGGTAGCAAGTAATGAAACTAAACGGCTTACATAAGCGCTGCCACCATCGGAGTCTCGAAATGATTTAACAATTTGCGGCACAAAAACCGCAGATAAAGCGCCACCTATAAGTAAGTTATAAAGAATATTTGGAGTTGTATTTGCAACATTGTAAGCATCACCCAAAATTCCAGTCCCAAGTACCGCAACCAACAATAAGTTGCGAATTAAACCTGTTACACGCGAGATGATCGTGCCTAATCCCATAAGTGAAGAAGAGCGGATTAAACGCGCATCATCTTGATTCATGCGTTTTCCTTCCTCTTTCTAACCCGGCGCACACTTTGGATTACCGCAGCCAATAAAAGAATTATCGCCATTCCAGTGGTGAACCATGTGGTGATTGGCGAAATTACCGCGAGTCGCAACGGTATCCGCTCCACCTCCCCGAGCTCGCCGCCTTTTGGAGTTACCAATTGCAGCCGCAGCACGGTTTCACCAGATGCGATTACATCAAGCGGTACCTTGATCTGAGTCTGAGAGTTTGCATCAATGGTTATGCGTGGAACTGATCCAACAACTACACGGCTATTGGTGGTTGTGATCTCTAGATCAACTGAAACCTCTTGCGCAAAATCATTAATCACAGTAACCGGCAGATCATAAGCCGGAGTTGTAATTGTGTAATTGCCAGGTGAAACTCGGATTTTGTTTTGCGCTTCTTTAATTGCATTGAAATAACTTTTAGTAATTGCAACCGCATCATCTTTTTTTAACTGCGGATTTAAAGTTTTTGCGATTCCAAGCCGTAGATCTTCAACCTCTTTTATGGTGACTATCGAGTTAACAACCCGAATTGTTTTACGCATTGGGGTGTAAGAGTTACGGGCGACCAAGGCCGGGTTTCCACTGTTATTAACCTGCGAACCGAGAGCTGAAACCGCACGCCCCATAAGCGTCTCCAGCCGCAGCTTTGCGAGCTGGTTATAAACAGCAAGCTCGCCTGGGGCATAACGCTTTAGATATCCCAAGGCTGGTGCGCCATATGCGGTGGCTACTAGTTGGTCGTTTCGACTACGCAATACAAATAAGTTAAACCATTGTTGGGCAATTTCATACTGCTCAACACTTACCTCATCACCGTTTTCATCTAAATAAACATAGCCATCTGCTAACTCCAAAACCTCTTCAATAAAAGCTGGATCAACTACCCAAGTGCGCACACCGCGTCCTGGATTATTAACCAACTCCCCAAACTTTCCCGTTGGTGCAACAGAGAGCGCTAATTCATTATTAATAAAACGCCCATCAGCCAAACGGGTTGTTGGCGCACTAAGTGTGATTAAAGTATTTGCTTGCGCAACCGGCATGCCAATTAAAAGTAAAGTGGAAATAATTAATGAATTAAGAAGTCGTTTCACGATAACAACTCCTTAGATCTGGCAATCAACTTCTTTTCATCAGGGTATGCCAACTTAGAAACAATCTCTTCTAACGGAAACCATCGCACATCATCAACTTCAGAGACCTGCGGCGCAATTGTTCCGCCGACCTCTTTAAACAAAAAATGATGAACGGTTTTGTGAATTCTTTTACCACCTGCCATAAACCAAAAATCAATCACACCAAGTGATTTATCAATTTCACTTTCAATTCCAGTTTCCTCGCGCACTTCGCGAATTGCTGCTTGCTCTGGGGTTTCACCAGGCTCAATGTGACCTTTTGGAAGTGACCACAACAATCTTTCTCGACTTTGGTCTTTGGCATCAATGCGACCAATTAATAAACCATTTTTACCGCTAGCATCAACAACTAATCCGCCAGCACTAACCTCATCAACTCTGCGGGCATAACGTTGCGCTGGTGGTTTTTTATTTGGCGCAGTTTGAGCTGAATTAGAGTGTGAGCGTCCAGAAGATTTAGAACGCGGGCGCTTACGCCTACGTTTTTTCTTAACCTCTTCGCCGCCCGCACTAGGTGCCGGGGTCATACGGGTAAGCCTACTGCGCAGCCTTCATCGGTAACCTTAGGCGCATATGGAAACCCCACTTTCAGCGGCAAGTGAGATTGCCATCTCAGTTTTGCGTGAGCGAGCACCGCTGGCCTTTGATCTCGCCGCACATTTCAAAGCAAATGGATATCGCCTAGCACTTGTTGGTGGTCCAGTGCGTGATGCGTTACTTGGTCGTTTAGGTAACGATTTGGATTTCACAACTGATGCATTGCCAGAGGCAACAAAAAAGATTTTAAAAAAATGGGCTGATGATGTTTGGGATGTTGGAATTAAATTTGGAACTATCGGTGCAAAGAAATCAGATGCCACCTTTGAAGTTACAACTTATCGTGCTGACAGTTATGAATCTGATTCTAGAAAACCAGAGGTTAACTTTGGCGACAACATCGAAGGTGATTTAATCCGTCGCGATTTCACCGTTAATGCAATGGCAATTGAGTTAACAACACAAAACCCAGAGTTCATAGATCCACATAACGGCGTTACAGATTTATTGAAAAAGACGTTACGCACTCCAACAAAACCGGAAGTTTCTTTCTCAGATGATCCGCTGCGCATGTTGCGCGCTGCTCGTTTTGCGGCGCAATTAAATTTCACAATTGAAGATAATGTTTTGCAAGCCATGAAAGATATGGCAGATCGCTTATCAATTATCTCTGCCGAAAGAATCCGGGATGAGTTTTTAAAAACCTTGATGTCACAAAACCCACGAATCGGAATTACTATTTTGGTTGATACTGGTTTGTGCGACAAATTCCTGCCTGAGATTCCAAAGTTAAGACTTGAGATTGATGAGCACCACCACCATAAAGATGTTTATGAACACAGCCTTACGGTTTTAGAACAATCTATTTCTTTAGAGCACCGTCTGGATGGTCCAAATTTAATTTCCCGCCTAGCGGCCTTGTTGCATGACATTGGAAAACCTAAAACCCGTGCCTTGATTGATGGCGGCGGAGTCTCCTTTCATCACCATGAAGTAGTTGGCGCACGTATGGCCAAAGAACGGCTTAAAAAGCTGCGTTTTGACCACCATGTAGTGGAGGAGGTTGGACAATTAGTTTTCCTACACCTGCGTTTTCATGGTTATGGCGATGGCGCTTGGACCGATTCTGCGGTGCGCCGTTATGTGCGTGATGCCGGTGATTTACTAACCCATCTACATGTTTTGACTCGCGCTGATTGCACTACCCGCAATATTAAAAAAGCAGAGCGTTTGGCCCGTCATTACGATGATTTGGAAAACCGCATTCAAGTTTTAATGGAGCAGGAAGAGTTGTTAAAGATCAGACCAGATCTAGATGGTCATGCAATCATGCAATTACTTGGAATTCCTGCCGGACCAAAAGTTGGTAAAGCATACGAATATTTATTGGAGCTTCGTTTAGAGCATGGTCCTTTAGGTGAAGAGCGCGCCGAAAAAGAACTGCATGACTGGTGGGCTAAAAATCAGAGTTAAACTGTTTTGGTCTTAATAAAACCAAAGCGACAATTACATAAACCACAGCAATCAACGCCGGCAATACCGCAGATACTCCATTTGGCGGAAGTACAAAAGCAGCAATGATTGCGCCGCTAACAATTCCGGCATTAACCATTACATCGTAAACCGCGAAAACTCGACCACGGAACTCATCAACGATCTTTGATTGCACCAAAGCATCATTAGTAACTTTTACCCCTTGACCTGCCATACCGGTAAAAAATCCAGTTGCTACTAACAACAACTCATTTTGTTCAAAAGCTAAAGCAATCGGTACAACCGCGCTGGCATAAAGTGAGTATCTAATCCAAGCGTGACGGCCAAATCTTTTAACACCAAATGGTGCAATCACCGCGCCTATAGTGATGCCAATTCCAGCCACGGTAATTGCAAAAGCAAAGCCCGCTAAGCCACTTTCCGGGTTTGCTGGATCATTAAAAGTATTGCGATTCAATAACAAAGCCATCAAAGTAAGCGCGGTCAGACCACCTCTTTGTACTGCGGTGGCGGTTATTCCTAAGAAACAATCTCGAATTTTGTAAAGAAACTTCGCACCATCAACCATCTCTTGATAAGCCGCAAAAACACTTTGCTTTTTAACCTCATGTTCCAGTGGTCCAAGCTGCTCTTTCTTTAAACGTAGCGCTAATAACCCAGCGATAAAGAAACAGGCCGCAGCTAAAGAGATCAAAATTCCATCAGCTTGATTGGCGTTTACCTGTCCCTCTAACAAGCCACGCAATCCGATACCAATTCCACCACCCAAAACCACAAAGACGGTTCCACCAGTAACAGTGGTGGCGTTTATGGAAACCAAATTGTTTCGACCTTGCGTTCCGGTTGTATCAATTAACAAAGGTAAACCAGCAGAAAGTCCCGCCAGAATTAAACGGTTCACACCAAATGCGAGTAAAACAAAAATTGTTAATTCAATACCGGTTGCACCATTACGAACTAAACCTGCGATAAAAATTAATACTAAAGCTCGAAATAGATTTGCAAACAAAATTACACGCTGTCTTGAGACGCGATCCAAAATAGTTCCCACAAAAGGACCAACTAATGAATACGGCAACAAAACCACAGCAAATGCCACCGCTGCCGATTTTGCATCTGGTTGGCGCTCTGGTGAAAATAAAACAAAGGAGGCAAGTGCGGATTGAAAGATGCCATCAGTTAACTGACCCATCCAACGAACTGCGAGGAGTCTGCCTACTGAGGTCTTGCGTAATGCTTGCCAAAAATCCACACGTAAAGCGTAGTTAAGTTTTTGGCTTTATCCTTACGCCATGTGGTCCAAGCGCGCATATGTCGATTTCGCACTCAAAAAGCGCGCCACCATTGCCAGTATTTATCGTGGCTTGAACACCACCTCTGATGCTTGCGATGCCGACCCTTATCTACGTCGCGCCGCTAAACATCATGGTGAGTTGACTGATCGTGATTGCCCAATGTGTCGCAAAGAAAAGGTCACCGAGTTGCAATACACATTTGGTGATCAATTGGGTCAATACTCCGGTCGCATCAAAACCAACGCCGAGTTAGAAGAGATGCAATCTGAATATGGAGAGTTTCGGGTATATGTTGTTGAGGTCTGTTTAAGTTGCGGATGGAATCATCTCAGCGCTTCATATTTGCTGGGAGATGGCATAGATAGAAAGCCACCGCGCAAAGTAAAGACCCGTTAAATCTATCTACCGATACCCTAAGGTTGTGAACTGGTTGCAAAGCAAAGCCGCCCGCATTCTTATCAAGCTGGCCGGCATCTTCTTTGTAATTGGCGCGACTGGTTTTGCGATCGCTTACTTCACTACCGATATTCCAGATCCCAACGAGTATGTAAATTCTCAAGCCACCATCATTCAATACGCAGATGGTGATGAAGTTGGTCGTATCGGGGCACAAAACCGCACCAGCCTGCCACTTGCCCGTATTCCATTGGATTTACGTCATGCAGTACTTGCAGCAGAGGATAAAAACTTTTATTCGCAAGGTGCATTTAATCCAATCGCAATTTTGCGCGGTGCAATTAACACCGCACTTGGTCGTGGATTGCAAGGTGGATCAACCATCACACAGCAATACGCCAAAACCGCTTTTCTTACCGCAGATCGCACCATTCAAAGAAAAATTATTGAGTTAATAATTGCTATTAAGTTAGAGAATCAATTATCTAAAGATCAGATTCTAGAAAACTACTTAAATACTATTTATTTTGGCCGTGCTGCCTATGGTGTTGAAACCGCATCCCAGGTTTACTTTGGTCGCGGCGTTGATCAATTAACTATCCCGCAAGCCGCGGTCCTGGCCTCAATTTTGCGCTCACCTGGTTATTACGATCCGGAGTATCGCGAGGGCAACAAAGAGCGGCTTGAGGCACGTTATAAATATGTCTTAAACAATATGGTCAGCGAAGGCTGGATTAAGAAGGATGACGCCGAGCGCTACAAGAAGAAACTTCCTTCCATCAGACCAAGACTTTCCACCGGACAACTCGCTGGCAACAAGGGCCATCTCATAGAAGCGGTTCGCAAAGAGCTAAACGCCCTTGGATTTGCTGATGAACAATTAATGATCGGTGGATTAATTGTCCGCACCACATTAGAAAAGAACGCTCAGCTTGCTGCTGAGGCTGCGGTATTTAATCAAGCACCAAAGAAAGCGCCAGACAATCTTCATATTGGTTTGGTTTCAATCCGCCCTGGCACCGGTGAAATTGTTGCGATGTATGGCGGCAAGGATTATTTAGAGCGCCAATTAAATGATGCTACTCAAGGCATCACTCAGGCCGGATCAACTTTTAAACCTTTTGCCTTAATTGCGGCGCTAGAACAAGGCATTTCTTTATCAAGTGTTTGGAATGGAAATGGCCCACTGATATTTGATGATTTCAATGGCCGTCCTTACGAAGTTTCTAATTATGGAAATAAATCATTTGGCGAAGTTTCATTACTGCGCGCCAGTGCTTCATCCATTAACACTGTTTATGTTCCACTGGGAATTAAAGTTGGTGTAGATAAAGTAATTGAAGTTGCTCGCCGCGCCGGTATTCCAGAATCAGTTGCGATGGTTGCATCACCTTCAGTTGTACTTGGTGTACCAAGCCCACGGGTAATTGATGTTGCTAACTCTTATGCCACTTTTGCTGCAAATGGTGTTCGCGCAAAGCCGTTCATGGTTAAAGAGGTATTGGGTTCTAACAAAGGAATTCTTTATCAAGCCCGCGTAGAAACTGAACAGGTATTTGATGAAAGCGTTATGGCTGATTTGAATTACGCACTTGGTGAAGTTGTGCGCTCTGGTACCGCTTCTTCAGCTTTGAGTAGTTTTGGTCGGCCCGCTGCCGGTAAAACCGGAACCTCACAATCAAATGCATCTGCTTGGTTCAGTGGTTACACACCACAACTTGCAACCTCAATCGCCTTTTATCGTGATGATGCAACACAATCCTTAAATGGAATTGGTGGATTAACTTCGGTAACCGGAGGTAGCTTCCCAGCTCGAATCTGGAACGCATATATGAAGGCCGCACTTAAAGGTCAACCAAAATTAGATTTCCTACCACCATCCAATATCGGTGGCGCAGAACCATTCCCAATTCCAAATCCAGTTCCAACCATCGCGCCAAAGGATGCAGCGGCATGGTGTTCAACCGCTGATCTTGAAGGTGTAAACAAAGATCTCAAAGAGTTCTGTACTAAAGCATTGAAGAAGTACTTAATTCCTTAAATGGTTAAAAGCGCTCGAGTAATAGCGGTTGTTGCGCTAATTGCAGCGCTGTTTTCCTTCATTAAGTTCAATCATTGCCGCGGCACTAATTGGGTCAGCCCGGATGTCTATGTGCACATGTGTTACTCCGATATCTCAGCACTTTATGGCGCCCGGGAAATAAACACCGATAAATGGCCTTACGCCTCAGCCACCAACGCGGTGGAGTATCCAGTTCTTACCGGTGTTGTTATGTGGGCAACTGGATTATTGGTTGATGATCCAAATGGTTATCGCAACTATTTTGATATTAACACCCTACTTATTCTCTTACTTTTCTTCGCCTCCATATTTATTCTCTGGCGGTTAAAACCTGATTATGTTGCGCTCTTTCCTATTGCGCCTGCAGTGTTTGGATCTTTGTTAATTAACTGGGATGTCTACGCGGTTTTATTCGCACTACTTTCTTTGTATTTCTATAAAGATGAAAAACAGGATTTATCTGCGTTGTTTATGGGAATCGCTATCGCCACAAAGTTTTATCCTGGCGTAATTCTCTTTGGTGTGGCTCTGATTTTTTGGAAAAACAAAGAGTTTAAAAAGCTAGTTCGTTATTTAGCAATAACTGTCGGTACCTGGCTAGCAATAAACCTGCCGATAGCTACAAATAGTTTTGATGGTTGGTGGCGTTTCTTTAAGTTAAATATTGAACGGGACAATGATTTAGGTTCACTTTGGTATGCAGCTGCGCTGTTAGATCTCCCAACCGGAAATCTAAATAACTTAACCATCATCGCTTTCTTACTAGCCCTTGGCGCAATTGGAGTTCTGTACTTCTCTATTGCCGATCACCGCACCGATTTTGAGAATCTAATATTGATCGCATTTTTAACAGTGGCCGCTTTTGTAACCATCAGCAAGGTTTACTCACCACAGTACATTCTCTGGTTA
>VEQF01000040.1 GCA_018883365.1 Candidatus Nanopelagicaceae bacterium
AATGATGCAACCCAAAATTAATGTGGCGATAACGGGCTTGATTAATCCACTTGCGCTGGAGTGAGTTAAAGAAACTCCACCCTTTAATCCGATTCCAAACAAAAGATAAACCGAGATTATTTGGTAGACCTGATCGGGGATTCGAATATCGCTCTTAAATCGGGCGGCAATAAAACCAAGTGCAAAAACTAAAACTGAGACTGAGGTTAGATTTGTGGCCGCTAGTGAGAGCGAGTCATTCATGTAGGCAGTATAAGATGCGAGCTAATCGTGAAACTTCATCCATATCGCGGCACAACAGCTGCAATCGCCACCAAGCACCTTAAGGAGCAGATCATTGCTCCGATATTTGGAGAGCTAGGGGTTTCACTTGAGGTAGCCGCGGTTGATACCGACTTACTTGGAACCTTTACCGGAGAGATTGAGCGCGAAGGAACCCCAAGAGAGGTAGCGATTCGTAAAGCCCGACTCGGAATGGCTGCCACCGGACTTCCCTATGGCTTGGCCTCAGAGGGCTCAATTGGGCCAGATCCGATCGTGCCTTTTCTAGCTTCAGATATCGAGTGCCTAGCTTGGGTGGATGACCGCTTAGGTATTGAGATTGTGGAGTTTCACCGCTCGATGGAGATTAAAGCGGTTCATGGGGTTTTGGCTGAGATTGCCGATTTAGATGAGTTTTTAAGTAAAGCTGATTTTCCAAATCATGGCTTGATTGTTAAATCTGACGCAGAAATCTTCAAAGGTGTAACTGATCGTGGGCAATTGCAAAAGATCTTAAACAAATTAAGTGGATATGTAATTATCGAAAATGATTTAAGGGCACATTTCAGTCCCACAAGGCAGAAAAATATTGCCGCGGTAGCAAAACAATTAGCGGGACGGTTGGCGGTTTTGTGTGATGCCTGTGAAACCCCGGGCTGGGGAGTTGTGGGAAATATTTATGGCTTGGAGTGCCGCGAATGTGGTGGCTTAAATGAAAAAGCGGTGCGCGGAAAGTTAATGGGCTGCGCTAAATGCGAAAACCGCAAAGAGGTAATTAGTGATCGAAGTTTTGTAGCGCCAGCTGATTGCGAGTTTTGTAACCCTTAGTTGTCTTTAACAAACTTCTCTGGGGATGAGTACTTCGGTGCGATATCGCCAAACTTTGCGAAGTGTAGAAGTGATGCCACGGTAATGGTGCGGGTGGGTCCATTACGGTGCTTTGCAACAATTAGATCTGCTTCGCCGGAACGGTTTTGCGAGTCATACATATCATCACGGTGTAACAAGATAACTACGTCAGCATCCTGCTCGATCGAACCAGATTCACGAAGATCAGAGAGCATTGGCTTTTTGTCAGAGCGCTGTTCTGGAGAACGGTTTAGCTGTGAGATTGCGATAACTGGAACATTTAACTCTTTAGCTAACAACTTTAATTGACGAGAGAACTCAGAGACCTCTTGTTGGCGGTTTTCGACCCGCTTGCCAGATGTCATGAGCTGGAGATAATCAATCACAACTAACTTCAAATCATGGCGCTGTTTTAAGCGACGGGCTTTAGCGCGGATTTCCATCATCGAAAGGTTCGGGGAATCATCAATAAATAGCGGTGCTTCGCTGATTTCACCCATACGACGGGCTAGACGGCCCCACTCCTCATCGCTCAGTGTTCCAGAACGGATGTTGTTAAGTGCAACGCGGGCTTCAGCAGAGAGCATACGCATTGTGATTTCAGAGCGGCTCATTTCAAGTGAGAAAATAACGGAGCAATCACCATTGTGAATTGCTGCGTGACGTGCAATATCCAAACCAAGTGTTGATTTACCAACCGCAGGACGAGCCGCAACAACAATCATGTTGCCGGGATGTAATCCGTTGGTGAGTGAATCTAAATCTTTAAAACCGGTCTTAATACCTTCTGCAATCTCACCTGATTGCATCTTTTCAATTTGATCAAGTGCGGCAGGAATCAAAGAGTTTAACTGTACAAAATCTTCACCAGCGCGACGTTCGGTTACTTGATAAACCTCTTGCTCTGCTAAATCAACAATCTCATCTACTTCACCTTCGGCGGCATAACCGAGTTGGACAATCTTTGTTCCGGCTTCAACAAGTCGTCTTGCGATTGCGCGCTCTCTAACAATCTTTGCGTAGTAAGAGGCGTTTGCTGCGGTAGGAACTGCGGAGATCAAAGTGTGTAAATAAGGTGCGCCACCAGCACGTGCAATCTCACCACGTTTTGTTAGCTCTGCAGCAACGGTAACTGCGTCAGCAGGTTCGCCACGTCCATACAAATCTACGATTACATCAAAAATTAATTCATGTGCGGGACGATAAAAATCACGGTGACGAATTACTTCAACAACTTCACCGATTGCATCTTTTGATAGCAACATGCCACCAAGAACTGATTGTTCTGCGACTAAATCTTGAGGTGGTGTGCGATCAAATTCAGGTGTGGCAGAACGACGATCGTCGTAATTCGGGACCTCTGCCAAACTCATGTGCGTATCTTCTTTGCCAGCACTGACATCACCTAATGGAGGGGTTTTGGATGTGCGCCAGATTGTGGGTAAACCAGGCGTTTCTGTGGGTAACTACCCCCTTTCCTGTGTGGAGATTGTGGATGAATTGTGGGTAACTCCGGGATTCTCAAGAAAGACGCAGGTGAGAGGGGTGAGAGGCTGTGGGTAAAGATTTATTTCCAATTCTCAATAAATGAGATTTTGCATAAGTTGTTCATACTCGTCACTTAAAAAGCAAAACGGCCCGCACTTTTTTGTGCGAGCCGTTTTTACTTCTTTTAAATTAATTAAGCAACAACGCTGATGGTGATGTTTGCTGCAACACCGGTCATCAATGAAACCTTTGCAGAGTGCTTGCCAAGGTTCTTTACATGCTTAACCAACTTGATCTTGTGACGATCGATATCCAAACCAGTTGCGCTCTTGATAACAAGTGCGATGTCTTTTTCAGTTACTGAACCAAATAGACGTCCGGTTGAACCAACATTTGCTTTGATCTCAAGGGTTGCTGCTTCTAGCTTTGCCTTGATCTCATTTGCATGATCCTTATCGCGGATCTCACGGTTTTGACGTGCGCGACGGATTCCATCGATCTGTGTCTCTCCACCTTTAGACCAAGCAATTGCTGATCCTTTTGGTAGAAGGAAATTACGTGCATAACCATCTTTAACGGTTACAACATCACCTGCATGGCCAAGGCCTGCTACTTCACGGGTAAGGATTAGTTTCATTTTTAATTTCTCCTTATCGTGCTGTTGATGTGTAAGGAAGTAGCGCGACTTCGCGGCTGTTCTTTACAGCATCAGCAATCTGACGTTGGTGTTGTGTGCAGGCGCCGGTAACACGACGAGCGCGGATCTTGCCGCGATCGGAGATGTACTTACGCAAAGTCGCTACATCTTTGTAATCGATGTAGGTGACCTTGTCACGGCAGAAGCTGCATGGCTTCTTCTTAAACTTCTTATTTAACGCTGGAGAAACTTTTGGTTTCTGCTTCAGCGTGCGGTTCGAACGTGCTCCCATTGTGGTGCTCCTTGTTTTGGGCCCGCTTTATTGAAAGCGGAATGGTTTTTTTAGTTGAAAATCCTTATTTAAAAGGGTGGTTGATCATCAGCGGTAGTGGAGGTCCATCCGCCGCCGACGTTAGAAGGTGTTGACCATGGGTCATCAGAGGATTCTGTTGGTGCGGAGAATCCACCAGCGTTTCCACCAGGACGTGATGTCTTGGTGACCTTTGCTGTTGCGTTACGTAGAGAAGGACCAACCTCATCTACTTCGACTTCAAAGACGGTGCGCTTTTCGCCCTCTTTGGTTTCGTATGAACGCTGCTTTAAACGACCAGAAACAATAACGCGCATTCCGCGAGTTAAAGATTCTGCAACGTTTTCTGCAGCTTGACGCCAAATTTGGCAATTAAGGAAAAGGGTGTCTCCATCTTTCCATTCATTGGTTTGGCGATCCATATAACGTGGTGTTGAAGCGACGGTGAACTTTGCGACTGCAGCACCTGATGGTGTGAAGCGCAGTTCTGGGTCGTTTGTTAAATTACCAACGAGAGTAATTTGTGTATCTCCGGCTGCCATTTTTTATCCTCTATCTACTTTATGTGGTCTCTACTTATGTGCGGATTTATTCAGGACGTACAACTTTTGTACGAAGCACAGCTTCGTTCAAGTTAAGTTGACGATCCAATTCTTTGATTGCTGCTGGTTCACAGTGCATATCAACGACGGCATAAATTCCTTCGCTCTTCTTAGCGATTTCAAATGCCATACGACGTTTGCCCCAGATATCAAGTTTGTCTACACGACCACCTGATTCTTTGATGATCTTGAGATATGTCTCAAGACTTGGTGCAACTGTGCGTTCTTCTAGATCTGGATCTAGGATCACCATTAGTTCATAGCGACGCATGCGTTAACCCCACCTCCTCTGGACTAATACGGCTACGGTCTTTCCGTAGCAGGAGGGTTGCTGCGATTCACTTTTAAGTTTCTCTATTGGTAGAGCTTCAAAAGTGAAGGAGGGTAAGCCTAGCCGTGGGTACTGTCAGGGAGAAATTCGAGCAAGGGCCCCTGTGAACGAGGCTTGGCTGTGCGTATGAGCGTGGCCGAGAAGTAAGCCAGACCAGCGACCCTAATAAAGATAGTCAGGGCATAGAAGGTTTCTGGGATTCCAAATTTGGCCCCGGTGTAGCTGGCCAGGTACTGCCAGATCGCAAAGTGATACAGCGCCTCGGTGCCCTGCCAAATCCAAAAAGCTTTTCGCTCTTCATCTTTAGTCATCGCTAAAACCGCAAGTGGTGTTAACCAAAGAATGTACTGCGGTGAATAAACCTTGCTGATGGTTACAAAGGCGGCCACCGTTAAAAATGCAATTAATTCCAAATTCTCAAAATCTGAACGGTGATACGCAATAGAGAAATAC
>VEQF01000020.1 GCA_018883365.1 Candidatus Nanopelagicaceae bacterium
ATTAATTGCCGGACGCCTGTCATTAATTGCTGATCTCGAGCCGGTTTTTCAAAACACCTACCAAAACCTCTCTGAGAAAAAAACAGCGCGGCTTGGTTATAAATCCAGTATCGCAAATCCAACAACAAACAAAGAGGAAAACAAAGAAAAAATACTGGCCACAATAAATGAGATAAGCAACCAAGAGCGCGAGCGCGGTATCTCGTTAGTGGGACCACACCGCGATGATTTACTTTTATATCTTGGCGACCATCCCGTAAAGGGTTATGCCAGCCATGGTGAGTCTTGGTCGATTGCTCTAGCGTTGCGTTTAGGAAGTTATCAATTATTTGTAAATGATGGAGACCAACCAATTTTAATTTTAGATGATGTGTTTTCTGAGCTTGATGAAGGAAGACGGGAAAAATTACTTGCGATATCAAACTCTGCAGAGCAAACCTTTATTACTGTTGCGGTGGCAAATGATTTACCACCAAGTATCCAAGGAAGGAAATACAAAGTAACCGCAGGAAAAGTTTCCCAATTATGAAAAGAGATATTGCCAGAGAACTTTTCCGTGCCTACCGAACCAATGTTCGTAAAAAGAAAGAGTTTGTTGCTGAAGAACGCAGTGATTTAAATGAGCCACAAAAAATCAGCAACATCTTGGATGAACTTATTGAAAATCGAGATTGGCGCAAAGGCATCGCAGAAGGAAACTTATTTAGTGATTGGCGAGAAATTGTTGGGACAGAAATTGCTGATCGCTCAACACCAATAACTTTGTATGAAGGAAAACTAACTATTCAAACCACATCAACTGCGTGGAGCACACAGCTACGTCTAATGAATGATGAGTTGTTAAAAAAGATCCGCCAAAGCGCGCCAGGTGCGGTGGTTGATGAATTAATAATCATCGGCCCACATGCCCCGTCCTGGAAGCGAGGGCTACGCACAATTCGCGGCGCCCAAGGCCCCAGAGACACTTTTGGTTAAAGTTTTCCAGTAGAGACCCTCACCCCAGCGCTAAAAACGCCCCTAATCCACCAATACCGCCTTTTTTGGGCTATCCATACCGAGATTTACCACTAGGATTTGAGGGTACCTAGGCCAAAAACGAGGCGAGGTTTGTCTCTGGCAGGTTTACCCATTTCGACAGCAAGGGGTTTTTAGTGGCGGAGAAGAAGGTTTCCCGGGCGTATGACGCCTCGGCGATCACCGTTCTAGAGGGCCTTGAGGCTGTCCGTAAACGCCCCGGTATGTACATCGGCTCCACTGGCGAGCGCGGATTACACCATTTGGTTTACGAAGTTGTCGACAACTCAGTTGATGAAGCCCTTGCTGGTTATTGCACAGATATCAATGTTGTTTTGTTAGCAAATGGCGGGGTCCGAGTCACAGACAATGGTCGCGGAATTCCAGTAGATATTCACCCAGTCGAAAAGAAACCAGCGCTTGAAGTTGTTTTAACAGTCTTGCACGCCGGCGGAAAGTTTGGTGATGGCGGCTATTCAGTCTCTGGTGGATTGCATGGTGTTGGTATTTCTGTTGTTAACGCTTTAAGTAGCGATCTAAGTGTTGTTGTACATCGCGACGGATTTGTTTGGGAACAAAGTTACAAACTTGGTGTTCCAAACTCACCAGTTGAAAAAGGTGTGGCCACCACAAAGACCGGAACCGAAGTAACTTTCTGGCCATCAGAAGACATTTTTGAAACTACAGATTTTTCATTTGAAATCCTCTCCACCCGTTTCCGTGAAATGGCATTTTTAAATAAAGGTTTAACAATTACTTTGCGCGATGAACGCAGTGGACATGTTGATGAAAAAGGTGAACCACTTCAAGTTAAGTATCACTACGAAGGTGGCATTGTTGATTTTGTGAAGCACTTAAACACCACAAAAGGTGTAACCCACAAATCAATCATCGCTTTGGAAGCAGAAGATACAAAACACAAAATGTCTCTCGAAGTTGCAATGCAATGGAACAACGGATTCTCTGAATCTGTTTACACATTTGCAAACACCATCAACACCCAAGAAGGTGGAACCCATGAAGAAGGTTTCCGCACCGCTTTAACATCATTAGTAAATAAGTTTGCAGAAGAGTGGGGATATATCCGTCGCAAAGAGGATCGCCTAACTGGCGATGATATTCGCGAAGGATTAACCGCAATTATTTCCATCAAAGTTGGCGAGCCGCAGTTTGAAGGCCAAACCAAGACAAAACTTGGTAATACTGAGGCCAAATCCTTTACTCAAAAAGCCATCAACGATGCGGTTGGTGAGTGGTTTGAGAAGAATCCATCTGAAGGCAAAGAGATTGTGCGCAAAGCAATTGATGCCGCTACCGCTCGTATCGCAGCCCGTAAAGCTCGTGATTTATCCCGAAGCCGCAAAGGATTATTAGAGGGACGCGGCATGCCAGGAAAGTTGGCGGATTGCCAATGGACTGAACCAGAAAAATGTGAGCTTTATATTGTTGAGGGTGATTCCGCTGGTGGTTCCACAAAAGGTGGACGTGACTCTAGATTCCAAGCAGTACTTCCGATTCGCGGAAAAATTCTAAATGTAGAAAAAGCGCGCATTGATCGCGTATTACAAAACAATGAAGTCCAAGCTTTAATCACCGCACTCGGCACTGGAATCCATGATGATTTTGATATCGCCAAGTTGCGCTATCACAAAGTTATTTTGATGGCTGATGCCGATGTTGATGGACAACACATCCGTACACTTTTGTTAACTTTGTTATTCCGATTCATGCGTCCACTAATCGAACAAGGTTATGTTTATTTCGCCCAACCACCTCTTTACAAAATTAAGTGGGGCGGAAAAGAACCCGTGCAATACGCCTTCTCAGATAAAGAGCGTGATGGATTCATTCAAATCGGATTAGATGCTGGAAAGCGTTTACCAAAAGAGGATGGAATCCAACGGTTCAAAGGCTTGGGTGAGATGCCAGCAAAAGAACTTTGGGATACCACCATGGATCCAGCACATCGAGTTTTGATGCGAGTAACTCTTGATGATGCAGCAGCCGCTGATGATTTGTTCTCAGTATTAATGGGTGAGGATGTAGAACAACGCCGCCAATTTATTCAGCGTAATGCGAAAGATGTTAGGTTTTTGGATATTTAATTATGGAAAATTTAGAAAATCACGACAAAATCGAGGCGGTTGATCTCCAAGTAGAGATGGCCCGCTCCTATTTGGATTACGCCATGTCGGTCATTGTGGGCCGCGCACTTCCTGATATTCGAGATGGCCTAAAGCCTGTTCACCGCCGCGTGCTTTACGCAATGTATGACGCCGGATATCGCCCAGATAAGGGTTATTACAAATGCTCCCGCATCGTCGGTGATGTCATGGGTAACTATCACCCACATGGTGATGGAGCTATTTATGACACCTTGGTGCGTCTAGCTCAGCATTGGTCACTTCGCTATCCACTAGTTGATGGCAACGGAAACTTTGGCTCACCTGGAAATGATCCAGCAGCAGCGATGCGTTACACCGAAGCCCGCATGGCTCCACTTGCAATGGAGATGATGCGAGATATCGATGAAGAGACCGTTAATTTCATTCCAAATTACGATGGTCGATCACAAGAACCAGTTGTTTTACCAAGCCGTTTCCCAAATCTTTTAGTTAATGGTTCAGCTGGAATTGCGGTTGGTATGGCTACCAACATTCCACAACACAACCTGCGGGAAATTGCAGGTGCGGTTGAGTGGGCGCTAGAAAATCCAGATGCATCAAGTGAAGATACTTTGAATGCGTTACTAGGAATTGTTAAAGGTCCAGATTTCCCAACCCGTGGAATTATTGTTGGCCGCCAAGGAATTGAAGAGGCGTATCGCACCGGACGTGGCTCAATCACAATGCGCGCTGTTGTTGAGATTGAAGAAATCAACAAACGTACCTGTTTGGTAATTACCGAACTTCCATATCAAGTAAACCCAGATAACTTAGCTTTAAAAATCGCAGAGCTTGTTAAAGATGGAAAAATCAAAGGCATTGCAGATGTTCGTGATGAAGGAAATGAACGCCTAGGTCAACGTTTAGTAATTGTGCTTCGCAATGACGCAACACCAAAGATTGTTTTAAATAACCTTTATAAGCACACCCAATTACAAGATTCCTTTGGCGCCAACATGTTGGCGTTGGTAGACAACGTACCGCGCACACTTCGCCTTGATGAGTTTGTTCGTCACTACATCACCCACCAAGTTGAGGTAATTGTTCGACGCACCAAATACCGTCTCTCTGAAAGAGAAAAACGCGCCCATATTTTGCGCGGTTATTTAAAGGCACTTGATGCCCTAGATGCGGTAATCGCTTTAATCCGTGCGAGCGCCAACTCCGATGAAGCCCGTGCTGGATTGATGAAACTTCTAGAGGTTGATGAAATTCAAGCTAACGCGATTCTAGATATGCAGTTACGTCGCCTAGCTGCACTTGAGCGTCAAAAGATTATTGATGAGTACGAAACTTTGATGGCGGAAATCAAAGAGCTCACCATCATTCTTAATGACCCAGCAAAACAACGCAGCATTATCAAAGAAGAGTTGAAGGAAATCGCTGATAAGTATGGCGATGATCGTCGCACCCAAATCGTTGCTGGAGACACTGATTTATCAGTAGAGGATCTAATTCCAGATCAAGAGGTAGTAGTAACAATCTCTCGTGGTGGATATGCAAAACGTACCCGCGCAGATCTATACCGCTCACAACGTCGCGGCGGTAAAGGCGTTAAAGGTGCAGCGCTAAAACAAGATGACATTGTCGAACACTTCTTTACCGCATCTACCCATGATTGGTTGTTGTTTTTCACCAACCAAGGACGGGTTTATCGCGCCAAAGTTCATGAACTTCCAGATGCAGGACGTGATGCCCGCGGACAACACGTAGCAAACCTTTTGGCATTTAAACCAAATGAAAATATCGCATCGGTAATCTCTATCGCCGATTACTCATCCTTGCCTCATCTAGTGATTGCCACCAAAGGTGGAATCATTAAAAAGAGTCCATTGGTGGAATATGACTCACCACGCACCGGCGGATTAATTGCAATCACCTTAAAAGATAACGACGAGGTCGTTGCCGCATCTGCAATTACTAGCCAAGATGAATTGTTGTTAATCTCCAAAAAAGGAATGTCACTGCGTTTCACCGCCGATGATGATTCACTTCGCCCAATGGGAAGATCGGCATCAGGTGTTATTGGCATGAAGTTCCGCAGCGGGGATGAGTTGTTAACCATGTCCACAATTCGCTCCGGCGAAAATCAGAAATCAAACTTTGTACTTACCGCCACCGATGGTGGTTACGGAAAACGCACCAACCTCGATGAATATCGCTCACAAGGCCGCGGTGGAATTGGCGTAAAAGCTGCAAAACTTGATGAAGATTCAAGAGGTAGTTTGGTTGGCGCATTGATTGTTAATGAAAATGATGAGATCTTGGTGATTACATCTGGTGGAGTTGTGATGCGCACACCAGTAAAAGAGGTTCGCGAAACCGGTCGCGACACAATGGGAGTTCGTCTCGTAAACCTAGATGAAGGGACTCATGTGGTCTCGTTAGCTCAGGTAAGCGAAGATGAAGGGCAAAATTAAGCGCAAAAAAGTGCTATTTTTGCGCCTGCCCGCAAGTCAGGTAGCCTTGCGCTTCCGTTTTGCGGGCCTATAGCTCAGCCTGGTTAGAGCGCTTCCCTGATAAGGAAGAGGTCAGTGGTTCAAGTCCACTTAGGCCCACCATATCGACGCTCTGATTGCTGCGATATGGGGACTTAGCTCAATTGGTAGAGCACCTGCTTTGCAAGCAGGGGGTTAGGGGTTCGATTCCCCTAGTCTCCACAAGATTGACTCCACAATATTGTCTCCACAAGATTTATTTAAACAACTCGGAGTGACTTCCCAAGCGAACCAGTTCCAAAACTCTTTCATCTATCACAACATAGATAAGCAACAAATCTGGTCTTACATGACATTCAAAATAGCCAACATAATTTCCTTTAAGTCGATGAACATGAAACCTATCAGGCAAAACTATTTGCTTCTGCAATAACTCTGTAACAAAAGTAAGTGACTGAATAGTCTTATCTCGATTAGGTTTTCGGAGCTCTCGTTTTAGATCTTTTTTAAAACGTGTACTTTGTTTAAGTCTAAGCACTCAAATCTTTGAGTAAATCTTCAAGATTCTTGTAGGTCTTACCTTTGCCCCGATTTTTCTCAAGCTCGCGAATTGCTTTGATAGTTTTTGCATTAGGGGTATGAATTGAAAAAGGAATCTCTTTTTCACGAGCGGTTTTGGTTAGCATTAAACGAATTGCATCAGAGAGGGTCATTCCGTATGCAGCAAAAACTTTTTCAGCCTGCCGTTTAGTTTTTTCATCTATCCGAGCACGCACAACGGAATCTTGAGCCATTACCCACTCCTCTCCATGTAGCTACATTGTAGCTACATCAATTTTGTTGGTCAACATAGGAATCAACGAGGGGTCAATGAAATAGCGAACCACAGACATATGAGGGCATCAGTTCACAAATTGTGGAGAGATGTGGGTCAGCGATACCCTCCGTCTATACAAATCTGACTAATCCAGGAGCTGAGAATGACCGATATGCCGCCTATTTCCAGAGCAACTTTGCACACCTCAATGGGTGACATAGTTATTGAACTTTTTCCAAATCACGCACCTAAAACCGTCGCAAACTTTGTTGAACTAGCGGCCGGCATGCGTGAATGGGTAAACCCAAACACTGGCGAAAAAACCAACCAACCACTTTATGACGGCACTGTTTTTCATCGCGTTATCAAAGGCTTCATGATTCAAGGCGGAGATCCACTAGGAACAGGTACCGGTGGGCCTGGCTATAGATTCGCAGATGAATTCCATCCAGAGCTAACTTTCAGCAAGCCATACTTATTGGCGATGGCTAACGCCGGCCCAGGAACCAATGGTTCACAATTCTTTATTACCGTTGCCGAAACCTCTTGGTTAAATCGCAAACACACAATTTTTGGCGAGGTAAAAGATGAAGCCTCACAAAAAGTCGTACAGGCGATCTCTGAAGTTAAAACCGGTGGCGCTGATCGACCAGTGCAAGCGGTGAAAATTAACTCAGTTTCACTATCCTAATTAAATGCGTCGTTTTCAAACCAACTCCCTAACCGGTTCACTGGTATTTGTAATCGCGGTTTCTTACCTTTTACAAATAACAGTTGCTGGTTATGAAGAGCGATTACTTCTTAATCGTTTTTATGTTGAAAACGGCGAGTACTACCGATTGTTAACAGTTGCGCTAGTGCATGGAGGTTTGTGGCATCTAGGTTTTAACCTACTTGCACTTCATGCACTAGGCACAGCAACAGAAAATTATTTTGGGCGTAATAAGTTTGCGATAATTCTTTTGGTTTCTTTGATATCTGGTTCAGCTCTATCGGTGTATTTCAACCCAAGTTATGTTTACTCAATTGGCGCATCAGGAATGATCTTTGGATTATTTGGCGCGCTGGCAATTGTGGGTCAACGCGCTGGCGTGGAGTGGCGCTCAATCATGGTAATCGTGGGCCTTAACTTCGCAATCGGATTTGTTCTAGGCGGCGTTGATTGGCGCGGCCACCTAGGTGGGTTAATTGGTGGAACTTTGGCTACTCTCGTTCTTAACCGAACGAAGTAACGCCTGAGCTACATCAATAACCTCAACATCTGACTCTCGCCCTTTAACTCCATCACTAACCATGACTCGGCAGAACGGGCAGCCCACCGCAACCTCTTGAGCACCGGTTGCAATAGCTTCATCAACTCGGTTCATATTGATACGAGAGCCAAGTTTTTCTTCCATCCACATTCTTCCGCCACCAGCACCACAGCAAAATGAGCGCTCTTTATTACGTGGCATCTCAACCAAATCAACTCCGGTTGATTCAAGAAGTTCGCGAGGCGGTTCATAAATTTGATTGTGTCGACCTAAATAACATGGATCGTGATAGGTCAACTTCTTAGCAGCCGGCGCAACCGGTTTTAACTTACCCTCTTTAACCAAGGTGTTTAGTAATTGAGTGTGATGCACCATCTCTAATTCAAAACCTTGCTGTTTATAGTCACGTCCAATTGTTGTGAAGCAATGAGGGCAGGTGACAACAACCTTCTTCTTTCCTTTGTAACTTACATAAACCTCTTTAAAGGTTTCAATGTTCTCCCGAGAAAGAATTTGATACAGGAATTCATTACCTGCGCGACGTGCCGGATCTCCAGTACAGGTTTCACGCGCACCCAAAACACCAAACTTCACACCTGACATATAAAGCAGTTCAGCTACCGCTTTTGTAGTTTTCTTAGCCCGCTCTTCATAAGCGCCAGCACATCCAACCCAGAATAAATACTCAACATCATCTGGAAGCGCACCATCAATAACTTCAACCGGGAAATTACATTCGGAAATCCAAGCATTGCGATCCATGCGGTTTGCACCCCAAGGATTTCCAGCTTTCTCCAGATTTCTAAAGGTGCCGCCAAGTTCAGTTGGAAACTCTGACTCAACCAAAACCTGATAACGACGCATGTTTACGATGTGATCAATATGTTCGATATCAACCGGACACTCATTTACACAGGCGCCGCAGGTAGTACAGGACCACAAAACATCAGGAGAAATAGTTTCACCAACAATTGGTCCCTCTTTTGGAATATTTGCCAGAGCGTGATCGCGCATCGCCATAATCAAAAGCTTTGGGGAAAGTGGTTTTTCAGTATGCCATGCAGGGCATTGAGATTGGCAGCGGCCGCACTCGGTGCAGCTGGCCATATCCAATAAACCCTTCCAAGAAATATCAGCCGCTTTTCCAATACCAAAAACATCATCTTCTTTTGGATCTTCAAAATCAATTGGTTTGCCATGCGACAACATCTCTGGAAGTGCACCCAAGGTTGGGGTAGCAGAAACATTGCGCTTAAAGAAAATATTGAAAGGTGCTAAGAATCTATGCCAGGCCACACCCATGGTTAGGTTTGCGGCGACCACAATGAACCAACTCATCGAAACAATGATTTTTATCGCAGCGACAATAATTATCCAACGCTCAAGGGTTGCAACATCTAAATCTTTGAAGGCGTTAACCGCAGGAGCGGACAATGCAAACTCAAAAGATTTAGCTTTATCGCCAAGCAGTGCACCTTCTAATCCTCGCAAAGCAATTACACAAAAAACAATTGCCAGAATTACAGCTTCAACAAAATAAGCTTTCCAAGAACCAGAACCAAAAAATCTTGAGCTACGACCCTTTTTTGTAATTCGGGTGATTTGTCGAATCGCGATTAAAGTTACAATTCCAACTCCAGTAAGCCAAGCGATAAGTTCCGTAAATAATGCATAAGGAACAAAGTGGCCAATAAATGGAATTACAAAATGTGGATCAATTACTTGACCGTATGCAGTAATCAAAGTTCCAAATAAAGAAACGAAACCAATCATCACAAACCAGTGCGCGATTCCTGATCCGGTGAAGTTCAACATCTTTGCGTGGGTTAAAACTTCTCGGGTCATCAACGCAAAACGTCGACCTTTTTGATCGCTACGGGTTGGGTCGGCTTGGCCAGCCTTGATTCGTCGATACAGCTCGAGGGAGCGCACCGTGATAGCCACCAGGGCCACAACGGTTATGAGGTAAGCCAGGACCGCTAAACCAGTTTCAATCATGAGGCCAAGCGTAAGCGGGGGTACGGGGAGAAGCTGGGAGCTAGAGATTTCAACAGGGGTGGATAAAGCTGTGGAGAATTACACCGATGTAATTAATAAGGTGAAAAAACCGGCTTAGCGCCAGCGGGTAGCCAGGCTGAAACCGACGCCGATGAAGGCAAAACCAACCACCATGTTCCAGGCGCCGATATTTGGAATCGGGTACTGGGTCTGGCTTACATAAAAGATGACAATCCAGAAGAGGCCAATCAGGAAGTTGGCGATCATGGTCGGGGCAAGCCAGCGTGGACTCTCTTTATCAAGCGGATTGGCTTCAGGGGCCAATAGATCAGGACGGGTGTCCTTCTTTTTCTTGCGTACACGTGACTTTGGCATGGGCGGCAGGTTACACGAGAGAATGCCGGTATGGGTAGTAAAGCTGACTCCAAGATCTCTGGAGCGAGAATTCTTGTGGTCGATAACTATGACTCCTTTGTATTCAATCTAGTCCAGTACCTCCAACAACTAGGTGCTGAGTGCACCGTTGTACGCAATGATGAAGTTGGCGCTATCGAGGCTGACAAATATGACGGCGTATTAATTTCCCCAGGCCCTGGAACACCAGAGGCGGCCGGGGTTTCAATTGAAATGATCAAACACTGCGGCGAAACCAACAAACCTTTATTTGGAGTTTGTTTAGGTCATCAAGCGATCGCGGTGGCTTTTGGTGCAACAGTTAATCGCGCACCAGAGTTGTTGCATGGCAAAACATCTGTGGTGTCCCATAACAACACTGGAATTTTAGAAAACATCCCATCACCTTTTATTGCTACTAGATATCACTCACTTGCGATTGATGAAAATACTTTGCCAAGTGATTTAGAAATTACTGGTCGCAGTGAAAGCGGTGTAGTGATGTCGATTAAACATAAAACACATCCAATTCATGGTGTGCAATTTCATCCTGAATCTGTTTTAACTGAACACGGTTATCAAATGCTAGGTAACTGGTTAGTTGAATGCGGCGATAAAGAAGCTAGAAAAAAATCAGAGGGCTTGTCACCAATTATTAATAAGTAAATTAACCCTGTGATTTATTTATAGTAATGGTCACAGGTGAGCCAATTATTCTTGTTTCACCAGCGCTTGGAGCTTGGGCAAGAACTACACCAAGTGGTTGATTGGCATCAAAAACTTCAACAATCTTCACAAAGAAACCAGCCTGAGTAAGTAGCGTCTTAGCTTCAATCTCAGTAACACCAATTAAAGATGGAACCTGAACATTTCCGCTAGCAATTTCGAGCACAACACCGGTACCAGCCTCGACTGTGGATCCTGGCTCTGGAGAAACCTTCAAAACAATTCCTGGTTCTTGCTCAGAATCAACCGCAACGGTGCGAGTTACTCGCAACCCCGCAGCAATTAATAATGTGCGCACCTCTTCCAGTGGTTTGCCAATCAAATCGGTAGGGACGGTGGCATCACCTGGGCCATCAGAGAGCGTAAGTGTTACTGCAGAGCCCAATGAAACCCGAGTAGTTGCTAGCGGTAATTGATTAGAAACCCGATCTCGTGGAATGCGGGGATCTGGTGCGCGCTGAATTGTGATGGTGAAACCATCTAATTGAGCACGGGCCTCACTTTCAGTTAAACCAACAACATTGGGAAGTGCCCGAATTGAGCTCACAGAATCTGGGCGGAAAACGAAGAAGCTGGCGGCGCCAACTAACACAACAAGTGAAAGCGCGATTGCAGCAAATCTATTTCTGGAATTTACTGGACGTTTCTGTTTTGGAATTTGAGTGGTGATTCCCTCGCCTTTTGATAATTTTTTAAGATCCTTCAACATCGCGTTTGCACTTTGATAACGCTCATTTGGATCTTTTGCCAAAGCAACACTAAAGAAATTATTTAATGCCGGATCTAAAGTTGCCTCAACTTCAGTAACTGGAACCAATTGCGCAGATACATGTTGGTAAGCAATGGCAACAGGTGTGTCACCAGTAAATGGTGGTTTGCCGGAAACCAATTCATAAAACAAACAACCGACAGAGTAAAGATCGCTGCGTGCATCAGCTTGGCTACCGGTAGCTTGTTCAGGAGATAAGTACTGCGCGGTGCCAACAATGTTCCAGGTGCTAGTCATAGTTGCACCACTGTCGGAAAGCGCTCTAGCAATTCCGAAATCCATCACCTTTACATCACCGGTATCGGTAATCATGATGTTTCCTGGCTTTATATCGCGGTGCACAATCCCGTTTTTGTGGGAGTACTGCAGCGCAATCAAAATTCCTTCAACGATTTCTACCGCTCTTTGTAAAGGAAATCTTTCACCGCGATGAATGATGTCCCGCAAAGTATTGCCCTCTACATACTCCATAACCATGTATGGCATTGCTCCACCAGGGGTATCTTCTTTGCCGGAGTCATAAACCGAAACAATTCCCGGGTGATTTAAAGCCGCTACCGATAACGCCTCTTTATTAAAACGTGTTACAAAAGAAGGATCACGGGCTAAATCACTACGCAATATTTTTACCGCAACCTGGCGGTTCAAACGTAAATCCTGTGCGACATAAACATCAGCCATTCCGCCGGTGCCGATCATCGCGCCTAACTCATAGCGATCGCCTAACACTCGTTTCATTTTGCAGCTCCAAACTTGGTTGGAGTTACTAAGGAAGGAGCATCACCAATCTCGGTTGCGATCACGGTGACATTATCTGGTGCGCCATTCTTATATGTAAGGTCAACTAAAGAATTCACAGCGCTTTCTAAATCTTGTTGTAATGCTTTTACGATACTTGCCTCATCAACCACAGCGGTTAAACCATCGCTACATACCAAAAACTTGTCACCCTTTTCGGCTGGGTAAGCGATAAGAATTGGAGTTAAGTTTTGTTTACCCATTAATGCTTGGGTTAAAAATGAACGCTGTGGGTGGTCGGCAATCTCATCAAGATTTAAACGGCCTTGATCAACTAACTCCTGAACCACAGTGTGGTCATGGCTCAACTGTTCAATTTTGCTGCCGCGGATTCGATAAGCGCGAGAATCTCCGATATGTAATAGCAATACAAAGTCATTAAAAAGCGAAATCGCGGTGAGAGTAGTTCCCATCCCTACTAACTCAGGGCGCTGGGCACCAATCTCTGCAATTGCCGAATCCATTTCAAAAACAGATTCACGTAATAAATCTTCCCGAGAATCATTATCTAATTCGGGATTAATTAAAACTTCAGTTAAATCAGATAGTTTTGAAATGACCGTGCTTGATGCGATTTCACCACCAACATAACCACCCATGCCATCAGCAACAGCGAGCACAGCTGGTGATACAAAACCAGAATCTTCATTTCCTTCACGATGCAGGCCAACTTCAGAGCGCCATGCGATCTGTGTGAAATGAAGCTTTGCGGCCATGATTATCAAAGCCTAACGCCCTGCGGGTATCCTTACGCAGTGACGAGCTACGCTTATTTAGGCCCTATTGGGACCTTTACTGAGGCTGCGCTGCGCACTATTACTAAAGATTCAGACACCTTAACTCCATATTCAAATGTCACCGCTGCCTTAGATGCGGTTCGCTCTGGTGCAAAAGAGCGCGCTTTAGTGCCAATTGAAAACTCGATTGAGGGAGTTGTGGCCCGCACTCTTGATGAGTTGGCAATCGGTGAACCGCTAGTTATCTACAACGAAGTTACTTTGCCGGTTACTTTTTCTCTATTGGTGGCAAAAGGAAATGAAAACAAAGCGATTAAGAAAATCGCTACCCACCCACATGCAGAAGCTCAGTGCCGTACCTACATTGCAAAAAATTATCCTGATGTAGAAATTATTGTTACCTCATCAACCGCCGCAGCGGCTCAAGCTTTAACTACCGGAGAATTTGATGCCGCAATTGCTGCACCAAACGCTGCGACCACTTATGACTTATCTACCATTGCACAAAACATTGGTGACAACGATGGCGCAGTTACACGATTTGTTTTAGTTGGAAAACCTGGAACTGTTCCACCTGCAACCGGTTTTGATCGCACCTCACTTGCTGCCTTCATTGGCGCAGATCACGCTGGTGCATTACTAGAGGTTCTTACTGAGTTTTCAGTGCGCGGCGTTAACTTAACATTTATTCAATCACGACCAACTGGTCGCGAGCTCGGCCACTATCACTTCATCATTGATGCTGAAGGACATATCAATGAAGCCAGAGTTGGCGATGCACTGATGGGATTGCGACGAATTTGTGAAGATGTACGTTATCTAGGTTCATATCCAAGAGCGGATAAAATTGCCCCAACAACAACACCAGCAACCGCAGATGCTTCATTTAAAGAAGCAGATGTTTGGTTGGCCGCAGTTCGCGCAGGAGAGTCGATATAAATGATTGATGTAAAAGTACTTCGCGATAACCCGGATCTGGTTCGTGCTTCACAAAAAGCACGTGGTGAAAATGTTGATTTAGTTGATTTAGCTCTGGCCGCTGATGAAAAACGCCGCACCGCAATTGTGGAGTTTGAAGCGCTACGCGCCGAACAAAACACCCTTTCCAAATCTGTTGGCGCCGCAAAAGGTGATGAGAAAAGTGCCTTATTAGAAAAAGCCAAAGCTTTATCAGCGGCGGTAAAAGATGCGGAAGGTAAAAAGAACTCCACTGAAGCTGATTTCAAAAAAATCGCGATGGAGATTTCAAATCTGGTAGATACCAGTGCGCCAATAGGTGGCGAGGCAGATTTCAAAGTAATTGAAGAGGTCGGAACCCCACGCAAATTTGATTTCGAACCCAAGGATCACGTTGAGCTTGGCAAAATTCTTCGCGCCATCGATGTCGAGCGCGGTGCCAAGGTTTCTGGTGCGCGTTTTTATTACCTAACCGGCGTAGGTGCGTTACTTGAGTTAGCGCTAGTTAATTACGCAATCACAATGGCTACCAAGGCCGGCTTCATCCCGATGATTCCACCAGTATTAGTAAAGCCCGCCGCAATGGAGGGCACCGGCTTTCTCGGCCAGGCCGCCGAAAACGTTTTCCATTTAAAGGAAGATGATTTTTATTTAGTGGGAACCAGCGAGGTTCCTCTTGCTGCTTATCACATGGATGAAATTCTCGATGCAAAATCACTTCCACTTCGCTACACCGGATACTCACCATGTTTCCGTCGCGAAGCAGGCTCTTATGGAAAAGATACTCGCGGCATTATTCGAGTACACCAATTTGAAAAAGTTGAAATGTTTTCCTTCTGCGCCCCAGAGGAAGCGGTTGCTGAACACCAAAGATTGTTGGCTTGGGAGAAGGATTTCTTAAATGCGATGGAGATTCCTTACCGAGTAATTGATGTAGCAACTGGTGATCTTGGATCTAGCGCAAATAGAAAATTTGATTGTGAAGCATGGATTCCAACCCAAAATGCATATCGTGAGGTCACCAGCACCTCAAACTGCAGTGAGTTCCAAGCCCGCAGATTAAATGTCCGCACCAAAGGCGAAAATGGAACTTCACCAGTTGCAACATTAAATGGCACATTGGTAGCAATCCCACGCATGATTGTTGCGATCTTAGAAAATCACCAACAAGCAGATGGTTCAGTGTTAGTTCCAAAAGCACTACAACCATTCCTTGGTATGGATAAATTTAATCCGGTGGCTTAGTTGAGCGATTTATTACGCCGACCAAAATTAATCGCGACTGATTTGGATGGAACGATAGTTCCACACCAAAGCAAAATCTCAGATCGCACCAAAGCAGCTTTTCACGCCGCACATGAAATGGGAGTCGAGATTTATTATGTAACTGGTCGCCCACCGCGTTGGATGCCAGAAGTTGCCGAAGCATTTTCTTTTGGTCACGGCATTTTAGGAAATGGTGCGATGTTGTATGACATCCACAATGAAAAGATTTTAGAAGAATGGAATATGTCAGTAGAAAGTCAGATTGAAACCGTTAACCGACTTCGCATGGCAATTCCGACCATTTCATTTGCAGTTGAAGCACATCATTACTTCCATCGCGAAAAGGCTTATATTCCCCGTTGGGATGTTGGGCTCGACAATATTGGAGTTCATGACATTACTGAGGTCATGCAAACCCCAGCTATGAAATTAATGGCGCGCTGCTCAAATCAAGAACTCACCTCAGATGAAATGCTGGAAATTGCAGTTAGGGAGCTGGAAGGGGTTGCAACCGTTACCCACTCAAACCCCGATGATTCTTTGTTGGAAATTAACGCCTATGGAGTATCTAAAGGCTCCACACTTTCAAAGATTGCGGAGCGTCATGGAATTACCGCGGAACAAGTTGTAGCTTTTGGTGACAATCCAAATGATTTCACCATGTTGGCTTGGGCTGGAAGATCATGGGCAATGGCTGATGGTCATCCAAATGGAAAACTCCATGCCAAGTTTGTTGCAGAACCTTGCCACCATGATGGAGTCGCTAAAGAAATTGAGAAGTTATTGGAGTTGCCAGCATGAACGCCGTACCCGCTTGGTTAGATCTTCTAACAGTTGGCATTGGTGCGTTGCAAGGTGCGCTCTTTGCAATTTTCTATAAACGCTTTGATTTGGTTGGGGTTTTAGCGGTCGCAATTCTCACCGGACTTGGTGGCGGAATTTTGCGTGATGTTTTGTTGGATGCCGGAAGACCTGCAGCGATGCAAGATAAGTATTTGTTAACGGTGTTAACCTCAGTAATCGTCGCTTTGATAATTGGGCGTTGGTATAAAAAAGCGGTAAACGCGGTTGTGTTTTTAGATTCTGTTGCGATGTCATTATTCGCAGTCGTAGGAACTTACAAAGCAATTATTTATAACAGCACCGAGTTGGTTGCAATATTGCTAGGCGTTGTCACCGCAGTAGGCGGTGGAGTATTACGTGATGTGGTTTCAGGGATGACCCCGCAGATTTTTTCGGGAGGCCCTCTATATGCAACAGCATCAGCAATAGGTGCGACTTCATTTGTTTTGTTAGAGCAAACATCCCTAGATCGGAATATCTCCGTTGCGATTTCTGCCGCCCTAATAGTTGTAGTTCAAATGGCCTCAGTCCGGTTCCGAATTCACCTCAAACCCGCGTTGCCAAGTTTGGATAAATAACTAATTTGGTTAGGTGCCCTCGTTAAAGGTAAGTTTTGCCACGGAGGGCTCGCATAGTGGCCTAGTGCACCGGTCTTGAAAACCGGCAAGGGAAACCTTCGTGGGTTCAAATCCCACGCCCTCCGCCACGCAATTTTTATAGATGCACACCGCGGCTTGTGTGCGAACTCATAACCGTTCACCTAGAAACTCCTGAGAATCGTGGGGAAAATTGGAGCATTAGTTCCAGCCAATCCTTTAAGGAGGCGCCTGCGTGGCCACCGGAGTTTTCTCATCAACACGTGCAGCGATTAAAGAGCGCACACTTAGAACTGATAAGTGGTGGTTACAACCATTAATCACAGTTGCAGTTCTAATTTCCTTCATCATCTACGCAACCTTCCGCGCTTTTGAAAAGAAGTATTACTTCGCAGAGCCTCTGATTTCTCCTTTCTATTCACCATGTCTTTCAACTGCATGCGTTGATGGAGCTGCGCACTTTGGAACTCCAATTGGAACCATAACTTTGTTTGGCATGGTGATTTCACCAGCGCTATTCATTTTGATCGCACCACTTGGTTTCCGTTTGACTTGTTATTACTACCGCAAGGCTTACTACCGTTCTTTCTGGATGTCACCACCTGCTTGCGCAGTTGCTGAGCCACATTCCAAATACACCGGAGAAACCCGTGCACCATTGATATTGCAAAATGGTCATCGTTGGTTCTTCTATCTCGGATTAGTTTTAAATGTAATTCTTACCTACGACGCCATCATCGCTTTCAAAAACCCTGAAGGTGAATGGGGACATATGAGCGTTGGTACATTGATTCTTACTTTGAACGCCACCATGTTGTGGTTGTACTCAGCTTCATGTCACACCTGTCGCCACACAATCGGTGGCCGGCTACGTCACTTCTCACAACATCCAGTGCGTTACAAACTTTGGACTTGGGTATCTGCGTTAAACCACAAACACCCAACCTTTGCTTGGATCTCACTGATTGTGGTTGCGCTAACTGATTTGTATGTTCGCATGGTTGCATCCGGCACCATCACTAACTACTACTTCTTCTAGGACGAATCCATGGCAAACAACGATATTAAGTTTGATCGCTACCGATTCGATGTAGTTGTAATCGGAGCAGGTGGCGCTGGTCTTCGCGCCGCAGTAGAAGCACGCCAAGCAGGTCTGCGCGTAGCCATCATCTGTAAATCATTATTTGGCAAGGCTCACACCGTTATGGCTGAAGGTGGAGCTGCTGCTGCAATGGGTAACGTAAATGAAAATGATGGTTGGAAAGTTCACTTCCGCGACACTATGCGCGGTGGAAAATTCTTAAACAACTGGCGCATGGCAGAGCTTCATGCAAAAGAATCACCAGATCGTATTTGGGAGCTAGAAACTTGGGGCGCGCTATTTGATCGCACTAAAGATGGTCGCATCTCACAACGTAACTTCGGTGGACATGAGTATCCACGTCTAGCGCACGTTGGCGATCGCACTGGTTTGGAATTGATTCGCACTATGCAGCAAAAGATTGTTGCGATGCAACAAAAAGATGCCAAGGAACATGGCGATGCAGAAAAATACATCAAAGTATTTGCTGAATTAACAATTACTGAAATCATCAAGGATGGAAACAAAGTCGCTGGTTGCTACGGCTACTGGCGTGAGACTGGTGATGAAGTTTTGTTTGAAGCACCGGCGGTTGTTTTAGCAACTGGTGGAATTGGAAAATCTTTCAAAATTACCTCCAACTCATGGGAGGGCACTGGCGATGGACATGCGCTGGCGCTAAAAGCTGGATCTGCTTTGGTTGATATGGAGTTCGTACAGTTCCATCCAACCGGCATGGTTTGGCCACCATCAGTTCGTGGAATTTTGGTTACTGAATCAGTTCGTGGTGATGGTGGAGTTCTTACCAACTCAGAAGGTAAGCGCTTCATGTTCAACTACATTCCAGAGGTTTTCAAAGACAAGTACGCAGATAATGAAGAAGAGGCTGATCGTTGGTACAAAGATCAGAACAACAACCGGCGTCCACCAGAGTTGTTGCCACGCGATGAAGTGGCGCGCGCAATTAACGCCGAGGTAAAAGCAGGACGCGGTTCTGAACATGGCGGCGTGTATCTAGATGTTTCTAAGCGTCTTCCAGCAGAGGAAATCAAGCGTCGTTTGCCATCAATGTGGCACCAATTCAAAGAGTTGGCCGACGTTGATATCACCGAGCAACCAATGGAGGTTGGTCCAACCTGTCACTATGTAATGGGTGGCGTAAAGGTTGAACCAGATACCGCAGCTGCTTACGGTGTTGAAGGTTTGTTTGCCGCCGGTGAAGTTGCAGGCGGAATGCATGGTTCAAACCGTCTGGGTGGAAATTCACTCTCCGATCTTTTGGTATTCGGTCGTCGCGCAGGTGCGGGAGCGGCCGAGTATGTAAAGAGTTTGGGTGGAAAAACTCCAGAGGCAAGTGACAAAGCGATTGCGAAAGCACATGATCACTTGAACGCACCATTTAATCGTGATGGCGATGAGAATCCATACTCATTGCACCAAGAGCTACAAAACGTCACACAGGATTTGGTCGGAATTATCCGCACCGAATCTGAATTAGTTGATGCTTTGAAGAAATTGGAATCAATCCGTGAACGCGCGGAAAAAGTTAAAGCGGTTGGTGGAAAAGCTTTCAACCCAGGTTTCCATTTAGCGATTGATCTAGAAAACATGTTGTTAGTTTCAGAATCAATTGCCCGTTCAGCTCTAGAACGTCAAGAATCACGCGGCGGTCATACCCGTGATGATTATCCAAAGATGGATCCAAACTGGCGTCAGGTAAATCATCTATCTAAGTGGGATGGCAAGAAGGTAAAGGTCGAGGCAGAAGATGCCAAGATGTTGCCAGCCGAACTTCTTGAACTATTTGAGATGGATGAATTAAAGAAGTACTTCACCGAAAAAGAACTCGCGAAAGGCGGCAAATAAATGTCCCGCAAAGTAAAGATGCGCATTTGGCGCGGCGATGTCAAAGGTGGAGAGTTCAAAGATGTCAGCGTTGATGCCAACGAGGGCGAAGTTGTTCTCGATGTAATTCACCGCGTTCAAGGCACCCAAATGCCAGATCTAGCGGTGCGCTGGAACTGCAAAGCTGGAAAATGCGGCTCCTGCTCCATGGAAATCAATGGAAAACCACGTCTTGCCTGCATGACCCGTATGAACTCATTTGGAGAAGATGAAACCATCACAGTTACACCACTTCGCGCCTTCCCAGTAATTCGCGATCTAGTAACCGATGTTTCCTTTAACTACAAGAAGGCGATGGAGGTTCCAGCATTCGAGGGACCAACAGATCTAAAGCCGGGCGAGTACCGCATGCAACAAATCGATGTGGAGCGCAGCCAAGAGTTCAGAAAATGTATCGAGTGCTTCCTATGTCAGGACACCTGCCATGTAATTCGCGATCATGAAGAGAACAAGAAGTCCTTCGCTGGACCTCGTTTCTTCATCCGAATTGCAGAGCTTGATATGCACCCACTTGATCGTTTGCGTAACCGCAAGC
>VEQF01000021.1 GCA_018883365.1 Candidatus Nanopelagicaceae bacterium
CGGGACTGAGAAAGCGATTAGCACACTACGCCCGTAGAAGCCCTGTATCAGTGTCGAAGGACCCGGGTTCGATTCCCGGCACCTCCACCAGCGGTTGATTTGCGCTACATAAAATTAGAGCGGCGATGGATTTATATTTCTGATCTGCTTTGATTACATTCTCGGCATTAAGCACTAGTGACTTCTAAATTTACCTTCAAATACTTTATAGAGAGATGAAGCCCCGGTTAGAACTCCAAGACCTCCAAAAACTTTTCCGCCAAAACCTATGTCTAGAGTAAGTAGTCGAATTCCTACCAATATCGCTGGAATAGCGAATAGGATTGCAAGAAATAAAAAGAGGCGAGTTCTAAAAACGCTTCTATTGAAAAATCTCCGACTATTTCGCTGGTATAGAAACGCAAACAACAGTGAAAGTGGACCTCCCACAATAGCGAACGACAAAATAATCGCTACTAGTAAAGCCAGAGACTCCATATAAGAATGCTAGACCCAAAACCTGAAACATGGCCTTATATTTGAAGAGCTCAGAAACATGTTATTCCGAGGCTCATAAGAATGTTATTCCGAGGCTCATAAGAATGTTATTCCGAGGCTCATAAAAATGTTTTCACCAGGGGCTTGTAAGCATATTATTTGGCGAGCTCATAAGCATATTAATTGGCGAACTCGCAAGTAAGCATTAGTTTTCAAGCAGACTCATTAATGGGTCTGGCAGGTACGAAAATCTCCTTGCCTGCAGGTGAGACCCAGTTGCATGAACCATCGGGGTTGCTTTGCAGTTTCCAACCGTCATGGGTCTTCATTCTGTGGTGTCTTCGGCAAAGTAAGCCAAGGTTCTCGGCTGAGGTTTCACCGCCATCTTCCCAAGGAATTGCGTGATCTATATCGGAAACACGAGCTGGCTGACTGCAACCGGGGAATCTGCAAATTCGATCTCTTGCAACAATGAAATCAGCTAAAGATTGGGGCGGAATGTAACTCTCTCTGCCAAAACTCAAGAGATTTCCCGTCCCGGGATCGGTTATAAATTTTCGCCATTTTCCATCGCTCGCCAGCTGTCTAGCAATCGATGCTGGTATTGGTCCGTACCCCGCCAAATCTGCTGGGTTATCTGCTAGCCCAAGTGCGGTGTGAAGATCCATTGTTATGTTAATTGAAACTGGGCGACGGTGCGGTTGATAATCATCGGAAATTCGGGCCAAAAGATCTCCGCAGATTTCCGACAATGCATCTGCTCTTTTCATTTCAATGTTGCGCTTGGCGGATTCATTATCTCGATTCGCGCTATTTGTTATCTGACTGGAGTTCATTTGACTGGAGTTCATCTGACTCGAATTCATCTTATTAGAGTTAATCTGACTAGAGTTAATCTGACTAGCATTCATATGATTAGAGTTCCACGGAGTTTGACCTTTGTTTTTTTCGGAAAACTTTAAATCCTGTAATGAGACAAGAGAATTGATAGCGAGCATAACTGTCTGAGCATCTTCGACAGGAAGCAAAGCAATTATCGTGGCCATGCCATCACTTTCTGGATACATGCGGACTGATCTTGTATCTCGCGCGATAGCTACCGCTTCTTCAAATGAGTCAGGAGAGGCCTGTGCAAAAAGAGAGCGCAATTTTCTGCCAACTTGGGCGGGGGTATGAAACTCTGCATGGGCTAATGCTTTACCCTCGATTTTTATGAGCTCCTCAGTGGAAATTCCTCTTCTTATGGCTTCGGAGGATTCACGAGCGATTAAAGTCGCGTGACTGGGTGAAATATCGCCATTGGCTAATGCCTCACATGTAGCAGGTAAGTGATTGGTCAAAACCCTTGCAACGTCGATACGGGATTGAGCAGTGTTGGTAGAAAGTCGTAAGGCGGTTGCAACATCTTCGCGCTCTCCTTCATCAACCCCCTCCCACATGTTATCGCTCTCAGATGGCTGCGAGCCTGCGATCGCGAGGGTCGCACGCTGGATAAGAGCTGCCAACCATGAGTTTTGCTTCTCAAGCGCAGCCAAATAATCAATTTTCCCGGCCGAATTTAAGCTCTCTGGGTTAATTGATATCAAATGACCCAAAGCCTCATATCCACCGGGCTGGTGCAGGAGCTCAATTAGCTGCTCTTCGGTTGGTTTATCAAGAGATATGCGCACGGGGAAATACTGGATGGATGCGGTGACAAAGCCAAAAAGTTTTCAACAAGCTTGTGCTAAATCCTAATTAGAAAAGTTTGAATCAAACAAAGCAAACAAAGCAAACACAGCAAACACAGCAAACACAGCAAACACAGCAAACACAGCAAACACAGCAAACACAGCAAATAAAGGAGTTACGAGGGCTATATAACTTCTACAGAACTTTAAGCGCGCTTACAACCTTTGTTAGTGAGGCCTTAGCATCTCCAAACAACAAGGTTGTCTTTGAATCAAATAACAACTCATTTTCTATACCGGCAAAACCAGGACGCATCGATCTCTTCAGAAAAATCACATTACCGGCCTGTGAAACATCCAAGATAGGCATTCCATAAATTGGGCAACCCGGAGTAGTTTTTGCAGCAGGATTAACCACATCATTTGCACCAATAATTAATGCGACGTCAGTCTGTGGGAAAGTTGGATTTACCTCATCCATTTCAGAAAGCTGCTCATATGGCACATTTGCCTCGGCCAAAAGCACGTTCATATGTCCAGGCATACGACCTGCAACTGGATGAATTCCATATGCAACATCTATCCCTTTTGCCGTCAATAAATCAGCAAGTTCACGCACCGTATGTTGTGCCTGCGCTACCGCTAAACCAAATCCCGGAACAATCACTACACGGCGCGCATAGTTAAGCAAAATTGCAACATCATCAGGGGTGCCAGATTTAACTGGACGAGACTCGGTGGCCGCTCCCGCTTCTTGAGGTTTTGCAGTAAATGCCCCAAACAAAGTTCCAAATAGCGAGCGACCCATCGCTTCAGCCATCAATCTAGTCAAGATAGTTCCCGATGCGCCTACCAATGTTCCCGCAATAATCAGCAAAGTTGTATCCAATACATAACCACCGGCGGCAACGGTCAAGCCAGTAAATGCATTTAGCAAGGAGATAACGATTGGCACATCTGCGCCACCAACCGGAAGAACAAAGAGGACGCCAAATAACAGCGAAAGTCCAGCTAAAACCAGCAGCGGGGTAGTGCCAAGTGAGTCAACCACCCAAACCGAGCTAGCAACCGTTCCAATCAAAGTTGCCGCAATCAAGAACCTGCCGCCAGGAAAAACCACAGGGCGGGTAGTCATAAGCTCCTGAAGTTTTAAAAATGTGATTATTGATCCAGAGAAAGAAACGCATCCGACCAAAACAGTAAAGACTGTTGCAATAACAACTCCGGTAGATGCGCTAGCGCCAAGCTTTAAATATTCAACAATGGCTACAAGCGCTGCAGCGCCACCACCAACACCATTAAATAGGGCAACAAGTTGCGGCATTGCGGTCATTTGAACCCGGCGAGCTGCAGGAACTCCGACTACAACTCCAAAGGCAATAGCACCAACAATCCAGCCAAGATTATTCAGAGGCAGTGCGGAGCCTTCAGGAGCATAGAAAAACACCGCAAAGGTTGCGACCGCAGCTCCAAGCGCACCAAGAAGATTTCCCCGCCGCGCAGTTCTTGGATGTGACAATCCTTTTAGCGCCAAAATAAACATTACTCCGGCGCTCAAGCCGATTAGATCATAAACAGTGCGGCTCATTACTTGGCACCGCCTGATTTATCCGCACCCGATTTATCCGCGCCGGTTTTATCCGCACCGGTTTTACCCGTCCCAGATTTACCCTTAAACATCTCTAACATGCGATCAGTTACTACAAATCCACCGACCATGTTTATGGTTGCTAAAACAATTGCCGCTACCGAAAGGCCTAACTCTAAATTTGTTTCACTGTGATCTGCAACGATTATCGCACCGACCAAGATCACGCCGTGAATCGCGTTTGCACCACTCATGAGCGGGGTGTGCAATGTGGAGGAGACTTTCGAAACAACTTCAAATCCCACAAATACCGCCAAAACAAAGATCGTAACAATCGCCACTAAGTCCATTACTAAGCACCCTTTCGCTTTACGCCATCATGGGTGAGAGCAGCGGCATCAATGATTTCATCGGAAAAATCAGGGGTAACTACGCCCTCCTTAGTCATCAACAAGAGCAAATTCACAACGTTCCTGGAGTAAAGATAAGAGGCATGGAATGGAAGCTGACTCGGTACATCTTTTCCGCCCCAAATTTTCACACCGTTTTCAGTGGTTATTACCTCACCTGGTTTTGAACCTTCGACATTACCACCACTCTCTGCGGCCAAATCAACGATTACAGATCCCTGTGCCATAGCGTCATACATTTCTTTAGTAACTAATCTCGGTGCTGGTCGCCCAGGAACCGCAGCGGTTGTAATCAAAACATGTGATTTAGAAATATGTGGTTTCAACAATTCACGTTGCTTGGCGGCGCGCTCCTCGGTCATTTCCCGGGCGTAACCACCTGCACCTTCAAGAGCTTCAAGTTCCAATTCGATAAATGTGGCACCCATTGATTTAACTTCATCAGCCGAAGAAGGACGCACATCGTAGGCCGATACGACTGCACCTAATCTCTTCGCAGTTGCTATTGCTTGAAGTCCAGCAACACCTGCACCCAAAACCAAAACATTTGCTGGCGTAACAGTTCCAGCCGCGGTCATTAAGAGCGGAAAGAATCTTGGTGAAAGCTCTGCACCCACCAAAGCTGCTTTATATCCAGCACAAAGCGCCTGTGATGTCAGTGCATCCATTGACTGCGCTCTCGAAATGCGAGGGACCGCTTCCAATGAAATCGCGGTCACTCCAGCTTTTGCTAACGCATCAATTGAATCACTGGCATTTGATGGTGATAAAAATGAAATTGTGATTGCGCCTTTTTTCAAAGTTGAGCCTACTGCTGCATTCAATGGTTGAACTGAAACAATTACATCTGCGCTACTTAGCTCTTTACCGATATCTGAAGCCTGACTAATACTCGCTCCGGCATTTTTATAATCTGCATCAAGTGCTCCGGCATGAATTCCAGCCCCGGATTGAATTACAACCTCTAAACCAGCTTTGGTGAGCTTGGAGATGATGTCTGGAAGTAATGCAACGCGCTTTTCGCCAGCTTTAGTTTCAGATGGGACCGCAACGCGCATGCCCTCAGCCTAGCCCTTAAGCTCCCCACGAACTAGGTGATAAATAATGGATTGGATAGTGGTGCGGCGATGAAAGGCTTCACGCCAGATAACCGAGCGCGGACCATCAATGACGCTTGCATCAACCTCTTCGCCACGATGTGCTGGCAAGCAGTGCATGAAGATGCCATCTGATGCGGCCTGTGCCATCAAATTCTCAGTTACTTTAAATGGCTTTAGCGCCAACTCTTTTTCGGCGCGCTCTGCTTCTGGATCACCCATCGACATCCAAACATCTGTGTAAAGCACAGATGCATCTTTAGCAGCAGCGATTGGATCATGGACCACTTCGATTGATCCACCATTTTCCTTTGCAATTCTTTTTGCTGTTTCGACAACTTGATTATCAGGTGCCCACTTACCTTCAGGGGTTGCTGCAACTACATGCGCGCCCAAAATTGCGCCCATCATTAACCAAGCTGTGGTGACATTGTTTCCGTCACCAAAGTAGACAAACTTACGACCTGAAATATCAGATCCAAATTTCTCTCTGATCGTTATCCAGTCGGCCAACACCTGAGTTGGATGATCGTAATCAGTTAATCCATTAATAACCGGAATAGTCGCATTAGCGCCAAGCTCATCAACTTCACTTTGAGAATAGGTGCGAATCAATAGCGCGCTACAGAATTGACTAATAACTTTTGCGGTATCGGCGATTGTTTCGCCACGACCAATCTGCAACTCGTCGCCGCGAAGAAAAACCGGGGTACCGCCAAGATGTGCAACAGCGGTTTCAGAAGCAAGTCTGGTTCTAGTGGAGGGCTTGGACATGTATATCGCTACCGTTTTGTGAGCGAGGGTGTTTGAAGCCGCAGTCGGATCTACTGCGAACTTTGCGGCGGTTTCTAGCAACAGCTCAACATCGCCACGAGATAGATGCTCAGTCTTGAGAAGATCCTTCACCTGCTTATCTTACGGCGCGCGAGTTAGCTGACCTTGCTTTATTTGGCTTTTGGACTCATTCGATACCGCCTCTAGACCACTTAGAAACCGATTGATTACCACTTCTGTACCGGATAAATAGCTTTATTATTGGAATATGAGCATTCAGTGGGATCATCTAGATTGGAAGATGGGGCTGTTTACAAGAGGTAAAGGCATCTCTAGTGACACCGACACCTTGACCGAATCGATTGTTGATGAGCAGTTAAGGGAAGAAAATCGGGAGGATTTAGAGTCCGGAGATCACGAGCGCTTTTCACATTACGTACGTAAAGACAGGATTGTGGAATCAGCTGTATCTGGAAAGCCCGTGACCGCACTTTGTGGCAAAAAGTGGATTCCTTCCCGCGATCCAAAAAAATTTCCTATCTGTCCAACCTGTAAAGAGATTCATGCCGGGCTACGTAAAGGCCCTGACGATGAGTCCAAATAACAATTAGTCAAAATCCTTAAATTAGATGGCCACTGGAACTTTAACTGAATCAGAAATCAAATTTGATTTACGTGCTGACCGCCCTTGGGTCTGCGTAGTTTGGGATGACCCAGTTAATTTAATGAGCTACGTGACCCATGTGTTTATGGTTTTGTTTGGATACTCAAAAGAGCGAGCAACTGAACTGATGTTAAAAGTTCATAATGAAGGCAAAGCGGTTGTTAGCTCAGGTACTAGAGAAGAGATGGAGCGAGATGTGCAACGGCTCCATGAATATGGATTGTGGGCTACCGTGCAGCGTGATGACGAATCATGAAAATTAAGGTGCATTAGATGTCCACATTTCGTCGACAAGAAAATGATGAGTTATCAATCGTTTTCACTTCTCAAGAAGCTCATGTCTTAATTAATTTAACAGAGCAACTAATTGAGCTCTTGGCAGATGGTGATGGACAAGAACATCAAGTTGACCCACTTTTGCAGGTGATTGGATTTTCTAGTTCGGAGCTTCCTCCAGAAGACCCGGTCTTAAGGCGCTTGTTGCCGAGCGCCTATGATGATGACCAAGAGGCGGGCGAGTTTCGTCGCTATACCGAGCATGGTCTGCGGGAAAAGAAAAAAGCTCACGCGCATTTGATTTATGAAGCCTTACTTCCTCAAGACGAGGATTGGAATGGAGATATTCCGCTGGATAAGGGAAAGATAGAGGTTAGGTTTCCCAGTGCTGATGCAATGGCATGGCTTGGGGGATTAAATGATTTGCGTATTGCGCTTGCGGTAAGACTGGGATTTGGTGCTGAAAGAGGAAAACCAGGTCAATCTGATGGCGTCAATGATGATTCTGATGCAAACAACAGTGAATCTCTACATAAAAAGTATGAGTTAATGATTGAGTCTGATCCCATGAAAGCGGTTTATGCGGTCTATTCCTGGATTGGTTGGTTGCAGCAATCTCTACTTGATGCCATAAGCGCAGAATAATTGTCTGAAAAAGAAATAGGGCCCGGTTTCCCGGGCCCTATCTTTACTACTACTTTATTTACTTCATTTCATTACTTCTTAGTGATCGTCCTTCATGCCTTCTGCAATGGACTTCATGCGAGCGATCTTAAGAATTGTTAGACCCCATACGCACTTCGCGACAACGTCAGCGATTGTGTAACCAACTTGACGTCCTACGAATGCACCAGAGCTTGCTGCTCCATCTGCATCGATGATTGGAAGTAGGTAGGAGATTGGGTAAACGCCCCATGATGCGATGAGTAGAAGACGTAGACGACCGATGGTCGCTGCAACACCTTCTGGCTGACGATCAAGTGACTTACCTAGTTCTACGAATAGAACATAGAGGATGTAGAGGAATGGAATTGTGGAGAGAACGCCCCACATAATCTTCTCACCCTGATCTGAAGACATTTCTCCAGGATAACCAAGCGCGATCATTGCTGCTGATGCAGGAACGAGGCGGGTAATCATTGACTTTGAAGCTTCTTTAGCAAGTGCAAGTACTGCAATCACTTCTACTAGAAGCAATGGAACAGTAAGGATCCAGTCAACATAACGGTATCCCTCATTGAAAGCTAGCGAACTTGCATTGATGTCATGCGCAACGTTGAAGGTGCCTTCTGCTGTCGCATCTTTGAAAGAATCAAAAATACGTAGGTAGTGATAACCAGCGATGAATGTAACCATCGAGGAAAGCACTAGCGCGTTGCGATACTTTGGAAGTACGCGGTGCTGTGAAACAAGGGTGTAAACGGTTGTTGCAAGCATTGATACAAGTCCGAATGAAAGGACGTTGTAAACAACGCTCCACTGTGTTGCTGTTAATTGAAGCAAAATGGCCTCCGTGGGCTATTAGGTTCGCTCGACTTTCATCGAGCCTTATTTTTGTCGTTGCCATGAATCACCCTCGGCTACTACTAGCTTTGAACTAATCAGGCTCGGAACCCTGCCTTCTCCGAAGCCCATATGAAGCCTCGGTTAAAGCAATTAGGTAAAAGGGTGCACCTTACTCATGAGTTGTTCAAGCTGAAATCTCGGCAATTCTTAAGTTTTGTTATATTTTTTCCTCACATTACGGGGCAAAACGGACATCGAACACCCCCAAATTTAATGAGGCAGGCCACAGAATTCGCGGGCTTTAGACTTCCCTCCGTGACCGTGAGCGCGAATGTTAATCAGATGACCGCTGATCGACCGATCGGCATCTTTGATTCCGGCCTCGGCGGATTAACAGTTGCACGCGCCATCATCGATCAACTTCCCAACGAGTCAATCATTTACTTCGGCGATACCGCTCGCGGACCATACGGTCCACGCCCTCTGGCTGAGGTTCGATCCTTTGCACTTGAGATTATGGATTCACTTGTTGCCGCTGGAGTTAAAGCAATTGTTATTGCATGCAACACCGCAAGTGCCGCCATGTTGCGTGATGCTCGCGAGAGATACTCCATCCCGGTTATTGAGGTTATTCAGCCGGCGGTGCGCAGAGCGGTCTCTGCAACGAAGAGCGGAAAAGTTGGCGTAATCGGTACGCAGACCACAATTGATTCACAAGCGTATAACGATGCTTTTGCAGCGGCGCCTCATTTAAGTTTAACAACGGTTGCTTGTCCGCAGTTTGTTGATTTTGTAGAGCGTGGTGAAACCTCGGGACCGGCGGTAACGGCAGCAGCAGAAAAATATTTCGCTTCCTTGAAAACCGCTGATGTAGACACATTGGTTTTGGGCTGCACCCATTATCCGCTTTTGACCGGCGTGATCTCTTATGTGATGGGTAATGAGGTCACTTTGGTTTCCAGTGCTGAAGAGACCGCTAAAGATCTATACCGAGTATTAGTAGAGAGAAATCTTTTGCGCACCCAAAATTCAGCACCCGAGCATCAATTTATCTCTAGTGGCAATCCAGAAACTTTTGCAAATCTAGCAAGACGTTTTCTGGGTCCAGAGGTTAACTTTGTTAAGGGATCGATTAAAGAACAAACAAATAGAAAGTTGGAGAGTTAATGAGTGAACTTCGAATCGATGGCAGGACCGCCACATCATTACGTCCAATTTCATTTGAGCGTGGATGGCTGAACCAAGCAGAGGGTTCGGTGTTGGTTTCATTTGGTAATACCCGTGTTCTTTGCGTCGCTTCTTTTACCCCCGGAGTGCCACGCTGGTTGGTTGGTTCTGGCAAAGGCTGGGTAACCTCTGAGTATTCGATGTTGCCACGCGCTACCCATACCCGCTCAGATCGCGAAAGCGTTAAAGGAAAATTAGGCGGCAGAACTCAAGAAATCTCCCGGTTGATTGGGCGATCATTGCGCTCCATAGTTGATATGAAAGCACTCGGTGAAAACACCATTGTTTTGGATTGCGATGTTTTGCAGGCAGATGGCGGAACAAGAACCGCAGCAATTACCGGCGCCTATGTCGCACTAAGTGATGCAATTTCCTGGGCTATGAAACAAGGTCATATAAACGGAGCTTCGCCTTTAAGTGACTCAGTTGCCGCAGTTAGCGTAGGCATCATCAATGGAACCCCGATGATTGATCTTTGTTACGAGGAAGATGTAAGTGCTGAGACCGACATGAATATTGTCTGCACTGGAGATGGAAAATTTGTTGAAGTACAAGGCACCGCTGAAGGCAAACCTTTTGATCGTGATCTTCTAAATCAGTTACTTGATCTGGGTTCAAAGGGATGTATGGAGCTTGCTTCTTTGCAAAAGCAGGCGCTTCAGGCTGCGATAGTCAGCGCCAAATAAGCCAGGTTAAAAGAATCTGATGCAAATGAAACATGAGCTAGTGCTGGCCACCCGTAATAAAGGAAAGGTGGCGGAGGTCGAGCGGCTTCTAAAAGTGCATGCTCCAAATGTCTTGCTGCGTTCTGTTGCAGAGTTTGATTTGGCTGATGTCGAGGAAACCGGTGACACCTTTGAAGCCAACGCAATTCTTAAAGCTTTGACCATCGCAAAAGAAACTGGCTTACCAGCGTTAGCCGATGACAGTGGAATTTCCATTGATGCATTAGGTGGTGCTCCAGGGGTTTACTCCGCTCGTTGGGCGGGAAAACATGGCGATGATTTAGCAAACATCGAAAAGGTAATTCGGGAACTTGTTGATGTTCCAGACTCAAAGCGCGGGGCTGCCTTTGTTTGCGTAATCGCTCTGGCGTTGCCTAATGGGAAGACATTTACAGTGCGGGGTGAATTACGCGGCATGGTCCGCCATGCTCCGAGTGGCTCTGAGGGATTTGGCTACGATCCAATTTTTCAGCCAGATGGCTATCAGATAACTACAGCGGAGATGAGCCCAGAAGAAAAAGATTCAATCAGCCACCGTGGCATCGCGCTTCGCAAAATCGCCCCGGAAATTCAGCCGTTTTTATCGGGTGATAAATAGTTAATTTTCTAGTTGGCGCAGGTAGTCTTGGCTCATAGCAATCTGGCTTGATTAATTGATTCGAAGGAGAAGTTGTGGCCGCAAAGAAAAAGGCTTCGGCAAAACGCCCAGCTAAAAAAACTGCAAAGCAGGCAGCCAAAAAAGCTGTGAAGAAACCCGCTGCTAAAAAAGCTGCGCGCAAAAAAGTTGCTGCTAAACCTGCAAAGAAATCAGCGAAGAAGACGGTCAAGAAAGCGGTAACAAAAACTGCAAAGAAGCCAGCCAAGAAAGCTGCTAAGCGCCCTGCGAAAAAAGTTTCCAAGAAGGTAGTTGCTAAGCAAACTGTTGCTCAGGCGGCAAGTGCAACTGTTGTTTCAGTTCCACAAACCAGTCGTCCTGCAGCTGCTGTAACCAGCACTCCGGCTCCAGCGAAATCACAAGCACCAGCTGCTCCGGCAAAAAAGAGCTCTAGCAGTGTTCTATTTTTAGTTATCGCAGGTGTTGTTCTACTTGCAATCTTCGCGCTAACTAATTCTTCAGATGATGACAGCGCAACACCGACTCCAACCGCTTCAGAATCAGTTTCAGAAGAGCCATCCGCCGAACCAAGCGAGAGCGAAAATGAAGAACCAGCAATATCTGCTTATGAAGCACCACAAAGCTTTGTAGCGATTGCAAATGGCTCAGAGGGTGTCACATTGCGCTGGAAAGCTCCTGCAGCTGTTGATGGCCTTACCGGTTACATAGTTTCAGTTTCCTATAACGCGGTTGATTTCAAAGAGGTTGCGACAGTTGGAGCTGATCAACTTTCTTATGAAATTGCCAAGGTGTCTGAAGAGGGCGGAACCCAGTTCCTGCTTCAATCAGTGTATTCAGATGGCACCAAGGTTGATGCGAAGAAGTTTTCGCTAAAAGGTAAGTTTGAATAAGTAAAATCTTTTAGTTAAAAAACCGCTCCGACATCGGGGCGGTTTTTTATTTGTTCAGCTCTTCTCGAATCGCTGATACATATGCATTTACCCCAGGAGGATTTAGGTGCACGCCATCGGTTGCAAAATACTCAGGATGATTTGCCGAGATTTCCGCCCAATCCACTAGCACCGCATTTGGATAACGGGATACCGCCTTGGCAATAATTTGATTGTTTTCATCTTTCCAAGAACGGGGAACAGCGGTGTTGACGACGATAATTTTGGGTTGATTGCGCACAATCTCCATTAAAGAAACTACGTCCGCTTCATTTAGCCGGTTGTTGTTTCCCAGGTTCAAAACCACCGGTGATTTACCAACAAATTGCTGGTCAGTTTGCGCAACCTCTATCAATTCATCAATCTGTCTTCCTACGCGGGCATTGATTAATTCAATTCGCTCATACTTTGCCAAGACATTTCGAATTCCAAGTATTACCGAGTCGCCAGTTACCCAAATACCTGGTGCATCGGTATCGGTAATTACTTGATCGACATCTTGCGCCTCTAGGGCTGCCGCCTTTTCCGCAGCCGCAATCTGGTCAGCCTTGTCCATTGCATTTATAGAAATAACTGTGGTGGTCGTTAAAGTCAGTAACACCGCAATGAATGCCGATACCTTTTGTCGGAGACGAACTGATTTAGTGCGGTATTTCATCCCGCGGAACCAAAGTTCGAAATAGCCGCGGCGCACAGGAATCTCTATGTAGCGCAGGGAAATATCAGCCAGCGCAAAAACAATCAGAATCCGAAGCGCATATAAAGCCCAATCATCGCCAACTAAATCAATTGAAGGCCGGGTTAATTGAAAAACAATCCAGTGCCATAGATAAATGCCGTAGGAACGCTCGCCGATCCAAATCAAAGGACGCGCGCTCAAAATTGGCGCAAACCTCGATGCTGGGTGCACTACCGATATCAAGGTTGCACAGCCGAATAAAGCCGAGAGTGGAAAGGCAATTCGATAAAGAGTTGGATCACTTTCATTGATGAAGAGAAAAGTTCCTAGTAATCCAAGAAATCCAACGACTCCAATTAAGTCAATAAAATCCTGCGCCCGCTTGGTGATTTCGCGGGTTAGGTTTTGTGGTTTCCAACTGACCGCCAATGCAGAGCCGAGGAAGAGACCAATAGAGTGGGTATCTGTTCCGAAATAAACATGGCTAATTGCGGAGGCTTGGGTATCAATTCGTATGGAGTAGGCAAAAAGGGCTGCACCAGAAGCAATGGCAATTGCCAGAGCCGCAAGGGAAACATTTTTCTTACCGAAGTACTTCAAAATGAAAAGTAAAACCAAGGGCCAAATTAGGTAGAACTGTGCTTCAACTGCGAGCGACCACGTGTGTTGCAGCAGGGGAGGACGGCCAATGCTTTCAAAGTAATCCTGTTGTCTGGAAACCAGCGCCCAGTTCATGGTGCCGGTTAAAACATATGGAATATCTGAGACAAATCGGCGCACGGTTTCAGGTGCATAAACGCCTATATAGAGCGTTGTGAAAACTAGCATGGCGATTAAGGCCGGAACCAAGCGACGAATTCTGCTCAAGTAAAAAGCTCTTAGATCAAGAGTTCCAGATCTCGCTATAGATTCCAGAATTAAACTTGTAATTACATAGCCAGAAATTACAAAAAACAGATCTACACCTAGAAAACCACCTGGTATCCAGTCGATTCCTAAGTGATAAAGCAGAACCGCAAGTACAGCGACAGCTCGGAGCCCATCTACGGAATGGATGTAGCGAGAGGAGCTAGACATTAACGAGATTTAGCAGCGGATTTCTTAGGCTTTTTCTTTGCTGAAGAAGCGGATGAAGTAGAGGCTTTCGCACTCTTCTTCGATCCTGCAGAATTTGATTTAGCTTTCCCGATGGATTTAGCGGTGGTACTAGCTTCAGAGTTTGAGCTGTTGGCAGCTTGGGCGATCCGTGAAGCCACTTTGGCATCGGCTGTTGGAGTGCCATCTGCTGAGATTGCCGAAACAACCTGCTTTTGTAGTTCAGCTAAACGATTAAATGCGGACTCAAGACGGGCACGAGATTGAGAAATAGCATTTTCTGCTGCATCTAAAGATTGAGTTTGTACTCGATACAGACGTTCTGCCTCGGAGATAACTCCGGCAAGCCAAGTGCGATACTCAGAAACCTCAGTAGTTGCGGTCATAACCAACCGCTCCGCCTCACGTTTTGCGTTTGCGGTAATTGTCGAGCCTTCGCGCTTCTTTGTGTTGAGCAAATCCTCTGCTTCTGACTCTGCCTTAGAGAGAATTTCAGCGGCATCTGTTTCTGCTGCTTCAAGATACTTACGACCTCGAGATTCAGCCTGTGCCAAAGTTGATTTTGCTTTTGCCTCCGCAATTTCAATTGCAGATGTGGCTTGCTTCTTGCTCTCACTTATTAGTCGCTCGGCATTGGAGTTAGCTTTTGCTTCACGCTGTTGCGCGGTGCGAATAATTGACATTGCAGTTTCTGTTGCCAGAATTTCAAACTCTTCTTTGGATAGAGCGGTGATATCGCGGCGTGCGCGTAGATCATTTAACTGTGATTCAAGTTCGCGAATTCTTTCCAATGAGGCAGAGCCTGCGGCAAGATTTGGTTTGTTGGCAGATTCCTCTTCGCCCTTAAAACCAACCCAAGATAAAAACTTCTTATCAGCCACCTTTTGCTCCATTCATTAAATCTGGGCGGGAATCTTCCCATGATTGAACCAGTGTTGAAAATGGGTGATTTTTGAGAAGATGTAAAGCTGGTGCGGGAGGTGGGACTTGAACCCACACGCCGAAGCACAGGTTCCTAAGACCTGCGTGTCTGCCATTTCACCACTCCCGCAAGAGTTGGGTGTGAAGAATACCCACAAACCTGAATTATAAAAAATCACCATCTATTGCAGTACTACCGGCGGCATTCTGACTTCTTACTCGGAAAAAGCCTTGATTCACTATTTGGTTGCCAACTTACCTAAGCAGGTTTACCTAAGTACGAGTTGGCCGGCCGGGTCGGTAACCTTGCGCAGGTGACCGCCGAAATTAATCAAAACCCCGTTGAGCATGGTCAGCTCCTCAATCAAGATAGCGGACCATTCGGCCAACTAGCTCGGGCCTTGTTTGCCGCTGTTAACTCCGCGGTTGGTAATGGGAATTTGCCCGAAGAGGTCTTGGAGCTAAACGCTGTAAAAGAAATTGTTTTGGAACGTCCCAAGAATCGCGATCATGGTGATTACGCAACATCGATCGCGTTAGCGCTGGCAAAACCGGCCGGTAAATCACCAAGAGAAATTGCAGATTTAATTGCAGCTGGCTTGCAAAACAATTCTGATATAGAAAAAATTGAAATTGCCGGACCAGGATTTATAAACATTACTTTGGCAAAAGCAAGTCAAGGCGCAGTCGTTCCTGTTATTTTGCGAGAAAAAGAGAGTTTTGGTCGAGTTAAAGTTTTAGCGGGAAAGAAAATAAATTTAGAGTTTATTAGCGCAAATCCGACCGGCCCATTACACCTTGGTCACACACGTTGGGCAGCGGTTGGTGACGCTTTGGGAAGTGTTCTTGCGGCTGGCGGCGCACAAGTTACAAGAGAGTTTTACATTAATGATCGCGGAACTCAGATGGATCTTTTTGGCGCTTCATTACGTGCTGCAGCTAGGGGCGAAAAGCGACCTGAAGATGGATACCAGGGCGAATACATAAATGAGTTAGCAAAATTGATTTTGGCTCAGCATCCAGAGTACAAAGAACTTGATGAGGCTGAGGGCATAGTCGCGTTCCGTGAGGCTGGTTACGCACTGCAACTCCAACAGCAAAAAGATGTACTTGATAATTTTGGAACGCATTTTGATGTTTGGTTCTCCGAGCGCTCTTTGCATTCAGGCAAGGCGTTAGACAAAGCACTCGAGACGCTAAAACAGCAAGGTCATGTATTTGAATTAGAGGGTGCCACCTGGTTGCGGACCACCGATTTTGGCGATGATAAAGATCGCGTACTAATTAAATCAGGCGGAGAGTTAACTTATTTCGCCTCAGACACCGCGTATTACATTGATAAACGGGGTCGCGGCTTTGATATTTGCATTTACATGTTGGGCGCAGATCACCATGGCTATGTAGGACGTTTGAAGGCGACCGCAGCGTGCGCCGGAGATAATCCTGAGTTCAATATTCATGTGTTAATTGGCCAATTGGTGAAAATTATGGAGGGCGGCCAAGAGCTAAAACTTTCAAAACGCGCTGGCACCATAATTACTTTAGAAGAGTTGGTAGAAAAAGTTGGCGTCGATGCAGCACGATACACATTGATTCGTTACCCCGTTGATACTCCGATGGTTCTGGATGTTGATTTATTAAAGAAGCGAACCAATGACAATCCGGTTTATTACGTGCAATACGCGCATGCGCGCATCAGTGCAGTATTGCGAAATGCGAAAGAGCTTGGGCTAGTGGTAGACCTTAATGATTTTAAAGCTGAACTCCTGACCCATGAAAGAGAGCGGGAGTTGCTAGGTGGTCTTGCCGAATATCCAAGAGTGATTGCAGGTGCTGCAGAGTTAAGACAGCCGCATCGAGTTGCCCGTTACATTGAAGAGTTAGCAACTTTGTATCATGGCTTCTACAACGATTGTCGAGTACTGCCAATGGGAGATGAACCAATTTCAGATATTCATCGCACTCGGGTTGTGTTGTGCGAAGCAACTCGACAAGTTATTAACAATGGATTGTCCTTGCTCGGCGTGAGCGCTCCGGAGCGGATGTAGCTATGAGTAACGAAATCAACATGAAGATTTGGCCGCAAACCACAACCCGAGTCGATGGTGTTATCAGTGTGGGAGGTTGTTCTCTAGCGGAGATCGCACGTCATTTTGGTACTCCGATATTTGTACTGGATGAGTTGGATTTCAAAACCAGAGCATCAACCTGGCAGGAATCCTTAAACCGTAATTTTGGCGAAAATAGTGGCTTGGCGTATTACGCCGCAAAAGCCTTTATTTCAAAGGAGATTGCCGGCTGGATTGCCCAAGCCGGGTTGGGATTGGATGTCTGTACCGGCGGAGAGTTAGCGGTAGCAAAGGCGGCAGAATTCCCAGCCGAACGTATCGAGTTACATGGAAACAATAAATCCGAAAGTGAAATTTCCGACGCGATAGATTATCGAGTAGGAACCATCGTCATTGATTCATTACAGGAAATTGAGAGAGTGGCGCGCATTGCCCACAACAAAGGTGTTGTGCAAAAAGTTTTATTGCGTTTAACTCCAGGGGTAGAAGCTCACACCCACGAAGCAATTTCCACAGCACATGAAGATGTGAAATTTGGATTTTCAATTGCATCAGGAGCTGCTTGGGATGCAGTTCTAGCGACGGTAAAACATGAGTCACTGAAGTTAGCGGGCTTTCATGCTCATATTGGTTCACAGATTTTTGCCGCTGATGCTTTTGTTACCTCAGCGGGAAGATTGATTGAGGTGATGGCTCGGTATAAGAAAGAGTTTGGTGTTGAACTTCCTGAATTGGATTTAGGTGGCGGTTATGGGATTGCTTATGTTGAAGGTGATGATCCAATTTCAGCGGATGTGGCATTGTCGAAGTTGGCTGCTGCAGTAAATCAAGAATGTGAAAGAAATGAAATCAATGTTCCCAAGATTTCAATTGAGCCAGGTAGAGCAATTGTTGGCCCATCTATGGTCACTGTTTACGAAGTTGGAACCACTAAAGAGGTAACGCTGGAAGATGGCTCAACTCGTTGGTATGTCTCAGTAGATGGTGGAATGAGCGACAACATGAGAACGGCTCTCTATGATGCTGAGTATTCAGTTTGGTTAACTAACCGCGTTAGCGATTCCAAGACTCGAGCCTCAAGAATTGTCGGAAAACACTGTGAAACCGGGGACATCGTTATCAAAGATGTTCAATTACCTTCCGATATTGTTCCGGGAGATCTATTAGCAACTCCTGCCACGGGGGCTTATGGTCGAAGCATGGCTAGCAATTACAACCACATGACCCGTCCGCCAGTAGTTGCAGTGGTAAATGGGACGGCACGGACGATTATTCGCCGTGAAACCCACCAAGACCTTCTAGCCTTAGAGGTGAAGGAAGCACCAGTGTCCCTAACAACTATTACAAAATCTGGAGATCAGGCATGAGCAGCGCTGGAAAGACTCATGAAGTTAAAACTTTGAATGTGGGCATGCTCGGCTGTGGAGTTGTTGGTTCAAATGTAGCGAGATTGCTTCAGGAGGACTCCGGTGATTTTGCTGCACGTTCGGGAGCAACACTCAAACTGGCAAAAGTTGCGGTTAAGAATCTCAACGCAAAACGAGAGAACATCCCAGCAGAAATTCTTACCGGTGACGCTAACTCGGTCGTAACAGATCCAAACATAGACATAGTTATTGAGGTAATGGGTGGAATTGAACCCGCGCGTGAATTGCTTCTTACCGCAATTAAAAATGGAAAATCCATTATTACCGCCAATAAAGCTTTGCTGGCTTTGCACGGCGCAGAGCTTTTTGAGGCCGCAGATAAAAATGGTGTTGATCTTTATTACGAAGCAGCAGTAGGTGGAGCAATTCCGATTCTTCGCCCAATGCGAGAATCAATTGTTGGCGATCATGTACATCGCGTCATGGGAATTGTTAATGGAACCACCAATTACATTCTTACCAAGATGGATGAAGAAGGCTCTGCCTTTGCTGATGTATTAAAAGAAGCACAGGCACTTGGCTTCGCCGAAACTGATCCAACCGCTGATATTGAGGGCCATGATGCTGCGGCAAAAGCTGCAATTCTTGCCGGTCTCGCATTTCATACCCGCGTGAGCTCAAATGATGTTTATTGCGAAGGCATATCCAAGTTAACGGCGCGCGATGTTGCAGTGGCTAAAGACATGGACCATGTCATTAAGTTATTGGCGATTGCTGAACTCACAAAGGACAATCGAGTCTCGGTTCGTGTTCATCCCACCTTGGTTCCTAAACATCACCCTTTGGCTGCGGTACGAAATGCTTTTAACGCAGTATTTGTGGAGGCGGAATCTGCTGGAGAGTTAATGTTTTATGGCCGCGGAGCCGGTGGTGCTCCAACTGCCAGCGCAGTGCTAGGTGATTTGATTGCGGTAGCGCGTAATAAAGCTCGCGGCGTTGAAGGTCATGGCGAAACTGATTATGCCGATTTAGCAATCGCGCCGATCGATGATGTTATCTCTCGTTACTTAATCAGATTAGAGGTCGCAGATAAGCCAGGTGTATTAGCAACTGTGGCACAACTTTTTGCTTCAAATCATGTTTCGATTGAAACGGTGCGTCAATCGGGTCGTGGTGATAGCGCTGAACTGATAGTTGCTACCCACTCAGCTCCGGAAAGCGCGTTAAAGGGCACCGTTGCCGCTTTAGCGAAAAATGATGTTGTTAAAAATGTCGA
>VEQF01000005.1 GCA_018883365.1 Candidatus Nanopelagicaceae bacterium
TGTCGTTGGACCCAGCGATTCGAGAGGCGAGATCTGAAACTCCGTTGCTATGACCTCGGGAGCTATCACCCAACCAAAATTGTCTTGTTGCATCTCGGTAAGCATCGTTCCACTCACGCCAAGGATGGGGGAAATCTCCTAGCGCATATCCAGCTACATCCCATGGTTCGGCGATTAATTTTCGCTCCCGAAGAATTGGATCGGCGCTTATTGCCGAGATTAGAGGTCCGTAAGTATCTATATCTCCATTGCCGCGTGAAATAGCGGTAGTTAAATCAAATCTGAATCCATCAACTCCAATTATTTGGCTCCACCAGTGAAGTGAATCGACAATCATTCGAGTAACAAATGGTCTTCGTGAATCGATGGTATTTCCGCACCCAGTGACATCTTCATAGCTATCGTCAGAATGGTGACGATAAAAAGTTTTGTTGTCGATTCCTCGAAATGAGTAGGTAGGTCCTTGAATACCTTCTTCTGCAGTGTGGTTGTAGACCACATCAAGTATTACCTCTATTCCTGCATCATGGAGGGAATCAATGGCATTTTGTAACTCTGTGATTGGGTTTTCCGTAGCGGCATATTCGTGATGTGGCGCAGAGAATGCAATTGGGTTGTAACCCCAATGATTGCGTCGACCTCGAGCATGGTTATGAACTTCAGTTACAAATTGGTGAATAGGCAAAAGCTCAAGAGCGGTTACGCCAAGTCTTTTTAAATGATTAATTGTTGAGGAATGTCCCAGCGCTTTGTAAGTCCCTCGTTCATTTTCGGGAATCTCTAAATTGTCAATCGTTAATCCGCGAACATGGGCTTCATATATAAAAGTTTTTTTCCATGGCACTCTGGGTCGTTCAATGATTCGTGGCTTGTGTTCCGTTACTACGGACAAGGGCGCAAATCCCAGAGAGTTTCGATCATCTCGAATGCTTAAATCACCATTGCCGAGGGCATCAGTTGCATAGTGACCAAAAATTTCCGGCGCATAAATAACTTCACCATCAACTTGATGCGCATAGGGATCAATCAATACTTTGGAGGGGTTAAAACGCCAGCCTTGCTCGGGGCGCCAGGGACCATAGATTCGGTATCCGTAATGCTGCCCAACTCCAATTCCGGTGAGGTGGCCATGCCAAATTGGACCTTCTCGGTGCGGAAGTGAAAATTTGGTTTCCACCCATCGTCCATCCCGGAGATCAAAGAGACAAAGTTCGACCGCATCGGCGGCTGGAGCCCAGATTGCGAAATCGGTGCCATCTGCGACAACATGGTTTCCCAGAATATGTGGGTTGGCCGGTTTCACTTTGCTATTCAAGCATCTAATGGGCTACTTGCCCTTGTACACCTTGACTGGAAGTCGAGTAGAGGGCTCGGTTACTGACCAGTAACATACCGGTCATGAAGATTGCCATCTGCGTAAAGCAAGTTCCTGATTCCTGGGCAGAAAAGAAAATGGTCAATGGAGTTTTGGATCGCGAAAGTGTTGATGCGGTTCTAAATGACCTTGATGAGTATGCAATTGAGGAAGCTCTACGAGTAGTCGAGCCATTGAATGAAGGTAAAGAAACCCCGGAACACACAATTACATTGATTTCGATGGGACCGGATCGCGCGACAGAGGCAATTCGCAAAGGTTTATCAATGGGTGCAGATAGTGGCGTACTTGTTACTGATCCTGCTTTGGCTGGATCTGATGCGATTGCTACTTCAAAAGTTTTATCAGAGGTGATTCGCGCAGGAGGTTTTGATTTAGTTTTCTGCGGAACAGAATCAACTGATGCACGTATGAGTGTAATTCCCGCAATGTTGGCGGAAAGATTGGGCTGGGCGCAATTAACTTTTGCCGGTTCGGTAAAAGTTGACGCCTCCAACTCCGTAGTTGAGATTGCACGCATGACAGAGAGCGGCGTTGAGACGATGTCCGCAAAGTTTCCTTGCGTCGTTAGTGTTATCGAGAAAATTAATGAGCCTAGGTACCCATCATTCAAAGGAATCATGGCGGCTAAGAAGAAAGTTATCGAAAACAAATCTCTCGCGGATTTTGGAATTTCAGCTGCTGAAGTTGGCGCAACCGGAGCTTGGAGCGTTGTCGCCGATGCACAGGCCAGACCGCCACGTGACAAGGGTGTAAAGATTGAAGATTCCGGAGAGGCCGGAGCCAAACTAGCTGATTACTTAGCGGAAAAGCGATTGGTGTAACTATGAGCAATGTATTGATTTTGGCCGACCATGACAGTGGGAAAGTAGCGAAAACTGCGGCCGAACTAGCGACTCTTGGAAAGCGTGCTTCCTCTGTCAATGCGGTGATTCTTTCAGCACCAGGACAAAGCGATGCTCTCGCAGCGCAACTTGCAAATACAGAGGTAGAAAAAGTGCTTTCGGTGGAAAGTGATGATTTTGCAAAACATGGAATCGCCGCAATGGTTGACGCGCTTTCGCAAATTGTCGCTACTACAAACCCGGTAGCTGTTCTCATTCCTTCAACCGCGCGTGGCAAGGAAATAGCTGGAAGGCTCGCAGTAAGAATTGGTGGTGGAGTTATAACTGATGCTGTTGATGTTGCCTCCAATTTGCAAACTACTCAATCAGTTTTCGGCGGTTCCTTTACTGTGACCGCTTCGGTGAAAACCGGAACTCCAGTTATTACCGTCAGACCAAGTGCTGTTGAAGCATCTTCTACCTCCAATTCACCTACGGTCGAAAAACTTTCAATATCAATTGCAGATTCAGCAAAGCTTGTGACCATTTCGGAATCAAAGCCTGCTGTAAAGGGTGGTCGCCCGGAACTTACAGAAGCAAAAATTGTGATCTCTGGAGGTCGCGGAACAAATGGCGACTTCTCACAAGTTGAAGCCATGGCTGATTTACTAGGAGCTGCAGTTGGAGCCTCTCGTGCTGCAACAGATGCCGGTTGGTATCCGCATACTCATCAAGTTGGACAGACTGGAAAAACAGTTAGCCCACAACTTTATGTAGCTTGTGGAATTTCTGGAGCGATTCAACATCGCGCGGGTATGCAAACCTCTAAAACCATTGTGGCCATCAACAAAGACCCAGAAGCACCAATCTTTGATTTGGCTGATTTTGGGGTAGTCGGGGATCTTTTTGCGGTTTTGCCTCAAGCGCGTGAAGCGATTGCGGCTAAGCGCAGCTAATTCGCCATTTAGACCAAGCCCAGCCATTTAGAATTGCGGCATGCCTCGCGTCTACTTTGATAATGCTGCAACCACACCCATATCTGAGGTGGCGTTGCAGGCTTTTATTGAACAGTCTCGACAGGTTGGCAATCCCTCAAGTCTTCATACCTATGGACGTACGGCCCGTAAAGATTTGGAAGAGGCTCGCGAAAAACTAGCGGAGCTAATTGGCGCACATTCCACCGAGGTAATTTTCACAGGATCTGGAACTGAGGCCAACAACTTGGCCATCAAAGGAATTTACTGGCAACGCAAATCTGAAGATTCGCGAAAAAAGGTTATTGTCATTTCGGGGTTTGAACATCATGCGGTTTTGGATCCCGCTAATTGGCTGGTTGAGTTTGATGGCGCGGAGATTGTTCAAATTCCAGTTTCGCGTGATGGCTTTATAGATTTGGAAAAACTAGCAGCGATTTTAGTGGATCGAAAAGATGAGATTGCTTTAGTTAGCGTAATGCATTCAAATAACGAAGTTGGCTCGATTCAACCAATTAAAGAAATTTCTGCGTTGGCAAAAAGATTTGATGTTCCCGTTCACACTGATGCGGTACAGAGTTTTGGTAAGACACCTTTGAATTTCAAAGATCTTGAGGTATTTGCGATGACTTTAAGTGCGCACAAGATTGGTGGTCCAGTCGGAGTTGGTGCGTTGGTGCTAAAAAAAGGTGTGGACATCACCCCTATTCTGCATGGCGGTGGACAGGAGCGAGACATTCGCAGTGGAACTTTAAATGCCGCAGGCATCGTATCTTTTGTCGCGGCATCACAATCTGCAATTAGAGACCTTACTACTAATGCACAAAAAGTTGAAAGCCTACGTGCAAAATTGATCTCGGCAATTCAGGAACAGATTCCAGATGCAACATTGAATGGAGTCATGCAGGGTGAAGTTCTTCCTGGTATCGCCAATATTTCTTTTCCCAACACCGAGAGCGACTCTTTATTGGTTCTATTTGATGCAGAGGGAATAGCGTGCTCGACTGGATCAGCCTGTAGCGCGGGCGTTCAAGAGGCCAGTCATGTACTTCTAGCGATGGGTAGAACAGAGAAAGAGGCGCGAGCATCACTGCGTTTCTCGCTTGGAACCACCAATACTGAGGCAGATATCGAATATCTTCGTACCTGTATCAAGCGCGTAATCGAAAGAGCTCGCGCCGCCTATTCGGTCTCACAGTAAAGAGTAAAAATGAAATTAATTGCGGCAATGAGCGGAGGAGTTGACTCTGCAGTTGCTGCTGCTCGAGCCAAGGAAGCTGGCCACGATGTAATAGGTGTACATCTAGCGCTTTCGAAAAACCCTAAGAAGTATCGATCTGGAGCTCGCGGTTGTTGCACGATTGAAGATTCACATGACGCTCGTCGCGCCGCCGATGTAATTGGAATTCCGTTCTACATCTGGGATATGTCTGATGAATTCCATGATGGAGTTGTAGAAAACTTTCTAGCTGAATATGCGGCAGGAAACACTCCAAATCCTTGTTTGCGTTGTAATGAAAAAATCAAATTCGCAGCGGTTTTAGAACGTGCCAAAGCTATGGGTTTTGATGGAGTAGTTACTGGTCATTACGCTCAAACCAAAGATACCGATGAAGGACGCTTACTCTTTCGCGCGATAGATCCAGCTAAAGATCAGTCTTATGTTTTAGCTGTCCTAAACCGTCAGCAATTACAGGGTGCATTCTTCCCACTTGGTGATACCGAAAAAGAAGATGTACGACTTGAGGCGAAAGCTAGGGGATTATCAGTGGCTCTCAAGCCAGACAGTCATGACATCTGCTTCGTTCCATCTGGCGACAATGCGGGCTGGCTTCGAGAGCGATTAGGAAGTGAGGTTGGTCCAATTGTTGATGAAGCGGGAAATAAATTGGGCGAACATAAAGGCGCATACACCTACACAATCGGTCAACGTAAAGGTTTAGGTTTGACGGTTCCAGCTAAAGGTGGCGAACCCAGATATGTTTTGAAAATTGAACCTGTTAGCAACACAGTTGTGGTTGGCAACCGTGATGCGTTAGCAATAAGTGAAATTTTCGGCGCAAAACCAATTTGGTGTGGACCCACGCCAGAGGCCACAGAGGGCGCCCCAAATAGAGGTTTTGTGCAGGTTAGAGCGCATGGAACGCCGCACGCGTGTAGCTACTGGCGGACTATTAATGATGGAGTAGAAACGTTAAACGCCAAGGTCGATGAACCCATTTATGGTCTAGCTCCTGGTCAAGCCATGGTTATTTATGAGGGTGATCAAGTAATTGGATCTGCGACTATAACTGGAACTCGTTAGTCATGAGTACGAGTCAGGTTCGTCGTGAGATGTCTGATTTGGCAGAACAAATCAGAGATCATCAATATCGTTATTATGTTTTAGATAAACCCGTTATCTCAGATGCAGAGTTCGATCTGCTTTGGCAGCGCTTGTTAAAACTTGAATCGGCAAATCCAGAGCTAAGAGACCCTCACTCACCAACCCTTGATGTTGGTGGCGGCTTTGCGACTCACTTTGAACAGTTTGATCACAAAGAAAAAATGATGAGTTTGGATAATGTTTTTAGTACTGAAGAATTGGATGCTTGGTTTGAGCGAGTAGCCAAGGAGTCAAAGAAAAATACCTGGCTATGCGAAGTTAAAGTTGATGGCTTAGCAATTAATCTGCTTTACGAAAAGGGTCGATTAACGCGTGCTCTGACACGGGGCAATGGAACGACAGGAGAAGATGTCACTGTTAATATCAAAACAATTTCCTCAGTCCCGCAGCAATTAAAAGGCAAGAACATCCCTGATTCAGTTGAAATTAGGGGAGAAGTATTTTTTCCCATAGCAAAATTCAATGAGTTAAATGAAGCGCTTGAAGAGGCCGGGAAAAATGTATTTGCAAACCCAAGAAATGCAGCTGCTGGATCTCTAAGGCAGAAAGATCCCAAGGTCACAGCATCACGGCCGCTAGACATGGTGGTGCATGGAATTGGCGGGATCGTTGGGATGGATTTTGATACTCAAAGCGCTGCTTACGAAATGATGAATAGCTGGGGTTTGCCGACCAGCAAGCGTTTTAAAGTCGCCAAAAGCAAAGCCGAAGTGCAGGAATTCATTGATTATTACCTAGAAAACCGCCATTCAGTTGAGCATGAGATTGATGGAGTAGTTATCAAAGTCAATGAGCGTGATCAGCAGAAGATTCTTGGCACCACTTCCCGAGCTCCAAAGTGGGCGATTGCCTACAAATATCCGCCAGAGGAAGTGACTACAAAACTCCTTGATATCCGCGTTAGCGTTGGAAGAACCGGCCGGGTAACACCTTTTGGTTTTATGGAACCGGTTCGAGTAGCTGGCTCAACGGTCACAAATGCAACCTTGCACAATATGGAAGAGGTAGAGCGCAAAGGTATTTTGATTGGCGACATTGTCGTTTTGCGAAAAGCGGGCGATGTAATCCCAGAAATTCTTGCGCCAGTGGTTGAAAAACGCACCGGCAAAGAACGCGCATTTGTAATGCCCACTAAATGCCCTGAGTGCGGCAGTAAGTTGCGAGCAATGTCAGAGGGCGATGTAGATATCCGCTGTCCAAATGCAAGAAGCTGTCCGGCACAATTGCGGGAAAGAATTTATTACATTGGGTCCCGAGCCGCACTCGATATTGATGTGCTCGGCTATGAAGCCGCAAACGCTCTATTGTCGGAAAAATTGATTGTTGATGAATCGGACTTATTTAATTTAACACCTGAAGATTTACTAAAAAGTGAATTCTTTAGAAAAAAAGATGGCTCACTTGGTGCAAATGCAGAAAAGCTTTTGAAAGCCCTGGAGGCGGCAAAGTCGAGACCAATTTGGCGCGTATTGGTTGCTTTATCCATTAGACATGTAGGGCCAACCGCAGCTCAGGCATTGGCCAACAATTTTGGATCTATTCCTGCAATTGCAGATGCCTCTCTCGAGCAACTCGCCGAGGTAGATGGCGTTGGTGGAGTTATTGCCGAGAGTATTCAAGAGTGGTTCGGCGAGGAATGGCATAAGGCGATTGTCGAAAAATGGAGCGCAGCAGGCGTCGCTATGGAGGGGGTTACCACCTCTAATAAACCACAGACTTTGGCAGGCTTAACAATTGTGGTCACTGGCTCGCTCACCAACTTCACCCGCGATGGTGTGACTGAAGCAATAACCGAACGAGGCGGAAAAGCCGCATCCTCAGTTTCGAAGAAAACTGATTATGTAGTTGTAGGTGATTCTCCCGGCTCTAAAGCCGCAAAAGCTGAGGAGTTGGGTGTTCCGATTCTTGATGAAGCGGGCTTCATCGCTCTAATAGAAAATGGCCCGGCTTAACAGTTAAGATGCAGTCATGTTCAAATCTTTATTAGCGCTTCGAGCTCAATCTAAAATTGATCAGGTCATCTTCAGCGAAGTGGGCGAAAAAGGTCGTGAGCTACCTGCCTCACCAGTTTTCTTTGGAGTATTCACTTTCGCAGTTTTAATGTTGATGCTGTACTTAGTTTTGCGTTTAGACCGCGACTAAATTGTCTGACCGAAAAAGAATCGGCGTTTTCGGTGGGACTTTTGATCCCATTCATTTCGGTCATGTTCATTTGTTAACCGAGCTATTAAATTCAAAGAAATTTGATGACATTATCGTCATTCCAGCCGGAGATCCTTGGCAGAAAAATCCTAAAGTTCCGGGCGAATACCGATTTGAGATGACCCAAATCGCATTAAAAGAGTTGCCATTAAAAGTAAGTGATCTAGAGATAAAGCGCAACGGACCAACTTACGCTCTAGATACCTACCAAGAATTAGAAGCTTTGTACGGTGAACAGGATTTTGTTTGGATTATTGGCAGTGATGTTGTTAACTCACTTAGCTCTTGGCATGAGATAGAGCGTTTAGCCCAAAGCGTAGAGTTTCTTGTGGTTAAGCGCCCGCATTCAAAAGTTGATGTGACGAATGTTCCGGCTTTTGTTAAGTATTCTGAAATTGAAGTTAATGCGCTCGATATCTCCGCAACTCAAGTTCGAAATGCCTTGGCAAACGGAGATGTTCTAGCCGGTTTGATTCCTGATAATGTCGCTCAGTTCATTAAAAGCAAAGGACTATATGGCGCCGCGTAAATCAACCATTGATTTAACTCAAAAAGCTGCTCACGCCGCGATTGAAAAACTCGGAACTGATCTTGTGGCGATAGATCTCTCTGGTCAGATGGTGCTGAGTGAAGTATTTCTTCTTGTAAGTGGCCAAAATGAAAGACAGATAGATGCCATCGCAGATGAGATTGAAAGACAACTAGCTTTGATAGGCGAAAAGCCGGTGCGTCGAGAAAGCTCTGAGCATTGGATTTTGCTGGATTATGAGGATCTTGTTGTACATGTTCAAACTGAAGAGGTTCGCCAGTATTACATGTTGGATCGACTTTGGAACGATTGCCCAATAATGCCCTTGGATGCGGTTGCCAAAGCTGCTGAATTTAAAAGGGGGCAGTAGTTGTGGCTAAGAATTCTCAGCGCATTGTTTTATGGAGACATGGCCAAACTAATTGGAATATTGAAAATCGTTTTCAAGGTCACTCGGATATTCCGTTAAATGAAGTTGGAATTGCTCAGGCTGAACGAGCAGCTCCACTGCTGCTAAATCTTCAGCCAGACAAAATTGTGTCAAGCGATTTGATTCGTGCGCAACAAACCGCATCTGCCTTAGCAAAACTAGCCAAGCTTGAAATTCAGATTGATGCTGGTTTGCGTGAGACCAATGGTGGAAAGTGGGAAGGAAAAACTGGAGCGGAAAATCGCGCCGAAGACTATGAAAGATTTGTGACTTGGCTAGATGGTGATGATGCTCCGGCCGGTGAAACTGGAGAACGAAGAAGTGAAATTGCTGAACGGGCGGTTTCTGCCATAACCCGCGCCTTAAACCCTGATGTTTCTACATTGATTGTTGTCACTCATGGCGGAACTGCACGGTGTATTTTGGGAAAAATGCTAGATATGCCGATGAATCAATGGTCTGCATTAGGTGGTTTATCAAATGCGTCATGGTCAATCTTGGAAAATGGCCATCACAGAGATGGTTGGGTTCTTGTAGAGCACAATGCGGGATCTCTTCCTGAACCGATTTATGGAGAGGAAAGCGGGGCGTAGTTCCGGTAAGGTCTGCGCCGCAGAGAAATTAGGGGCTATAGCGCAGCTGGTAGCGCACCTGCATGGCATGCAGGGGGTCAGGGGTTCAAGTCCCCTTAGCTCCACAAATAAGCTCCACAAGTTACTTCCACACTGGCTTCAATTACTTTGGGGAAAGATTTAGAAAATGACAGAAAACAATTCAGAGATCTCAACATCTCGCCTACCCCTACAGCACATCCCTAATGGTTGGTCTGCTTCAGACATTCAAGATCTGACTGGAAAACACTTTGTCATTACCGGCGGAACTAGCGGTATCGGGAAAGAGGCGGCACGAGAATTAGTGCGGGCCGGAGCAAAGGTAACTATCACTGCGCGAAATACTCAAAAAGCTGAAGCCACTCGCAAGGAACTCTCAAGCGAAAAAGTTTCTATTACCGCGATGGATTTAGCAGATTTGAATAGTGTACGAAAAGCTGCTCGGGAAATTACTGAACCAGTTGATGTCTTGATTCTAAATGCAGGTGTCATGGCGGTTCCTTTTACTAAAACCGCAGATGATTTTGAATTGCAAATGGGCACCAATCATCTTGGTCATTTTGCATTTGCTGGATTAATGTCAGATCGAATCACATCAAGAGTGGTAACTATTTCTAGCCAGGCTCATCGCACGGGATCATTCGGAGATGGCTCCGTTAAAACGATAAGAGAAATTTGCCTAGGAAAAAACAAGTATCAGCCTTGGGGCGCATATGGAGCCAGCAAGCTTGCAAATCTATTGTTCACTTTTGAACTCGAGCGATTTTCCGCAAATAAAGGTTTAAGTTTCCATGCTTTCGCGGCACATCCAGGATATTCAAATACCAACCTGCAAAGTGTTGGACCAAAGATGCGTGGCAACCTTAGGGAAGAACGGGCTACAGCTTTTATGAATACTGTTATTGCGCAGTCAGCGGCAAAAGGCGCCCTGCCCACATTGTGTGCAGCAACATTTCCTAATTTGTACGGCGCTTCTTATATTGGACCAGATGGTTTGTTTGAGATGCGTGGATTTCCAAAGGCCACCAGAGCGCGTGCTCTTGCATATGATCAAAGATTGGCCCGTAATCTCTGGAGCGTCAGTGAGGAATTAACTGGCGTTTATTGGCGGTAACCTACGCACATGCACGAGGCGTACGACGTTCATCACGTTCAAGAAAAATGGCTTCCCATTTGGGACCAAATCGCCCCGTTCCGTTCTGGAAAAGCTGATGACCCACGCCCCAAGAAGTATGTCTTGGATATGTTTCCTTATCCTTCAGGTGATCTGCATATGGGCCACGCGGAGGCCTACGCATTAGGTGATGTGATTGCCCGGTACTGGGTGCAAAAGGGTTACAACGTTATGCATCCAATTGGTTGGGATGCTTTTGGATTGCCAGCAGAAAACGCGGCTATCAAGCGAAATGAAGATCCAAGTATTTGGACTTACGAAAATATCAATACTCAAAAAGCATCGATGCGTCGATATGCCTGCTCATTTGATTGGGATCGAGTTCTGTACACCTGCGATCCCGAGTACTACAAATGGAATCAGTGGATTTTCATCAAGATGTTTGAAAAAGGCTTGGCATATCGCAAAGATTCTGCGGTCAATTGGTGTCCTTCTTGCCAAACAGTTTTGGCAAATGAACAGGTCGTAGCAGGATTATGCGAAAGATGTGACAACGCTGTAACTAAAAAGAAATTGAATCAGTGGTATTTCAAAATTACTGATTACGCCGAACGACTACTTGCTGACATGGAACAGCTAGAAGGAAAGTGGCCGGACAAAGTTTTGACTATGCAGCGCAATTGGATTGGAAAATCTACTGGCGCTGAAGTTACTTTTGAGATTGAAGGGCGCGAAGAACCGGTCGTTATTTATACGACCCGTCCCGACACACTTTATGGTGCAACCTTTATGGTGGTAGCAGTTGATTCAGATTTAGCTCGCGAGCTAGTCAAAGGAAGCGATGTTGAGGCAGATTTCATAAAGTACTTTGACTCGGTTAAAGCGGCTAGCGATATTGATCGTTTAGCAACTGATCGTCCTAAAACCGGCGTATTTCTGGGGCGTTATGCGATAAATCCTGTTAATGGTGAGAAACTTCCAATCTGGGCTAGCGATTACGTATTAGCTGATTATGGAACCGGCGCGATCATGGCGGTTCCAGCTCATGACCAACGAGATTTGGATTTTGCACGTGCTATGAAACTTCCAGTGCGGGTCGTTGTACAAACCGATGAAGAAGATCCCGAATTAAGCGGTGTTGCAACATCAGGTGACGGCGTTCTTGTGAACTCTGGCTCTCTAAATGGCAAGAATTCAAAAGAAGCTATCCAACAGATCATCGCTGAGTTAGAGGCAAAATCTCTAGCCAAAGCTTCAAATAACTATCGTTTACGTGACTGGTTAATTTCTCGTCAACGTTATTGGGGAACTCCAATCCCAATCATCCATTGTGAAAAATGCGGAGAGGTTGCGGTTCCAGATGACCAACTGCCTGTGCAGCTGCCAAGTTCAACGACATTGGATCTCAAGCCAAAAGGAACTTCACCCCTTGCAACCGCGACTGAATGGGTAAACGTCCCATGTCCAAAATGTAACGCTCCAGCTCGCCGCGATACCGACACGATGGATACATTCGTAGATTCATCTTGGTACTTCCTGCGCTACACCAGTGTTGATTCACATGACAAAGCTTTTATTAAAGAAGAAGTTGAGAAATGGTTGCCGGTTGATCAATACGTGGGCGGTGTAACCCATGCAATCTTGCACCTGCTCTACTCCCGCTTTTTCACTAAAGCTTTGCATGACATGGGATATCTAAATTTCACTGAACCATTTACTAGATTGTTAAATCAAGGAATGGTAATCATGGATGGATCTGCGATGAGTAAGAGCCGCGGAAATCTAGTTCGACTTTCAGATGAATTGGAAAAACACGGCGTGGATGCAATTCGCCTGACTATGGTTTTTGCCGGGCCTCCCGAAGATGATGTCGATTGGGCTGATGTATCTCCTGCCGGTTCAGCCAAATTCCTTAACCGTGCTTGGAGATTGGCGGGCGATGTAACAAGTACTCCCGGTGTCGATTTCAATGCAGGAGATTTGGCGCTGCGTAAAATTGCTCACAAGAGTTTGAATGACATCTCTTTTGCTGTGGAGTCATTTAGATTCAATGTAGCTGTGGCCCGCGTAATGGAGCTGGTAAACGCAACTAGAAAAGCTATCGATTCTGGATGTGGCCCAGCAGATCCTGCGGTAAGGGAAGCGGCGGAAATTGTTGCTATTTCTCTCTCATTAATCGCCCCTTACACAGCAGAAGAGATGTGGGAGAAATTAGGTCACAAGCCTTCCGTGGCTTTAGCCGGATGGCCGACTGTTGATCCAGCCTTGCTAACCGAGGATTCAGTAACCGCCATTTTCCAAATAAACGGCAAGATTAAAAACCGCGTTGAGGTTCAACCAGATATTTCTGATGCAGATTTGGAAAAGATGGCATTAGCAGATGAGGCAGTAACCTCGGAGCTTGCAGGCTCGCAACCTAAGAAAATAATTACTAAAGCGCCAAAGTTTGTAAATATAGTTTTGTAATTCTTATCCACAGTACAACCTTTTACACTTTGTAATTTTTTAATTCCGAAATAATTAACTACGGTGCTTTTATCGCGCCATGAATCTACAAACTGTTAGAGAAAGCTTTCAGGAATACACCGACCAACAACGCAAAGCCTTGCTTTTGATATCGCTACTGGCGATTGGGTTTGCCCTTTTCTTATTCACAACTACGCGAGGAAGCGCAGTCGCGCAGGAATCACCAAAACCTATTTTGTCTGTTGCCCCAGTAACTAAAAATATTTTGGTCCATGTAGCCGGAAAGGTAAAGCGGCCCGATGTCTATCCACTATTGCAGGGTTCGCGAGTCTCCGATGCCATCAGGGCCGCAGGTGGTGCCAAGAAAGGCGTAGATTTAGGTGACATTAATCTGGCTAGGGTCTTGGTTGATGGGGAACAGGTTTATGTGGGTTATGTTCCAAAAGTTAGCTCCGGTCCAACTAATTCAGGCAAGAAAATCTTCACTGGAATTATGAACATAAATCGCGCGACCAAAGCCGAATTTGATTCTCTGACCGGAATCGGCCCCGTAATTGCAGGTCGAATAATTTCTTACCGAAACCAAAACGGGCCTTTTGTAACACTTGAGGATTTGTTAAAGGTCTCCGGTATTGGCGAGAAGACATTAAGCCGCATCCGTTCAAGACTGACCGTTTAAATACGCCACACACTGACTTACGCCTCCTCCTATTTGGAGTAGGAATCTGGTTTGGCGCGCTGCTTGCAGGGCAAGTTGGCTGGCAATTTAACGGTGTTTTACTTCTGGTGCTACTACTTTCAATCGGAGCTGGCTCGCCTTATCGGATTGTCTTCGGAGCGATTCTCGTCGGCAGTCTTATCTACTCACTCCACTTTGCAACTTTGCAAAGAAGTGATCTGACAAGGCTGGCATTAGAGCGCACCGATGCAACGATTCGGGCGACAGTAATAGCTGATGCTAAAACAACAACCCACAAAGTAAATGGTTCGATCTTGCGCAAGCCACAACAATCCTTTCTCGTTCGGGCCAAATGGATTGAAACTGATGGAACAAACTTCTACATGCGACTACCAGTTCGGGTGTTGTCATCAAGTAATGAAACCTTTATCCCCGGAGATGAAATAAGAATCTCTGGTCGAATTATTGCCACAAAGGAGAAAAGGGTTGCCGCCACTTTAATCGGTGATTCAAAAATTGAGGTAATTCAGCCAGCGGGTTATCTCGCACAGAAACTCGCCGCAATAAGAGATGAATACCGAAAATTGGCGAGACAACTAAATTCGACAGCAGCGAGCTTGATACCGGGAATGATTCTGGGGGACACTTCGCTTCAAAGTGAAGAGTTCTCCCGGCAGATGAGGCGCTCCGGTTTATCTCACTTAACCGCAGTTAGTGGGGCGAACTTCGCAATTGTGAGCGCTTTAGTTTTGTGGCTGATGCGTTTTGTTTCTCGCCGAGTCACAGTCCAAGTAGTGGCTACTTCAATCTTTTTAACTTTATTCCTATTACTGGTCAGGCCATCGCCTTCTGTATTAAGGGCTGGGGTGATGGCAGCGGTAATTTTGTTTGCTCGCGCAAGTGGAAACCGGCGCAATGCGGTTTCAGCCCTAGCAACCGCAATTACCGTCTTACTGTTACTCGACCCTTTCCAATCGCAAGATCCGGGCTTTGTTTTATCGGTATTGGCTACATCTGGATTGATTTTTCTAGCCCCAGATTTGACCGAGAAGTTACGACTATATCTACCCTCATTTTTAGCTGAAGTGGTTGCGGTTTCGATTTCAGCAACGGTGTTATGCACGCCTTACATCATGTTTTTGTCAGGCGAGATTTCCGTTTTAAGTATCTTATTTAACATCCTGGTTTCACCTTTAATCGCGCCGATAACCATTATCGGTTTCATGGCGGTTCTTTTGCTTCCGATACCGGAATTATCCACAGCACTTCTTGTTGTGGCTGAGCACTTATCCGGCTGGGTAGTTTTTATTTCCGAACTTTCAGGATTCACTCCGAGCTGGAGATTAAATCCACTTTATTTGATATTCCTGATTCTAATTTCAACTTTCCTTAATAGGAATTACAAAGCGCTCTTTATTGGATTAATAATCCTCTTGGGGGTTGTGAATTTATTGCCACGCATTAGCTTTCCAGGAGCTGACTGGAAGGTAGCCCAATGTGATGTAGGCCAAGGCGACGCCTTAGTTCTGAATTTAGGAAATCATGCTGCAGCCTTGTTCGATGTCGGCCCAGATCCAACCTTGATTGATCGCTGTTTGAAAGTTCTAAAAATCAAATCACTGCCTTTAATAGTGTTGTCTCATAATCATGCTGATCACACCTTTGGTTTATCGGGAGCGACTAAAAATCGGGAACTAGGCGAAATTTGGAGTAACGGAAATGTGAGGCTAGACCCAAGGCATCAGAATCTAGAACGCATTGTGCGCCAGGGCGATCTGGCACGGATTGGGATTTACAAATTGGAGGTGCTTTGGCCACAGAATTCGTTCTCCTCAGACACGGTTTTACCTGGAGATGGATCAAAGGAAAATAATTCAAGTTTGGTTGTTTTGGTTACTCTGGAAGCAATAGCCAAAGACCCGGTTTTCATATTAATCACGGGAGATATCGAGCCGGAGGCTCAAATTCAGATTTTGCGGGGTGTTAATTTTCCGAAGATAGATATTTTGAAAGTCGCACATCATGGATCGCGTTTTCAGAGTGACGAGTTTGTTAACGAAACCGCACCTAAAATCGCATTGGTAAGCGTTGGCCGGGATAACTCCTACGGCCATCCGGACCTTGGAATTTTGAGGGAATTAACAGAGTTAGGCTCCACGGTAAGAAGAACCGACCTTGACGGTCCCGTCTCGGTGGCGTGGAGATTTGATGAAGCAGGAAAGCGTTATATATTCACCACGAGAACGATGCGAAAGGAGTGGTGGCGGATTCAATGGCTTTAAAAGAGAAAGATTTAAGCCAAATAGTTTTAATTCATGGCGGAGAATCCGTTCTAGCTGATCGCGCTTTACAGGAAGCTTTGGCTCTACGTAGCGAGTTTGAAAAAACTGTTTTAGATGGCGCACAGTTGGATTTAGGTAGATATGCCGAGACGGTTGCCCCATCTCTATTCGCAGACAAGAGAGTCGTTGTAGTAAGAGATCTGCAAGATGTCGTTTCAGAAGTTCAAGAAGAAATCGAGAATCAGTTTTCCCATTTAGAACCAAATTTACATTTGATTTTCATTCACAAAGGTGGCGTTAAAGGAAAAGCTTTACTTGAAAAAATTAAGAAGCTAAAGCCAGAGTTAATCACCTGCGAGCCGATGAAAAAAGCATCAGATAAAGAGAATTTTGTCCGCGAGGAGTTTGCACGTCATGGTCGAAAGATTTCGTCGGCAGCGATAACTGCGCTAGTTGATGCAACTGGAAGTGATACTAGAGAGCTTGCGGCGGCGTGTAGCCAAATAGCTTTTGATACCAATGCAGGAAAGCAAGTGATTGACGAAGAAGATATAGGTAAGTATTACCAAGGCAGAATCGAAGCAACTGGTTTTGATGTTGCCGATGCCACTTTGTCTGGAGATCCAGGAGCGGCACTCATTGCCCTCCGTAACGCAATTGATACTGGCACCGATCCAGTAATGATTGTGTCGGCATTGACCTCTTCAATTCGAACTTTGGCAAAAGTTTCCGGCGCCCCCAGAAATGCGAACGCGTTTTCATTAGCTGGACCCTTGGGGCTTGCACCCTGGCAAATAGATAAGGCCCGCCGGCAGTTATCAAAGTGGACCCCGGCCCTAATCTCATTTTCAGTTCAGGAGTTATCAAAAGCCGATGTCGCAATTAAGGGGGCTGAGGCCGACCCGCTTTACGCCCTAGAGCGGACCGTGGTGGCTATCGCCGGCAGCGTTGCGAGATCTGGCCGCTAGATAGCCAGCCCCGAGACTCGGTTTGAGCTCAACTAAGAGAGGCTGATACCCTTCGGCGCTCGTCAGAGCTAATCGAAAAGCGATTTAATAACCGGAAGGCTGTACGTTCGTGGCAAATATCAAGTCTCAGATTAAGCGAATCAAGACCAATGAAAAGGCGCGTCTGCGCAACAAGTCAGTTCGCTCATCTTTCAAGACCGCGATCCGTCGTTTCCGTGACGCTGTTGCATCAGGTGATTCAAAGGCCATCGCAACAGAGTTGAGCGCTGCAACCCGCGAGCTAGATGTTGCAGTATCAAAAGGTGTTATTCATGCCAACCAGGCTGCTAACAAAAAGTCAGCAATGGCAAAGTCAGCTCACAAAGCTGGCGTTCGTTAATCACCCCGCCAAAAATAATTTAGTAGGCGAGCGCTAATGCCTGCAATTCCATTAAATAAAGCGCCGCAACCTGCTGCCACCAATCCAGAGCAGATTAGAAATTTTTGCATCATCGCTCATATTGATCACGGCAAATCAACTCTTGCCGACCGCATGCTTGGAATTACTGAGGTAGTTGAAGCGCGCAATATGAGAGCTCAGTATCTCGATCGTATGGATATCGAGAGAGAGCGCGGCATCACAATCAAAAGCCAGGCAGTCCGTCTGCCATGGAGATCTGGAATCGATGGCAAGGATTACATCCTCAACATGATTGATACCCCAGGTCACGTTGACTTTACTTATGAGGTATCACGTTCCCTTGCTGCATGTGAAGGTGCAATTTTGCTTGTGGACTGTGCACAAGGCATCGAAGCACAAACCCTGGCCAATTTGTATCTCGCGATGGAGAATGATTTAACAATCATCCCGGTTCTTAACAAAATCGACTTACCTGCCGCGCAACCGGAAAAGTTTGCTTTGGAGTTATCAAAGCTGGTGGGTTGCAAACCTGAAGATTGCCTAAAGGTATCTGGAAAAACCGGTGCGGGAGTAGAAGAGTTGTTAGATCAAATCGTGGCTCAAATTCCAGCCCCCAAAGGTAAGCCAGATGGTCCAGCTCGAGCACTTATTTTCGATTCGGTTTATGACACCTACAGAGGTGTTGTCACTTATGTTCGAGTTGTAGATGGAAGCCTTTCTCCGCGCGAACAAATTCAAATGTTTTCCACTGGAGTTAAACACGAGCTTTTGGATATTGGCGTAATTTCACCAGAGCCCGTTTCTAGCAAGGGCTTAGGTGTTGGCGAGGTAGGTTATTTGATTACCGGTGTAAAAGATGTTCGCCTTTCACGCGTAGGTGACACTGTTACAACTTTCCATAAGCCCGCCAAAGATGCTCTTTCTGGCTATAAAGATCCGAAACCAATGGTGTTCTCTGGACTTTATCCAATTGATGGTGATGAGTATCCAATGCTGCGAGATGCTTTGGATAAGTTGCAATTAAATGATGCAGCTTTAGTTTACGAACCAGAAACTTCTGCAGCTTTGGGTTTTGGCTTCCGATGCGGATTCCTAGGTCTTCTGCACATGGAAATTGTCCGAGAGCGACTTGAACGAGAGTTTAATTTAACTTTGATTTCTACCGCGCCGAACGTTGTTTATAGCGTAACAACTGAAGGCGGTCAGGACATCGTTGTTACCAACCCAAGTGAATATCCAAATGGAAAAGTGGAAAAAGTTATGGAGCCAATTGTGCGAGCCACGATTCTGTCTCCAACAGATTTCATCGGAACCATCATGGAGTTGTGTCAACAGCGTCGAGGAACTCTAAATGGCATGGATTATTTATCAGAGGATCGCGTAGAGATTCGATACACCTTGCCACTTGCTGAAATTGTTTTTGATTTCTTTGATCAATTGAAATCTCGCACCAAAGGTTATGCATCTCTTGATTATGAACCTATTGGCGAGGCCGAGGGAGACCTAGTGAAGGTAGACATCCTTTTGCAGGGCGAAACCGTCGATGCTTTTAGCTCAATAGTGCACCGAGAAAAAGCCTATGCATACGGCGTAATGATGACCACAAAGTTGCGAGAACTGATTCCAAGGCAACAGTTCGAGGTTCCGATTCAGGCCGCTATCGGTGCAAAAATTATTGCCCGTGAGAATATTCGCGCAATCAGAAAAGATGTTCTTGCAAAGTGCTACGGCGGCGACATTACTCGTAAACGCAAACTCTTAGAGAAACAAAAAGAGGGTAAGAAGCGTATGAAGATGGTCGGTCGGGTAGAGGTGCCACAAGAAGCCTTTATTGCTGCGCTTTCAACAAATGCTGATGCCGAAAGTGGAAAGGCTAAGAAGTAAGGTGAGCCGTCGGCTCTCGTTTTATATTCATATTCCTTATTGCATAAAGCGCTGTGGATATTGTGACTTCAATACTTACACCCCGGCCGAGCTACAGGGTCCAGATCTTGAATCGGTTTCAAAAAATTACATCTCTGCAGTTCTAAAAGAAATCGAGCTTGCCCAAAAAACCGTTGGCGCGGCTGAGGTGCCAAGCATCTTCTTTGGCGGGGGAACTCCCTCGTTGATGCCAGCAGCCGAACTAGCGCGGGTAATCCAGGAGATCCGCGACCGTTTCGAATTATCGCCAGACATCGAAATCACAATTGAAGTCAATCCAGATTCGGTGAGTTTAGATTTTCTGGAGAAGATGCGGCAGGCGGGAGCGAATCGAATTTCTATGGGAATGCAATCTGCGGTTCCCCATGTATTGAAAGTTTTGGATCGCACCCATAATCCAGAAAATGTTTCGACTGCTGTCGAAAAAGCGCGAAAAGCAGGTTTTGAGCATGTCAGTGTCGATTTAATTTACGGCGCTCCAGGTGAAAGTGTTAGTGATTGGCAGCAATCTGTTACCAGCGCATTGCAATTACCAATTGATCACATAAGTGCTTACGCACTGATAATTGAAAAAGGTACGAAATTAGCGGCACAGATTTCTCGCGGGGAAGTGCAAATGCCGCCAGATGAGGAAACCGCAGAGAAATATTTAATTGCCGATAGCGCATTTGAAGCCGCCGGATTTAATTGGTACGAGTTAAGTAATTGGAGTAAGCCTGGCGGTCAGTGCCGCCACAATATTGCTTACTGGAATGGATCGATGTGGTGGGGAGTTGGACCGGGAGCACATTCCTACTTTGATAATCGCCGCTGGTGGAATGTGAAGCATCCAGCAACTTATCAGCAAAAAATCAACGCTGGTGAATCGCCGGTGCAGAGCGAAGAGATTCTTAGTGAAGAAAACTTGGCCGATGAATATTTGATGCTGCAGATTAGAAGAAGAGAAGGTATTCCTCACCGAAATTTAAAAGATTCGCAAGTAAGTCGAGCTGCCGAATATGTCGATTCAGGACATCTCGACCAGGCGGAATGGACGGCGCAAAAGCTAGTCTTGACCCAACAAGGACGACTAATCGCGGATCGAATCGTGCGCGACCTAGTGTTGTAGTAAATTCCTGTCCATGAGTTCTGATCTGAGTTCTGAAATGACAACCCTGCATACGGTTTTGACGCTGCTTTTAGCTCTCATTTTCCTGATCTCTGGCCTTTCCAAAGCCAGTGGCAGCAACGCAGGTTTGTCTGGGACTCGAGATGTTGGATTTCCCGACGGCCTTGCACGTTTGGTTGGAATCTTTGAAATCCTAGCTGCGAGCTCACTGGTTATTGGCTTTGCGTTAGAGAATTCTGATTTAAGACTCTATGGTTTTGTAATTATTTGGTTCACCATGGCGGGGGCAATATTCTTCCACTTTAAGGCCAATAAAATCCGAACCGGCTTTCCTGCAATGTTGTTAATTGTACTTACGACAATCGCTATAGCGACTATCTAGATGGAATCTCGTCAGTTAGAAATTTTGCGGGCCATAGTTGAGGAGTATGTTGCAACTAATGAGCCGGTAGGTTCAAAGGCTATTTCACAAAGACATGCGCTGGGAATTTCTCCTGCAACAATCCGAAATGAAATGTCAGTTTTGGAAGATGCTGGGCTAATTACTCAACCACACACGAGCGCTGGACGTATTCCAACCGATAAAGGTTACAGATTATTTGTTGATCGAATTGCAACCGTTAAACCGCTATCTAAAGCGGAACGTCGCGCAATTGAAACTTTTCTTGAGGGCGCAAATGACCTTGATGACATCGTCATGCGAACCGTAAGATTGTTAGCGCAGGTAACAAAACAGGTAGCTGTGGTCCAGTATCCATCGCTTACAAAATCACGGGTTAAACATATTGAATTAGTTCTTTTGACCGCTTCCAGGTTGATGATGGTTTTAATTACCAATACTGGACGGGTAGAGCAACGTGTGTTGGAGTTACCTTACGATCTGAGCGAATCGCTGCTAAATGATTTGCGCTCCCGCTTAAATTCAGCGGTGACCGGTAAGTCCATGTCAGATGTTGCGCCTCAGCTAGAGGGAATTCTTGCAACTTATTCACGCAATGAAAGAACATCAACAGCGTTGATAATTTCAAACTTGATTGAAATGGCATTTGAAAGACCAGAAGAGAAAGTGGTACTAGCCGGAACCGCTAATTTGGCGCGCTCTACCTCTGATTCCTCCTCGGAAATCCATGGAATTCTGGAGGCTTTAGAGGAGCAGGTGGTTTTGCTTCGTTTGCTAAGTGATGCCGGCGATACGATGAGAGTGCGAATTGGCGAAGAGCAGAGTGAGTCGGGACTCAAAAAAACCAGCTTGGTAAGTATGGGTTATGGCCTCGAGGGATCCCCGTTGGGTGGACTTGGAATTATTGGACCAACGAGAATGGATTATTCATCTTCTATGTCCGCTGTTAATGCTGTTGCCCGCTATGTTGGAAGATTCTTATCGGAGAATCAAGCATGAGCGATCATTATCAAACCTTGGGCGTTGATCGAAATGCATCCCAGGATGAAATCAAGAAGGTTTATCGAAAGTTAGCTCGGGAAATGCATCCGGATGTGAATCCTGATCCGGCCGCACAAGAGCGATTTAAAGAAATAACGGCTGCTTACGAAGTATTAAGCGATCCAGAAAAGCGAAATTCTTATGATCGCGGTGGCGATAACTTCGCGGGCTTTGGTGGTGGATTCGGCGGATTTAGCGACATCATGGATGCCTTCTTTGGTGGAGGTGGCGCACCGAGAGGTCCGCGACCAAGGATGCGTCAGGGTCAAGATGCATTGATTAGAACAACGATTGATCTTCATGAAGCATGTTTTGGAACCGATAGAGAAATTGGCGTTGAAACCGCTGTCATATGTACTAAGTGCGGTGGCGATGGATGTGCAGCAGGGACTTCTCCTAAGACCTGCGACATCTGTAGAGGTCGGGGCGAAATTCAGCAAGTAACGAGATCATTTATCGGGCAGGTAATGACCTCAAGACCATGCGGGACATGTCAAGGATTTGGAACAGTAATTCCCTCCGTTTGTAGTGAATGTGCTGGCGATGGAAGAGTTCGTGCACGTCGCACTATTGATGTGAAAATTCCGGCTGGGGTTGAAACCGGAAACCGAATTCAGTTATCAGGGCAAGGCGAGGTGGGCGCCGGTGGTGGGCCGGCTGGAGATTTATATGTAGAAATAATTGTCGAAGAACATGATTATTTAGTTCGCGAGGGAGATGATCTACACCTATCGGTTTCAGTACCAATGACAGCGGCGGCACTTGGAACTTCAGTCGAAGTTGAAACTTTAGATGGCCAAATTGAATTAGAGATTAAGGCTGGAACCCAGAGCGGTTTTGTTATTCCGGTCAAAGGTAAAGGAATGACAAAACTCCGTGGCAATGGTCGTGGGGATTTATTTGCGCATGTAAAGGTGGAGATACCCACCAAACTTTCCAAGCGGCAAGAGGAGTTATTACGGCAATTCGCTGATGACAGAGGGGATTTCTCGCAATCAAGCCAGATGAAGAAAAGTTCAGATAGTGGCTTTTTTGGCAAATTCAGAGATGCTTTAAAGGGCTAAATGTTAAGTTTATTTTTGATTGAAGAGCTACCGAATTCTGGAGTAGTAGAGATTGAGGGCGATGAAGCCAAGCATGCTATCTCTGCATTAAGAGTTAAGGTCGACGAGGAAATCTCACTAACTAATGGGCGTGGACTAAAAGCGCTGGGAAAAGTAATTCACGTTGGCAAAAAAAATCTTTCAGTCGAGATTCAAAAAACCTCATTTGAAGCGAAAAATCCAATTGATTTGACTGTGGTGCAAGCGCTTACAAAGGGAGATCGAGCCCGTGAAACCATCGAACTTCTGACTGAAGCTGGTGTTAATCGAGTAATACCCTGGTCCGCACAAAGATCAATCGGAGTGTGGAAAGAGGATGCCTTTGAAAAATGGATTACCTGGAGTAAGGAGGCGACAAAACAATCTCGTCGTAGCTGGCTGCCAGAGATTGAAATGCTGCACAACACAAATCAAGTTTCAGCTGCAATTTCAAATTATGATTTGGCATTAATTTTTGAAGAGAGCTCAAATCGAAAGTTATCAACGTTCTTGAGTGAGAAAAAACCTAATTCAGTTTTGATAATTATTGGCCCAGAGGGTGGGATTACCGATACAGAGGCCGAAACCTTTAAACAAGCTGGAGCAATCTCAGTTGTAATGGGTAATCCGGTGTTTAGATCTGCTCATGCGGGCGCCGCAGCGTTAGCCGCTGTTCAAACTGGATTGAATATCTGGTAGAGATAAGCCATGAACTGTCTATTTTGCGCCATTGTCGCGGGAGATATCCCGGCAGATAAGGTTGCCGAATCTCAAAATGTTTTAGCTTTTAATGACATAAATCCACAAGCTCCGGTACATATTTTGATAATTCCAAAATCTCATCATGAAAATGTTGGCGAACTTTCTGTTGCTGACCCAAATTGCTTGACAGAGCTCTTCACCTTGGCGAATCAACTTGCTTTAGAAAAAGGGCTTACCGGCTATCGAACCGTTTTTAACACTGGGGTAGATGGCGGACAGACCGTTTTTCACGCTCATCTTCACTTGATTGGTGGGCGCGCCATGCACTGGCCGCCGGGCTAAGATTGGGCTAATGGATCGAACTGTTCTTACGCTTCCTGCGGACATCCCGAGCGTCGCTTTAACCGGTCCGAATGACTCATACATCCGTGCCTTGGAGAGTGCGTTTTCCGATGTCGCAATAACTGTTCGCGGCAATGAAGTAATTGTTCGAGGCAGCACCGATGGTACCGAGCGGGTAAAAAAGTTAATTCAGAATTTTTTGACCGTGGTTCGATCTGGCCAGGCACTTAGTGATGATGCGGTGCGTCGTTCAATTGCTATGGTGCAAAGCGGTAGCGACTCCCCAGCAGAGGTTTTAACTTTAAACATTTTGAGCAATCGCGGAAAGACTATTCGTCCGAAAACCTCCAATCAAAAACGATATGTCGAAGCAATTGACAAGCACACTGTCACATTTGGAATTGGACCTGCAGGAACTGGCAAGACTTATTTGGCGATGGCAAAAGCGGTTCAGGCTTTGCAATCGAAACAGATTAATCGAATTATTTTGACTCGACCTGCGGTTGAAGCCGGCGAGCGTCTCGGATTTTTGCCTGGAACACTCCACGAAAAAATCGATCCTTACCTAAGGCCCTTGTTTGACGCCTTGCATGACATGTTGGATCCAGAGGCGATACCAAGACTAATGTCCTCAGGGACCATAGAAGTTGCTCCTTTGGCATACATGAGAGGCCGCACCTTGAATGATTCCTTCATCATTCTTGATGAAGCTCAAAATACTTCGCCTGAACAGATGAAAATGTTTTTGACCCGACTTGGTTTTGGATCCAAGATGGTGGTCACTGGAGATATCACGCAAATTGATTTACCTTCTCATCAAGAATCTGGCCTGGGAATTGTCAGAGATATCTTGGAGGGAATTTCCGATATTTCATTTATGGATCTCACCTCCGAAGATGTAGTGCGACACAGACTCGTAAGTGAAATCGTTGATGCGTATGGCAAATTTGATTCGTCTGCCGAAGGAAATAGGGCTGGCAGACGCATAAATAGACCACGTTCCTTAAGGAGTGATCGATAACTAACTTCCGCTGCGGAAAGTTAAGTTGCTATGAATATAGAGATAACTAATCTCACCGACTCGAACTGTGAACAAGAACGCCTTGTCTCCGTCGCTAATCATGCGATGCAACAACTCGATCTACATCAAGAGTGCGAATTGAGCATCTCATTAGTGGATGAAGATGAAATGACCGCTTTGCATGTTCGTTGGATGGATGAACCAGGATCCACAGATGTTCTCTCATTTCCAATGGATGAAGTTAGACCGAACTCGGCAAATACAGGACCGGGAATGTTGGGCGACATTATTTTGTGCCCAGATTTTGCGGCGCGCCAGGCGGCGCAGCTCGGCCACTCGCTGCAACAGGAGTTGGAGTTATTAACTGTGCATGGTGTTTTACATCTGGTCGGATATGACCATAGAGAAGCCGAGGAAAAAGCGTTTATGTTTGACCTGCAGGATAAATACTTAAGCGAATGGAGATCACAACAATGAGCCTAAATACAACACTTCTGGTGTTGACCCTTTTGCTCTTTGCGGGTTTTCTGGCCGGTTCCGAGTCTGCTATCAACTCTATTTCGAGAGTCTTTATAGAAGAGCTAGAGCTTAAATCTTCGCGCGCCGCAGCTTGGGTACAACGGGTAATCAAAGAGCCAGCCCGTTATTTGAATGTTGTTTTGTTTGTCAGGAAAGCCTGCGAATTAACCGCAACAGTAATAGTGGCGGAGGCGTTTGTTGATCTGTTTGGTTCGGTAATCACCGCGATGTCGGCTGCGGTCGGAATTATGTTGGTGCTTTCCTATGTCGTAGTGGGAGTGGGGCCAAGAACTCTTGGCAAGCAACATGCTGGTAAATGGATTGTCCCTGCTTGTGTCGTGGCGGTCATAATGTCTACGGTTCTTGGGCCAATAACGGCGTTACTGATTGCGATTGGCAATGCATTAACACCGGGCAAAGGCTTTAAGAGTGGTCCATTTGCAAATGAGGCAGAGCTAAGAGATCTCGTCGATCAGGCGCATGAACGTGGCCTCGTTGAAGAATCTGAACATGAAATGATTCATTCTGTTTTTGAACTTGGTGACACTTTGGTTCGTGAGTTGATGGTTCCACGTACTGAAATGGTTTGGATTGAAGGCAGCAAAAATCTGCGGCAAGGTTTATCACTTGCTTTGCGCTCCGGATTCACTCGCATTCCAGTTATTGGTGAAAATCTAGATGACATTTTGGGAATCGCCTATGTTAAAGATTTAGCGCGACGTACCCATGAGTATCGAGAGGCTGAGCAAACTGAATTAGTAAAGGAGCATTTGCGAAAGGCGACCTTTATTCCTGAAACCAAAACCGCTTCGGAGTTGTTGAAGGAAATGCAGCGTAATCAAATTCACTTAGCGGTTGTAGTCGATGAATACGGCGGAACCGCTGGATTAATCACCATCGAGGATATTCTCGAGGAAATCGTCGGCGAAATTGCAGATGAATATGATGATGATGTTGAAGAAATTGAATGGATTAATGACAAGCAGGCAAGGGTCTCTGCTCGTCTGCACCTGGAAGATCTAGCAGATCATCTCGATTTGAATCTCAGCGCTGAGGAGCTAGAGGATGTCGATACGGTCGGTGGCTACATGGCTAAAGTTCTGGGTCGAGTTCCAATTCCGGGCAGTACGGTTAATTTGCATGGTTGGCAGATAACTGCAGAGCGACCAGTTGGCCGTCGCCATAGAATCGCAACATTCCTGCTTGATAATGAAACCAACAAGGTTGAGCCAGAAGGTAAGTTAAAAGAAAAGTTGGAAGAGGTTTAAAGTATCCCAATGCGCATCGTTAGATTTGCTCCACCGGCCGGCTCCAAAATTGGAACTGATCCACATTTTGGCGTCATGGAGGATGAGAGCACTATCCGCGCAATTGCGAGTGACCCGCTCTATGCCGGTGTTTTCAAAGAAGATGAAACCTTTGCATTAGATGAGGTGCGACTTTTAGCTCCCGTAATTCCGCGCAGCAAGGTGGTTTGTGTGGGAAAGAATTATGCGGATCATGCGACGGAAATGGGCGGAGAGGTCCCGGAAGAGCCAATTATTTTTATCAAACCCAACACTTCGGTAATTGGTCCAAATGAGATTATTCAATGGCCCTCAACCAGCGAGCGAATTGATCACGAAGCCGAGCTAGCGGTTGTGATTTCAAAAATTTGCAAAGAGGTTCCCCGAGAAAAAGCAGCAGATGTCATTTTCGGATACACATTGGCCAATGATGTAACCGCTAGAGATTTACAGAAGAAAGATGGGCAGTGGAGTAGGGCTAAAGGTTTTGACACTTTTTGCCCACTTGGTCCTTGGATTGATACAGATTTCAAACCAGCAGGTCAGTTAGTTACAGCTCATGTAGATGGAGTTTTAAAGCAATCAGCTCCACTATCTGACATGGTTTTTGATGTGCCATTCATAATTGAATTCGTAACCAAGGTGATGACATTGTTGCCGGGCGATGTGATTCTTACCGGCACTCCAGCCGGAATTGGTCCCATGAATCCCGGGGGAGAAGTATTAGTTTCAATTGAAGGTCTTGGTTCCTTGAAGAATAGGGTGTCAGCTCGTGGTTAATAACTCAGCAAAAGAGGTTCGAGTTCGATTCGCGCCATCTCCTACAGGTGATTTGCATGTTGGAAATATCCGGACTGCGCTGTTTGATTGGGCTTATGCCCGTCACACTGGCGGCAAATTAATATTTAGAATTGAAGATACCGATCGCGAGCGGGTAACAGATGAATATATCGCCCGCGCGATTGAAACATTACGTTGGCTGGGTTTGCAATGGGATGAAGGACCGGAAGTTGGGGGTCAGTACGGCCCGTATTTACAATCTCAGAGATTAGATATTTATACTCAATGGGCACAAACATTCTTGAAAAACGGCGATGCATATAACTGTTATTGCTCAACTGAGGAGTTAGAGGCTAGAAGAGAAAAACAACGCGAGCTAAATCAGGCTCCTGGTTATGATGGAAAATGCCGCTCGCTTTCCGCCGCGGAAATCGCAGAATTTGAGGCTCAAGGTCGCAAACCAGTTATTCGAATGCGCATGCCTGATGGAGAAACTCGTTTTAACGATTTGATTCGTGGCGAAGTTGTATTCGAGCATAAGTATGTTCCAGATTTCGTTTTGATGCGTGCAGATGGCTCGCCTTTGTATACCTTGGCTGTTGCGGTCGATGATGTATTAATGAAGATAACTCATGTGCTTCGTGGTGAGGATCTTCTCTCATCAACCCCGAGACAAATCAGGGTTTATCAAGCAATGAATGTAAAGCCAGAGGATTATCCACTTTTTGCTCACCTGCCATTTGTGATGGGACAGGACAATGCCAAGTTGTCTAAACGAAATGGAGAGGTATCAATTGCTTGGTATCGCGAACAAGGTTTTCTGCCGGAGGCGATTTGCAATTATCTTGCTCTTTTAGGTTGGTCACCCGGAGATGATCGCGAAAACATCTCGATGCAGGAGTTGGTTGAGCTGTTTACCGTCGAGCGAGTAAATAGCTCTCCGGCGAGATTCGATATGAAAAAACTTGAGGCCATTAACGGCGACAAGATTCGAGCCTTAACAATCGAGGACTTCCTTTCACGGGCACTGCCATTTTTGTTGAAGGATGGCGTTATCACCGGAACAGAAAATGAGATTGAAGTTGTGAAGTCGGCTTTGCCAATTATTCAAGAACGTATTGCCCGAATGAATGAAGTAACCGCAATGTTGAAGTTTTTGTTTGTCGACCAGGTTGAGTTTGAAGCTGAATCGGCTCAGAAAATTTCAGAGGAGCCTTCACAACATGTCATCGCTAAGGCACTTGAAGTTTTGGCTGGCCTTAATGAATGGAAGCATGATCAAATCGAAGCAAAGCTACGCGCTGCACTTCTCGATGAGCTTGGGCTTAAGCCCAGAGTCGCATTCGGGCCGGTACGCATAGCTGTTACTGGAAGCCATATTTCTCCGCCACTGTTTGAATCCATGGAGCTACTGGGTAAAGATCGTTCGATTGCCAGATTGAAAGCAGCGGTGCGTTAGAGCCTCAATTTCGGGGTATTCTTGGGCGCTCATTCAGCCGCTTTTCGAGCTTTGCGAAATTTGGTTGTGCTTTTGGGGTATGGGGTAATTGGCAGCCCAGCTGATTCTGGTTCAGCTTGTCTAGGTTCGAGTCCTGGTACCCCAGCAAAAACTAAATAGAAAACGAGATCTGGCCCCGTCGTCTAGTGGCCTAGGACTCTGGCTTCTCAAGCCAGCTACGAGGGTTCGAATCCCTTCGGGGCTGCCAGTCTCGTTATTTAATTATTTTTTGAATTAATTTTTCTTTGCAATAAATTCACTTAACTTCATCGCAGTAGCCACTACAGCTGCAGCATGCATTCTTCCTGGCTGTCTTCCCAATCTTTCAATCGGACCGCTGATACTTACCGCTGCAATCACACGATTATTTGGACCGCGCACAGGTGCGGAAACTGATGCAACTCCAGGCTCTCGTTCACCAACACTTTGCGCCCACCCACGTCGTCGTACTGCAGAAAGTGCAGCAGCATTAAATCTGGCATTTGTTAATGCACGATGCAATTTATCTGCATCTTCCCAAGCAAGAAGAATTTGAGCAGCAGAACCGGCATTCATAGTTAGTGATGCTCCAACTGGCACTGAATCGCGCAGACCTGATAAACGTTCAGCTGCTGCAACACAAATTCTCATATCGCCTTGTCTGCGATAAAGCTGCGCACTTTCACCCGTTGCATCTCGTAACGCAGTAAGTGCTGGCGCAGCCGCAGCCAATAGTCGATCCTCACCGGCCGAAGCCGAAAGCTCTCCAGATCTTGGTCCCAAGATAAATCGGCCATTCAAATCACGTGCAACCAAGCGATGATGTTCTAGCGCTACAGCCAATCGATGCGCGGTTGGACGGGCGATCTTGGTGGCAGCAACAAGTTCGGAAAGGGAGTGTGGTCCGGACTCTAAAACCCCCAGAATCCTTACGGCTTTATCTAATACGCCGACTCCGCTATTCTTCTTGTCCATAATCTAATACTGCCATCTCATCATTTGAGAAGCAAATGACAGTAGTTGTGCGACGAGGGGTACGAAAAGTCATCATGGGAAAAACACTTGCCGAGAAGGTTTGGGAAGATCATGTTGTCCGCAGGACTGCGGGCGAGCCAGATCTTTTGTACATCGATCTGCATCTAATTCACGAGGTAACTAGCCCACAAGCGTTTGATGGATTGCGCCTAAGTGGAAGAAAAGTGCGACGTCCTGATCTGACTTTGGCGACTGAAGATCACAATGTTCCAACCTTGAATATCGATAAGCCAATTGCCGACCCAGTGTCGAAATTGCAGGTTGATACCTTGCGCAACAACTGTAAAGAGTTCGGTGTTCGCATCCATTCATTGGGTGATGTTGAGCAAGGAATCGTTCATGTTGTTGGACCACAGCTTGGCCTTACTCAACCAGGCATGACAATTGTTTGCGGAGATTCGCACACCTCAACTCACGGCGCCTTTGGTGCGCTTGCTTTTGGAATTGGAACCAGCGAAGTTGAGCATGTTTTAGCCACTCAAACACTTCCTTTGGCAAAGCCAAAAACAATGGCCATCAATGTTGAAGGTTCTTTGAAGCCAGGGGTAACCAGCAAAGACATTATTTTGGCAATCATTGCGAAAATTAGTACTGGTGGCGGGCAAGGCTATGTTCTTGAGTATCGTGGAAGCGCAATCCGTGCACTTTCTATGGAAGCGCGAATGACAATTTGTAATATGTCGATTGAAGCTGGTGCGCGAGCCGGACTAATCGCTCCAGACCAAACTACCTTTGATTACATTCAAGGCCGACCTCATGCGCCTCAAGGTGAAGAGTGGGATGCCGCTGTTGCATATTGGAAGACTCTCAAGAGTGATGATGATGCGGTGTTTGATAAGGAAATCTACCTAAATGCCGATGAACTATCGCCATTTGTAACCTGGGGAACCAACCCAGGACAGGGAATTCCACTAAATGATTCGGTACCAAACCCGCAAGAATTTACCGACCCAGAGGAGCGCACCGCCGCGGAGCGAGCGCTGGTTTATATGGATTTGCAGGCTGGTACCCCGATGAAAAAGATAAAGATTGATACTGTGTTTTTGGGTTCCTGCACCAATGGTCGCATCGAAGATTTACGTGCAGCAGCAGCAATTATTAAGGGCAACAAAGTTGCAGCAAACACCAGAATGATGGTTGTACCGGGCTCTGCTCGAGTTAGATTACAAGCTGAAGCTGAAGGATTAGATCAGATCTTTTTAGCTGCAGGTGCGGAATGGAGAAGCGCTGGTTGCTCAATGTGCTTGGGTATGAATCCAGATCAACTTCAACCAGGGGAGCGATCTGCATCTACCAGCAACCGCAATTTCGAAGGTCGGCAAGGCAAAGGTGGAAGAACTCATTTGGTAAGTCCACTTGTTGCAGCAGCAACCGCAATTCGGGGAACTCTTTCATCACCAGCGGATTTATAGGAGAGCAAAAATGGAAAAATTTATTTCTCATACTGGAACCGGAATTCCGCTTCGTCGCAGCAATGTTGATACCGATCAGATAATTCCAGCGGTCTATTTAAAGCGAGTTACTCGTTCGGGTTTTGAAGACGGTTTATTTGCAGCCTGGCGCTCAGATCCTGATTTTGTATTGAATAAACCAGAGTATTCAAAAGCCACCATTTTGGTGGCCGGAGTTGATTTCGGAACTGGTTCATCTCGCGAGCATGCAGTTTGGGCCCTGCAAAATTATGGTTTCAAAGTTGTTATTTCCAGCCGTTTTGCCGATATTTTCCGTGGCAACTCCCTAAAAGGTGGATTGCTCACCGTCATATTGCCGCAATCCGAGGTGGAGGCGCTTTGGGGCGCAATTGAGAAAAACCCCGCTTTGTCTATCTCTGTCGACCTTGAGAGCAAAACAGTTTCCTATGAAGGTCATTCAGTCAGCTTTGATTTAGATGACTACACCCGTTGGAGATTGATGGAAGGCCTTGATGACATCGGTTTAACGATGAGAAATCTCTCCGATGTCGAGCAGTTTGAGCAAAAACGAGCCAAATTCAAGCCAAAAACGCTCCCTGTTTTGTCATAAGAGAGATTTTTCTCCGACTCTCAACCTTTAATTGAGGGTTTTTTACGCATAAAAACAGTGTTTTTTGCTGCCTCGTAAATTGTGAATTATTGCGACACACCGACCTTGTTGCGCTAAAACCTTGATTTATATGCGTAAATTTCTCAGCAGGTTAAGCAAACGCTTAACTTTACGCGTAAATAAGGGGATTAAATGAACAAGACCCAGTTCATTGCTTCGTTGGCTCCACACTTCAACGGAAGCAAGAAAGAGGCAGCACACGCTGTTGAAATCGTTTTCGATTCCATCGTGCGCAACATCCAAAAGGGCGAAGATGTAACCATCAACGATTTTGGAAAGTTTAAGAAGGTAGATCGCAAGGCACGTAAGGGCCGTAACCCTTTCACCGGCGAAACCATTCAAATCAAGGCGAGCAAGAAGGTTCGCTTCCTCCCAGCTAAGGCGCTTAAGGAAGTTGTTTCTGGCGCACGCAAGTTGGGTCCAGCTCCAAAGCCAGTCGTGGTTGCAAAGCCAGCGGCTAAGCCTGTCGCCAAGAAAGCAGCAAAGAAGGCACCTAAGAAGGTTGCAAAGAAGGCTGCGAAGAAGGTTGTAAAGAAGGCAGCTAAGAAGGGCAAGAAGAAATAAATTACTGATAAGTAGGGGTCACGCAGTTAAGCGTGGCCCCTATTTTTCTGTCCTAGGCTTCAACTATGAGCGCAGCCAACAACGCATCTAATAAACCAGGGGAATCCAGAGTTTCTTACGATCCACCAACTGGATATCCGCTTGGCTCAAATGCTTGGTTCCGCTTTGGTGCAACAGTTATGCGGCCAATTCTCAACCTTTTGATTAAAAAGGATTGGCGCGGCGCAGAAAATCTGCCCAAGAGCGGCGCCGCAATTGTGGTTTGCAACCATCTCTCGTATGTAGATCCGCTTACCTTTACCCATTTTCTTTACAACAATGGCAGAGCCCCGAGGTATTTAGGAAAAGAATCCGTCTTCAAAGTTCCGCTTATTGGTCGCGTGATTCGTGGCGCGGGTCAAATCCCTGTATCTAGAGAATCGAAAGATGCGGTCAAAGGTCTCGAACATGCCATTGCAGTTTTAAAAGCCGGTCACTTGTTAGGTGTTTATCCGGAAGGAACATTAACGCGAGATGAAAATCTTTGGCCGATGAGAGGTAAGACCGGGGTTGCAAGATTGGCGCTGATTACCGGCGCTCCAATTTACCCATGTGCATCTTGGGGGCCGGAGAAAGTATTACCGCCCTATAGCAAAAAATTGCATCTGTTTCCGAGAACCAAAGTTTCAGTATTAATGGGAGAGCCATTAAATCTTGAAAAGTGGCGCGGCAAAGAGCATGACCCACAGGCAATTGAAGAGGTCGCAGATTTTGTTATGGATGAAATAACAAAACTGCTCGAGATTTTGCGGGGCGAGAGCGCTCCTAAAGAACGTTTTGATCCCAAGAAATCAGATTTACCAAGAATTGGAAATTACAAGAAAGCAAAAAAGAAGAAGTAATGAAGATTTCATTATTGGGCTCTGGTCAATGGGGAACTGCTTTAGCGCAAGTTTTGTGCGATGCCGGTAATGATGTTTTGCTTTGGGGTAGAAACAATGATGTTGTAGAAGAAGTAAACCTGCATCATCGCAACTCAAAATCTTTGCCAAATGTAGAACTGCCTAGTTCTTTGCGAGCTACATCCAAAATTGAAGAAACTTTTGATCATGCAGAGATGTTGGTTTTAGCGGTGCCGGCGCAATCGCTACGGGAAAATTTGCAGCAATGGCGGGGATTGTTCAAAAAAGAGGTTCCGATTGTTTCCACATTAAAAGGCATTGAGGTATCAACCCAACTTCGTATGACCGAAGTAATTCAGCAGGTAATTGATATTCCAGATGAAAAATTAGCAATCCTTACCGGACCGAATTTGGCTCGCGAGGTGGTTTTGCGCCAACCTGCTGGCGCAGTTGCAGCCTCAGTTTCACAAGAGTTAGCGGAGCTAACGGCCAGCACTTTTAGCGCTCCATACTTCCGGGTTTACACCTCAAATGATGTTGTGGGATGTGAGTTAGCCGGTGCGGCCAAGAATGTGATCGCGCTAGCTGTTGGCATGGCAATAGGAATGGGGTTTGGCGAAAACACCCAATCACTTGTTATTACCCGTGGTTTAAATGAAGTTACCCGATTAGGAATGGCCCGTGGAGCGATGCCACTTACCTTTGTTGGCCTCGCAGGAGTTGGAGATTTGCTCGCGACCTGCGGTTCGCCGCTCTCACGTAACCGTTCATTTGGTGAGGCCTTAGGAAGAACCGGCTCCATGCAAAGCGCGCAAACACAGGTTTCATCGACAGTTGAAGGTGTTTCAACTGCGAAAGCGGTGGTAGATCTGGCTCATTTAGTTGGAGTAGAAGCACCAATTATGGAAGCGGTTTACGAGGTGGTAAGTAATAACATTACTCCTGAGCAAGCAATCCGAAATCTAATGCAGGTCCACACGGGAGCGGAGATTGATCACCAATGAGTAAAACTCGCGTGGCAATCATCTGCGGTGGAAGAAGCAGCGAACATCAAATCTCATGCATTTCTGCCCGAGGAGTTCTAGGGGCAATTGATAAAGATAAATTTGAACCTTTGCTGATCGGAATTAGCCAATCAGGCCAATGGTTTGAACTTGATTCAGCAGATGATTTTGAAATGGGATCAGATGGATTGCCTTTTATTTCAAAAGGAAAAAAGCCGGTTAATATCTCTGATCTAGGGGTTGATTTAGCCTTTCCACTTTTGCATGGCGCTTACGGTGAAGATGGCACCGTACAAGGTCTGTTTGAGATGTCCGATATTGCATATGTGGGCTCTGGGGTTTTGGCCTCAGCTGTCGCGATGGATAAGAGTTTTGCTAAGCCGATTTTTGCGGATTTTGGGTTAAAAGTGGCGGATGGAATAACGGTTCATGAGCGAGATTGGAATGCAAACAAAGAGCTAGAGATTGCAAAAATATCAGCATTGGGTTTCCCACTCTTTGTTAAACCAGCAAGAAGTGGATCAAGTAGGGGAACGACCAAAGTTAAAAATCAAAGTGAAATTGCGGCGGCGATTGCAGCAGCCCACGAGCATGATCCACGAGCCATGGTCGAGGTAGCAATTCAGGGACGCGAAGTTGAATGCGCTGTATTAGAGATTGAAGGCAAGGCTCACGCTTCAGTGATTGGCGAAATTCGGGTACATGAGCCTCATGAGTTTTACGATTTCGAAGCAAAGTATTTGGATGGTTCAACTACCTTTGATGTCCCAGCCAACATTCCTGCCGACGTTGCTGAAAAAATCAGCGGTTATGCAATTACCGCCTTCGAGGCTTTGGGTTGTGAAGGTCTGGCCCGAGTGGATTTCTTTTTAACAGCTGAAAATGAAATCATCATTAATGAGTTAAATACCATGCCGGGGTTTACCTCAACCTCTGTATTTCCAATGTTGTGGCAGGCTTCCGGTAAAAGCTACACCGAAATAATTACTCAACTTTGCGAATCTGCGCTTCGCAGACCACGCAATGTGGTCCGCTGAATTTTTGGTTAGTTAAATCGAGGTAACCGGACAGGTGAGAGTACGGGTAATTCCGGGAACTGCTTGCACCTTTGAAAGAACCGTTTTGCCTAGCTCTTCCATGTTTGCCGCCTCTGCGCGCATGATTACGTCATAAGGGCCAGTAACTCCCTCTGCGATGGTTACACCAGCAATCGCAGTTACCGCTTTGGTTACGCTCGTTGCTTTTCCCACTTCGGTTTGAATCAAGATGTATGCCTGAATCGACATGCTTTTTCCGTTTCAACTAGTGAGTCTGATGTGACTCTTTCACAACCTCAACGTTGAGTGTTATGGGCAATTATGACGCTTTCAATCGTATTTGGATAGCTTGATTTAGGCTAGAGCCATAAAGCGTCTACTGCAAAGATAGGAGGGTGATCATGAATGAACGTGAGGTTCTAAACCGGGTGCGCGCCATTTTTGATCAAACTCCAAATTTGCCAGAGCTGCTAATTCCTAACGGGGATGATGGAGCGGTCTTTAAAGTCAAAGATTCCCAGATAGTGGTCTCCACAGATATCTCGGTAGAGGATGTTCATTTTCGTTCAAATTGGAGCAGCGCTGAAGAAATTGGCACCAAAATAACTGCGGCTAATTTGGCAGATATATGCGCAATGGGGGGTTGGCCCAAATACCTGCTTGTATCGGTCGCTTTCCCGAGCCATTTCTTAGTTCGATTAGAGGATTTAGCAAAAGGTATTTATTCGGAGTGCAAAAAAGTTGGAGCAAAGGTCATCGGCGGTGATCTGTCGAGCTCAGAGAAACTGATTATTTCAATTACCGCAATAGGGGAAACAAATGCGGCGGTATCAAGATCTGGGGCAAAGTCCAATGACTATGTCATGATTTCAAATCTAACGGGATGGTCCGCTGCTGGTTTGTTGGCATTAGAAAACTCATTTGTTTCTACATTGCTGGCGCAAAAAGCCATTAAATTACATTGTGCGCCACAAATTGATTATGAAAAATATCAAAGTTGTTTCTCCAAAGTTAACTCAGCCACCGACACGAGTGATGGTTTATTGATTGATGCTGCGAATATCGCTGACTCCAGCGGGCTAGCATTTGAATTAGAATCGAGATTGATTCAAGAGATTACAGATTTCGATGAGTTGCAGGAGCTAGCGGCGCAGATCATCCATAACTCGAAAGAAGATTTAGACCATAGTGAGTTAGTGATGAATTGGATTCTTCGTGGCGGCGAGGATCATGTTTTGCTAGTTACTGGACCAGAACCGATAGCCGGATTTTCGGTAATTGGTAGAGCTTTATCAGGTAGCGGTGTTTACCTGGATGGAAAAAAAGTAGCGAGCAATGATGGGGGTTTCCAGCATCGCTGGTAACTTGAAAAAAAGAGTTACAAACTTAAGTTAGTTTGGAAACTAGCGCGCGACCTTTCCAGCCTTTAGGCAGGAGGTGCAGACATTCTGGCGCTTGGTGTAACCATTTACCAAAGTACGGATGCGCTGGATATTTGGATTCCAACGGCGACGGGTACGACGGTTTGAGTGTGACACGTTGTTACCAAAGCTTGGTCCCTTGCCACAGATATCGCATACAGATGCCACGTTCGTACTCCTTGAAGATATAACTGAGAATTTTCCTGCCCCGGGCGGTGATGCTGCCGAGGGGCGCAAGACTAGCCGCAAAACGGCTCGGAGCGCCAATTCGAGCATTGAGCTTGCTGGAAACTCAACCGAATATCCGCCCTTGCCCGTAGTAATTTGGAGAGAATGAAGCATGGCGACCTTGGAAACACGACTGGTTTCAGTCGTTGGGGATAAGACGGCCAAAGTCTTAGACGATCAACTGAACATCTCAACCATCGGGGATTTGTTACGTCATTACCCGCGAAGATATGTAGTGCGCGGTGAGCTAAGTGATTTCGAGAGTCTGCGAGAAGGTGAAGAGGCGACAATTTTCGCCAAAGTTGAGAGCACTAAGGTGCGCCGAATTCCGGGTCGTAAAGGTGTAATTGTTGAAACCATAGTTACCGACGGAAGGGCGAAGTTAACTCTTACCTTTTTCAATCAAGCTTGGCGTGAGAAAGATTTACGTGAAGGACGACAAGGATTATTTGCCGGCAAGGTAGGAGTATTCAAAGGGAAAAGACAGTTAGCTCATCCAGATTATCTTCTGATTCCTGAAGGCGATGATGTTGATGCAGCCATTGGGGATTTTGCCGGGAAATTTTTGCCGGTATATCCAGCAACATCAAAACTTCCTTCTTGGAAGATTGCGCAATGTGTTCGCTTAGCCTTGGCAGCTTTAGAAAATCTTGTCGATTATGTGCCAAATGAAATTTTGGAGCAGCTGAACTATCCGAATCTTATGACTGCGCTGAAAGAGGTGCACGAGCCAACCAGCGCAGAAGCTGCAGATCGTGCCCGTGAAAGATTAACTTTCGATGAAGCCTTGTTAATGCAATTATTTTTGTCACTCCGACGAATTGAATTACGTGCGGCGACAACTAAACATAGAACCCCGAAAAATGATGGAATTTTGGCTGCTTTTGATCAGCGTTTGCCATTTGAGCTGACTGCCGGACAGAAGCAGGTATGGAATGAGATAGCAGCGGATTTATCCAGTAGTCACCCGATGTATCGATTGCTGCAAGGCGATGTAGGTTCAGGAAAAACCATTATCGCTCTGCGTGCCATGTTGGCGGTTGTTGATTCCGGTGGCCAGGCCGCGCTTTTGGCGCCAACTGAAGTTCTAGCAATGCAGCATTATCAAAACTTCAAAAAACTATTGGGCGAATTAGCTGAAGGAGGCATGCTGGGAGGCAGCTCTCAAGGTACGCAGATTGGTTTATTGACCGGATCACTTTCATTAGCTGAGAAAAAAGAGATGCACGGTGCGATTGCATCAGGAAACATCGGAATTGTTGTTGGTACCCATGCCTTACTTAGCGAAGGTGTTGAGTTTGAAGATCTTGGATTAGTAGTTGTAGATGAGCAGCACCGTTTTGGCGTGGAGCAACGTGATGCGCTTAGAAGTAAGGCAACACAACCGCCGCATGTTTTGGTTATGACTGCGACCCCGATTCCGCGAACTGTTGCGATGACAATTTTTGGTGATTTAGATGTATCCACACTTCGAGAACTACCACTTGGCAGATCTCCAATTACAACACATGTCGTGCCTGCGATTTCAAAACCTCAACATCTACAACGTGCTTGGCAACGAGTGGTTGAAGAGGTTAAGAACGGTCATCAGGTTTACATAGTGGCGCCGCGAATTTCCGCTAACGATGAATCTGATTTGCAGCGATTTGGTTTAACACCTGAAGAGTTGGCCATGGCACGTGCGTTAAGTGATGAAGATGAAAAAGTTGCTGCAACTCCTATGAGCTCAGTTGAGGATTTGCATCCGCAATTAGAAGCAGGTCCGCTTAAAGGACTACGAATGGCAAAGTTGCACGGGCGACTAAGAGCCGAAGAAAAAGAGGCGATTATGAATAATTTCGCCGCTGGATCTTTGGATGTTTTAGTCACAACCACAGTTATTGAGGTTGGCGTTGATGTTCCGAACGCTTCAATGATGGTGATTATGGATGCCGATAGGTTTGGCGTTTCCCAGCTGCATCAGTTGCGAGGTCGAGTTGGTCGTGGAACAACCCCAGGTTTGTGTCTTCTCGTAACAAACTCTGCAGAGGAAAGCGATGCCATGGCGCGGTTAAATGCGGTTGCCGCAACGACCGATGGCTTTGAGTTAAGTCGATTAGACCTAGAACAGAGAAGAGAAGGCGATGTTCTTGGGTCTGCTCAATCTGGCGTTCGTTCGCATTTACGATTATTGCGAGTTATCAGAGATGAAGCGTTAATCTTAAAAGCACGTGAAGTAGCTGACTCCATCACACAGAAAGATCCAGACCTGTCGAAATTGCCTCAACTTCGAGGAGAAATTGATAAGTTGCGCCAGGAAGAGCGAGCTTCGTATTTGGAGAAACGTTAATGAGAATTATTGCTGGAATGGCTAAAGGAAGAAATCTAATTTCTCCCATCGGTGCAACTCGTCCTACCTCAGACAGAGCGCGCGAAGCTTTGTTTTCATCACTCGAATCTGAGTTTGGCTCCATGAGTGATTTGAACTTTCTTGATTTGTATTGCGGATCGGGTGCGGTTGGTGCCGAAGCGCTATCGCGCGGCGCGGCTATTGTTTATTCAGTTGATAATGATGAAAAGGCAACTGCGGTTACAAGACAGAATTTGGAATTACTGCAAAATATTTCAGGCGTAGGCACCTATAACGTATTCACGAGTTCAGTTGGGAAGTTTCTAGAAAAAGGTGCTGATTTAAAGTTTGATGTAGTTTTTGTAGATCCGCCTTACGATTTACCGAATAATGAAATTGAAAAGACCATGGATGCTTTGTTGAGAAATGGATTTCTAAAGCCTTCTTCAGTTATTGCAATTGAGCGTGACGCTAAATCTCGTCCCTTAAATTGGCCGACCGGGTTGCAAGAAGTTAAGCAGCGTAAATATGGTGCTGCGATGATTATTTACGCAGAGCCCACCGCATAATTCAGATTTTTCCCCGGTCCTTTATATGCGGGGTCTCTACGCTTGCGTGTTAGCGTTCTCCTGTGAAAAAAGCTGTATGCCCTGGGTCCTTTGACCCCATCACAAATGGTCACCTTGATGTAATAGAGCGGGCCAGTGGATTGTTTGATGAAGTTGTTATTGCGGTGCTCGTAAACAACAGCAAGACCGGTTTGTTCACAATTGATGAGCGGGTCGAAATGATCTCTGACGCCACAAAACATCTAAAGAATGTGAAAGTAGATACCTGGAGCGGTTTGTTAGTTGACTATTGCCGAGCTCATGAGATTGCAGCGATTGTTAAGGGGCTTCGAGCTGTCAGCGATTTTGATTACGAGCTTCAGATGGCACAGATGAATTTACAGCTCAAAGGTGTGGATACTTTATTGATGGCAACAAAACCTGCTTATTCCTTTTTGTCCTCCTCCTTGGTGCGAGAGATTGCACGATACGGGGGAGATGTTTCAAACTTGGTGCCAAATAAGGTTCTTCAAAAATTAACCGAGAAATCACAGGGGTAGGGAGATATCGAAAATGGAAGCTATCGAAAAACTCCAGTCAGCAATAACTATGGTTAATGAGGCCCGAGCGGTTCCGCTATCGGCATCTTGCGTAGTGCATCGTGGCGAACTTCTGGGAATTCTGGAGGAGATTAATCAAGCGTTACCAAATGATCTTGCAAGTGCACAAAAGTTGCTAGCAAATCGTGAAGGAATTATTGAAGAGGGAAGACAAAGCGCCGAACAACTCGTGGTACATGCACGAGAAGAGGTTGCGCGCATGGTCGAACAAACTGCAATCGTTGCTGCGGCTAGAGAAGAGTCTGCTCGATTGATAGAAGAGGCGCATTTAAGAGTAGAAAAAGAACGTGAAGAAGTTGATGCGTATATTGATTCCCGACTTGCGACATTAGAGGTAATTCTTAACAAGACACTTGAAGCGGTAAATCGCGGACGCGATAGGTTGGCCGGCGCTAGTGATAAAGATGTTCTTTCGCAATTAGCGGATTGAGCAAAATAGATTTATGAATTCAAAAACGCAATCACCTTTTAAGGTTAACCTGCATGAGCTACCTCGTCGTGCGGGTGAAATGCGTACCTATGATTTGAACTTTCCAACCCCAGAAGCAATAGGCGTGCCTTTGCTCCAGATTCCATTGGGAGCGGCGATCGAACTGCGCTTTAAAGCTGAGTCGGTTGATGATGGAGTATTGATTACTGGGGAAGTTAAATCACAGGCAATAGGGGAATGTGGACGCTGCTTGGAAAAGATTGAGATGGAAATTGATCAGAGATTCCAGGAGCTTTTCCTCTATGCCAGCCGAGCTGCAGAGGATCCTGAAGCAGATGATGATTTGTTTATCTTGGATGGTGACGTAGCTGATTTAGAGGTGCCGGTACGCGACGCGGTTATCCTCTCGATGCCGATAAACCCGGTTTGTGAAGCTGATTGCGAAGGGCTGTGCTCGGGGTGCGGTGAGAAATGGCGGGATTTACCTGAAGATCATGGCCATGAAATCGTCGATCCACGCTGGACCGGCTTGGCGGGCTGGAAGCCGGAGTAGGCCCCGCTCAACGAGGCCAACTCAACTAGATCAACCTGGTTTAGACCTGGTTTAGAGATGATTTTGCAAACTCTGCCTGCCTGAGGGATACTTACGCGCTCGTCACTGAGCGAGAGTTAACTAAAGTTTAAGGAGAACCGAACGTGCCATTACCAAAGCGAAAGATGTCCCGCTCGCGCACCCGTTCTCGTCGTAGTCAGTGGAAAGCAACTCCTGCCGCGACCGCTAACTGCAGCCAGTGCCAACAGCCAAAACTGCAGCACGCCGCGTGTCCAACCTGCGGTACTTATAACCGTCGTCAAGTTCTAGAGGTTTAATCCTGTCTCTGGCTTTAACCGAAAAGCTCGGAGTTTCGGTAAGTCCAGAGCTTCTTAATCTTGCGCTCACTCACCGCTCATATGCATATGAGTTTGGCGGCCTTCCTACCAATGAACGATTAGAGTTTTTAGGCGACAGTGTTCTGGGCTTGATTATCACTGAAGCGCTTTACGAACGTTTTCCTGATTTAGATGAGTCTCGTTTATCTCCACTGCGTTCTGGAATTGTGAATATGAGGGCGCTTGCATCAATTGCGCGAGAGCTGCAATTAGGTTCGGCATTAAAGATCGGCAAAGGCGAAGAGGTAACCGGCGGCCGAGATAAGAATTCAATTTTGGCTGATGCGCTAGAAGCGTTAGTTGGCGCGGTTTATTTGGATCATGGTTTTTCAAAAACAACTGAGGTTGTTATGCGTTTGATGGCACCTGCAATTGAAGAAGCGGTCGCACGTGGGGCTGGATTAGATGGAAAGACCGCCTTGCAAGAAATTGTTGCTGCTTCTGGATGGCTGCCGCCGGAATACAAAGTTACTGAGTCTGGACCAGATCACGATAAAGATTTTGTTGCGGTTGCCGTTGTTAATGGAGTTACCTATAAAGCAGGTCACGGAAAAAGCAAACGTGAAGCAGAACAAGTCGCAGCTCGTTTGGCGTACGAAGAAATAACTGCAGCCCCCTCAATTTAGAAAGCTCCAATATGCCTGAGTTGCCTGAAGTTGAAACTGTGCGCCGTGGTCTTGTTCCATGGGTAAAAGGCAAGAAAATTAAAAGTATTGAAGTTGTACATAAAGGCGGGAATAGAGCTAGTACTTTTGCACCAGTTAAATCCGCTAATGGCGCGAAAATTAAGGACCTACATCGCCGAGGAAAATTTCTATGGTTTGAATTGGATAGAGATTTTGCACTAGTTGCACACCTAGGAATGAGCGGACAGTTCTTGGTACAACCAAAAAAATCACCTGATGAAAAACATTTAAGGGTCCGATTAGATTGTGGCGATAGAAGCAAAGAGATTCGATTCATCGATCAAAGAACATTTGGCTGGGTTGCCATAGATGATTTGGTTTACGAGTCTGGAAAGATGATTCCGCGCTCCTACTCCCGAATAGCACTTGATATTTTTGATCCTGATTTCAATAAGGTTGAGGTAGTTGCGCGAATTCAAAAGAAAAAGAGCGCCATAAAAAAAGTCCTACTTGATCAATCAGTGATGAGCGGAGTTGGCAATATCTACGCCGATGAAGCATTGTGGAGAGCAAGGATTCATCCGGAGCGAATGGCAAATTCGCTAAAGGCGGATGAAGTAAATGAACTATTGCGCTCGGTAAAGTCAGTTATGAGTAGAGCTCTTAAGCAGGGCGGGACCAGCTTTGATGATCTGTACATAAATGTGAATGGCGAGAGCGGGTACTTTGCGGTTCAGCTTGAGGCTTATGGTCAAGAGGATGAACCTTGTTCTCGGTGCGGTACACAAATAAAGCGGATTGCTTTTGGTAATCGATCATCACATTTTTGCCCCAAGTGCCAGAAAAATCTCAAAAAATCCGGGGTTAAGCGGGGTTAAAACCCAAGTTGGCGCAAGGTCACCCGATAGGTTCTGCCTGTGTATTTGAAGAGCATGACCTTGAAGGGCTTTAAGTCCTTTGCGGCCCCAACCACCCTTAAGTTCGAGCCGGGTATCACCTGCGTGGTCGGACCAAATGGTTCAGGAAAGAGCAATGTTGTAGACGCGCTGTCCTGGGTGATGGGTGAGCAAGGTGCCAAGAGTTTGCGCGGCGGAAAGATGGAAGATGTCATCTTTGCCGGCACATCAGGTCGGGCTCCGCTAGGTCGCGCCGAGGTTTCTGTAACTATCGACAACACAGATGGCGCGCTGCCAATTGATTTTACAGAGGTAACAATCTCTAGAACTTTGTTCCGAAACGGCCAAAGTGACTATCAGATAAATGGTGAGTCAGCTCGATTGCTTGATATTCAGGAGTTGCTAAGCGACAGCGGTATTGGTCGAGAAATGCATGTGATCGTTGGGCAGGGACAATTGGATGCAATCCTCACTGCAAACCCAGAGGAGCGTCGAGGATTCATCGAAGAAGCTGCAGGAATTCTCAAACACCGTAAGCGAAAAGAAAAAGCATTACGTAAATTAGATTCAATGCAGGGCAATATGGCCCGAGTACAAGATTTAACAAATGAGTTGCGCAGACAACTTCGACCACTTGGAAAACAGGCGGAGGTCGCACGAAAAGCTGCGGTCATTCAAGCCGATGTTCGCGACGCAAAACTTCGCTTACTTGCTGATGATTTAATCGCATACAAATCGACACTTACCTCAGAGGTAGCTGACGAAACAGCGCTTCGCGAGAGACGCTCCATCGTTGAGCAAGAGCTAGATAAATTGCGTAATCGAGAGGTCGAATTAGACCGAATCTCGAGTGTGGAAGGACCACAGTTAAATGCGGCGCAAGATAATTACTACAACTTAACGGCACAACGTGAGAAGTTGCGCGGCACGCAAAATCTCGCGTCAGAGCGTGCTCGTTTTCTTGCCGAAGAAGCCGAAGAAGCTCGCGCTCTGGGTCGCGATCCAGAAAGTTTGGAGGAAGAGGCGCGCGCACTTCGTAGTGAAGAGGTGGTGCTGCAGAACTCGCTAAATCAAGCTCGAATTGAATTGAATTCCGCTAGTGCAAATGTGGTCGAACTTGAATCGCGATTAAAAAGTGAAGATGATCGAGTCGCAGCAGCTCAACGTGCGATCGCCGACTACCGCGAAGGTACCGCCAGACAAGAAGGCCATATAAAGAGCCTGCAGTCGCGAATTGATAGTGCTCATTCTGAAATTGCTCGACTAGAAAAGACCTTAGGTGAAGCAAATTCACGGGTCGAAGAGGCAAAGCGAGAGTTTGCACGTTTAGAGAGCGAAGTTGCAGGATTAGATGCTGGTGAACTTGGCTTAGATGCAGAGTTTGAAAAAGCTAAAAACCAGCTAAACCAATCCAAATCAAATTTAGAAAATTTAACCACGCAATTGGCAAAAGCCGAGAAAGAGAAGAGCTCTGCAGAAGCCAAGGTAGATGCTTTACGTCAAGCGACATTACATAAGGATGGTAGCGGTGCGCTGCTGACAAATACTCGGGGCATTGAGATTCGAGGAAGTGTTGCATCTTTAATTACCGTTGAAGCTGGGTGGGAAAGTGCGGTCTCCTCAGCTTTGGGATCTCTGGCTAATGCGTTGGTAGTGCATGATGCCTCTCAGGCAATTTCCGCTTTATCTTTCCTAAAATCAGAATCTGCTGGAAGTGCCGATATTCTTTTTGTCTCCGATGGCGACACTGCACAGGTTGATGAAAACACCGCAGGTTTTACCTCTCTTGTTTCAAAAGTTTCATCATCAACTCTGAACTCCGTAATGCCAAAACTTCTGGCGGGATATGTTGCTGCAGAATCTCTTGAACAAGCCGAGCAAATTATTAGACAAAATCGTAATTTGATCGCTGTCACTCGTGATGGCGACTTGGTTGGTCGCGGCCGGGCTAGCGGCGGTTCATCAGCCCGTTCTTCCTTGATTGAAATAACTTCAATGATTGAAAAGAGCGAGATTGATCTGCAGAGATTTGCACATGAATGCGACCGAATCAGATTTGAGATTTCAACCGCAGAAAGCAAACTTCGTGGCGATCAAGCCGAATACGATCAAGCTTTAGCCAAGCTGAATGAATCAGATGCAGCGATGGCGGGACTAGCAGAGCAGATGGGCGCAGCCGGCCAAAGTGTGCGAAGTGGATTGAGCGAGGTTGAGCGGGTTTCAAACTCCATTGCTGAGCTAAACGCTGCTTTGAAAAATGATGAAGCGGAGTTGGCAATTGCCCAGGAAGAGTTTGCAAAGAGCGAAGAACCCAAAGAGCCAGACCTAACCCAAGTTGAAAATTTCCGCGCTTCGGTTGCTACGGCCCGTGCGGTTGAGGTCGAAGCCAGACTAGGACTGCGCACTATCGAAGAGCGAGTTGCTGCCATTTCCCAACGTGCATCTGACTTAGAGGTGTCGGCACGCAATGAAAGAGAAGCAGCGAGCAAGAGCATTGCCAGACGCGAGGCACGTGCGCGCGGCGCGGTAACGGCGCAAGCTATTGCAGATGCTGCTTATGAAGCTTTGATTCAAATTGAAAATTCAATTTCTCGCGCCAATGCAGAGCGAGAGCGATTGGACGTTGCGCGCTCCAATCGCGATGGAGAAATTTTGGCAATTCGTGCGCAGGTTCGTGAGTTAACGACCGAATTGGATCAATTAACCTCGAGCGTGCACCGCGATGAAATTGCACGTGCTGAACAGCGCTTAAGAATTGAACAGCTTGAAGGCAAGGCAATGGAGGAGTTTGGTGTAGATGTTCAAACTTTATTCAATGAATATGGACCGGACAAAGATGTTCCAACTTTTATCGAGGATGAAGAGGGAAATCTGGTTCAAGGAGACTTCATTCCTTATATTCGCGAGCAACAAGAGAAAAGATTAGCCAGCGCTGAACGCTCCTTGGCTTTGCTTGGAAAGATCAATCCTCTTGCGCTAGAAGAGTACTCATCTCTTGAAGAGCGTTTGAAGTACTTGGCAGAACAGCTAGAAGATTTGAAGAAATCCAAAAAAGATCTTCTCGACATCATTAAAGAGGTTGATGACAAAGTTCAAGAGATTTTCGAAGAGGCGTACAGAGATACGGCCCGGGAGTTTGAGAAGATATTTGCCAGATTATTTCCGGGCGGTGAAGGTCGCTTAGTTCTAACCGACCCAAGTGATTTGTTGAATTCTGGAGTGGATGTAGAAGCTCGTCCGCCTGGAAAACGAATTAAAAGATTGTCACTGCTTTCAGGTGGAGAGAGATCTCTTACTGCGGTGGCGTTGTTGGTCGCCATTTTCAAAGCTCGCCCCAGCCCGTTTTATGTAATGGATGAAGTTGAAGCCGCCCTTGATGACACAAACTTGGGCCGCTTATTAGGTGTGCTGGAGGAGCTTCGACAGGCTTCGCAGTTAATCATCATTACGCACCAAAAACGAACTATGGAGATTGGTGATGCTCTATATGGAGTAACAATGCGCGGCGATGGTGTATCTGAAGTTATTTCCCAGCGTCTTCGTGAAAATGAGACTGAACCAGTTTAGCTATGGGCTTATTCGGCTCCTTTCTCTCTAAGTTCTCTCGAAATCGTGCCTCGATTGAGGATATAGAAGAGTTTCGCAAACTTCTGATTGAATCAGATTTAGGTGTCGGCGCAACAGAGGAAATTATTGATTTAGTTAAAAAAGAGAAATCTGAAAATTTAGAGAATGCGGTTGCGCAACGAATAAAGAGTTTCTTATCGGATAAGCCAAGAGAGATTTCATTACATCACGGCGAAGTAACCACAGTTTTGATTGTTGGAGTAAATGGAACTGGAAAAACAACAAGCGCGGCTAAATTGGCAAATTTCTATAAAACCCAAGGCAAAAAAGTTTTGCTGGTAGCAGCCGATACATTTCGCGCGGCAGCGGTTGATCAACTAGTCACCTGGGGTAGTCGGATTGGTGTTGACGTAGTAAAAGGTAGCGATAACTCTGATCCAGCCGCAGTTTGCTTTGATGGTGCTTCAAAAGCCAAAAATGAGAATTACGATCTGCTAATTATTGACACTGCCGGAAGATTGCATACCAAGAGCAATCTGATGGACGAGTTGAGCAAAGTTAGACGAGTTATTGAAAAAGTCACCCCGGTAAATGAAATTTTATTTGTGCTAGATGGAACTACGGGCCAGAATGGAATTGCTCAAGCAAAAGTGTTTTCTGAGAGTGTTCCTTTGACCGGGATGATTGTTACCAAGGTTGATGGATCTACTAAAGGCGGTATCGCTTTGGCGACCGAGCGAGAGCTAGGAGTGCCACTCAAATTTGTCGGGGTAGGCGAGAACATCGGCGATTTCAAAGAATTTGAGCCCGATGACTACATCTCCGAGCTTTTTACATAACTGTAACAAGCCAGAACAAACTGTCACCCAACTGAAACCTGAAGGCATTCAATCCTGTAATAGATCAGGAGCATTCTGCGCTCTATCTTGCTGAAGGGTCTCAAAGAGGAGAACCTTCTAATTATCTCTATGGAGAGTCCCGATGGATGAAATAGTTATCAGCGCCGGTGACACGGCCTGGGTATTAGCCAGCTCAGCACTTGTTTTGCTCATGACACCAGGTTTGGCCTTTTTTTATGGCGGAATGGTTCGAGCTAAGAGCGCTCTGAACATGATGATGATGTCGATGGTGGCATTAGGAGTGGTCAGCGTGCTTTGGGTAATTTACGGATATCAACTTACCTTTGGATATGAAGCTAATTCGCAATGGTACGGAGCGTTTTCATTATCCGGTTTAGGTGATGTAGTAAATGAATTGGCAAATAATGGTGGCGTTTATCCGATTCCATTATTAGTTTTTGCCGCATTCCAATTGATGTTTGCCGTAATTACTCCAGCTTTAATTTCTGGAGCGATTGCAGATCGCGCCAAATTTGTATCTTGGGGAATTTTTGTAGCTATTTGGGTAACAGTGGTTTATTTTCCAGTCGCGCACTGGGTATTTGCTTTCGGTAATAAAGAGGGAGATACCGTAACTGGAGCAGGCTTCCTCGCTGCAAGAGGAGTGCAGGATTTTGCCGGTGGAACCGCGGTACATATCAATGCCGGAGCAGCAGCACTGGCTCTTGCAATTGTTCTGGGACGAAGAATCGGCTGGCAGAAGAGTCCGATGCGCCCACATTCATTGCCATTAGTTTTACTCGGCGCAGGTCTACTTTGGTTTGGATGGTTTGGATTTAATGCCGGTTCGGCACTCGGCGCTAATGCAACTGCCGGATTAGCATTTATTAACACCCAAGTTGCTGCAGCCGGTGCGTTGCTCGGCTGGATTCTTACAGAGAAGATACGTGATGGTCACCCAACAACACTTGGCGCAGCCTCTGGTGCGGTCGCGGGACTAGTCGCAATTACGCCGGCATGTGCATTTGTTGCTCCATGGGCAGCAGTGGTTATTGGTTTCATCGCGGGTGTTGTTTGCGCATTAGCTGTCGGATTGAAGTACAAACTTGGATACGACGATGCACTTGATGTTGTTGGAGTTCACCTAGTTGGCGGAATCATTGGCAGTATCGCGATTGGATTCTTTGGTTCAAGTGCGGTCAATTCACTTGGCTTAAATGGATTGTTCTACGGGGGCGGAACTGAGCTATTGGTAAAGCAAACCCTTGGAGTAGTTCTCGTTATGGCATATTCCTTTGTCGCAACACTGATCATCGGGTTTGCTATTGAAAAGACCATTGGCTTCAGAGTTGCTAATGAGGAAGAGCTAATTGGTGTTGATCAAACCGAGCACGCTGAAAGTGCTTACGAACTAGGTGGAATTCTTAAGGGAGGTCGTTAATCATGAAACTTATTACCGCAATTATAAAGCCAGGTAAGTTTGATGAGGTTAAATCAGCACTCCGCTCTGCCGGAGTAAAAGGAATGACCGTATCTGAAGTATCTGGCGTTGGCAGACAGGGCGGACATGTTGAGGTCTATCGTGGCGCTGAGTTTCCAATTGATCTAATTCAAAAAGTTAGGCTGGAAATTCTCACCGAAGATAAAGATGTTGATGCGATTATCAATTTGATTGTTAAGACAGCATCAACCGGCTCAATCGGAGATGGAAAAGTATGGACCACATCAGTTGATAACGTGGTGCGGGTAAGAACTGGCGAAACTGGGGAGACTGCAATCTAAATCAGTTAAGCAACACAGCACCTTAAAAATGGGCGGGTTTTGAATACAAATCCGCCCATTTTTTACATTTACTCTTTTTTAGTAGGCTTTCAACCATGTTCGAATCCTTGAGTGGCAAGCTCTCAGGCATATTTGGGACGCTTCGAAGTAAGGGACGAATCACCGAGTCAGATATTGATTCAACCGTCCAGGAATTACGAACCGCATTGTTGGATGCCGATGTTGCCCTATCTGTAGTCGATGCTTTTCTCGAGCGGGTTAAAGATAAGTCGCTCGCAGCACTCCCAAATTTGAAGCAGAGCACTAATCAATCACAAGAGATTTACAACATCATCAACCAAGAGCTGGTTGCGATTCTTGGCGGCGCTGCTCGCCGAATTCGTTTTGCGAAAAATCCACCGACAGTAATCATGCTGGCCGGCTTGCAGGGATCAGGAAAAACCACCTTAGCCGGAAAGCTAGCGGCATTTTTAAAGGCGGATGGAAATACGCCACTTTTGGTAGCCGCTGATCTCCAGAGACCAAATGCGGTAACTCAATTAACCGTTCTTGCTGATTCGCTAAAGATTCCAGTCTTTGCTCCTGAACCAGGAAATGGTGTCGGCGATCCAGTAAAAGTTGCTAAAGATGCTTTGAAATTTGCAAATGAAAAACTTTATAACCTAGTGATTATTGATACCGCTGGTCGTCTTGGCCTAGATGAAGAACTCATGCAACAGGCCAAGGACATCAAAGCCGCGGTTAATCCAGATGAAACACTTTTTGTCGTAGATTCCATGATTGGACAAGATGCGGTTCGCACTGCGAATGCTTTCCAAGATGGCGTTGGATTTGATGGAGTTGTTTTAACCAAACTTGATGGTGATGCAAAAGGTGGCGCGGCGCTGTCAATTGCCGAAGTAACAGGAAAGCCAATTCTCTTTGTTTCAAATGGTGAAAAACTTTCAGATTTTGATTATTTCTATCCCGATCGCATGGCCTCTCGAATCTTGGGAATGGGTGATATCCAAACCCTTGCTGAGCAAGCCAAGAAAGCGATGGATGGCGCCAGCGCAAAGCGATTAGAAGAGAAGTTCATTGCAGGAGAAGAGTTCACTCTTGAGGATTTCTTGGAGCAGTTGCAGGCGATGAAAAAAATGGGATCTATGACAAAGCTGCTTGGAATGTTGCCTGGCGCGAACAATGCGGCCATGAAAAAACAGATTGATTCGCTGGATGACAAAGAGTTGGTAAGGACTCAGGCCATTGTTCAATCAATGACCCCAGAGGAGCGACGTAATCCAAAAGTATTAAATGGTTCGCGGCGCGCGCGTATTGCGAAAGGAAGTGGGCGAAGCGTTACCGAGGTTAATTCCTTAGTTGATCGCTTTGCGGCAGCTGCAAAAATGATGAAGCAAATGAGATCTGGCGGTGGAATGCCTGCTGGTTTGGCAGCGGGATTGCCAAAGGGGATGGGGATGCCAGCTGGATTACCATCTGGAATCTCGGGCAAAGCGACCACCCCGAAGAAGAAATCCCGCTCAGGAAACCCCGCTAAACGTGCTGCCGAAGAGGGCCGTTCTTAAGAATTGGGCATATTCCGGCCAGCATGGCAATATTGGCCACCTGTTCAAGAGCCCTCTACCTCTTGACCGGCAACCATTAACCAGAATTGATGTTTTCACCTGGCATCCCACTCAGGTTTGAATCCATTGTTCGATCGAATATGCAAGGAGAACGCCTTCGTGGCCGTAAAGATTAGATTGGTACGTCTCGGAAAAATCCGCACACCTCATTACCGAATTGTTGTCGCAGATTCACGTAAAGCCCGTAACGGATTGAAGATTGAAGAGATTGGTCGCTATTCACCAGCGTCAGAGCCTTCATTGATCCAAGTTAATTCAGAGCGCGCACAACACTGGTTGAAGAGTGGCGCACAGCCAACTGAGGCAGTAGAGGCTATTTTGAAAGTAACTGGCGATTGGCAGAAGTTCAAAGGAATCGCTGGAGCAGAGGGAACACTCAAGACTCTTCCAGTTCGCGCTGACAAGCGTGCAGCTTATGAAGCAGCGGTAAAGGTTGCGATGAATGAGCCTAAGGATGGCGCAACAACAATGAAGAAGCGCGCTGCGGAAAAGTTGGCTGCGAAATCAGAGCCAGCCGCTGAAGCGATAACTGAAACTGCAGCCACACAAGATGCAGTTGTTGAGGCGGCACCAGTAGAGACTTCAGAAGAGGTTGTAGCTGAGGTAGTTGCTGAGGCAACTCCAGAAGCGACTCCAGAAGCTTCAGCTGAGTAATTACTGTGATGATTGACGAAGCGTTAGAACATCTCGTTAAGGGAATTGTTGATAACCCTGAAGAGGTAGTCATTTCAGAAAAAGAAGGTCGTCGTGGAACAACTCTCGAGGTGCGAGTTCACCCAGAGGACATCGGCAAGGTCATAGGTCGAAATGGTCGCACCGCTAAAGCGTTGCGCACCGTGGTCTCGGCTTTAGCTGGACGCAGTGTTCGCGTTGATTTGATTGAGGCGGATGAAGCGCGTTAATCGCGCTTTGTCATCTTTCATATTTTGTAGTGCTACTCGTTGTCGGACGCATCGGTCGCGCACATGGAGTGCGCGGCGAAGCTACGATTGAAATTCGCACCGATAATCCCGATGCACGTTTTTTTATTGGTGCAAAACTTGAAACAGAGCCACAAGACAAGGGTCCACTTGTAATAAGAGACCTTAAAGTTCACAGTGGAACTTTGCTGCTCTCCTTTGAAGGCGTCAACGATAGAACTGAAGTTGAAAAACTACGTAATGTTTTACTTCTTGCCGATGTCGATCCCAGTGAATCAAATGTCACCGAGGATGATTTTCACATCTCACAGATTATTGATTGCAAAATCATTGATGAAAACGGCAAAGCGTGGGGAGTGGTTGTAGATGTTCTGCAACTTCCAGCTCAAGATACTTTGGTTGTAAAAACTGAAGACCGAGAAGTTTTAGTACCTTTCGTAAGAGCATATGTGCCTGAAGTTGATATTGAAAGCAAAACGTTAACGGTAATTAATTTTGCAGGTTTGCTATGAAGATAACTGCGATTTCGATTTTCCCTGAATACTTCACCCCACTTGATCTTTCCTTAATTGGTAAAGCTCGAGAACAAGGATTGATTGATTTCAAGGCGATTAATCTGCGTGACTTCACTTACGACAATCACCACACGGTCGATGACACACCGTATGGCGGCGGTGCAGGAATGGTTATGAAGCCAGAGCCATGGGGCGAAGCTATTGATTCAGCATTGGCTGAAACTGATGCGCCAGTTGATCTGATTGTGCTAACCCCTGCGGGATCAAAATTCAATCAGAGAAAAGCTGAAACATTAGCCAGCGCTAAACACATCATCTTTGCATGTGGCCGTTATGAAGGAATTGATGCCCGCGTTGCTGATTTCTATCGCACTCAAAACCAGGTCCGAGTCCATGAAATTTCAATCGGGGATTATGTTTTAAATGGTGGAGAAGTAGCGGCATTAGTAATCATTGAAGCGGTTACAAGATTATTGCCGGGGGTAATTGGAAACCCCGATTCATTAGCTGAGGAGTCGCATAATGAACTCGGGGAGCTGGAATATCCAAGCTATACAAAGCCAGCGAATTGGCGCGGATTAGAAGTTCCTGAAATTTTGCTCTCGGGAAATCATGGGGCTATCGCAAAGTGGCGAAGAGAACAGGCATTAAGTCGTTCACAGCAAAATTCATCAATAGAACCACAGGATTAACCCACTTTTTAAGCAAATACTCGGGGAATAATTGCGACACGCCGCGTGTTGGTCAGGACAGCAGAGCTGCTTTTGGGCATTATCCGCCCGTGCGCATAACACCGCATCACTAAGGCACAACTAAAGGAATCGTCGGAAGAAATGGATAGGTGGTGAGAGATCAATGGCAACAGATTACGACACGCCCCGAAAAACGGATGAAGAGTTACATGAGGAATCCCTTGAGGAGTTAAAGGCTCGTCGAGCAGAGGCTCAGTCAGGTCAGGTTGATCTCGATGAAGAAGAAGCAGAGAACGTTGAACTACCTGGTGCCGATTTGTCTGGCGAAGAGTTGGCGGTACGAGTCGTTCCAAAACAGGAGAACGAATTCACCTGTTCAAAGTGTTTCTTGGTCCACCACATGACTCAGCTGGCAAAGGGCGAGGGCGCCAAAGCGGTTTGCAAAGACTGCATTTAGTTTTCTATAAGCGTTACAAAATTAGCGGGGTCTTTAACGCTTACTAACCAATACGGTGTCGGGTCGCGAGAGTCATTTAGCTCAATCTTTACGCCACCTTTAACCCAAAATCTTAAAGCCATGTAAGAACTTGGATTTATTCCGGGGCCGCGAAGAAAGAGCATCTCTTTCTTGTCTAGCACTGAGATTTCCCCCAGGTATTTTCTTTCAATTCGCGCCCGGCCTACAAATAGTTCATCACCTTGAATCATGATCTTTAGAGCGGTGAATTGGAAAAAAAAGATTGATAGAGCGATAGTCAGGGCGAATGCTGTTAACGCGGCGGTTTCGCCCAAGCTGGCCCAAACCGCAAGGACAATCGACAAATCAAAAAGCAAAACCAGTAGACTTAACCAATAAGGCCAATAAATGGTTTGCTTGTATCGATTGTTCTCAACTTTCTTCACTCCGAGAGAGTACCCGTCTGAACTAAAAATTAATTAGTTAGGGTTTTAGACTTACAAGATATGAAAGGGGTAGCCTTACCCGCATGTCGCGTGGCCTAAGTATTAACCCTCCTGCAGGTGCAACAGTTCCACCTCGCCATCCCCAAGCTCCCGCTCCTGGATCATTACTAGGTTCGCATAATCCAGATTGTTATGGCTGCGGTGCATCACATCCAGCCGGATTGCACCTGATTGCATATTCAGGTGAGGACATGACTATTAACGCTAAATTCACGGTAACCGAGGTTCATCAAGGGGCGCCAGGTTTAGCACATGGCGGATTGCTTTCATGTGCATTTGATGAGGCGCTAGGAAAATTGATGTGGTTAGTACGTCAACCAGCGGTCACCGGCAAATTAGAAACTTCTTTTTTGCTTCCAGTTCCGGTTGGTACCACTTTGTTTATTGAAGCTGAAATTGTTGGTCAAGAAGGTCGGAAGATTTATTGCAAAGCGGAAGGACGGTTGGGCTCCAAAGAGGGCGCGGTAGCTGTTGAAGCGGCGGCAATTTTCATAGTGGTTCCGATGGAGCACTTTGTTAGTAATGCACCTGAAGGCTTTAGAGATATTTTGGCTGGTCGAACTGATTTGTCGATTGATACTGAGTTTGAGATTAATCCGTGAAAGTACTTCTCACCAAGCTTGATAAAGAGTTGCCAACTCCGGGTTATGCAAAACCTGGCGATGCCGGGATGGATGTTTACTCGCGAATTGATTGTGAAATAGCTCCTGGCGAGCGCGCGCTAATCCCAACCGGGATTGCAATTGCTATGCCAGAAGATTATGCAGCTTTTGCCCATCCGCGCTCCGGATTGGCCATCAAGTATGGAATCGGAATAGTGAACGCTCCAGGAACCATAGACGCGGGATATCGCGGTGAGCTTCAGATGATTTTAATTAACCATGATTTGAAAGAAACTTTTTCTATCAAGCGCGGAGATCGCATTGCCCAATTGGTCTTTCAAAAGGTAGAAAATGTCGAGTTGATTGAGGTCGAAGAGCTGCCAGGGTCGGGTCGTGGTACCGATGGATTTGGATCAACAGGGAGATCATGAGTCACGAAGCTGACAAAGCAAAAATCGTAAACGCACTTGGCGGCACCAAAGGTTTAATTGATTCTGGATTACCAGCATTAGTTTTCTTAGTATCTTTTAACTTCACAAAAGATGTTACCCAGTCTTCTTATTACGCTCTAGCTTTATCGCTAGTTTTGACGTTATTGCGATTGGTTAAGCGAGAGACGATTCAACATGCAATCTCCGGAGTAATTGGGGTTGCGATATGCGCATGGCTCGCAAATCGTTCTGGTAAGGCGGAGGACTTTTATCTTCCGGGGCTTTGGACCAATGCTATTTACGGTGCGGCGTATCTTGTCTCAATAATTGTTCGCTGGCCTGTTATCGGTTTGGTTATCGGACCACTTCTTGAAGAGAACTTACGTTGGCGAAAAGATCCGGCACGAACCAGGGTTTATATCAAGGCAACCTGGCTATGGGTGGCAATGTTTGCAATTAGGTTAATCGTGCAATATCCGCTTTATCTAAGCGGTAACGTGAATGCCCTAGGAACCGCTCGTTTGATAATGGGTTATCCACTATTTATTGCAACAGCTTGGCTAACTTGGATCGTAATTAAGTCGGGACCGAAGCTGCAAGAAGATTTAAAAAGTTAAGCCTTAGCTACAAAACAACCCTTTAATGAGTCCTCAGCTTTAGCTGAAGCAACAAAAATTAACTCATCGCCAGCGGCAAAAACATCATGCGCCGAAGGTGAAATCACATGACCATCACGAATAATTGCAGCCAATGATGCATCCTCTGGCAATTCAACTTCGGCTACGGTTTTACCGACGCAGAATGAATCATCGGGCAATGTGAGCTCTACCAAGTTGGCTTCACCGGCTTTTAGCGAGAAGAGTCTTACAACATCACCAACGGAAACCGCTTCTTCAACTAAGGCAGCGATTATTCGCGGTGTTGATACTGCAACATCAACACCCCATGAAGAATCAAATAACCATTCATTTTTTGGATGATTTACTCTTGCTACAACCCGTGGCACTCCATACTCAGTTTTCGCAAGCAAGGAAGCTACAAGATTAACCTTGTCATCTCCAGTTGCAGCAACCATGACCTGACAGGTGTCCAGCTTTGCCTTATCTAATGCACTGATTTCACAGGCATCAGCTAGAAGCCATTCCGCAGATGGAACGCTCTCCATCTTGAGCGCTTTTGGATTCTTATCAATTAAGAGCACTTGATGGCCATTGCCAATAAGTTCGCGGGCGATAGCGCGACCAGCATTTCCCGCACCTGCAATCGCAATCCTCATTTAGTGATCACCGCCAGGTGTCACACTTAATGATTTTTCAGTTGCGGCTAAATTAACATCTTCAACCATCACATGAACTACATCGCCTTCTTGTAGCACTGTATGTTCATTGGGAATCAAACCTTCACCCAATCTAGTAATGAATGCGACTCGGGCATCAGTATGTTGTTCGATTAGGGATACAGGTTTACCAAACCAATCTCGATGTAAAGGCACTTCAGCTAATTGAACCTTGCCTGATGCATCCTGCCATTCAGAACGCGATCCCTGGGGCAGGATGCGACGCATTATTTGATCGGTAGTCCAGAGCACAGTTGCGACGGTTGGAATGCCAAGCCTTTGATAAATCTCGGCACGTGCGGGGTCATAAATGCGAGCGACAACGCTTGCTACTCCATATGTCTCACGAGCTACACGCGCGGCAAGAATATTTGAGTTATCGCCATTTGAAACAGCGGCAAAAGCATCGGCTCTTTCTATTCCAGCCTCCAGCAAGGTGTCGCGATCGAATCCAACTCCGGCAACGGTCAAGCCATTGAAATCCGCACCAAGACGGCGAAAAGCTTCGCGATCTTGGTCAATTACCGCTACTGAGTGCCCTAAAGCCTGAAAATCTTTAGCAAGAGTTGAGCCGACGCGGCCACAACCCATAATCACGATGTGCACGAAAGGAGAATCTACACCTTTAGGCTAGGGCAACTGTAATTAACACGGCAGATGATGATTTGAGCGCCAATTTAGGTGCGGAAAACTCAGCGGGAAAATTATGACTAGGAGTTCGGGTGGAAATCGGAGACCAAGTTGAGGTCGAAGTTAGCTCCATTGCGCATGGTGGGCATTGTGTTGCAAGACATGACGGCCAGGTTATTTTTGTTAGACATGCAATTCCTGGCGAACGGGTAATAGTCGAAATAACCGGTAAAACCAAAAACTTTGCCCGCGGTAATTGTGTCAAAGTTTTAAGAGCTTCAGAGTTTCGAGTAACACCTGCATGTAAATATGCAACGCCAAATGGTTGCGGAGGTTGCGACTTCCAGCATATTGAGCTTGGTCACCAAAGAGTTTTGAAGAGTCAAATCATCTCTGAACAGTTCATGCGATTAGCCAAAAAAGAATTGTCAATAGAGGTTGAAGCCGTTGAGCCGACACACAATTGGCGCAGCCGAATGGAGTTCACCGTATCGCCAAATCGCAAACTTGCTTTGTTTGCCGCGCGCAGTAACGATTTAATTGAGATAGATAAATGTCTAATCGCGCACTCACAAGTAGATATCTCTGAAATAAATAAACAAAAATTACCCGCAGGAAAGAAAGTTGATGTAGTTATTTCCTCCGCGGGGGACAAGCAAGTTGTTATTGAAGGGCGAGAAAATAATTCGCTAATTAAGGAAAATTCTTCCGGTTTTGAATTTACCTTAAATCCGATTTCTTTTTGGCAGAGCCATGTAAAGGCACCAGAGGTGCTGACAAAGGTCGTAAGCAGTTATGCCCAGCTACGCACTGGAGATCACGTCTTTGATTTATATGGAGGTGCAGGATTGTTCACTGGAATGGTCCTCTCGCAAATCGGAGTAGGTGGCCGGGTTACTCTGATTGAGTCCGATGACAACGCCATAACCGATGCAAGACGTTCCTTCGCGCAAGTAAACAATGTCGAGATAGTTCAGGCTCGGGTAGAAAAAGGTTTAAAGAAGTATGTTGCGGCAGATGTGGTAATTCTTGATCCACCGCGAACCGGGGCAGGGGCTGATGTGGTTACTGCCGTAGCAAAGTTGAAGCCCCGGGCAATTGTTTATGTCGCTTGCGATCCAGCCGCTTTAGCGCGCGATACTGCATATTTGCAGGAGTCCGGTTATGTGCTTGATGAGATTAGAGCCTTTGACCTCTTCCCGATGACCTCACATATGGAATGTGTGGCGCGTTTCATCCCCGAAAAGCGCTAACACCTTACTTTTCACTGGCCCATCAAGATGGTGGTCAAATGGAGGCAAGTTAGTATTCGCCCATGAGCAAAAACTCCTTTGATGCACAGACCACCCTCGAGGTTGCTGGTAAGAGCTACCAAATTTTCGACATAACCAAGCTTGCGGCCGCCAAAGATCTACCGTTTTCGCTAAAGATTTTGTTGGAAAATCTGCTGCGCACCGAGGATGGCGCGAACATCACCGCCAAACAGATTGAGGCGCTTGCATCATGGAATCCCGACTCCCAGCCAGATACTGAAATTCAATTTACGCCAGCTCGTGTCATCATGCAGGACTTCACCGGAGTTCCGTGTGTTGTAGATCTTGCAACTATGCGTGAGGCAATCGCAGAACTTGGTGGAGACCCAGCTCGTGTCAATCCGCTCGCTCCAGCAGAGCTCGTAATCGATCACTCGGTAATTGCTGACACTTATGGATCGAAAGATTCTTTTGCCCAAAATGTTGAGATTGAATACCAACGTAACACCGAGCGCTATCGTTTCCTTCGTTGGGGTCAAAGTGCATTTGATGAGTTCAAAGTAGTTCCACCCGGAACCGGAATCGTGCACCAGGTAAATATTGAGTATTTGGCTAGAGTTGTAATGACTCGAAATGTTGGTGGAGTCGAACGTGCGTACCCAGACACTGTGGTTGGTACCGATTCACACACAACAATGGTCAATGGATTAGGCGTATTGGGTTGGGGCGTTGGCGGAATCGAAGCTGAAGCTGCGCTTTTGGGTCAACCAGTTTCGATGTTGATTCCAAGAGTGGTTGGTTTCAAACTGAATGGCTCATTGCCGGTTGGTACTACCGCAACAGATCTCGTGCTAACCATTACTGAAATGCTGCGCAAGCACGGAGTTGTAGGCAAGTTTGTTGAGTTCTATGGCCCAGGCGTAAGCGCATTGCCGATGGCAAATCGAGCAACCATCGGAAACATGTCACCAGAGTATGGATCAACCGTTGCTATTTTCCCGATTGATGAAGAGACTATTAAGTACCTACAACTAACCGGACGCAGCGCAGAACAGTTAGAGCTAGTTGAGAAATACGCAAAGCGTCAAGGTATCTGGCATGATCCAAATTCAACTCCACGCTACTCCGAACATCTTGAACTAGATTTGTCATCAATCGTTCCATCAATTGCAGGTCCAAAGCGACCACAGGATCGAGTTGCTTTGAGTGATGCTAAGTCCGCATTCGCGAAAGCAGTTCCAACATATCTCTCTGATAAATCTGCCAAGGAACCAGTCTCAGTTTCGGTAAATTCTCGTGAAGGCAAAGTAACTAATGGATCGGTTGTTATCGCATCGATAACTTCATGCACAAATACTTCTAATCCAAGCGTGATGATTGGTGCTGGTTTACTTGCGAAGAAAGCGGTTGAAAAAGGTTTACAAAGTAAGCCATGGGTAAAAACAACGCTAGCTCCAGGATCGAAGGTAGTTACAAATTATTACGAAAAAGCTGGCTTAACCTCTTACTTGGAAAAACTCGGTTTCAATCTTGTTGGGTATGGCTGTGTTACCTGTATTGGAAACTCCGGCCCGTTGCCTGTTGAGGTTAGCAAAGCTGTAAATGAGAACGATCTTGCTGTAGCAGCGGTTCTATCTGGAAATCGCAACTTTGAAGGACGTATTTCCCCGGATGTAAAGATGAACTATCTGGCATCGCCACCGCTGGTAGTCGCTTACTCGATTGCTGGCAGTATGGATCATGATTTTGAAAAAGATCCACTGGGGCAAGATGCCAACGGAAACAATGTATTTTTGAGAGATATTTGGCCAACTACAGCGGAAATCCAGGCGGTAATCGATGGAGTGGTTTCCTCTGAGATGTTTAAAAAGGATTACGCGAGCGTATTCGCGGGAGATAAACATTGGACCTCTCTAGATACTCCTACCGGAAAAGTCTTTGAATGGGATGCGAAATCCACCTATGTACGCAAACCACCATACTTTGAAGGTATGCCACGTAATCCAAAGCCAGTTACTGATATTCAAGGCGCTAGAGTTTTGGCAAAACTTGGTGATTCGGTCACAACGGATCACATTTCTCCAGCTGGATCTATAAAGCCCGATTCTCCTGCTGGTAAGTACCTCGCAGAGCATGGCGTCGCAAAAGCTGACTTCAACTCTTATGGATCACGCCGTGGGAATCATGAGGTTATGATCCGTGGAACCTTTGCAAATATTCGTTTGAAGAATTTGTTACTTGACGGAGTTGAAGGTGGATTCACTAAAAACTTCTTAAGCAATGGAGATCAAACCACGATTTATGAAGCATCAATGGCTTACCAAAATGCTGGAGTGCCATTAGTTATTTTGGCTGGCAAAGAGTATGGATCTGGCTCTTCTCGAGATTGGGCCGCTAAAGGAACCGCTTTGCTCGGAGTTAAAGCGGTAATTGCCGAATCTTTCGAGAGAATTCATCGTTCAAACTTGATTGGAATGGGAGTCCTGCCATTGCAGTTCATGGACGGAGAAAATGCGGAATCACTTGGACTCAAGGGCGATGAAGTATTTTCAATTTCTGGGGTAACCGCATTAAATGATGGTGGGATTCCATCAACTGTTGCGGTAACCGCGGGTGACAAGAGCTTTACGGCGAAGGTACGCATAGATACCCCTGGCGAGGCTGATTATTATCGCCATGGCGGAATCATGCAGTACGTGCTCCGCTCGCTCTTATCGTAATTCTCGTTACCATTGAGTTGTGAATTTTCTACCTCGCATCAAATCACCGGGCGATTTAGCGCGCTTTGATATTGATGAGCTCAATGAGCTTTCAGGGGAAATTAGAACCTTCTTAATTGAAAAGGTTTCAAAGACCGGCGGCCATCTTGGTCCGAATTTGGGAATTGTTGAGTTAACAATCGCCCTGCATCGTGTATTTGAATCACCACGAGATGTAATGGTTTTTGATACCGGACACCAAACCTATGTTCATAAGATTCTTACTGGAAGAGCTGGTGGATTTGAAAAACTCCGTCAACGTGGTGGGCTAGCCGGATATCCCAGCCGAAGTGAGAGCGAACATGATGTGATTGAGAACTCTCACGCATCAACCGCGCTTTCTTGGGCTGATGGAATCGCTCGGGGCTTCATGATTAAGGGCGAATCTGAGCGGACGGCAGTTGCAGTTGTAGGCGATGGATCGCTCACAGGTGGAATGGCCTGGGAGGCGTTAAACAACATTGCTGCCTCTGAGAATTTACGGTTGGTCATCGTAGTTAATGACAATGAACGTTCTTATTCGCCAACTATTGGCGGTGTTGCGACCTACCTTTCAACGCTTCGAGCAACAAAGGGTTATGAGAAGTTTCTTGATTGGGGTAAGGGCGTTTTAGAAAGAACGCCTGTTGTTGGTCAACCAATTTATGAAACTCTTCATGGCATGAAGAAGGGCCTAAAAGACATCGTTGCCCCGCAAGGTATGTTTGAAGATTTAGGACTCAAGTATTTAGGTCCAGTTGATGGGCATGACATCTTGGCGTTAGAAAAAGCGTTACATCAAGCAAAGAAATTTGGTGGTCCAGTATTGGTTCATGCCATCACTGAAAAAGGTCGCGGCCATGCTCCAGCGGTTCAAGATGAGGCAGAAAAGTTTCATGCTGTCGGCGTTGTCGATCCGGAAACCGGGGAGCCATTAAACAAATCAGGCGATTCCTGGACCAGTGTATTCTCAAGATCACTTGTTGAATATGGCAAGAAAAGAAGTGATTTAGTTGCAGTAACCGCAGCTATGTTGGGTCCGACGGGATTAGATAAGTTTCAAAAAGAGTTCCCAGAGCGCACCTTTGATGTTGGAATCGCGGAACAGCATGCCACCACTTCAGCGGCAGGAATGGCGTACACGGGATTGCACCCTGTGGTTGCGGTTTATTCAACCTTTCTAAATAGAGCGTTTGATCAATTGTTACTTGATGTTGCCTTGCACAAGGCAGGCGTGACATTTGTTTTAGATCGTGCTGGCATTACCGGAGATGATGGTCCATCACACCACGGTATTTGGGATTTGGCTTTAACTGGCATTGTGCCAAATGCTCACGTTGCCGCTCCACGTGATGGTGCTACTTTGCATGAGTTACTAGGGGAGTGTTTGGAAATTAATGACGCACCATCTATTTTGCGTTTCCCTAAAGGTGCAGTTGCTAAAGATCTTCCTGCCTTTGAAAGAAGAGATGGAATAGACATTCTCTATCGCGGGGAAAGTGCAGATGTGTTGCTGGTAAGTATTGGCGCGATTGCTGGAATTGCGGTTGATGCAGCGGCTCAGGCATATAGGGAAGGTGTTGGAGTAACTGTTATTGATCCACGATGGGTTAAGCCACTTCCTATTTCAGCTCTGACCTCACTGGCGCGTAGATACAGCAGAGTTGTAGTACTGGAAGATGGAATAAAACATGGCGGTATTGCCAGCTCATTATCGGAAGCTTTCCGAGAGCAGGGCATTGATACCCCAATTCATTCCATCGGTGTTCCGCTGGAGTTCATCGAGCATTCCAAGCGTCAAGAAATCTTGGAAGATCTTGGAATCACAGTGCAAAACGTCAGCCGAGCATTAGTCGGCTGGGCTTCACTTAAGCAGGAAGCGATGCAACTCCGTGCGGATGAAAGCGCTGACCACAAACCGCTTCACTGATTCCTTCGCGATCTAAGTAAGGCAATATTCCACCCAGGTGCATAGGCCATCCGGCACCTAAAAGCATGCAGAGATCAATCTCCGCAGGTGTTGCCACGACACCTTCATCCAGCATCATCCGAGCCTCTTCTGCGAGAGCTTTGAGTGCACGAATCCTGACCTCTTCGGCGGTTGAAGCTTTATCTGCTTTTTCAACCAAATCAAGGGCCGCTGGATTTGGAATCTGCTTTCCAGATTCATCCTTAATGTAGAAGCTCTTCACTCCGTTATCTACCAATCGCTGTACGGTTGGCGAGATTCGATAACGAGGTCCAAGGTTTGCATTCAATGTTTTTGATACATGGAGTGCAACTCCAGGTCCAACCAATCCAAAGAGCTCAAATGGTGACATCGGGAATCCAAGTGGACGAAGAGCATTGTCTGCAACATCGGCAGGAGTTCCCTCATCGACCGCATCAGTTACTTCACCCATGAATCGAGTAAGAAGACGATTGACTACAAAGCCAGGTGCATCTTTGCAGATGATCATGGTTTTCTTTAATTCTTTACCAACATTGATTGCGGTTGCGGTTGTTGCATCATCGGTCTTTGAAGTCCGCGCCACCTCAAGTAGCGGCATAACAGCAACTGGATTGAAGAAATGGAATCCAACTACGCGCTCTGGATTTTTCAATCCCTCACCCATCTTTTCTACAGAAAGTGATGAGGTGTTGGTTGCCAAGACACATTCTGGAGAAACAATTTGCTCTAGATCTTTAAACAGCTTTTGTTTGATTGATAACTCTTCAAAAACCGCTTCAATAATAAAGTCCGCTCCGGCAAATACAGATTGGTCTACAGAGCCAGAAACTAGAGCTGATAGGCGACGACCCGCTTCTTCATTCAAGCGCTTCTTTTCAACCAGTTTGTTGATTTCGGCACGGACCCATTCCACACCTTTATCAACTCGAGCTTGATCCAAATCGGTCATCACGACCGGAACCTTCAAATTACGAACTAAAAGCAACGCAAGTTGCGAAGCCATCAAACCAGCTCCGACAACTCCAACTTTGCTAACTTTTCGAGCGAGTGCAGCCTTTGGCGCACCCTCAACTTTCTTGCGCTTTTTCTGAATCAAATTGAAGGCATAGAGCGAGGCACGCAATGGATTTCCCATAACCAAATTAGCCAGGATTTCATCCTCAGCATCAAAACCTTGATCATTG
>VEQF01000022.1 GCA_018883365.1 Candidatus Nanopelagicaceae bacterium
GCCTTACATTCCGCGCCGCTCTATTAGACATTTAGAAAAAGGCCGCGTTGTAATTTTTGGTGCCGGAGCTGGAATGCCATTCTTCACAACCGACACAGTCGCGGCTCAGCGTGCGCTAGAAATCGGCGCTGATGCATTGCTCTTAGCAAAGAGTGGAGTAGATGGTGTCTACTCTGCAGATCCGCGCAAAGACAAAACAGCAACTAAGTTTGATTACATTTCTTACAACGATGTCTTGAGTAAATCTCTTGCAGTTGCCGACGCTGCAGCATTTAGCTTATGTCGAGAAAATAACCTACCAATTGTGGTTTTCAATTTAATGCAAAATGGCAACATTGCACGCGCCGTCCGAGGCGAAGCCATCGGAACACTAGTTAACTAATAAGAAAAACGAGCCAGGAGAAAACATGACCGTTCAATCAGTTCTAGCTGATACCAGCACCAAGATGGATAAAGCGGTTGAGGTTGCAAAAGAGGATTTTGCAGCAATTCGTACTGGCCGTGCGCACCCTTCGATGTTCGCAAAGATTATGGTCGAGTATTACGGCACAGCGACACCACTTTCACAGCTAGCAACGGTGCAAGTTCCAGAAGCCCGCACCGCTCTAGTGACGCCATTTGATAAAAGCGCGATTCCATCAATTGAAAAAGCAATTCGTGAATCTGATCTAGGTGTAAATCCTGGTGGAGATGGAAATGTAATTCGAGTTAACTTCCCACAATTGACCGAAGAGCGCCGCAAGGAGTTTATTAAGGTCGCAAAAGCAAAGGCCGAAGATTCCAAGATTTCAATCCGCTCGATCCGTCGCACCGCGAAAGAGGCCATGGAAAAGCTGGAGAAAGATGGCCTAATTGGTAAAGATGATTTAACCCGTGGCGAAAAAGATCTTGAGAAAGTAACTTCAGATCACGTTGCAAAAATCGATGAGCTCTTAAAGCACAAAGAGGCTGAGCTGCTCGAAGTTTAACTTTGAGAGAAATTTATGAGCGACCTGCACTCAATCAATGAGGCCATCAACAAACGGGCAGGTCGCAAGCTAATCCCTTCGATAGTGGTCGGCCTTGCGTTGCTGGCGATCATTTTCTCCACCATGGCATTTATCCCGGTGCTCTTTGCAACATTTGTTGGCGTTGCAGTTTTGATTGCACTGCGCGAGTTGACTAGCGCCTTTGCGGCGCGGGAGATTTCTACCAATTACCTACATCTTGCTCCAGCAACCGCTTTGATTCTGATTAGCGCATGGGTTGGAGGATTACCTGGACTTGCTGTTTCAGTTGTCATCGCCCTGATTGCCATTTTGTTTCTTGGTTTACTCAAAGGAACTGAAGGATTTGTAAAGCATGCAACCGCAAGTGCATTTGCCCTTCTTTACCCTGGTTTTGTCGCTGGTTTCATTTTTCTGCTAGCCAGGTCTGGGGATGGTTTTTCCTACATTTCAACCTTGGTAATTCTGGTTGGCTGTAACGATACTTTTGCTTATCTTTCAGGTGTTTTGTTTGGAAAGCATCCATTAGCTGCAAAAATCTCGCCTAAGAAGACTTGGGAAGGCTTCATTGGCGGGTTGGTATTCACCGCAATTGGTAGTGCATTAGCCTTTTACTATCTTCTAGGTCATCATCCATTAATTGGAGCGCTAGCTGGAGTGGCTGGCGTGTTGGCGGCGACGGTGGGAGATTTGGTGGAAAGCGCAATAAAACGCGATCTCTCAATTAAAGATATGGGAACTTTGTTGCCAGGTCACGGCGGAATGTTGGATCGTATTGATTCGGCGCTAATTACCGCCCCTGTTCTATGGTGCTGCATCGAACTTCTTAAGAGATTCGCATGACCGAGTTAAAGCTGGTTTTTGAGGAGCCGAAACAACGCAAAAAAGCTCCAGAGCACCTTGCTGATCTGACAAAAGAGGAGAGGCGAGCGAAAGCGGAATCCCTAGGACTTCCAGCATTTCGCGCTAACCAAATCTCAACCCATTACTTCACTCATTACAACGATGATCCAGATTCCTGGACTGATATCCCAGCTGCCATGCGTCCTTTGGTAGCGGAACATTTTCTTCCAAAGTTAATCACTCTGGTGCGCTCCATTACCTGTGACAATGGAAAGACTCGCAAGGATCTGTGGCGACTGCATGATGGTGTTCTAGTCGAATCAGTTTTGATGCGTTATTCAGATCGCACCACAGTTTGTATTTCTTCTCAAGCTGGTTGCGGTATGAACTGTCCGTTCTGCGCCACAGGCCAAGCAGGCTTAACGCGAAATCTAACCGCAGGAGAAATCACAGCTCAGATTGTTGCCTCAGCAAAAGCCTGCGCAACAGGTGAACTTCCGGGAGGTCCGACTCGTTTATCAAATGTTGTATTCATGGGAATGGGTGAACCGCTAGCAAATTACAACGCAGTTATAAGAACAGTGCGCAACATCATTACCCCCCAACCAGATGGATTAGGAATCGGCGCACGTTCAGTAACGGTTTCAACCGTTGGATTGGTAACTGGAATTGAGAAATTAACTCAGGAGGATATGCAGGTAACTCTCGCCGTTTCATTACATACCCCAGATGATGAATTGCGAGATACCTTGGTTCCCATCAACTCGCGTTGGAAAGTCAAAGAGGTCTTGGCAGCAGCTGATAAATATGCGGAGCAAACCGGACGGCGCTACTCCATCGAGTATGCATTGATTCGCGATGTTAATGATCAGCAATGGCGAGCTGATTTGCTGGGCCGGCTATTAAAGAATCGCCATGCCCATGTGAATCTAATTCCTTTGAATCCCACCCCGGGCTCCAAATGGACCGCCTCTCGCAAAGAGGATGAACGCACCTTTGTAAAAACCTTAGAAAACTATGGAGTTCCAGTTACGGTTCGCGACACCCGTGGTCGCGAGATTGATGGGGCATGTGGCCAATTAGCCGCTGCCGAAATCAAAAACAGCTAATCCTCTTACTCTTGATACTGGACTAGATAGCTAACTAAACTCCCGCCCTAAGCTTTTTTCCTTTTGGACACTTGGAGGTTTGGCGTGAAGACGTTGCAGAATTTCATCAACGGCGAAAAGGTTTCTTCAACTTCAGAAAAGACTCAGGACTTAATTAATCCTGCAACCGGCGAAGTTTTTGCAAAAGCTCCAGTTTCAAATGCAGCAGATATTGATAAGGCGATGAAATCTGCGGAAAAAGCTTTTGAAGTTTGGAAAGACTCAACACCAGGGGAGCGACAGAAAGCAATCAATAAGATTGCCGATGCAATCGAAGCGCGCTCAGAAGAGTTGATTCAGATTGAAAGTGAAAACACCGGCAAGCCAATTGCGGTAACTCGCGCTGAAGAAATTGGACCCATGTTGGATCAAATTAGATTTTTTGCTGGCGCAGCTCGCCATCTAGAAGGTAGATCTGCTGCCGAGTATTTCAAGGGACATACCTCTTTTATCCGTCGCGAACCAATTGGTGTTTGCGCTCAAGTTACTCCTTGGAATTACCCAATGATGATGGCGGTCTGGAAATGGGCTCCAGCAATTGCAGCTGGAAACACTGTAGTTCTAAAGCCAAGTGATACAACTCCGGTTTCAACACTATGGATGGCGGAGTTGATGCAGGAGTTCCTTCCTGAAGGTGTAATAAATGTTGTTGTCGGTGACAGAGAAACCGGAAAGCATTTAGTGGAGCATGAAACTCCTCAGTTCATTTCAATCACTGGTTCGGTTCGCGCCGGTATGGAGGTTGCAGGAAGCGCGGCAAAAGATCTGAAGCGCGTACATCTTGAATTAGGCGGCAAAGCGCCAGTTGTAATTTTTGATGATGCAGACTTGCAGGCTGCCTGCGAATGGATCGCAGTGGCTGGATACTTCAATGCCGGCCAGGATTGCACCGCAGCTACCCGTGTTTTGGTTGAGGCCAGCGCATATGACGATGTCGTAGCCCTTCTAACTGAGCAGGCGAAAAATGTCATCAAGGTTGGAATGCCAACCGAGGATGTATTAGTTGGTCCGGTAAATAACGCTAATCAATTAGCTCGAGTCAAAGGATTCTTAGATCGCACTCCGGCTCACGCCCGAGTTACCGCTGGCGGTTCAGCTATTGATCGTCCAGGTTATTTCTGGAGCCCAACTGTTGTTGCTGATCTACGCCAAGATGACGAGATGATTCAAAATGAAATCTTTGCTCCAGTAATTACAGTTCAGAAGTTTACAGATGAGGCTGAAGCCGTTCGTCACGCAAATGGCGTGAAGTATGGTCTGGCTTCCAGCGTTTGGACAAAGGATCATGGTCGTGCCATGAGAATGGCAAAAGCCTTTGATTTCGGTGTCGTCTGGATTAACACTCATATTCCAATGGTGGCCGAGATGCCTCATGGCGGTTTCAAGCACTCTGGCCATGGCAAAGACCTCTCAGGTTACGGATTTGAGGAATACACACGCATCAAACATGTCATGACGAATCTGAACGCCTGATAGATTTATCGCGGTTCCACAGAAAAATGGCCACCATCTCGAGAAAGTGAAGCTATGAAGAAAGATCCTCAATCACTATCACCTGAAGCGCGCGCCATCATTCGCGCCCAAATCACACGTCGCTCACTTCTTGTTGGAGCTGGAGCAATTGCGGGTGCAACTACTTTGGCCGCATGTGGAACTGGATCAGAAACCAGTTCAGAGGGCGTAGTGGATGTAAGCGATACCGAAAAAATCGTTCGCTGGGCGAACTGGCCGCTTTATTTAGATTTTAATGAGGATACAAAGGAATACCCAACTCTAAAAGCTTTTGAGGATGCAACTGGCATCAAGGCGACCTATACCGAAGATATCGATGACAACAACACTTTCTACGGCAAAGTCCAGGGTCAGCTATCAATTGGTTCTGATATTGGTTATGACATCGTCACTCCAACAGATTGGATGGCGGCACGTTTTATCGAACAAGGTTACGCACAAAAGTTAAATGCTGACAACGTTCCAAACAAAACAAAAATCCGTAGCGTTTTAGCAAATGTGGGCTTTGATCCGGGCCGTGAATACTCTCTTACCTGGCAATCAGGTTTTGCCGGCTTTGGCTGGAACACTGAAAAACTTCCAAAGGGCGTTCGCACCATCGAAGATCTCTTTGCGCCAGCAAACAAGGGTCGCATCATGGTTCTCTCAGAGCTTCGCGACACTGTTGGAATCATTATGCAGTACCAAGGTGTAGATCCATCCGGTGATTTCACTGAAGATCAATACATGAACGCAATTGATTTCCTAAAGGGCAAGATTTCCGATGGATTTATCCGCCAAGTTAAAGGAAACTCTTACTCCGAGAGCCTTGTTAATGGCGATGCGGTAGCGGTTATTGGTTGGTCTGGAGATATCTTCATCCTTCGCTCCGAAAATGATGGCAAGTTTGATTTCGCAATCCCAGAATCAGGTGGAACTCTTTGGAGCGACAATATGTTGATTCCATCAACCTCAACTCACAAGAAGAACGCCGAGTTGTTGATGAATCACTACTACGAACCAAAGATTGCAGCAGAGGTTGCGGCATACGTTAACTACATCTGCCCAGTAGAAGAGGCCCAGCCAGAGTTGGAAAAGATTGATCCAGATTTGGCAGCAAGCCCATTCATCTTCCCTGATGAAGCAACCTTGGCCAAGGTGAAGGTCTTCCGCTCATTAACAGCGGATGAAGCAACCAAATACCAGGCTGCTTTTGATGAAGCTGTTGGAAACTAGGGGTTTGGTACTTAGCCTGTGATGGCGAACTCCAAAGTCTCTCAAGACACCGGCGATTTAGTTCTTAATCGTGTCTCCAAGTTTTATGGAGATTTCTGCGCTGTTGATGATTTGTCATTAACCGTTCCTGATGGATCATTCTTTGCATTGCTTGGTCCATCTGGCTGTGGCAAAACCACAACACTTCGCATGATTGCAGGTTTGGAAGAGCCTTCTCAAGGCACTATTCAAATCGGAGATAACGATATAACCACTCAAAAGCCGTATCGCCGAAATGTGAATACAGTCTTTCAGAATTATGCGTTATTTCCACATTTAACAATCTTCGAAAATATTGCATTCGGACTGCGCAGACGCGGAATCAAGGATGTAAAGACTGAAGTGGAGAACGCTTTAAATCTTGTGGAGCTCGGTCACTTAGCCGAACGCAAACCAGGTCAACTCTCTGGTGGTCAACAACAACGTATTGCCGTGGCACGCGCCATTGTTAACCGACCCGAGGTGCTATTGCTTGATGAACCACTTGGCGCTCTTGATCTCAAGCTTCGTCGACAGATGCAAATTGAATTAAAGCGAATTCAAATGGAGGTTGGCATTACCTTTATTCACGTAACTCATGATCAGGAAGAGGCCATGACTATGGCTGACACGATCGCGGTTATGAATCAAGGAAAAATTGAACAAATGGGCTCAGCGACTGAGTTGTATGAAGCGCCAAAAACCGCATTCGTTGCAAACTTCCTGGGGCAATGCAATCTAATCAAAGCCAAAGTTCAATCACGCGCCGGCGGAAAAGCGGTAGTAACCGCAAAGGGTCATACCTTTGAAGTTCCTCTGTCACGAGTTTCAACAGATAGCGATTCGGTATTACTGGGTGTTCGTCCAGAAAAACTTCGCTTGGATGATCGGGGAGTGAACTCAATTAAGGATTGCGTTGTAACCGATCGATCCTTCGTAGGAACATCCACCCAATATCTCGTCAGAACACCATGGGATCTAGAGCTCGTAGTTTTTGAACAAAATGATGAGGGTCTACATGATCTTCATGTTGGTGACAAAGTCTCCTTGGAATGGGATGCTGAACACACCTTCGCATTAGATGGAGCACAAGACATCAATGCTGGTGCTGATCTTGAAGATGAAGAGTAATTAGATGGCATTTTTGCATGGTGCTACTCGCAATCACTCAGGTCCAAGAAGTGGAATCAAATCCCGCTCTATAACGCCCTATTTGTTGCTTGCGCCAGGCTTAATTTGGCTTGTTACTTTTTTTATTATTCCGATCTTCTCCCTTGCCAGCACCTCAACAATGGTTCGCCCAGAGGGTGCCCAAATCGGAACTTATGTTCAAGAACTGCGATTTCAAAATTATGTTGATGCTTTCACCGCTAATCAAGAGCAATACATCCGCTCCTTTGTATATGCGGGCATCGCAACAATTCTGGCTTTGGCAATAGCTTTTCCTTTGGCTTACATGATTGCTTTCAAATCAGGTAAGTATCGAAATGTATTACTAGTGATGGTGGTAGCGCCGTTTTTTACCTCTTTCTTGTTACGTACTGTTGCTTGGACTCAAATTCTGGGTGATGAAGGTCCAATCGTTTCTACCTTAAAACTTCTTCCATTCTTTGATGATTCACTTCGTTTAACAGCAACTCCAATAGCTGTTGTCTCCGGACTTACCTACAACTTCCTGCCATTTATGACTTTGCCGCTCTATGCGAGCTTGGAGCGAATTGATCCACGCACTCTCGAGGCTGCTGGCGACCTTTACGCAAATGGCTTTACTACCTTTAGAAAAGTGACAGTTCCATTGGCTATGCCTGGAGTTGTTGCCGGAACGTTGCTTACATTTATCCCGGCCGCAGGTGATTACGTCAATGCAACCCTGCTCGGAAATCCAAATACCAAGATGATAGGTAACGTAATCGAATCGCGATTCTTCGCAGTTGTAGATTACCCAACTGCTGCAGCGCTCTCATTTACTTTGATGGCAACAATTTTGATTTTGGTAACTCTTTACATCCGTAAATCAGGAACGGATGAGTTGGTATGACAACACTCTCTGCTCCACCAATGCCGACCTTGGGCCATCGTGCATCACGATGGGTTTCTAGAAACTTGATTCGAATTTATGCTGGCCTGGCCTTTATTTATCTATTTATTCCAGTGGCCTACACCTTTGCTTTCTCCTTTAATGATGCTGGAAAGAGCAATTTGGTTTGGCAGGGTTTCACCCTTGATAACTGGAAAAATCCTTGCGGAGCTCCCCAGGTATGCCATGCGGTATCAAATTCGATTCAAATTGGCGTACTTTCAACACTGATCGCAACAGTACTGGGAACCATGATTGCCTTTGCATTAGGTCGTCACAAATTCCGTGGTCGTACTACAACAAATCTTTTGATTTTCTTGCCGATGGCGACTCCGGAAGTTGTACTTGGTGCATCACTACTGGCAATGTTCTTGAATCTAAGGGTTAATCCTGGTTTTTGGACCATTGTTATTTCACATGTGATGTTCTGTATTTCCTTCGTAGTGGTCACAGTTAAAGCTCGAATCGCTTCGCTTGATCCGCGTTTAGAACAAGCTGCAATGGATCTTTATGCCAATGAGCGAGATACTTTCAGATACGTGACACTGCCTTTGGTAATGCCAGGTATCGCAGGTGCCGCACTTCTTGCATTCTCACTATCTTTTGATGATTTTATTATTACCAACTTCAACTCTGGAATTGAGTCCACCTTCCCTAAGTTTGTATACGTATCAGCAGCTCGCGGAATTCCAGCTCAAGCAAACGTTATTGGTAGCGCCATGTTCTTTATCGCTTTGTTCATCGTAATTATCGGACAGGTAGTAAGTCGCCAGCGAAAGAAGTCATGACAAATATCGGAAATATGTATGGGCCAAATTTCACATTCTTAGGAATTCCAGCTTGTGATTTAGATGATCCGGCAACATATAAAGGTGCAGATGTAATTATTGTTGGAGCGCCAATTGATAGCGGAACCTCACATCGATCTGGCGCCAAGTTTGGTCCTCAAGCGATTCGTATGGGTGATTACCTACCTCATGATGGCGAGCGCCCACATTTAGCGCTGCGAGTTGATGGATTAAAGGCGCTTAAGATTTTTGATGCAGGTGATTTAATGATGCCGCCAGGAAATTTAGTGGACTCACTTCAGGTGTTGAAAGCGGCGACTGAAAAGATCTCACGCGCTGGTGCTATCGCAATTGTTCTAGGAGGAGATCACTCAATCGCCTCGGCTGATGTTGCGGGAATTGCAGAACATCGCGGTAAAGGCAAAATCTCCATGATTCACTTTGATGCCCATGCCGATACCGGGGATTTGCAGTTCGGAGCACTGGTAGGACATGGAACCCCGATGCGACGCTTAATTGATGAAGGATATGTGCGGGGAGATAGATTTTTACAACTTGGTTTGCGTGGTTATTGGCCAGATGATGCAACCTTAAATTGGATGCGCGATCAAGGTATGCGCTCTTATGAAATGACCGAAATTCATCACCGCGGATTAAAAGCAGTTCTTGATGAATCATTCGCAACTCTCACAAATGAGTGCGACGGAGTATTCCTATCAGTCGATATCGATGTTGTAGATCCAGGAATGGCGCCAGGTACTGGAACTCCAGAGCCAGGTGGCATGACTTCCCGCGAACTTTTGGAGGCGGTTAGAAGAATTTGTTTAGAGTTACCGGTTGTGGGAATTGATGTGGTTGAGGTTTCACCACCATTTGATTCCGCAGACATCACAGCAATTCTGGCTAACCGTGTTGTTCTCGAGGCGGTAAGCGCAATTGCAAAGCGTCGCTCTGGTGAAACGTATTCACCAACACAAAATCTTTTAGACCGCTAAGCCTGAGCTAAAGCCTCATCGAGAATTTCCAGAGCTTCTTTTAGTAGATGCTCTGGCATCACAAGTGGTGGCAATAGACGAATTACATTTCCATAAGTTCCAGCAGAGAGAATCAGCACACCTTTTTGCTGACAGTACTTAATTGCTGATGCTAGAGCCGCGGAGTTTGGTTCTTTGGTGCCTGGCAACACAAGTTCAATTGCCTGCATCGCACCACGACCGCGCACATCACCGATGATTGGGTATTTCTGCTTCATTTCATGCAATGCATCAGTCATGATTTTTCCGATGACATTTGCGCGATCTACTAATTTTTCCTCTTCGATTGTTGCAATGGCACCAAGGGCGGCAGCGCAAGCAATCGGGGAGCCACCATAAGTGCCGCCTAATCCGCTTAAATGAACCGCATCCATTACATCGGCGCGACCGGTCACAGCAGCAAGCGGAAGCCCACCAGCAATGCCCTTTGCAGTTGTGATCAGATCCGGAACTATTCCTTCATGTTCGCTGGCAAACATGGCACCTGTGCGGGCAAATCCAGTTTGGACTTCATCAGCCACAAAAAGAATTCCATTTTCGGAACAGAATTTGGCAAGGCCTGGAAGAAATCCCTCGCAAGGAACGATAAATCCACCTTCGCCCATAATCGGCTCAATCACGATACAGGCGACGTTGTGTGCGCCGATTTCCTTTTCAATTTTATGAAGCACGGTTTCAAGTACAGATTGCTTGCAAGAACCAGAACATGAATCGCAGCGGTATGGATACGCCATCGGCATGCGATAAACCTCTGGAGTAAAAGGACCAAAACCTTCTTTATATGGCATGTTCTTTGCGGTCATCGCCATAGTTAGATTTGTTCGACCGTGATAACCATGTTCGAATACGACTACAGCTTGGCGCTTTGTGAAGTTTCGGGCAATCTTTACCGCGTTCTCTACCGCTTCAGCACCGGAGTTAAACAACGCAGATTTCTTTTTGTGTGTACCGGGGGTCAAACGATTTAGAGCTTCGCAGACCTCGATGTAACCCATGTACGGAGCAATCATGAAGCAGGTGTGAGTGAAAGCAGAAACCTGTTCTTGAACATTCTTAACAACTCGATCAGCTGAATTACCAACATTTACAACTGCGATACCAGCGCCCATATCAATGATGGAATTTCCATCGACATCAACAATTACTCCGCCGCCAGCTTTTTCTACAACTACTGGAATTGCCATGCCCAGTGCCGCAGAGACCGCATCGGAACGTCTCTTAATCAACTCTTGGGACTTTGGTCCAGGAATAGCGGTTACTAGTTTTCTTTCCTGCGGAATATGTGGTCCGGTGGTCATGTGACCATTCTAGCTATTCCAACTATTGGGCAGCTTTCTGAGAAGATGAGCCCATGCGCGATATCGTGATTTTGGGCTCGACCGGCTCAATTGGCGTGCAAGCCCTTGAGGTTATCGCAGCGAATCCCAGCAAATTCCGTGTGGTTGGTTTAAGTGCAGGATCAAATAATTTAGAGCGACTCATTTCTCAGGTAAAAAAGTTTGAAGTTCCCATCGTAGGAACAACCGGAGATGCAACAGTTCTTCGCGAAGCTCTGCCTGGGGTTGAAGTTATTGATGGAGCGGAATCATCTCGATCCATCGCAGCCCTTTCATGTGATGTAGTGCTAAATGGAATTACCGGATCAATTGGCTTGGGACCAACTCTTGCCGCCCTTGAAGTAGGGAACAAAGTTGCGCTTGCCAATAAGGAGTCGTTAGTAGCAGGTGGCGATTTAGTTATGGCTTATGGCCGGGACCGAATAATTCCGGTCGATTCAGAGCACTCTGCTTTGTATCAAGCATTACTTGCAGGTAAGCAAAGCGATGTCGAGAAATTCATTCTCACTGCAAGTGGTGGGCCATTTAGAAATGTAACTGATATGTCCAGCGTAACTTTGGCTGATGCCTTTAACCACCCGACTTGGTCGATGGGACCGGTTGTCACAATTAACTCAGCGACTTTGGTTAATAAGGGCCTCGAGATAATCGAAGCGCATTATTTGTTTGGTATTCCTTACAACAGGATTGAAGCTGTAATTCATCCGCAATCGGTAGTTCATTCCATGGTTGAGTTCAAAGATGGATCGACTATCGCTCAAGCATCTCCACCTAACATGAAAGGTCCAATCGCCTATGCGATCTCTTATCCAGATCGAGTTGCAGATGCGATGCCGGCAATAGATTGGAAGAGTTCACACACCTGGAGTTTTGATCCAATTGATAGTGAGAGATTTCCCGCGGTTGATTTAGCGCGACGTTGTGGATCTCTTGGTGGAGCGGTGACCGCTATGTACAACGCAGCAAATGAGGTAGCGGTAGCAGCTTTTATGAAAGAACAGATACCTTTCACAGCAATTGTGGATACCATTGAAAGAACCGTTACCAAACTTGGTGGCCATGCATCATCTGTGGTTAGAGACCTCAAAGATGTCAGTGTTATTGAGAATGATGCGCGACGAGTAGCGCAAGAAGCGCTAGCGAAAAACTAAAGGCGCGATAGGGGAGCTTGTGGGAATAATCGGAGTGCTTGCGTTTGTTGCGGCGTTGTTGCTTTCGGTGATGGTTCATGAATACGGCCATTATGCGACCGCGCGTCGTTATGGGATGCGGGTTACTGAGTTCTTCCTAGGTTTTGGCAAACGAATCTGGTCAACCCAACGTGGTGAAACCGAGTTTGGCTTAAAAGCAATCCCGGCAGGCGGTTACTGCAAGATCTCCGGAATGTCGATGAATGAGCCTCTGGAAGATGATGTTAAACACCGAGCTTTCTATTTGGCATCAACTCCGAAAAAGTTAGTTGTTTTGGGTGCGGGCTCATTCCTACATTTTATTCTTGGTTTTGTACTTTTATTTACCTTGTTTGCTGGTGTTGGAACATCGCAAGTACTTCCAAAGGTTTCGCAAGTAGTTGATTGTGTTCCATCAACAAGTGAGTGCACTGCAAATGATCCGATATCTCCGGCTAAGCAAGTGGGAATTCTTCCGGGTGATGAAATTATCGGTGTCAATGGCGTAAAGATGAATTGGGATGAAGTTGGCAAAATCTTGCGAGGCTCAGCGCAAAAGCCAATAACCCTGATTGTTTTGCGTGATAATCAAGAGTTAAACATCGAAGTTATACCTGCAACTCGAGTAGTTGAGGGTGAATCCCGTGGATTTTTGGGCATCATTAATGAATATGGATTAGTTAGAAAGAATCCAATCTCTGCGATCGGCGATTCTGTAGAGGCATCAGTTGCAATCTTTCAGGGTTCGTTAAAGGCGCTAGTTGGTTTGCCGGCACAAATTCCAGCTTTGGTACGTCAAACATTTCTAGGTGAAGAGCGTCAGGCTGATGGTTTAGTTGGAATTGTTGGCGTTGCAAGAGCGAGCGGGGAAACTGTTTCCAGCGGAGTTTTAACCACCGGCGAGAAGTTTGCTACCTTCCTGCTCATAGTCGCTTCGCTAAATATTTTTGTTGGCATATTTAATCTGTTGCCGATTTTGCCTTTGGATGGTGGACACATGGCGGTTGCACTTTATGAGGGAGGGCGAAGAAAGTTTGCCCAATTAAGAGGCCGCCCAGATCCCGGCTTTGTTGATGTGGAGAAGCTCACTCCAATTACGATGGTAGTTTTCTTGGCCCTCGCATTTTTAACCCTGCTTCTGCTCTTTGCCGACATCTTCAATCCGATTAATTTGAATCTTTAAGGCAGAATAGCGCCATGGTTAATCTCGGTATGCCGCAAGCCCCGCTTCAAACCTTGGCGCCACGACGTAAGTCCAAGCAGCTTAAGGTTGGAAATGTTTTGGTGGGAGGCGATGCCCCAGTTTCAGTTCAATCAATGTGCACTACCTTGACCGCGGATGTGAACTCAACATTGCAACAGATTGCAGAGTTAACCGCCTCAGGATGTCAGATAGTTCGCGTTGCGGTGCCGAGCCAAGATGACGCTGATGCTTTAAAGCACATCGCTAAAAAATCTCAGATTCCAGTAATTGCAGATATTCACTTCCAGCCAAAATACATTTTTGCCGCGATTGACGCCGGTTGCGCTGCGGTTCGAGTTAATCCTGGAAATATCAAACAATTTGATGACAAGGTAAAAGAGGTAGCAAAAGCTGCAGGCGATGCGGGAATTCCAATTCGTATTGGAGTTAATGCAGGATCACTTGATCCAAGATTGCTCGCCAAGTACGGTAAAGCAACACCGGAGGCGCTGGTTGAATCTGCACTTTGGGAGATTGGGCTTTTTGAGGAGCATGGTTTCACCGATATAAAACTCTCGGTAAAACACCATGATCCGGTAACCATGGTCAAGGCATATAGATTGCTTGCATCAAAATGTGAGTATCCGTTGCATCTGGGGGTCACAGAGGCTGGTCCACAATTCCAGGGCACAATTAAATCTGCCACCGCATTTGGAATTCTCTTAGCGGAGGGAATTGGCGACACAATTCGAGTTTCTTTATCAGCTCCACCGGTAGAAGAGGTGAAGGTTGGAATTTCAATCTTGGAATCTCTGAATCTACGTCAAAGAAAATTAGAGATTGTTTCTTGTCCATCATGTGGCCGCGCGCAGGTTGATGTTTATACCTTGGCGGAAAAGGTTCAAGCTGGTTTGCAAGGAATGACTGTTCCACTTCGTGTTGCGGTTATGGGTTGCGTAGTAAACGGACCTGGAGAAGCACGAGAAGCGGATCTCGGCGTTGCCTCCGGAAACGGAAAAGGTCAGATTTTTGTTAAGGGCGAAGTAATTAAAACTGTGCCAGAGGCACAGATCGTTGAAACTCTCATCGAAGAGGCAATGCGTCTTGCCGATGAAATGGAAGCCGCCGGTGTCGAATCCGGCGAACCAACAGTAAACGTTAAGTAATTCGCTAGGCTACGCCGCATGTTGCGGATGTCATCTCTCTTTTTAAGAACCCTGCGTGATGACCCCTCAGATGCTTCTGTTGCTAGCCATAAACTCTTAGTGCGTGCCGGATACATCCGCCCAATTGCTGCTGGAATATTTTCCTGGCTTCCCCTAGGTGTCATCGCGCTAAGAAATGTAGAACACATCATCCGCGAAGAGATGGATCGCGCCGGTTTTCAAGAGGTACATTTCCCAGCCTTACTTCCAAAAGATCCCTATGAGCGCACAAACCGTTGGGAGGAGTACGGCCCGGCGTTATTTTGATTGCAGGATCGCAAAGGCACCGATTACCTACTTGGCCCAACCCATGAAGAGATGTTCACCTTGATGGTCAAAGGAGAGTACTCCTCATACAAGGATCTACCGCTATCCATTTACCAAATTCAAACTAAGTATCGTGATGAGGCTCGACCACGCAGCGGAATCATCCGTGGTCGCGAGTTTGTCATGAAAGATTCCTACTCATTTGATTTAGATGACGCAGGTCTTGAGGTTTCTTATCAGAAGCATCGCGACGCATACATTTCAACATTTAATCGACTTGGATTGAAGTTCAATATTGTTTCAGCTGTATCTGGCGCTATGGGTGGATCGAAGTCAGAGGAGTTCTTGGCCCCCTGCATCACCGGCGAAGACACCTACGTTTTATGCCCGAGCTGTGGTTATGCAGCAAATGTCGAAGCCATGATTACCAACGTTTCAAAGCAAGAGTTTTCTGCTGCTCCAGAGATGGAGATTTTGGATACCCCAGATACTCCAACGATTGATTCCTTGGTCGAGGTAATGAATAAAAAGTACAGCGCCAATATAACCGCTGCTGATACCTTGAAAAATGTTTTGTTGATAGCAGATGGTCAGCCAATCTCAGTTTTGGTTCCTGGAGACCGCGAAGTGGATCTAAAACGCCTTGAGGCAAATTTGCCTGGTGTTCAAGAGCTACGACTTTTTGAAGATGCAGATTTCGCTAAACGTCCTGAGTTAGTTAAAGGATATGTAGGGCCGCAAGATGCAAAGAAATTTGGCTTAAAGCTTTATGCCGATCCGCGTGTACAGGTTGGTTCTAATTGGGTAACTGGCGCAAATCAGAAGAACAAACATATGCGGTATGTAACTCATGGTAGAGATTTCACAGTTGATGGATTTATCGAAGCAGCGGAGGTTCGCGAAGGCGATTCCTGCCCTAAGTGCACAACTGCGGTTGTGATTGACCGCGCGATTGAAATCGGTCATATATTCCAATTAGGACGTAAATACGCTGAAGCACTTGAATTAACGGTTTTAGATAAAGAGGGCAAGGCACGAGTGGTGACGATGGGTTCATATGGAATCGGAGTTTCCCGTGCCGTTGCAGCAATTGCAGAACAAAGCCATGATGAAATCGGTCTGGTTTGGCCAGATGAAATTGCCCCAGCAAAGGTTCATATTGTGGCTACCGGCAAAGAAGATGCTCCTTTTGAAGTCGCTGATCAAATAGCGCAAGAGTTAGAGGCAAAAGGAATTTCAGTCATGTTGGATGATCGACGTGATGCAAGTCCGGGCGTTAAATTCAAAGATGCTGAGTTAATTGGAAATCCTTACATCGTCATTGTTGGTAAGGGTCTTCAAGAGGGCAAAGTTGAGTTCCGAATTCGCCGCACGGGGGAGAAGTCAGAGCTTCCAGTCGGAGAAGTTGTTTCACATCTTTCAAAACTACTCGGTTAATTTAAGTGGAGATTTCCATAGAAGTAGTTCTTTTCCTGATTCTGGCCTCTGGCTTTGCCGGATTTGTTGACTCGATAGCTGGCGGTGGCGGCTTAATTCAACTGCCATCACTTTTGATTTCGATGCCAAACACCGCACCTTCAATTCTTTTAGGAACCAACAAGCTTCCATCTTTTTTAGGAACCCTTGGAGCTACAGCTTCATACTTGAGGAAAGTAAAACCTGATTTCAAATTAGCCTTCGCAATGGCCATTCCGGCATTTATTGGCTCTGGTTTAGGAGCAAGTGTTGCAACTCGAATTCCTAAAGAGGCCTTTAGGCCCATCATTTTAGTTTTGTTAATTGTGGTTGCGATTTATACCTGGCGCAAAAAAGAGTTGGGGCTGGCAGAGAACTTTCGCTTTGCAAGACATCACCAAGTTGGCCTTGGGGTTATCGCAGGACTAGTAATTGGTTTTTACGACGGCATCTTTGGCCCAGGTACTGGTTCCTTTCTAATGTTGATTTTGGTTGCGCTGCTTGGCTTTGCTTTCTTGCAGGCTTCAGTCACAGCCAAGATTGTCAATCTTGCAACAAATCTAGGTGCGATCATGGTCTTCGGTTTTAACTCTCAGATTATGTGGATGCTTGGTTTAACGATGGCAATTGGAAATATCACCGGCGGGTTTCTTGGAGCGCGCTGGGCGGTTAAAGGTGGCTCTGGCTTAATCAGAAAGGTTTTTTTGGTTGTCACCACCATCTTGATTGTGCGCCTGGGGTATGACACGTTTTTCAGAATTTGAATTCTCGGCTAGACTTCGTCACACAATTACACAACAACTAAATAAGGCTGGTTCATATGTCGCTTGCAGCAAATCTCACTGAACTTCTAAACCCTGTGGTTACAAGAGCAGGTTTTGTTTTAGAAGAGGTAACCGTAACTCCGGTTGGAAAACGTCGCTTAGTATCAGTTGTAATTGATCGCGAAAATTCAAATCCATCTTTGGATGAGGTAACGGTAGTCTCTAAAGAAATTTCAGTAATTCTTGATACCTACTCTCAAATGGGAGAGATGCCTTTCACTCTTGAAGTGACCACCCCCGGAGTTGATCGGCCTCTAACTTTGCCTAGACACTGGAAGAAAAACATTGGCCGTCTCGTAAAAATCACTCCGAAACAAGGGGATAAATTCATTGGCCGCATTTCCGAAGTCTCTGAGAACCAAGTGAAGCTGGAGCTAGAAAAAGAGCTCCTAACCGTTGATCTAGGAGACGTATCACGGGCGCAAATCGAAGTTGAATTTAATCGCAAGGAGGTCAAGTAATTATGAATGTAGATATGAAAGTACTAGAAGCACTGACCTTAGATCGCGATATCCCACTAGATAGATTGATTACCGCAATTGAGATTGCAGTTAAGACCGCATATAACGAAATGGAAGGGGCTAAGCCTTTCGCACATGCCCGATTGGATCGAGTAACTGGTGAGATAAAGATTGCCATCCCAGTTTTCGGCGCAGATGGCGAGAAGATTGATGAAGTATTTGATGAACCAGAAGGCTTTAGCCGAATTGCTTCATCTACTGCCCGCAAGATAATTAAAGAGAAACTCCGCGAATCTAAGGATTTAGAAATCGTTGGTGAATTCAGTGCAAATGTTGGAGACATCGTTTCTGGCGTCATTCAACAGGGCCGCGATAAAAAAATGGTCTACATTGATTTAGGAAAAGTTGAAGGAAAGATTCCACCACATGAACAGGTTCCGGGCGAGGTTTATAACCACGGTGATCGCATAAAGTGCTTTGTGGTCGATGTTAAACAAGGACAAAAAGGTCCAGAGGTTCTTTTGTCTCGTAGTCATCCTGCACTAGTAAAACAACTGTTTGCACTTGAAGTTCCAGAAATCCGCGAGCGCGTTGTTGAAATCATGGGTGTTGCCCGTGAGGCGGGACATCGTTCCAAAATTGCGGTACGTGCGCATCGAGCTGGTGTGAGTCCGAAGGGTGCATTAATCGGACCAATGGGAACACGTGCCCGTGCGGTCATGGATGAGTTACATGGTGAAAAGATTGACATTGTTGATTGGTCAGATGATCCAGCGGAATACGTTGGTAACGCACTTGCACCGGCCAGAGTTTCAAGTGTCGAAGTAGTTAACATTGATACGCGCTCAGCAAAGGTAGTGGTTCCTGATTACCAGCTCTCCTTGGCAATTGGTAAAGATGGACAGAACGCCAGATTGGCAGCACGTCTGACTGGATGGCGCATAGATATCCATTCAGATGGGGTACCTACCGAGCCTGTAGTTTCCTAATTTTTGGCCGCGGGGGTATTGTTGCGGAGTGAGGATTTCCCTCATTCATCTCCAACAGGAGCGAAAGCTAGGTCTAAGGCAATGGCACTCAAATGAGCATCAAACAATCATGAGTAGGTCAATTTAGGCTTCGCGTTTTGTAAACGTGGGGCCACAAAAGGAGAAAAGTGGCAAAGGTCCGCGTTTACGAGTTAGCAAAAGATTTAGGTATGGAGAGCAAGGATGTCCTTGCAAAGCTCCAAGAGATGGGCGAGTTTGTTCGCTCGGCATCATCAACAGTCGAACCTCCAGTCGTTCGAAAATTTTTAGAAAAATTTCCACCAGCTGCAAAGCCAGCTAGTGAAGAAAAACCTGCCAAAAAAGCGCCAGTCAAAAAAGCGGCTGCGAAGAAAGCTGCGACTCCAGTAACTGAAGAGGTTTCAGTAAAAGAAGAAGCAAAACCAAAATCCGCTGCTGTAGCACCGGAAGTTGCCGCGCCACTGCCAACTGATTTACCTAAACCAAGTGTTTCTCCAACAACACCTCCATCGGCTGGAACTCCTGGAATGCCAAGACCAGTTCCAAAAGCTGGCAACAATCCGTTTAGTGCACCAACAGGTGGAGTCGGAGTTCCACGTCCTCCACGACCTGCACCACGTC
>VEQF01000023.1 GCA_018883365.1 Candidatus Nanopelagicaceae bacterium
CATGAGGATTGCAGGTTCGGATACAAGAAACTGGCGTGCGCAAGCTTGGTTACTAGAGCGACGTTTTCCCGAGAAATATGGCAAGCGAGAAATTAGAAATGACATCAAGAACGTAGGTGTTGTAACCGGAGAAGAGCAAAGTCGTTTAACGGTTGTTTCATAGCAAGTAAAAATCGGAGCTTGCTCAATCGGTCTATGACAAGCTCCGATATTCTCATTTTGGGAGTTTTGGGAGGTACGTTTACTATTTGTGAGGCTTGAGGCACGCTGGGGATTCGCTACTCATCAGATATGAGTGCGCCTTTTTCAGAGTTGTGGACAAGAGAGAGGCAATGTCAGGGGCTGATTAAAGGATTCGACTGTTCAAAACAGATCGGAGAAATAATGACTTCTCAGTTGGTACCAGACTGGTACCATTTGAAAATGGCTATGAATTTGAGGCTTTCCCCGGAGCAAGCCAAGGCTTTGAAAAAGGCAGCTGCTGAAGATGGCATTTCCATGCAGGAAGCTGCGCTGAGGGCGATTGATGCATATACCTCGCGCCGCAGGAAGGTCATTCTTGAGTCAATAGAAAAGATTCGTACTGAGGACGCCGAGTTGCTTCGTCGTCTCTCTCAATGAAAGCCAAGATCCAATATCTATATCTTGATGAAGTTATAGAAATCGGAGAAGCTCTAATTCCCGATTTCCGAATTAGGGATATAGGTCTACTTGAATCTGCTGTTAATAGACCAGAGATGAATATTTATGGTCAAGAGGCGTACAAAACACTGGCTGAAAAGATTGCGGCATTGATGCACTCTCTCGCCGCAAACCATGCGCTGGTGGATGGAAATAAGAGAATCACTTGGTCTTGCGGTCGAGTGTTTGCAATTCTTAATGGTTGCGATTTTGATGTGGACGTTGATGAAGCAGAAAAAGTGATTGTGTCTATTGCCAGCGGTGATTTAGATGCGAAATCATTGGCGCCGATAATCGAGAAATGGTTTGAATCATGAAGCGTGCATATGTGGCCGGTGAGGCGCTCATTGATTTGATTAATGTTGGCGGTTCTCGATCAGCGCATGTTGGTGGTGGTCCGGCAAATACGGCAAAAGCGTTGGCCCGGTTGGGTTTTTCTAGTGTGTTTGTTGGTGGGATTTCCTCGGATGAATATGGATCTTTGATTGAAACCGAGCTTGTGGAGAGCGGCGTTGATTTATCTGCTGTTCATCGCTCAACTTTGCCAACGGCATTAGCACGGGCTGAAATTCAGGAAAATGGTTCTGCAAAGTATGAGTTTGAATTAGCAGACACAGCGACTTTTGCATTTTCATCTGATTGGTTGCCTTCAGATTCGGTAGAAGTAGTACATGTGGGATCTGTGGCTACCTTGGTCGAACCTGGTGCGAGTGAGTTGTTTAAGTGGGTTTCAGATCTTGATTCGGTGGTGGTCTTTGATCCTAATGTGCGGCCATCCATCCAAGGCGATGCATCTGTTTATCAGGCGGCGGTTGAGAAATGGATTTCGGTTGCTGGTGTAGTCAAGTTAAGTGATGATGATTTGAATTGGCTATATACGGAGTCTGAGGAAGAGATTGTTGGTACGTGGATTTCATCAGGGGTTTCATTAGTGGTGGTTACCCTGGGAGCTGCGGGGTTGCGGGCTTACTTTGGTGGAGATGTGTTGGAAGTTCCGGGAGCATCAATAACTTTGGTTGATACGGTGGGGGCGGGAGACACTATTGGTGCAGTCTTGGTTGAGGGTATTTTGAAGCACGGATTAGATAAGTTAATGAATAGAGAAGTAGTGGATTCGGTGCTGAAAAGAGCGGTAAAAGCAGCAGGAATCACTTGTTCTAGAGCGGGTGCGAATCCTCCTTGGAAGGAAGAGCTTTAGGAGAGTCCAGCTCTTTCCGCTAGCTCCACAACAGAGCTGCGATTGTTAACTCCGAAGATGGCGTAGATCTTGATGATGTCTTGTTTAATGGTTGATGAAGAGTATTTCAGGCGCTCTGCCATTTCATCGGTGGTTAAATCTTCTTTAAAGAGATTGATGATTTGTTTTTGGCGAGCAGAAAGTGATTTAACGCTCGCTGCGTAATCTTTATTGTTTTCTGCTTTGTTGGCTAAAAGGTTTCTAATGTAGAGGCCACAAAGAGCAAGAACACCTTGAGTTGCCTCTGATTTAGGAAATTCTGGACTTGGTGCTTTTAGCGATGTAAAACCAAGAACGCCAATTACGGTGTTACGGAACAAAACTGGAATTGAGACAGTTACCGCTTTTTCGGTAATTGAATCCTTTAGATGAGGATATTTCGCGATGATGTCTTCGGGCTTGTTGAAGATATTTGCTTCACCGGTACGTGCGGCATCAGTCAGTGGCATTGGAGTCCAAAGTGGGATGCGCATAAAGGGCTCAACCATTTTGGATGCGTAACCGTAGCTGCCTTGGAGATCTAGGAATCCTTCTCGTTCAATGACTCCCAAAACCGCACCGCGACCTTCGATTGGTGCGAGAGTGCGATTTACGATGTGGGCCAAGAATTGTTCTGGCTTGGGTTCTTCGAGAACTGTCTTCGCTAAATCGGCTAATAATTTGGTGGTATCTGTGATGATCACTCGTTTTAACACCTCTGGTATGCCCACGGTATGCCCACGGGATAGCTGAGTTTATGAGAGGGCAGAATTTTATTCTCAGATATTGAAAATTCTTCGGAGTCTTAGATGGTCATGACCACCCTTTTTACGCCCCTGATTAGGATTCGGGAGTGAGCCTGTTACATGCCATGGATGGTGGGGAGATTTCCCTCGAGATTGATGTGGATCAAGGGGCACGTATCTCATCAATCCGTTTTCGTGAGATTGAGTGCGCGGTTCCATTTCGCGGCCAGACTCTAACTTGGGGTTGGTATGCGATGGCGCCGTGGGCCGGGCGAATTCGTGATGGATTAATTAAAGATTCAACCGGTAATGAGTTTCAACTTCCAGTTAATTTAGCTGCACCTAATGCAATACATGGTTTTGGAATTACCTCTTCGTGGGAAGAGTTAGGTGATGGTTATTTTGGTTTGGATCTTCCGGCGCCATATCGCGGTGCGCGGGTAGAACAACGCTATGAGATTTTGGATAACGCGCTGCGTTGGTCATTGGAGTATGAAGCCGGCGATTGTGATTTACCTTTTTGGTTGGGATTTCATCCTTGGTTTCCGCGGGAGTTAGATCGTGGTGGTTCGGTAGAGATTGATTTTCACCCAACCCAGATGTTAGAACGTGGGCCCGATTATTTACCAACTGGAAAATTAATTACTCCTACCGCTTCACCTTGGGATGATGCATTTACCGGCGTGCGTGGAACGCCTACGGTTTATTGGGAAGATGTTATGCAAATCAAGATTGAATCTGATGCACCTTATTGGGTGGTTTATGACCAGGATGCAGAAGGTGTTTGTATAGAACCACAAACCGCGCCACCCGATGCCGCTAATTTGGGAATTGCCGGGGATTCATATCTGGAAGCTTTGTTCGTATTCGATGAGATCTAAACACAGACCACAATAGTAACGTTTTGCGTTATTAACGGATTACGTTATTATTTGACGTGATTCTTTCCTTCGCAGACAGGGATACTCAATCTTTGGCGGCAGGAATTCGCGTAAAACGCTTTGTTTCTATTGAAAAAGTAGCAAGGCGTAAATTGCGTCAGCTTGAGGTCGCTATGACTCTGGAGGACCTAAAAATCCCTCCGGGAAATCGATTAGAACGATTAAGAGGTAGGCGAGATGGCCAGATCAGTATACGAATCAATGATCAATGGCGTATTTGCTTTGAGTGGACCTCCGCCGGGGCCCAAAAGGTAGAAATTGTGGATTACCACTGAGGAGGATTAGCTATGGCAAGCAGAACAGTGCGACCTAAGTTGCGAAATAAACCTGCGGCCAAAAGGCCCATCGTTAAAACGTTGGACCCTGTTTCGCCGGGCGAGTTATTGCTTGAAGAATTCCTTGTCCCTATGAATATGACTGCTTATCGATTAGCTAAAGAGATTGGTGTGCCGGCAACGCGCATCGGTGAGATTCTAAATGGCAGACGTGGAATAACGGCAGATACAGACTTGCGCCTGTGCAAGGTTTTTGGACTATCCGAGGGCTATTGGTTGCGAGCGCAAGCCGCATACGATCTTGAAATATCTCGAGCTAATATTGCGAAAGACTTAATTCGAATTAAGACCTGGAAGCATCCAATTGAAAAGAGTAAGCAAAAATGATTAATCGTGAACGCATAAAGCAACTTCATGCCCGCGAGGAAGAACGCTTTGAAGCCCGCACCCCGAAGAGCCGTGAGATGTTTGGTGCGGCAAAGCAGGTAATGCCCGGCGGTGTTCCGATGTCCTGGATGACGAAATGGCCCGGAAAATACCCTTTATTTGTGAGTACCGCCCAAGGTGCGCACTTTGTTGATGTCGATGGAAATGAGTATATAGATCTTTGTTTGGGCGATACCGGCTCGATGACGGGTCATTCACCCGAAGCCACTACCGCTGCGATTAATGCCCAGTTGAAGAAGGGCATGACTGCGATGTTGCCGACCGATGATGCGGTTGCTGTTTCCACTGAATTAGCGCGTCGTTTTGGATTGCCGTTGTGGCAGTTCACTGTTTCGGCCACCGATGCCAATCGTCACGCTATTAGATACTCCAGATTGATTACCGGTAAATCAAAGATTGTTGTTATCGATCGTTGTTATCACGGTTCGGTTGATGAAACTTTTGCCACTTTGGATGCTGCCGGAAACACTGTGATGCGTGAGGGAAACATCGGCGCACCAGTTCCGCTTGATATAACTACTCGCGTAGTTGAGTTCAATGATTTAGCCGGCATGGAAGCAGCCCTTAAACATGGTGATGTCGCCGCGATTTTGATGGAACCCGCGATGACAAATGTTGGAATTGTTTTACCTGAAGCTGGTTATCTAAATGGTGTTGCTGAATTAGCAAAGAAGTATGGTGTGGTTTGGATTATTGATGAGACCCATACTATTTCGGTAGGTCCTGGTGGCATGACCGCAGATTTAGGACTGAAACCTGATTTCTTAACAATTGGAAAAGCAATCGGTGGCGGAATTCCAGTAGGAACTTTTGGTATGACCCATGAAATCGCAGATCAGATTGCGAAGAAAACTGAACGCGAGGTAATTGATACCGGTGGAATCGGTGGAACTTTGGCGGGCAATGCATTGTCATTGGCGGCGATGCGTGCGACATTGACTGAAGTCTTAACGGAAGCCAATTTCCAGCAGATGATTGAGCTGGGAAATCTCTGGTGTGATGGTGTGGAAGCGGCAATCAAGGAGTTTGGCCTGCCATGGCATGTAAATCGCCTTGGCGCGCGCGGTGAGTACCTATTTCAGGGTCATGCCGCTCGTACTGGTGGAGAAGCGGCCAGAGCCGGAGATTTCGAGCTAGAGCAGTACATCCACCTTCGCTTACTTAATGATGGCTTCTTACTAACACCATTTCATAACATGGCTTTGATGTCGCCATACACAACCGCAGCTGATGTTGATGCGCACACCCAAGCTTTCCGGGCGATGTGTCAGGAGTTAGTTAATAACTGAAGCTCTGGGCTGGTTAATTCAATAACTGGCATGAGCTCTTTTATCTGCTCTAACTTGGTAGCTGAGGCAATTGGTGCGGAAACTGTAGGTTGGGCACGAAGCCAAGCAAGTGCGATTGAAGCAATCGATGTGTTCTTATCTTTAGCAATCTGATCTAGTTTTTCTAACATCGCCCAGCCACGGTCATTTGCATATGAGTTAGCAACTCCGGTGGCGCGTACTGACTCAACAGTTACACCAGGACGATACTTTCCAGTTAGGAAGCCACGGGCTAAACCGTAAAACGGAATCTGTGACAAACCATTTGCTTTAAGGGTCGGCATTAAAGTTTTTTCGTATTCGCGATCCATCAGGTTGTATTGATCTTGGCAAGCAACATAAGAACTCAAATTTAGTTTCACTGAAACATCTAGAGATTCCTGCAATCTTTCTGCGGTGAAATTGGATGCCGCGATATATCGAACTTTGCCGGCTTTGATTAACTCATCAAAAGCGCCAAGAGTTTCTTCAATTGGAGTATCAGGATCATCTTGGTGGGCGTAGTAAAGATCGATGAAATCGGTTTGTAATCTCTTTAGGGATTCATCGCATGCGGCTTTTATATTGGCCGGCTTTAGTCCGGGACGGGTATCAAGCTTTGCCACTTTGGTGGCGATCACCATTTGGCTGCGATTGCCGCGCTTTTTCATCCAATTACCGATGATGGTTTCTGATTCTCCGCCAACATGACCTGGTGCCCACTGGGAGTACATATCTGCCGTGTCGATGAAGTTGCCGCCATTATCAAAGTAGTAATTCAAAACGATTTCCGAGTTATCTACATCGGCGCTAAAGCCAAATACATTTCCGCCGAGGCAGAGTGGGTGAACATTCAAATTCGTATTCGCCAAGGTAATCATTAAGGAAGGTTAGCGCAGCCCTTTATGCTTATCTAATGAAGCGGGTTTTGATGGTGGCGACATTGGTTTTCTCCTTGATTTCGCTACCTTCCTTTGCGGCAGTAAAAGTGGGAGACAAATGCCCAAAGATTGGAAAGACCACAACTTCAAATGGCTCTCAATTCAAGTGTATAAAAAAGAATAAAAGACTTGTTTGGCAAAAAGTTAAATTAATAACCCCGCTGCCTTCACCAACACCAACGCCAACACCAACGCCAACGACATCACTTACTCCAACTCCAATATTGAGTCCAACCCCGACACCCACTCCATCCGCGACACCTCCAGCTCTACCCTCAGACCCAACGGTGAATTGCAGAGTTCCGGTATTTGATGGCAGAGGCGATGTGGCAATTGGATTTCCTCGCATTAGTGATCGTTTGAAATCAACAGGAGAGGTCATAACTAAGGTTGTAATGGTTGATTTCCCTGATGCGCAAGCGACCATGACCCCACAGCAAGCTTTTGCAAAAGTTTCACAAGCCTCAGATTTGTTTGACGAACTCTCGTATGGGCGGATGAAATTAGTAATGCAACCAACTTATAAGTGGTATCGCATGGGACAAAATGCAAAGAGTTATGCGCCGCTGAATCAATCATTTGCACATCATCGTGCTTATATCGCCGAAGCGGCTGCCTTAGCTGATGCAGATATTGATTTCAGCAAGACTGATGCAATTTTGATTCTGGCTAATCCTGATGCAAAGGAAATAGGAAACTCGGGCCCTGCCTTTACTGCGATTTATGGAAATGGATTTACTTTGGATGGCAAATACATTGCCAATGGAGCTACCTCTGCCTATGACTTGAATTATTGGGGTTACATCTGGCTGAATCACGAATTTGGTCACGCCCTGGGACTTCCCGATTTGTACGCGTTCACACGACAAGATGCTTCAAATCCAATGGACGGACATCGCTATGTAGGTGAGTACGGTCTGATGGGATTGAGCAGTCTTTCGGCAAACTCACCTGGATTTTTAGCTTGGGAGAGATGGCTTTTGGGATGGCTCGACAATGATCAAATCCACTGCATGGAAGGCAAATCAACTTCGAACTTGATAACGCCCATTCAGAGAAAATCAGGGCTAAAAGCGGTGATAGTTCCAATTTCATTCACAAAAGTTTTAGTAATAGAAAGCCGTCGCGCAGAGGGCGTTGATAAAAATTTGAAGAAAGCAGGGGCGTTAATTTATTTGATTGACTCTGCAAATCAATCTGGCATGGGACCAGTCAAGATTTTTCCTGCTGAAAATAATGACAACCGCAGATTACAAAGTACACGTGGGGAGGGCGAAAGTGTCACAGTGGAAGGAGTTACCGTAACCGTGAAGAAGTCCGATAAAGATGGCGACTTAGTTGAGGTAATCCGTAACTAGTTTCGGTACAGGACATCGCGCCCCCACTCGGTAAAGCCGAGTGATTGATAGAGCTTTATAGCCGCGTTGTTATCGGCATCAACATAAAGCATGGCGCTGAAAATTCCTTGATAACGAAGGTGGCGAAGTCCTGCGATAGTGACCGCTTTGCCAATTCCTTTTCCGGAATGAGCAGGGTCGACGCCCATAATGTAAATCTCGCCGATGGGATCGTGGTCATGATGCTCTTCATGCTCTGAATGTTTATGAGAGTGGCCACCATGAACTTTGGTCCAACAAAAACCAATCATCTTTTGATTTTCTTCTGCTATTAAGAATCCTTGCGGGTCGAACCAATCTTCCTTGGTCCTGACTTCGAGATCCCTTGCACTCCAGTTACCTTGATCAGGATGATTTGCGAAAGACTTATTATTTAGTGCGACCCATTCATTGTTGTCGATGCCTGGCAGGAAGCTTCTAATCGGAACATCTTTAGATAACTCGGGTATTGGATCATTAAGGGAGCGACGCATTTGGATAACAGTGCGCACCTTTTTAAAGCCGTTGTGTTCGGCGATGTTTTTTGCGCCTGGTAAATCTCCATGCGACCAAAGTCTTAGATTGTTTCCAGAGGCTTCGTGCAGTGCTTTTAGTAGTTCCTGGCCATAACCCTTTTTTCGTTGCTGGGGATGAATAACTAGCTCAGCGCTGGGGCCTTCAACTTCATCAGTTAAATCAAGATGGGCATAGCCAACCACTTGGTTTTCATTGGTTGCAACGAAGTGGGTATCTGCCTTATCGCCACCATGACGTAGATGCAGCAAAACATGCTCGCTAACTGGGGGAACGCCATCATGATCTGTGGCATTTGAGATTAAAGCTAGAACTTCACCTTGAGTTTTCTCATCAAGATGTGAGAGCTGGGTAATCAAGAGAGTTGGTCAGATAGATCTTGTTCTTTGGGGCTGGTGTTAAAGCGATATCCAACGTTTCGCACAGTGCCGATAATGGCTTCGAACTCTGGGCCGAGTTTGGAGCGCAGGCGACGGATGTGAACATCAACGGTACGTGTTCCGCCGAAGTAGTCATAGCCCCAAATCTCTTGAAGCAATTGAGATCTAGTGAAAACTCTTCCCGGATGTTGGGCCATGTATTTAAGTAATTCAAACTCTTTGAAGGTTAGATCTAAGGCGCGACCTTTAATTTTCGCGGTGTAAGTCTTTTCATCAATTACAACATCACCGCTTTTGATTTCACCAGATGTTGGATCTGCAGCTACGCGCATCGCTTGAAGTTTTGTAATTGCAATTCGAATACGGGCATCAACCTCTGCAGGTCCTGCAGTATCAAGGATTACATCATCAAATCCCCAATCCGCATTTGTGGCAGATAATCCACCTTCAGTGGTAATCAAAATTAATGGGCAACCAATTCCAGTTGTGGTAACTAATTTGGTTAGGGATTTTGCGGCGGTTAAATCACGACGGGCATCAATAAATAAGCAATCAACCTCAGGGATATCAACCAAAACCGAACCGATGGCAGGCAAGATGCGAACCTGATGCTGGAGCAAGCCAAGTGCAGGAAGCACTTCGGCGCTCGCACCGGTGGTGTTCGTCAAAAGTAGAATGCGCGCCATAAGAGTGAAAGAATACCCGCGTGGATAATTACCTACCAATTCTTATTGTTTTTACGCTCGCTACCGCGTACGGGCTTTGGTATCAACGCACCCGCGGCGCGCTAAAGACAAAAACATCACGGGTAGGAAAACCAGCTTTAACCTCTGCGGATATCGGTCATGATCTTGGAGATCGTGTGACGCTGGTTCAGTTCTCGACCGCGTTTTGTACTCCATGCCGCGCAACACGTGCTTTGTTAACTGACATAACCGCAGATCTTGATGATGTGGTTCATGTTGATATCGATGCAGAGAAACATTTGGATTTGGTGCGACGTTTAGAGATTCTCTCCACCCCGACCACATTAGTTTTGGATCGATCTGGGGTTGAGGTAGGTAGGGCTGTGGGAGCTCCAAAACGGGCTGATGTATTGGCCACTTTGAACGGGATTAAGTAGCTTTTTTCTGCAAGTAGTTTGCAACTCGCAAAGTCGGGTAGGCCTCTTTATCCTTCTCGCATGTTTGGCATCGAGCCCCAGTACTTCACAAGACGGCGCGTGATTGATTTCTGCCGTTTTACTGGCCAGCTCTGTCTTGCTTAGTTGTTAAGTTTTAGATTTTTTAAATCCAACTATTCAAGAATTAGGAAAAATAAATGTCACAAGATAAAGATGTAAAACTAATTGATGCCCGTGGTCCAAGATTTGGTGCGGTTCTCACCACAGTTGTTCTTGCAGTTGCGCTTACAACACAATCCTTGCCATTAATCCTCTGGCAACTTGCTGTCTTTGCAATTGGTGCTTTTGCGGGCCCACAAAAAACTCCATACGCATTCATCTATCGTAAATTTGTAAAGCCAAGACTTTCCGGTGATATGCCAACAGAAGATATTCGCCAACCACAATTTGCTCAGGCGATTGGATTTTTGTTTGCGTTAACAGCGTCAGTTTCATTAATTCTTGATCTAACTGCGGTCTTCTCTGTTGCAGTTGGATTTGCCTTAGGTGCAGCATTCCTAAATGCAGCCTTTAATTTTTGCCTGGGCTGCGAGATGTATGTACTTATTGCCCGCGCACGTGCCCGCTTTTCTAAGCGTGAATTACGCGAAGAGGCTTATAACCTGCCAAACCTTTAGACTTCGCAGGTGGTAGATAAGAATCAAGAGCTACGGGATAAAGGTCTTCGCCTAACCCCACAGCGCCAGCTAGTGCTTCAAGCTGTGCGCGAGCTTGGTCATGCCACTCCGGAAGAGGTTGCAGAGAAGGTGCGCTCAACCCATCCAGGAATTAATTTGTCTACGGTTTATCGCAACTTAGAAACCCTAGAAAATGTTGGTTTAGTGCAGCACACCCATTTGGGTCATGGCGGTGCGACTTATCACGCAGCTGAAGAGCTAACCCATTTGCATTTAGTTTGTGGCAAATGTGGATCTGTGGGGGATGCGCCGATTGAGACTGCGGCCTCATTTGTTAATACCTTGATTGATGAATATGGTTTTAAAACCGATGTAACACATTTTGCGATCTACGGAACCTGTGAAAACTGCACCGCTAAATCATGACCGCGGTATTTGTAGAAGAGGGTTTAGATAAAGGCGCCATCTGGCACTTTGGAGAAGTAGCAAAAGAACAACGGGCTCTGGCAGAGGGAAAAGCTTGGGCTGATCTCTCACATCGTGCATTAATTTCAATCGCTGGTGAGGATCGATTGATGTGGTTGCACTCTTTAACCACTCAGCATTTAGAAAAACTTGCACCGGGAGAATGGAAAGAAGCGCTAATTCTCGATCCGCAGGGACATGTCGAACAGCAATTGTTTTTAGTTGATGATGGTGCAACAACATTTATCCATTTAGATACCGAAAAAGCTCCAGCGCTTTTGGATTACCTAAACAAAATGAAATTTATGTTGCGGGTAGATGTGAAAGATGTAAGTAATGAGTACGCAATTTTGCGGGCACCAGGTAAAACTGATTCCGTAGGTGGACCTTTTGCCCTTGCACCGCGCAGTGAATTAGCTGCCACAACGCAGGCTTTTAACTCGGCAAATCTGCAAGTTGGCATGTGGGCGCTAGAGGCAGAACGCATCGCATCAGGCCGGGCCCGAATTGGTTTGGATAGTGATTACAAATCAATCCCTAATGAACTAGGGCTTTTGAATAAAGCGGTGCATATGAACAAAGGCTGCTATCGCGGCCAAGAAACCGTAGCTAAAGTTTTTAATTTGGGACATCCACCCCGTCGTTTGGTTTTGTTACATCTAGATGGATCCGCCGTTGATATTCCAAGTCATGGAGATCCCGTGGTTTATGAGGGTAAAGAGATTGGCTTTGTGGGTTCAGTTGCCAGACATTATGAGTTAGGGCCGATCGCTCTTGCGGTTATCAAAAGAATGACGCCAGCTGATGCCGTTTTAGAAGTAAAAGGCATACCTGCAAATCAAGAGATTCTCGTACCGCTAGATTAGCGCCGTGGAGATAATCACAACCGTGGTTTTGATTGCGGCATCTTTAATTATGTCGCTCGCAATTTTGGGATACTCCGCTAAGCAATGGCGTAAGTTGAAAAGAGGTCGGTAATGGCGTTTCAAATCCCTGAAGGATTGCATCCAGATTTAAACCCATTGGCTTGGCTGGTTGGTACTTGGCGCGGCAAAGGTCATGGTGAGTATCCAGGAATTGAAAACTTTCAATTCGCTCAAGAGATTACTTTTTCTCATGATGGCAGACCATTCTTAACTTACTTTTCCCGCTCTTGGATTATCGATGACAACAATGAGATTGTTAAAACCGCAGCCTCCGAAACCGGTTTCTGGCGCGTTAAACCAAACAACACACTTGAGGTTTTGATTGCACACAGCACTGGTATTGCTGAGGGTTGGGTGGGTCGATTTGATGGACCAAAGATTCAATTAGCTATGGATCACGCTTATTCTGCGCCTTCTGCGAAATCTATGGAGGGCGGTCAGCGTCTTTATGGATTAGTTGAAGGGGAACTTTTCTACGCATATGACATGGCTTATAACGGCAACAAATTGCAAGCTCACATCTGGTCTACTTTGCCGCGGGTGCAGTCTTAATTCATGAAAACCGGTGAGGTTTTAATTGAGGTAGTTCGTAATGAAATGGTGGAGTCGGTACATGCCGGCCACCTGCTCATTCTCGATGCCTTGGGAAATACTTTGCTCGAGTTAGGCGATACCGATTCGCTAATTTATCCGCGTTCAGCGGTGAAATCTTTGCAGGCTGCTGCGATGGTGCGTGCTGGTGCAAAATTAAATAATCAACAGTTGGCCCTTGCCTGCGCAAGCCATGCGGGTAGCGCTACACATTTAGCGGTTGCCCAATCAACCTTAGCCAGTGCTGGCCTTGATGAATCAGCTTTGCGTAATACGCCCGATAAACCACTGGATCCAAAAGAGCGTGCGGCTTGGGGTGATAAAGCACCGACATCACTAGCTGCAAACTGCAGTGGTAAACATGCTGCGATGTTGGCAACCTGTGTGGCAAATGGTTGGAATTTAGTTGATTACAAAAAACCAGAACATCCATTACAGATTGCGATACGTGCCGAGTTTGAAAGTCTTAGTGGCGAGAAAATCACACATGTCGGAGTGGATGGTTGTGGCGCTGCTTTATTTGCTATTTCTTTAAAAGGCTTAGCTAATGCAATTCGCAATTTAACATTGTCGCAAGATCCTTTGCATCAATCTGTCGTAAATGCTTGCCGCACAAATCCAGTTTTGGTTTCTGGCGTAGGCAGATTACCTACATTGTTGATGGAAAAAGCTTCTGGATTATTTGTTAAAGATGGCGCTGAAGGCGTAATGATTATTTCGACCGCATCTGGTGAGGTAATTGTTTGGAAGATGAGTGATGGATCCCAACGCGGCGCCTCAGCTCTTGCTGTTGCAACACTTTCGCAACTAGGAATTTCCGTTGATATTGAGCGTGAAAATGTGCTCGGAGATGGCAGGGTTGTAGGAGAAATCAGGGCGAGTAAACTCGCCAATCATGGCTAAACACATTCGTCGCATCGCATCCTTGATGCTGCATACCTCACCGCTTGAACAAGCGGGTACTGGGGATGCCGGCGGTATGAATGTTTATGTTGTAGAAAGTGCCAAGCGCATTGCCGCTGCAGGTGTAGCGGTAGATATTTTTACCCGCGCTAATAAATCAGGTTTGCCGGAAAAAGTAGAGATTGCTGATGGTGTAACAGTTCGCCATTTAGAGGCCGGACCTTACGATGGAATTTCTAAAGATGAGTTGCCATCGCAAATCTGCGCCTTGATGTCCTCCTTTATGCATGTTGAAGCCAGATTGCCGGTTGGTTATTACGATTTATTGCATTCGCATTATTGGATCTCTGGTCAACTTGGATGGTTGATTTCTGAGCGCCATAAATTGCCTTTGATTCACACCATGCACACTATGGCGAAGGTAAAGAATTTAGCTTTAGCAGAAGGCGAAAAGCCAGAGCCACAAACCCGTGCAATTGGTGAAGAGCAGGTTGTATCTGCATCAGCAGCTTTGATTGCAAATACCGCAGCAGAAGCGGCAAGTTTGGTTTCACTATATAACGCATGCCCAGATCGAGTTTTTGTAGTTCCACCTGGGGTTGATTTAACAACTTACAAAGTTAATGGTGGAAAGAGAATGTCGCGCAAGAAACTTGGCATTAAAGAAGATGCTTTGATGTTGGCATTTGTGGGGCGCATTCAGCCACACAAAGGTCCAGAGGTTTTAATTCGCGCAGTAGCTGAAATGGTTTCCCATAATCCTCATCTACGCTCCCGTTTAAAAACCGTAATCATTGGTGGAGCTTCTGGAAATGGTTCACAAGAACCAGAGAAGTTGAAAGCACTTACAGTTTTTCTTGGCATCAATGATGTAATTGAATTTATTCCGCCTCAACCACAAGAGAATTTATCTGATTGGTATCGCGCCAGCGATTTGGTTTGCGTCCCTTCCTACTCAGAATCCTTTGGATTAGTAGCGCTTGAAGCTCAAGCCTGTGGCACACCTGTGGTGGCAACCGCTGTTGGTGGTTTACGCACCGCTGTGGCAGATGGAATTTCTGGCTCATTAGTCGATGGCCACGATCCTCGTGCGTGGTCCGCTGTTATTTCCCGCCTACTTATGGAGCCAGAACGCCGCTTGTTGTTATCCATGGGTGCGGTTGAGCATGCCTCTCACTTTGGTTGGGATACCACCGCCCGCGGCATGTTGGATGTTTACGATCGCGTGCTTTCCCAAAAATCAAACAACCTACGCAGCCTGGCTTAAAGATGTCGAGCCGTGCGATGGCGTTGGCCACGATTGATGAATTTCTTGCCTCTCACGATATTGATTTTGATAGGAGTAATGACTCCACCTATTTGTTAACTCTGCCAGGTGAAAAGAAATTACAAACCCATTGCGCTCTGGTGCTGGGTGATAACTCACTTTCGATAAATGCTTTTGTAATCAGAAAGCCAGATGAGAACGCAGATGCGGTTCATGAATGGTTACTGAAGAAAAATGCCACTATGTATTGCGTTGCTTTTGCGATAAACGAATTGGGCGATATTTATTTGGTAGGACGTTTGCCATTTAGCGCGGTCACCGAACAGGAGTTAGATCGTGTGATTGGTGCGGTACTGCAGTATTCAGATTCATCATTTAATCCCTTGCTCGAATTGGGCTTTAGCAGCGCAATCAGACGTGAATGGGCTTGGCGGGTTTCGCGTGGTGAATCACTTGCTAACCTCGAGGCGTTTGCACACCTGATTTAATTTTCATTAAGATTGCGGCATGACAATCGGAAAGTTGATCTTGCTTCGCCATGGCGAGAGCGAATGGAATGCTAAAAATCTTTTTACTGGTTGGGTTGATGTAAGACTCTCAGCCGCCGGCGAAAAAGAGGCCAAGCGTGGCGGCGAATTATTAAAAGAGCACAACTTATTGCCCGATGTCCTTTATACATCTTTATTGCGCCGCGCGATTCACACCGCACAAATCGCATTAGACGCCTGCGATCGTCACTGGATTCCAGTTACCCGTACCTGGCGTTTGAATGAACGTCACTATGGTGCGCTGCAAGGCAAAGATAAGAAGCAAACCCTTGAGACTTACGGGGAAGAGCAGTTCAAGTTATGGCGCCGCTCTTTTGATGTTCCGCCACCACCAATTGAAGACAATGATGAATACTCGCAAGCTGGAGATCCGCGTTATGCCGAGCTAGGCGCGCAAATGCCAAAAACTGAGTGTTTGAAGGATGTTGTAGATCGTTTGGTTCCCTATCTAACTTCCGGAGATCTACCCCGCGATTTGAATCAGGGTAAGACGGTTTTAATTGCAGCGCATGGCAACTCAATCCGCGCGATTGTTAAGCACATTGCTTGTATTTCAGATGAGGAAATTGCAGAGGTGAATATCCCAACGGGAATACCACTGCTATTTAAGTTTGATGATGATTTTGAGCCAATCGTAAAGAGAGGCGAATACTTAGATCCAGAGGCTGCGGCCGCGGCAATTGAAGCGGTCGCGAATCAGGGTAAGAAGTAGCTCTTACTTACTGTTGTATTTTCCAGTTACCTGGAAATAAACACGGCGTGATACTGATACTGCGTGATCTGCGTATCGCTCGTAATAACGGCCAATCAAAGTAATATCAATCGCAGTTTCAATTCCATGTGGCCAATTTGGATCTAACAAAGTTGTAAACAATTTGCGATGCAATTTATCCATCTCATCATCATCACGCTCTACTTCAAGAGCTTTATCGATGTCTCTGGAGTTGATGATTCCACCAACTTTGTCAGAGATTAGTCGCGCAACTTTGCCCATCTCTTCGATGGTGGCTAGCAACTCTTGAGGAACCGCAGATGCTGGGTGGCGCAGACGAGCAATCTTTGCAACGTGATGAGCCATATCTCCCATACGCTCTAGATCTGCGCTCATGCGCAATGCGGTAACCAAAGCACGAAGATCTGAAGCAACTGGCTGTTGGCGCGCAATGATGTCGATGATGCGGGCATCAAGTTCATGTTGGATGTCATCAACTCGGTCATCAGCGGCGATTACCGCTTCGGCTTCCTTCAAATCTGAGGTTACTAAGGCGTGGGTTGCACTTGAGATTGCCTCGGACACTAATTGTGAAAGATCGACCAGGGTTTGAGTAACACCATCTAGCTCTTCTTGAAATGCACTGCGCAGCCAATTCATGGGCTAAAGGTAATAGCTTTTTTACGCCCATGTGAACTTTTACGGTAAACACCGCCTGTCGCTGGGGTGAACGTGGGGTAAATCAACTTTAGATGACTATAAACCGCTACTTTCGTAGTATTACGGCATGAAGTTCCGCAAATATGCAGGGGAGCAGGAACTCGCAAATCAATTACCGGATTTGTTGATTAAAACTTTGAATTCATTAGAGGTGGAATCACTTGTTGTGATTCCGGCTGATCAAGTTATTTTTCAATCACAAGCAGCGAGCTCTTTTGGAATACTAAAAGATGATCGAGTTAGTAGTGAAGAGTTGATGGCTTTGGTGCGAGTTGTGAGAAGAACAAAGGAAGCCCAACGCGGAACTCTTGAACTAGCTCGTGGCCCAATTGGTGCCGGAAAAAGAGAGTTAAAGGTTTCAGTTACACCATTGGATGATGAGGGAATGGTTTTAGTGTTGTTGTCTGATGAAAGTGAAGCGCAAAGAATTGATGCGGTCAGACGTGACTTTGTAGCCAATGTATCTCACGAGTTGAAAACACCGATTGGTGCACTTGGTCTTTTAAGTGAGGCGATTCTAGGAGCCAAAGATCAACCTGATGCCGTTGTTCGTTTTGCAACCAGAATGCAAAATGAGGCTAAACGTTTAACTGATTTAGTTCAGGAGATTATTGATCTTTCTCGACTCCAAAGCAGTGACCCATTGCAAAAAGCGCTTGAGGTTGAGATCGGCGATGTGGTCAGAGAGGCTGTTGATCAAGCTCAGTTCTCCTCAGAGCAAAGAGGAATCTCTTTGGAAATCGGCGAGATTGAGAATGCGACGGTAATTGGCGATCGCGAACAATTAATTACCGCAGTTCATAACTTGGTAGAGAACGCGGTCAACTACAGTCCAGAGAACACCCATGTCTCTATCGTGACAAAAAAACATGGAAATCTGGTTGAAGTCTCTGTTGCTGATCAAGGCATTGGCATTGCTGAAGGTGAACTAAATCGAATTTTCGAACGTTTCTATCGCGTTGATCCTGCACGCTCTCGGTTAACTGGGGGAACCGGTTTGGGACTTTCGATTGTGAAACACGTGGCGCTAAATCATGGTGGCGATGTGAAGGTATGGAGCAAGCTTGGAGTCGGAAGTACATTTACCTGTCTT
>VEQF01000041.1 GCA_018883365.1 Candidatus Nanopelagicaceae bacterium
ACTAGCCGGGGTTATTACCGATTATGAAAGAGCTTTAAAACAGCGTAATTCACTACTTAAAAGCCGTGCTCCTCAAAACTCACTAGAGCCATGGAATGAACACCTAGCTAGCTTTGGCGGCGAGTTAATTGCTGGACGCCTATCTTTAATTTCAGATTTAGAGCCAGTATTTCAAACCGCCTACAAAAATCTCTCCGAGAAAAAACTGGCAAAACTTGGTTATAAATCAAGCATTGCTAACCCAACCAAAAACAAAGAAGAAAACAAAACAAGAATTTTAGAAACTATAAATGAAATAAATTATCAAGAGCGGGAACGTGGAATCTCTTTGGTTGGCCCACACCGCGATGATTTACTTTTAAATCTAGGCGACCATCCAGTAAAAGGTTATGCCAGCCACGGTGAATCCTGGTCGATTTCATTAGCGCTGCGTTTAGGAAGCTATCAACTTTTTATAAATGATGGCGATAAACCAATTTTGATTTTAGATGATGTTTTCTCAGAGTTGGATGAAGGGCGCCGTGAGAAGCTTTTGGCAATCTCAGAAAATGCAGAGCAAACATTTGTGACAGTTGCGGTCGAGAATGATTTACCAACAAGTATTTCTGGAAATAAATTTAAAGTAACCACTGGAAAAGTGGTCGCGTTATGAAAAGAGATATAGCTCGAGAATTATTCCGGTCTTACCGAACTGGTTCGAGAAAACGCAAAGAAGTTTTGCAAGAGGAGCGCGTAGATCTTGGAGATCCACAAAAAATCTCCAACATTTTGCATGAGTTAATCGAAACCCGTGATTGGCAAAAAGGAATTGCGGAAGGAAACTTATTCACTGACTGGCGAGAAATTGTTGGTGCAGAGATTGCAGATCATTCATCACCAATCACTTTGTATGAAGGTAAGTTAACAATCCAAACCTCTTCAACCGCATGGAGCACCCAGCTGCGATTAATGAATGATCAGATCTTGCGAAAGATCCAACAGAGCGCACCAGGTGCGGTTGTTGAAGAACTGCACATCATTGGCCCCCATGCCCCGTCATGGAAACGAGGCCTTCGAACCATTCGCGGCGCACAAGGACCAAGAGACACCTTTGGCTAAAACCCACGCTGGCTAATAGAGACCCTCACTCCAGCGCTAAAAACCCCGCTAATCCACCATTATTGGCTTTTTTGGCATATCCCAACCGAGATTTACCACTAGGATTTGGGGGTACCCACATCCAAAAAAGGCCGAGGTTGGCCTCTGGTGGGTTTTGGAGTTAACAGGAGTGAGGGGCTTAAGTGGCTGACAAGAAGGTTTCGCGGGCTTATGACGCCTCTGCGATCACCGTCCTTGAGGGCCTAGAAGCGGTCCGCAAACGCCCCGGTATGTACATCGGATCTACCGGAGAGCGCGGATTACACCACCTAGTTTATGAAATCGTCGATAACTCTGTTGATGAAGCACTTGCAGGATATTGCAATCAAATTGATGTAGTTCTGTTAGCAAATGGCGGAGTTCGAGTTAATGACAACGGCCGCGGTATTCCCGTTGATATTCACCCAGTTGAAAAGAAACCAGCACTAGAGGTTGTTCTAACTGTTTTACATGCCGGCGGAAAGTTTGGCGATGGTGGTTATTCAGTTTCTGGTGGATTACATGGTGTTGGTGTTTCAGTTGTTAACGCATTAAGCCGTGATTTAAGTGTTGTTGTACATCGCGACGGATTTGTTTGGGAACAAAGCTACAAACTTGGTGTTCCAAACTCACCAGTTGAAAAAGGTGTGGCCACCACAAAGACCGGAACCGAAGTTACTTTCTGGCCCTCAGAAGATATTTTTGAAACTACTGATTATTCATTTGAAATTCTCTCCACCCGCTTCCGCGAAATGGCATTTTTAAATAAAGGTTTAACAATTACTTTGCGCGATGAACGCAATGGACATGTTGATGAAAAAGGTGAACCGCTTCAAGTTAAATATCACTACGAAGGCGGCATTGTTGATTTTGTAAAACACTTAAACACCACAAAAGGTGTAACTCATAAATCAATCATCGCTTTGGAATCAGAGGACTCAAAACACAAAATGTCTCTCGAGGTTGCAATGCAATGGAACAACGGATTCTCTGAATCTGTTTACACATTTGCAAACACCATCAACACTCAAGAGGGTGGAACCCACGAAGAAGGTTTCCGCACCGCTTTAACATCATTAGTAAATAAGTTTGCAGAAGAGTGGGGATATATCCGCCGCAAAGAGGATCGCTTAACTGGTGATGATATTCGCGAAGGATTAACCGCAATTATTTCCATCAAGGTCGGCGAGCCACAGTTTGAAGGCCAAACCAAAACAAAACTAGGCAATACCGAAGCTAAATCCTTTACTCAAAAAGCAATCAACGACGCCGTTGGTGAATGGTTTGAGAAGAATCCATCTGAAGGCAAAGAGATTGTGCGCAAAGCAATTGATGCCGCTACCGCTCGTATCGCAGCCCGTAAAGCTCGTGACTTATCCCGTAGTCGTAAAGGATTGTTAGAGGGACGCGGCATGCCAGGAAAGTTGGCGGATTGCCAATGGACTGAACCAGAAAAATGTGAGCTTTACATTGTTGAGGGTGATTCTGCTGGTGGTTCCACAAAAGGTGGACGTGACTCTAGATTCCAAGCGGTACTTCCAATCCGCGGAAAAATTCTAAATGTAGAAAAAGCGCGCATTGATCGCGTGCTACAAAATAATGAGGTCCAAGCTTTAATCACCGCACTCGGCACTGGAATCCATGATGATTTTGATATCGCCAAATTGCGCTATCACAAAGTTATTTTGATGGCCGATGCTGATGTCGATGGACAACACATCCGTACACTTTTATTAACTTTGTTATTCCGATTCATGCGTCCACTAATCGAACAAGGTTATGTTTATTTCGCACAACCACCTCTTTACAAAATTAAATGGGGCGGAAAAGAACCTGTCCAATACGCCTTCTCAGATAAAGAGCGTGATGGATTTATTCAAATCGGATTAGATGCTGGAAAGCGTTTACCAAAAGAGGATGGAATCCAACGGTTCAAAGGCTTGGGCGAGATGCCAGCAAAAGAACTTTGGGATACCACCATGGATCCAGCGCATAGAGTTTTAATGCGGGTAACCCTTGATGATGCAGCAGCAGCAGATGATTTGTTCTCAGTTTTAATGGGCGAAGATGTAGAACAACGTCGCCAATTTATTCAGCGCAACGCCAAAGATGTTAGGTTTTTGGATATTTAATTATGGAAAATTTAGAAAATCACGACAAAATCGAGGCGGTCGATCTCCAAGTTGAGATGGCGCGCTCCTATTTGGATTACGCCATGTCGGTCATTGTTGGCCGCGCACTACCTGATATTCGAGATGGCCTAAAGCCTGTTCATCGCCGCGTGCTTTACGCAATGTATGACGCTGGATATCGTCCAGATAAGGGTTATTACAAATGTTCCCGCATCGTCGGTGATGTCATGGGTAACTATCACCCACATGGTGATGGAGCTATTTATGACACTTTGGTGCGTCTAGCCCAACATTGGTCACTTCGTTATCCACTAGTTGATGGCAACGGAAACTTTGGCTCACCTGGAAATGATCCAGCTGCAGCGATGCGTTACACCGAAGCCCGCATGGCTCCACTGGCAATGGAGATGATGCGAGATATCGATGAAGAAACCGTTAATTTCATTCCAAATTACGATGGTCGATCACAAGAACCAGTTGTTTTACCAAGCCGCTTTCCAAATCTTTTAGTTAATGGTTCAGCTGGAATTGCGGTTGGTATGGCTACCAACATCCCACCACACAACCTACGAGAAATTGCAGGTGCGGTTGAGTGGGCGCTAGAAAATCCAGATGCATCAAGTGAAGATACTTTGAATGCGCTGCTAGGAATTGTTAAAGGTCCAGATTTCCCAACCCGTGGAATCATTGTTGGCCGCCAAGGAATTGAAGAGGCGTATCGCACCGGACGCGGTTCAATCACAATGCGCGCTGTTGTTGAGATTGAGGAAATCAACAAACGTACCTGTTTGGTAATTACCGAACTTCCATATCAAGTAAACCCAGATAACTTAGCTTTAAAAATCGCAGAGCTTGTTAAAGATGGAAAAATCAAAGGCATTGCAGATGTTCGTG
>VEQF01000001.1 GCA_018883365.1 Candidatus Nanopelagicaceae bacterium
GACAATAAAACATCGCCAACCTTTATCTGTCCGGTTGCACTCAGCATCTGAATTGAATATCTATTCTCGCCTTCACCAGAGAGGATTCCCATATCTTGAGTTCCCGCTACACGGACTCCCACGCGGAAGGAAGGATCACTCATTAATAAAACAACGGAAGAGGTTGCGGTTGTTGACTTAACAACACCAACCAAGCCTCCGGCTGCGATGACTGTCATGTCACGGCGAATTCCTGATTCAGATCCTTGGTCAAGAACGATTGTTTCGCCAAAGGTCGCGGTTCCACCCTTGGTAATAACCCGGGCAGAGACAACTTTAAATCTGGCTGTACCAGCTAGATCCAATACGCCTTTTAGTTGCTCTAACTCCCCTACTACATTTTTATTGAGAACAAGTTGAGATTTAAGCTCTTCATTCTCTTGCTTTAATGCATCAATCTTTGACTGAGTTCTACCTAAATTTGTAATGTCTTGAAATAAGTTGCTGAAAGGAGAGAGAAGCCCGTTGCCAGCTTTTTGAATAGGAGCTAAAAAACTCTGCATCCCTGATCGAATTGATGAAACAAGGCTCACGCCTCGCAAATCCAAAGTGATAAGGAATAGAGAGGTAACCAGAAGTGAGACCCATAAGAGTCTGGTGCGATTTGAACCTCTGGCTGGCATGAAAGTCCTAGCGACGAGGCTCGGAAATCAAAACCTTTTCTAACGCCTCAAACTCCTCAACGCACTTACCGGAACCTTCGGCAACTGCATTTAATGGACGCTCTGCGATGTGAATTGGCATGTTGGTTTCATGACGCAATCTTTCATCAAGGCCTTTAAGTAGCGCTCCGCCTCCGGTTAGAACAATTCCGCGATCCATTAGATCTGCTGCAAGCTCAGGTGGAGTTTTATCCAAAGTGTTCTTTACCGCATTTACGATCGCGTTTACTGGCTCCTCTAATGCTTTTCTGATGTCTTCAGATGAAACCACAATTGTTTTTGGAAGACCTGTTGCTAAATCACGACCGCGAATTTCTGCGTCAGGCTCATCACGCAATGGATATGCCGAACCGATTGCCATCTTTATTTCTTCTGCGGTGCGCTCACCGAGCATAAGTGAGAATTCTTTCTTCACCCAATTAATAATCGCTTGATCCAACTCATCGCCACCGACACGAATTGAGAGTGCAGAGACAATTCCGCCTAGTGAAATAACAGCTACCTCTGTAGTTCCGCCACCAATATCAACAACCATGTTGCCGGTTGGCTCATGAATCGGAAGTCCCGCACCAATCGCTGCTGCCATTGGCTCTTCAATGATGTAGACCTTGCGAGCCCCTGCTTCATAGCCAGCATCTTTAACAGCACGCTGTTCGACTCCGGTAATTCCAGAAGGAACGCAGATAACAACGCGAGGTTTTGCCAAATAGGTGCGTTTGTGAACCTGGCGAATGAAGTACTTAATCATCAATGCGGTTGTATCGAAATCTGCGATCACACCGTCTTTAAGCGGACGGATAGCCACAATGCTTCCTGGTGTGCGGCCAATCATTTTCTTTGCTTCAGTACCAACAGCAAGGACCGCGCCCGTATCTTGATTCACCGCAACAACGCTCGGCTCATTCAAGACGATGCCTTTGCCGCGAACATAAACCAGGGTATTTGCGGTTCCCAGGTCAATCGCCATATCGCGACCAAGAAATGTCCAGCGGTTGATCTGATTACTCATTGCATTTACTCCTTACAGGTTGGGGAAGAAAATCTTTATTTCACGTTCTGCAGATTCTGGAGAGTCCGAACCATGAACGATATTTTGAACAACTTTTGTTCCTTGATCACGAGCCAAATCTCCGCGAATAGATCCTGGAGCTGCGGTCGTGGGATCTGTGGTGCCGGCGATCGCTCTAAATCCTTCGATAACTCTTTCACCTTCAGCGATCATGGCAACAATTGGACCAGAAAGCATGAACTCAACTAATGGTTCATAAAATGGTTTGCCTTCATGCTCTGCATAATGCGCAGCTAATGTGTTGCGATCTGCTTGAAGCATGCGAAGTGCTGAGATTTTGTAACCCTTACGTTCTACTCTGGCAATTACTTCGCCAACTAAACCGCGACGTACTCCATCTGGTTTAACAAGAATTAGAGTGCGCTGGGCTGAGGAAGTCGAGTTAGTCACGGGGGCAGTCTATTGTGTTTTTTTCTCCTCGCTAAATGCGGCCCGAGCGGCCTCACCCTTGCGGCCCACAACTATCGCTGCGACCCAAAGTCCCATGAAAAGCGCGCCTAGGAAGAACATCGTGAAAACAAAGAATCCGTAGCCGATGAGGGTTACCTGAGTAAGCCAACCCAAAATCCAGCCCCATTTGTATTTCAATGAACCTGCGGCCAAAAATGCAACAAGGGCGATAAAACCTGCGAGCCAATAGGCCTCAGACTCTAGATTTGTCGCGGTCAGATCCTTTGCAACAAGAACTGCAAAACCAATTACAAAGATCTCCATAATCAAGACACTGCGTGCAAGCATCTTCATTATTACTTCTCCCTAATTTTTCTAATGATTGCTCTGGCTTCACCTGCAGTTACAACTGATCCTGAAATCAAAACCGCTGAGTTCAAATCATTAACCGCATTTTCCAATTTCGCTTGATCAATCGCAGAACGAATTGCATCAGATAAGGATTCGATTGCAACAACTCTGTTAGCGCCAAAAACACTATTAGCTCGAGCTTGCAGTTCGTCTAAATCAGCAGCGCGGTGTGATGTGTTGCGACTTACGATTACTTGCGAGACAACATCCTCTAGCTCTTCAAAGATGCCATCTACATCTTTATCGCCCATCGGAGCGATAACTCCAATAATGGATTCAAAATCAAACTCTTCTTTGATTGTCCTTCGCAAGGATTGGGCGCCATGCGGATTGTGTGCCGCATCAATTATTACTGTGGGATTACGCATGATTACTTCGCATCGACCGGGTGAGGTTGCATTGGCAAATGCTTCCCTTACAACCGACTCATCCAACTTGGTTTCACCGGCGAAAGCTTCAACCGCTGCGAGAGCGGTCGCAGCGTTAGCAGCTTGATGAGCTCCATGGAGAGGCAGGAATAGATCTTCATACTCCCCATAGATTCCAGAGATTGAAACCAATTGACCGCCGACTGCAAGCGCTCGGTTTTTGACTGAGTATTCGACCCCTTCTCGAAGCGGGGTTGCATCAACCTCGGCGCATTTATGCATTAAAACCTGCGCAACCTCTGGCTCCTGTCGGGCCAAAACAGCAAAGGAGTTTGGCTTGATAATCCCTGATTTAGTTAAAGCAATTTTCTCCAAAGTGTCGCCCAGGTACTCCATATGATCAAAACCAATCGGCGTAATCACTGAGACCGCGGCATTTACAACATTAGTCGAATCCCATTCGCCGCCCATGCCGCATTCAAAAATACCTACATCCACTGGAAACTCAGCAAATGCTACAAATGCAAGGGCGCACATCGATTCAAAAAATGACAACTTATTGGGCATTCTCGAATCGATCATCTCTAGATAAAGCGCAATGTCGTTGTAGGTAGCAATCATTCCCTCTGGAGAAATAGGTTCTTGATTGATTGAAACTCTCTCTAGAAAACTTTCCAGATGAGGACTTGTGAATCTCCCTGTTCTCATTCCTAATTCAAAACAGAGCGAGTCAATAAGTCTGGTTGTGGTGGTCTTGCCATTTGTTCCAGCGATATGAATCGTGGGATATGAAAGCTGTGGCGAACCAAGAGCGTCGGTTAATGCAGCAATGCGGTCCAAAGTTGGAGCGATACGAGTCTCGGGCCAGCGATTAAGTAGAGCTTTCTCAATAGCGTCTAGACGCTGCAAATCATCTTGCGAGGTCATTGTTGTGGCAAGGCAGCTAACAAGGCATTAATACGATTGATTTCCGCCTCGCAGAATTCCATGCGTTCGCGAATTGTGTTTACAACCTCCATTGGCGCCTTGGCCATAAAGTTTTCATTTTCAAGTTTTACCTTGGCGGTTGCCTGGTCTTTCTTTATTGCCTCTAAATCTTTCATTAGACGAGCGCGCTCTGCTTTAACATCAATACTTCCAGTCAGATCAAAATTAACGACAAAATCTCCGACCTCAATCTTCGCTGAAGGTTTGAACTCAGGTGCTGGATCATCAAGTCGCACTAGGAATCTCAGTGCTGGCTCATACTTCGCTAGCGCGCCTTGCATTCCATCGATCTTTGCCACAACTCGAGCTGAGGTTTTGATTCCTTGGTCACTACGGAAGCGACGGATCTCTGTAATCAAACGTTGTAAATCATTTACTACCGAGACCGCTTCAGCGTCATTCTCACTGTTATTTGCGACCGGCCACTCTGCAATTACCAATGACTCGCCTTTTGTTAATGAGGTCCACAGAGCTTCGGTTAGGAATGGCATGGTTGGATGCATTAGTCGAAGTAGTTGATCTAGAACATGACCTAAGACCCGTCGAGTTTTATCAGCCTCTGCCCCACCTTTTGCAAAGGTGTCCTTAATTAACTCAAGGTACCAATCACAAACCTCATCCCAGGCAAAGTGATAGATCTCTTCGCATCCTTTTGCAAACTCAAAACTTTCGAATAGCTGGTCGGTATTTCTGATTGTTTCATCAAGTCGGCTCAATATCCATCTGTCCACGTGATTCAACTCGGAACGATCTGGCAGTGGTCCTTCGACGGTTGCACCATTCATCATGGCAAATCGCGACGCATTCCAAACCTTTGTCGCAAAGTTACGTGCTCCAGCAATCCACTCTTCAGCTAAAGCTTGATCGGTTCCGGGATTTGCGCCACGAGCCAATGTGAAGCGAAGTGCATCAGATCCATACTTGTCCATAAACTCAAGTGGATCCACGGTATTGCCGCGAGACTTACTCATTTTCTTGCCATGCTTATCACGCACTAAACCGTGCAATGCAATTACTTTGAATGGCGCAACCCCATCCATTGCGAACAAACCAAAGAGCATCATTCTCACTACCCAGAAGAACAAAATGTCATATCCGGTAACTAGAACGCTTGTGGGATAAAACTTCTTCAAATCATCGGTGCTGTTTGGCCAACCAAGAGTTGAAAATGGCCACAGCGCAGATGAGAACCAGGTATCCAAAACATCCGGATCTTGTTCGTATCCTTCAGGCGCAGTTTCGCCAGGTCCCACAACAATCACTTCACCGTTTGGTCCGTACCAAACTGGAATTCGATGTCCCCACCACAATTGTCGGGAGATACACCAGTCATGCATGTTGTCGACCCATTCAAAATAACGGGGTTCCATTGAAACTGGATCAATCTTTACTTTGCCTTCGCGCACCGCATCGCCGGCCGCTTTAGCTAATGGAGCAACTTTTACAAACCATTGCTTGGAAAGTCTTGGCTCAACTGTTGTGTCACAGCGTGAACAGTGTCCAACTGCGTGAACATATGGACGTTTTTCAGATACAACCCGGCCCATACTGCGGAGTTTTTCTACAACCGCTTTTCGCGCATCAAAGCGATCCATTCCATCAAACTCAGTTCCAGTACCCGACATAACGCCGTGTTCATTCATGATCACGATTAATGGAACGTTGTGACGCATTCCCATTTCAAAGTCATTTGGGTCATGGGCAGCAGTTACCTTTACAGCACCAGTTCCAAACTCTGGCTCCACAAGCTCGTCGGCAATAATCGGAATCATTCGATCGACAAGCGGTAGCAAAACTTTTTTACCAATTAAGTGTTTATATCGTTCATCATCTGGATGAACCGCAACTGCGCCGTCACCGAGCATGGTTTCAGGACGTGTTGTAGCAACTGTTATGCCAATTTCATCATCACCATAACGGACTTGAACAAACTCGCCTGCATCATCGCTGTGATCTACCTCGATATCCGATAAAGCAGTTAGGCATCGAGGACACCAGTTGATAATTTTCTCGGCGCGATAAATCAAACCTGCATCATAAAGTCGCTTAAATATTGTGAGAACGGCTTCAGACAATCCTTCATCCATTGTGAAACGTTCGCGACTCCAATCAACACTGTCGCCAAGTCTCTTCATCTGGCCAAGAATCGCTCCGCCAGACTCTGCTTTCCAAGACCAAACCTTTTTAACAAACTCTTCCCGACCAAGATCATGACGTGATTTACCTTGAGCAGCTAATTGCTTTTCAACAACATTTTGGGTCGCAATTCCTGCGTGATCCATTCCAGGAAGCCAGAGAGTTTCAAATCCCTTCATCCGCTTCATACGTGTTAACAAATCTTGAATTGAATGATCTAGAGCGTGGCCAATATGAAGACTTCCAGTCACATTCGGCGGTGGAATAACGATACAGAAAGGCGGTTTATCGGATTTAGAGTCTGCCGTGAAATATCCAGCGTCAATCCATTTTTGGTAGAGCTCAGCCTCTATCTCATTGGGAGAAAACTGCGCGGGTAGCTCTGACATAAGGCGTGATACTACCGAGTGTTAAGCGGTCTTCTCTTCTCCACGTTTTGCTGAACGCTTGACCGCATTTGGGCCACGTTCTACATATGTAGGGGCGACTTTGGAGTGAATTACCTCTGGGGTAACAATTACCTTGCCGATTTCCTTCTTGCTTGGCACTTCATACATGACCGGTAACAAAATCTCTTCCATGATGGCACGCAGACCACGAGCACCGGTTCCGCGCGCAATTGCCTGATCCGCAATCACTTCTAGCGCCTCATTGGTAATTTCAAACTCAACATCATCCATTTCAAACAAGTGCTGATACTGGCGGACAAGAGCGTTCTTTGGCTCGGTAAGAATCTGAAGCAAAGCTGCTCGATCTAAGTTTTCTACCGAGGTAACTATCGGTAAGCGACCAATAAATTCTGGAATCATGCCGAACTTCAAAAGATCCTCTGGCATCACATCTGCAAATGGATCGTTGGTCTGCTTCTCTTTTTCGCTTTGCAAAGTAGCGTTAAAGCCGACCCCCGCTTTACCTTTACGACCTTCAATAATTTTTTCTAATCCAGCAAAAGCTCCGCCGACTATGAAGAGAACATTGGAGGTATCAATCTGAATGAACTCTTGATGTGGGTGCTTGCGTCCACCTTGAGGTGGAACTGATGCGGTTGTGCCTTCCAAAATCTTCAAGAGAGCTTGTTGAACACCTTCGCCAGAGACATCTCTAGTAATTGAAGGGTTCTCGCTCTTACGTGCGACCTTATCAATTTCATCAATATAGATGATTCCCTGCTCAGCTTTCTTAACATCAAAATCAGCAGCTTGAATAAGTTTGAGAAGAATATTTTCTACATCTTCGCCAACATATCCAGCTTCAGTTAGCGCTGTTGCATCAGCAATTGCAAATGGAACATTGAGCATGCGAGCGAGAGTTTGAGCAAGCAGCGTCTTTCCGCAACCGGTTGGGCCGAGCAGCAAGATGTTGCTCTTTGAAAGCTCAACGCCATCTTCGCGGTGACGATCTCCAGCCTTGATGCGCTTGTAATGGTTATAAACCGCAACTGACAAAGACTTCTTCGCGCGAACTTGTCCGATTACATACTGATCTAGAAAATCGTAAATCTCTTGTGGTTTTGGTAGCTCTTTAAAACCTTCAGCAGAGGCCTCTGATAATTCATCCTCGATGATTTCATTACATAGATCGATACATTCATCGCAAATGTAGACGCCAGGTCCGGCAATGAGCTTCTTAACCTGCTTTTGAGTTTTACCGCAGAATGAACACTTAAGAAGATCGCCGCTTTCACCAATGCGAGTCACTGAACGCCTACTTTCCTTAGGGAAGGCCCTTATCGTAAAACGAGCAGGCGTACCCATGCGGGCGAAACGTGTTCGCCCTGAGAGTAATTAACTATTTCTTAATGGAGGCTTTGCGAGGAGCAAGAATCTGATCGACTAATCCATATTCAACAGCTTCTGCCGCAGTAAGAATCTTGTCGCGTTCGATGTCCTTGCCAATTTCCTCTTTTGATTTCTTGGAGTGCTTTGAAAGCATCTCTTCAAGAAGCTCACGCATGCGAAGAACTTCACGTGCCTGAATTTCAATGTCAGAGCCCTGTCCGCCACCTTCACTATATGGCTGGTGAATCAAGATGCGTGAGTGCTCTAGCGCGTAACGCTTTCCAGCGGTTCCACCAGCAAGCAAAACCGCAGCTGCGGAAGCCGCTTGTCCCAAACAGATTGTCATCACATCTGGACGAACAAACTGCATGGTGTCATAAATTGCGGTTAGCGCAGTGAAAGATCCTCCGGGAGAGTTGATGTACATCATGATGTCGCGATCTGGATCCATTGACTCAAGGGTCAATAGCTGTGCCATAACATCATTTGCGACTGTGTCATCGATTCCCTGTCCAAGGAAAATGATGCGCTCTTCAAATAACTTTGTGTATGGATCTAATCTCTTGTATCCGTATGCGGTGCGCTCTTCAATAGTTGGAAGAACATAACGATTGTGAATGTCATTCATTTTCATCGAGCTGTACCGCCACTTCCTGATACCTGTCCGGCTGACTTAACAACATGATCAACAAAGCCATATTCCTTGGCTTCTTCTGCAGTAAACCAACGGTCGCGATCTGAATCCGCGGTGATGGTTTCCATTTTTTGGCCAGTGTGATGAGCAATCAACTCTGCCATTTTCTTCTTAGTAAATGACATTTGTTCAGCTTGAATCTTGATGTCTGATGCTGTTCCACCAATTCCACCGGATGGTTGGTGCATCATGATGCGTGCGTGTGGCAATGCATATCGCTTACCTGGAGCACCTGCGCAAAGCAGGAATTGACCCATCGATGCCGCTAATCCCATTGCTACCGTTGCAACATCATTTTTGATGTATTGCATGGTGTCATAAATTGCCATACCCGCCGAGATTGATCCTCCGGGTGAGTTAATGTAAAGGTAAATATCTTTTTCAGGATCTTCTGCAGCAAGTAACAACATCTGCGCTGCAATTGCATTTGCCATGGTGTCTTCAACGACTGAGCCCAAGAAAATAATGCGCTCTTTTAGAAGTCGGTTATAAACCTGATCATCTAAACCGCCGGCACCTGGTGTCGCCAAGCGTGGGGTAATTAGCTCCACAAATTCCTCCTGATAAAAGTTATGTAGTGACCCTAACGCTCGCGGCGCCAAAATGCTTCCTAGAATTGGGAAAAAACCGTGCTGTTCGCTCAGGGCAGAGCGACAATCGAACGATTAGAGATTAAGTCTGAGCTTCTTCAGCTTTTTTAGGAGCCAACGCAGCTAGATCAACCTTGTTGCCTGATGCATCCTTAACTGAGACGCGCTCGAGAACTACAGCGAGACCTTTTGTACGTGCAACCTCAGCCATAAGTGTTGCCACCTGACCGGCTTGCGTAATCTGCTGTACGAACTGATCTGGAGTCATCTGGTAACGAGCTGCGGTACGAATCAAGTACTCGGTTAACTCAGCTTCAGAAACCTGAACTTCCTCAGACTTAACAATCGCATCAAGCAAGAAATCTCCACGCACAGAACGTGTGACTTCCTCAGTTACCTCTGCACGATGAGTTTCATCCTCGAGACGATTTTCCTTCTCTAAATGATCATGAACCTCATCAGCTACAAGGTTTTCTGGAACAGGAATCTCAACTGTTTCTAGCAACAACTTCAGCAAGTTATCGCGTGCTTGCGCTCCTTGCTCCATCGCCTTCAAGCGAGTTAGACGCTCACGTACATCGGCTTCAAGCTCTTTAAGAGTTTCAAACTCGCTAGCAAGTTTTGCAAAATCATCATTCAACTCCGGAAGCTCGCGCTTCTTGACCGCCTTGAGAGTTACTTCAACCTCACCGGTTTCGCCTTCTTGCATTCCAACAAGTGGTGCATTGAATTTCTTACTCTCATCAACCTTCATTCCTTCAAGGGCTGCATCTAATCCATCAATCATTCGATTAGATCCAACTTCGTAAGAAATTCCGTTTGCAGCTCCGCCTTCAATTTCTTTTCCATCAACGCGAGCAACTAAATCAATTGAAACAAAATCTCCAGCAGCTGCATCTTTTTCAACAGTGGTTAAAGTTCCAAAACGAATGCGCAATGCTTCTAGTTGTTCTTCAACATCTTTATCGGTAACTACTGCATCTTCTACAGTTACCTCAAGCTTTGAAAAATCTGGAAGTGAAATCTCTGGACGGATATCAACTTCAACTTCGAACTTAACAAGTTCATTGTCTTTTAGTTCTTTGATATCAACAGTTGGACGACCGACAACAAGAACATCATTCTCGCGAGCAGCTTGGCTATAGAAGTCTGGAAGAGCGTTGTTGATTGCTTCATCTAATACCGCTCCACGGCCAACGCGTTGATCAATCATCGCGCGTGGAACTTTTCCTTTACGGAAACCAGGAATTACAATTCGTTCAGAGATTGATTGGTATGCACGCTTTACATGTGGCTCAAGTTCATTGAAGTCGACATCAATCGAAATTCTTACTCGTGTGGCGGAAATACTTTCGACAGCGCTTTTCACGGGACTCCTGACTTCACATTTTTTACTAGATCTGGTCGGGGCGGAGGGATTCGAACCCACGGTCTCCTGCTCCCAAAGCAGGCGCGCTAGCCACTACGCTACGCCCCGCGGCGCAGACTCGGAATTCTAGATGAAAAATTCACAACTCATTACCGGAGCCGATACCCTGTGCCCCCTGAAGGGACGGGCAACCGCCCCCGAGGAGAACCACACGAGAAATAGTGCGGGCGTAGCTCAATGGTAGAGCCCTAGCCTTCCAAGCTAGTTACGCGGTTTCGATTACCGTCGCCCGCTCCACTCTCCGCTTTTATGCATTCATCAGAGCTATCAGCTCGTAATACTTCCGACCAGCTGACCAGTAAATCCTCCGTTAAAGAACATCTGCTCGCTACCCGTTAGAAAAGTTCCACTCACTATGGTGACTGCTAACTGATAGTTCGTAATTGTTGAGGATCCATTAACAACAATTCTTCCGACAATTCCGTATTCGGATTGCGCAGTTAAGTTCCTATAAGACTTGTAGGTTGAACCAATCCAAGTAGTTGTTACAACAGGATTTGCCCCAATAGACGATGCAGCAAAACTTAGTCGAATATCTGAAAACGTAATTGTTCCCCAGATGTGAACATCGAATACATAACTTTTTCCAGCTTCAAGAACTCCAAAATTATTTGACGAAACAGAAACACCTGCATTTCCTTGGAGGCCACCTGTAAATGTCAGAGTGCCAACTTGAACATTTGATGGACCAGTCGCGCCAGTTGCACCAGTTGCACCAGTTGCGCCTTGCGCTCCAGTAGTGCCGGTATCACCTTTCAATCCTTGAATACCTTGTGGTCCAGTTGCACCTGTATCTCCTTTGTCGCCTTTCAAACCTTGCGCACCAGTTGCACCAGTTGCACCTGTTGCGCCGGTTAATCCAGTTGCTCCAGTGAGACCTTGTGCACCAGTTAATCCAGTTGCACCTGTTAAACCGGTGTCACCTTTATCGCCTTTCAATCCTTGCAATCCTGTTGCACCTGTTAAACCAACTGCTCCTGTTAAACCAATATCTCCTTTGTCGCCTTTAACTCCAACATCACCTTTTTCTCCCTTATCTCCTTTTTCGCCTTGTTCACCTTTGTCGCCTTTTTCTCCCTTCTCTCCTTTTTCTCCCTTAGATCCGCTTGAAGCGTTACCTGATAAACCTCTTTCGCCTGGTTTTCCATCATTACCTGCTGGACCTTTAAGGCTTACTGGAGATGGCCAGCGATTATTTGCCTTGGGGCCGTAAATATTGAAGCTGGTTAAATCAATATAGAAATCACCGTTTATTCCATCTTTTGCGGACGGAGATCCTTTGCCGCTAAGGACTGTGTTGGCAATTGATTTGTTTGTTCGTCCCGCAGCAACTGCAGTAGAAAAAGAATTAAATGAAAATACTGTTACTGCAGTCAACAATGATGCTATTCTCATTTGACTGGTCATGAATACTCTTTCTTAGTTAATGATCTTCGCTTGTTACGAAGCGTCTGAAAAACAATCGTCAATGACCCATCTGGCAATTAACAGGCTGGTTTTTCTCTGTATATTCACAGCTTCCAGGCGTATAAGAATTGATCATCCTCAAAAAACTCTCATGTGTCTCCCAAGTTAAATGTCTAGACAACACAGGTTCAGGTAGTTTTATCCGGTTATCGAATACGAGGGTGTTCGAAGTAAGTACTCAAATAACTAAGGAGTATGAATGAAGAAAAAGTTAATTGCGGCAACAGCGGTAGCTGGTGTTACGTTAGCGCTAGGTACTGCTGGTGTTGCTTCTGCTCACGATAACAAAGGTGGCAGAGGCGACAAGGTTGCAACAGTTTTGAATGGACTTGTAACAAAGGGAACTTTGACACAAGCTCAAGTTGATGCAATCACAAAAGCAATGACCGAAGCTCGTGACGCAGACCGTGCTGCTCATGATGCAATTCATGCAGAACGAACCAAAGTGATCACAGATGCACTTGGTATTGATGAAGCGTCACTAAAGTCTCGCCTTCAAGCCGGTGAATCTCTGGCAACTATTGCTGGAGCGAAGAAAGATGCTCTAATCAATGCCTTGGTTGCTTTCGAAACCAAGAAGATTGATGAAGCTGTAACAGCTGGAAAGCTAACAGCAGCTCAAGCAACATCTATTAAGGCCGATCTAAAGACTCGAATCACAGCTCATGTAGAAGAGGTTCGAGGTTTTGGTAAGGGTATGGGCAAAGGCATGGACCGAGATGGCGACAAAGGGCCTAGAGACCTTATGGGACATAAGGGCAAAGGACATGGTCGCGGCGGTCGTTAATCGCTGACTACCACTTTCGTTTCATGTAACAAACCTCCTAAGACAGAAACCGCTGGCAGAAATGCCGGCGGTTTTCTTTTTTGTTTGAGAAAGTTGCCCCATGAAAATTCACATCGGTAGTGATCACGCCGGACTCGAGTTTAAGAACAAGATTGTTGAACACCTTAAGGCTCAAGGTCATGATGTAGAGGATCACGGACCTCATGTTTATGACGCGCTCGATGACTATCCGGTTTTCTGCATTCCAGCTGCCGAAGCCACAGCCAAGGAACCAGGTTCATTCGGAATCGTTCTCGGTGGCTCTGGAAATGGCGAACAGATGGCTGCCAATAAAGTAAAGGGTGTTCGTGCAGCGCTTGTTTGGAGTATCGATACTGCAAAGCTGGCCCGTGAACACAATGATGCAAATGTGATTTCAATTGGCGGTCGCATGCATGATGAAGGTTTCTGCTTGAAATTAGTTGATACATTTCTAGCAACTCCATTTAGTGGAGATGAAAGGCATGTTCGCAGAATTGGACTTATGTCTAAGTACGAGAAAGAAGGAAAACTTTAAGCTTTCTTTCGATATTCAAAATCAGTAACGACATGTTCTTTATTGATTCCCTTGCTTTCAAACTTTGTTAGCGGTCTCCAAGTTGGTCTTTCAATTACTCCGCCGGAAAAATCTTTGCTCAAAGCAAAATTCTTTTCGATTTCTTGGGCGTAGGGATACCAATCGGTCGCAATATTGACTCGGCCGTTTGGCTTTAACTTCTTGGCAAGAATCTCAATAAATCCAGGTTGCAACAATCTTCGTTTGTGTTGTTTGCGCTTTGGCCAAGGGTCTGGAAAAAAGATATGGAATGCATCAATGCTTTGGTCTTCAATGTGCCGCGTCAAAACCTCGTAAATGTCGGCATTAATGATTTTAAGATTCCTCACGCCCAGGTTTTCGGCTCGAATTATTAACGCACCAATTCCTGGCCGGTGCACCTCTACCGCTACATATCCAGTATCTGGGTTATTAGCTGCGATTTGAGAGGTGGCTTCACCCATCCCACTGCCAATTTCAAAAACAACTTCTTTTGGCTTTAATGATGGAAAAAGTTCTTTGGGATTAATGATGCCCTGCAATGGGATTTCAAATTTGTTCCAGTGTTCTCCCAAAGCCTCAGACTGGGCTTTCGTCATTCGATCGCCCCTCAGCCGAAAGCTGCGGAGGCGAAACTGGCCCGCTGTGACTTCTTCCATAGTGGCAAAGAGTGCCACCTCTGGTTGGATACGCGCATGCCTGGAATCAATATCTCTCGCGCCGAAGCGGCGGAACGCTCTGCACACCTATCTATTAAGCACTATGACGTGGCCCTGGATGTCACAACCGGCGAGGAAACATTCATCGCCACGACCAAAGTTACCTTCGGCTGTAACAAGCCAGGATATGACACTTTCATAGATGCGGTCGGCAAGCGGATCATTTCTGCGACCTTGAATGGTGCACCAGTCGATGTATCGAACTATGACGGCGAATCTGTATTTTTGAAAAATCTGCAGGCTGAAAATGAGCTAGTGATTGAAATCGAAGCTATCTATTCAAAGAGCGGAGAAGGTTTACAGCGTTCAGTAGATCCCGTCGATAATGAGGTTTATTTATATTCTCAAGGCGAGACCGCTTTCATCAGAAACATGTATCCATGTTTTGATCAACCGGATCTAAAAGCAACATTTGCTTTTACAGCAACAGCTCCAGGGCATTGGCAGGTCATTTCCAATAACCCAGTGAAGACTGTTACTGAAAGTGGCAATAAAAAGACTTGGTCATTCACCACAACTCCGGTCATGTCTACTTACATCACCGCAATTGTTGCAGGTCCTTACTCATACGTTTCAGATGAGTACAAAGGTAAGAAGACCATCCCAATGAGCATCTATTGCCGCAAATCTTTATTTGAGCATTTAGATGCTGACGAAGTTTTCTTGATTACCAAGCAAGGTTTTGCTTACTTTGAAGAGGTTTTCGGATTGGCATATCCATTTGAAAAATACGACCAGATTGCTGTCGTTGACTTCAATTGGGGCGCCATGGAAAACGCTGGCGCAGTTACTTTCCGAGAAGACTTATTGGTTTTCCGTTCCAAAGTAACCGAGCGCATGTACAACGCGCGAGCAAACACCATCCTTCACGAAATGGCCCATATGTGGTTTGGAAATATGGTCACAATGAAATGGTGGGATGATCTTTGGTTAAATGAATCTTTTGCTGAATGGTCTTCATACCTAGCTTTGGTCGAAGCAACTAAATTCAAGAATTCTTGGGCTGGATTCAACGCAGAGCGCAAGAACTGGGCTTACCGCCAAGATCAGCTCTCCTCCACTCACCCAATTGCTTCTGACATGGTTGATATCGATACTGTTAAAGCAAACTTTGACGGTATTACTTACGCCAAGGGAGCATCAGTCCTTCACCAGCTCGTCGCACACGTTGGACGCGACAATTTCATAACTGGTCTACAGAAATATTTTGCAAAGCATGCTTTCAAAAACACTACCTTGCAGGATCTTCTATCTGAATTAGAAGCTACCAGCGGGCGTGATTTGAAGCCGTGGGTTTCAACCTGGTTGCAGACCGCGGGTGTTAACACGCTTCGACCAATTGTCGAAATTTCTGGCGATACCTACACATCAATTTCAGTTCAGCAAGAACCACCATTGATTCCATCAGGATCAACTGAGCTCCGTCCTCATCGCATGGCGGTTGGACTTTATGATTTGAAAGAAGGCGTTCTATCCAGAAGAAAGTCGGTTGAACTCGATGTCGCTGGCAATCTGACCAAAGTTGATGGACTAACCGGAGAAAAGGTTGCTGATCTACTGCTTATTAACGATCACGATCTCTCCTACGGAAAAATCCGTTTTGATGAAAGATCAATTGCAACCCTAAAAGCTCATCTCGGCAAACTAAATGATGGGTTGTCTAGGGCTTTGTGCTGGTCTGCAGCATGGGACATGTTGCGAGATGCCGAGATTTCCGCAACTGATTTCATTGAAATCGGTATTGCTGGTTTGCCCGGTGAAGATGACATCACAACCGTTACCGCTCTTGGCAATCAATTGATTTCTGCGGTTGAAATCTATGCAGCCGACAAGAATCGTGATGCACTGCGCGAGAAGATCGCCGGAGTGCTTTCTGATCTTCTCGATAAGGCAAAGCCCGGTAGCGGACATCAACTGCAATTCGCTCGCACCTTTGCATCACTTGCGCACACAACTTCTCAAACAGCAAAGATTCGTGAGCTGCTTGAGGGCAAATTAGATGGCTTAGTAGTGGATGCTGACCTTCGTTGGCATTTCATTCTCTGCTTGGTTGAACGTGGCGCATCTTCCCAAGAGGAAATTGATGCTGAAGTAAAGCGGGACAACACCCTTACCGGACAGCTGGCACATGAACGTTGCGTTGCTGCGTTCCCAAATGCGCAAGCTAAAGAAACTGCTTTCAAAAAAGCTACTGAGGATGAATCAATTACTAACTGGTCTCGTCTCTCAGCTATCCAAGGGTTTGCTCGACCACTCCACCGCAATTTCCACGAAGCCTTTATTGACCGCTACTTTGCGTTAATTCTGGATACCTACAACAACAAGTCATACGAGGTTTCAACCAGCATTATTGATTTGCTGTATCCGTCTTATGTTATTTCGCAGGCAACATTGGATAAAACCAATGCCTGGCTAAATGGCGCAGGAAAAGATGGGCATCCAACTTTGAGACGTCACGTACTGGAAGCTAAAGACTCATTAGAGAGAGCTTTAAAGGTTCGAGCTAAAGATCAGTAATTACTCGTTAATTCGGGTAATTACATCTTGCTTTGTGCGATTTGATTTAGCTCTTTTCCAATTCTCTTGGGCGACTACAGAAACCCAAACGAAAAGAGAGATTCCAACTGGCACAACGACGAACCAAACAAATCCTTCTAGGAACCCCATTGGCTCACCAGGCATCGAACCATCTTCATTTAATGCAAGTGTTAAGTCGGTGGCTAGTTGTAAGAACATGGCGGAAGTTTAAGCAGAAGCGCTAACTACACCAAATGGAGCGAGGTATGGAACCCAACGCTCTTCAGCACGTCCTGTACCCAAAATACGCCAAGCTGCTCCAACCGGTTCGCGAGGAAGTGAGCGAAGTCTCCAACCCAACTCTTTAAGGGTTTTATCTGCCTTTACATGATTGCAACGATGGCAAGCGCTCACAACATTTTCCCATGTGTGATCACCGCCTCGACTTCTAGGAATTACGTGATCGATAGATGTTGCGGTAGCCGAACAATAAACACACCGTCCACCATCTCTTGCGAAAATTGCCCGTCTAGAAAGTGGAACTGTGTGACGATAAGGAATCTTTACAAATTTATGAAGCCTAATAACTGCTGGAAGTTCAAATGATCCGGATGAGTAATTGAGTTGAATTCCAGATTCTTCAACAACAGTGGCTCGATTATTCAAAACTAAAATAAGCGCGCGTCTATCAGAAACGACACCCAGTGGCTCATAGGTGGCGTTCAGAACCAATGTCCTTCTCGACGTAGTCGTCACTGTTCCCCTTTGTGCCGACGCGTGGCTCGCGTCGTGAGGGAAATCCTGCCCGAATCCTGCGCGATTTGTGCGGATATTTGATTAAGTTCTTATAAAGTCTTTCTCAAATGAAGCTGAATGTAAGCCTAGATGAGGCGTTGGACTGGTTTTTGGGCTCCCCGCTGCGGATCGTGGTCATTTTGGTCCTTGCGGTTGTCCTACAGAAAGTTGCTACCCGCGGAATTACAAAAGCTCTGAGCAAAGTTGCCGAAGCAGATTTCATCCCGGGCGAAAAATCAAATGGAACACGTCAGCGCGAAAGAGCTAGAACGGCATCTTCAGTTTTAACTAGCTCTTCAAAGGCATTGATTGGTTTAGTCGCCGGGGCAATGATTCTCGGCGAACTTGGAGTTGATCTAGGACCGCTTGTTGCATCCGCTGGTGTCGTTGGTTTTGCAGTAGGTCTTGGTGCACAAACAATTGTTCGCGATGTCTTCTCCGGAATTATCATGTTGATTGAAGATCAATACGGTGTAGGTGACAGTGTTGATGTACTAGAAGTTAAAGGCACAGTTGAAACAGTTGGACTGAGAATAACCACGGTTAGAGATCGCCAAGGAACACTGTGGTATCTAAGAAACGGTGAAATCCTTAAAGTTGGAAATAAATCTCAAAAACCGCGCGGTTGATTTACCATCGAATTAGCGGCCATAAGCAAATAATCCCAGAGTTGTTCCTTTAACTCAGGCTTCATCTCTAATTCATCAACCGCAGATTTCATGTGCTTTAACCAGACATCTCTTTCAAGCTCGCCGATAGAAAATGGCGCATGGCGCATCCTTAATCTTGGATGTCCTCTTTGTTCGCTATAAGTGTGTGGCCCGCCCCAGTATTGCTCCAGGAACATTAACAATCTCTCTGCAGCGCCTTTCATATCTTCATCTGGATACATTGGACGCAACACTGGATCTACCGAAACCAAGGCGTAGAAATGCGAAACCAACTGTTCGAAGGTGTCTCTGCCACCCATTTCTTCATATAGATTCATGATTTGATAATTATGAACGGGAAAGCTTTAGCGACCAAATTCCCAGAAATGCAACGGGCACTGCGGCAAAAGCACAAAGCCAGCCATAGGAAAGAGTTCCAATAATCACGCCAGCTAAGACGCCTCCACCCGCACCAGATAGATTCATAACGAGGTCGCTTGCTCCTTGCGATGATGTTTTTAATGTGGGATCAACCGACTCAGTTAATAATGCTGAGCCGGCAATCAAAGTACAAGACCATCCCAAGCCCAGTAAAAACAATCCGATACCAAGCATTGCAACATCATTAGGTGCGGCAAAACCTGCAAATAAAGTCGAAGCAAGCAGAATCAAAACGCCAATCTGTACAACTCCAATCCGCCCGAATCGATCGCTAAGTGTTCCTACAAGAGGAGAAAAAGCGTACATACCTAAGACGTGAATACTGATTACGAATCCGATAACAGTAAGCGTTACATCCACATGCGCCATATGAACTGGAGTCATAACCATTACCGAAACCATTGCAATATGCCCGATGGCAATCGACATAATTGCAAAGAGCGCTTTTGGAGTTTTACGTATATGTGCAAGAGCCCGCTTCGTAGCACCTTTTGCTTTTTCATTTGAACCAGATTGCTTTTGGGCCGTTAAAAATGGATCTGGACGCAAAAAGAATTGAATTACTAAGATGGCAAGCATCAGGGTTGTTGCAGAAACAACGTACGGACCAACAAGTCTTGGCAAACTCAAACTCTCCGCCAGGTTTCCTGCTGGTTCCATCAAATTCGGCCCAGCAACTGCGCCAACAGTTGATCCCCAAACTACAAATGAAAGTTGCTTGGCACGAGTTTCATCGGTGGATAAATCAACCGCGGCAAATCTAGCTTGATAACCAGCTGCCGAAGCGGCACCAACCAAAAAGGTTCCGAGCAACATAAAAACGATGTTTTTCTGCGCGCCACCAAAGATGGCAAACAATGAACCAATAACACCCGAAAGGAAGCCAACAGAAAGGGCCAATCTTCGTCCACCGCGCGCAGTCAAGCGTGCAAGTGGAAGGGCTAATGCTGCTGCACCGAGCACAGATGATGTCTGCGCAAGTCCTGCCAAACTCTCGGAATCGGTAATCGAAGCTACGAGTAATGAGCCTGCAGCAACGGTTCCTGCTACACCAACGCCATTAAGGACTTGGGCGGTTGCAAGAACTTTTACCGTCTTTTCTTGCAGCTTGGTGTTTGGCATTTATTTGGTTCGAATCCAAACGGCAGTGTCAGTTGGTAACTTGTTTCCAGATAAAGCACCGCTGGAAACCAAAACTTCGGAACCCGCAGGCAATTCATAATCTGCACCAAAGTTGATGTAACAAGCAAAGTTTCCAGGACGAGAAAAGGCAACAACATCTTTGTGAGTGTTGATCCATTCCATTGGGCCATCACCCAATCCTAATTCTTGCTTTCGCACCGCTAACGCCTTGCGATAAATATTCAAAGTTGAGTTTTCATCATGCTCTTGAGACTCAGCGGAGTATTGGCCCCACCATGAGCTGGCAGGTAGCCAAGCCTGCTCTGGTTTCAAAGAATCATTTGCGGAAAAACCAAATGCGCCTTGCGGATTAGTTTTCCAAGGAATTGGTACTCGGCAACCATCTCGGCCTCGATCTTGATAACCACTCATTTTCCATCGTGGATCAGTTAAGCGATCCTCTGGAATATCTCGTACCTCAGGAAGAGTTAGCTCTTCTCCTTGATACAAATATGTACCACCAGGTAAAGCTAACGCCATCAATGTTGCGCTACGAGCACGGAGAGTTCCTCGAGCAATATTTAATTTATTAACATCACCATGACGATCAAAAGTTGTTTCACCACGATTAGTTAAACCCAAATCCAGGCGATCCACAGAGCGCACAACATCGTGGTTGTTGAATACCCAGGAGGTAGGTGCACCAACCTCTGCAAGAGCCGAGATGGAGTTGTTAATTTTCTTGCGAATCTCCTCAGGTTTCCAGAGGGTTGTGAGCATCTCGAAATTAAATGAGTTTTGCAGCTCATCTGCACGCACATATCGGGCTATGCGAGAGGCTGGACTTACCCATGCTTCTGCTACCGCCATTCGATTGCCTTCATAGGAATCAAGAATTTTTCGCCAGCGACGATAAATGTCATGAACTTCCTCTTGATCCCAGAACGGCTTATGTTCTGGACTTAGCATGCGGGTCAGATTGTTTTTTCCAAGAAGTTTGGAAATCCAACTCTGTCGGATATCTGGAAGTCCTTTTTCTTTAAACATGCCGTGTGCAACATCGATACGGAATCCATCGACTCCTCGGTCAAGCCAGAACTTCAAAACCTCATCAAAGTGATTTACAACTTCAGGATTTTCCCAATTCAAATCTGGTTGCTCAACAGCGAATAGATGTAGGTACCACTGCCCTGGTTTTCCATCCGGTTCAGTGATTCGATGCCATGCAGGTCCACCAAATACCGCTTGCCAGTTATTTGGCGGCAAATCACCATTAGGACCTTTGCCATCTCGGAAAATATAACGATTGCGCTCTGGTGATCCTGGCTTAGCTTTAAGTGCCGCTTGGAACCAAACATGTTGATCAGAGGTGTGATTAGGAACAATATCGATAATGATTTTAATTCCATGATCATGAGCTTCGCGAATTAATCTCTCGGCATCTTGCAAAGTTCCGTAATCAGGTTCAATGTTCATGTAATCAGAAACATCGTAACCGTGATCGTTTTGTGGCGATGGATACCAAGGAGTTATCCAAATTGCATCGACACCTAGTTTTTGCAGATAACCAAGCTTTGAACGAATGCCCTCGACATCACCGATTCCATCACCATTCGCATCGGCAAATGAACGGATATAAATCTGATAGGTAACTGCATCCCTCCACCAAGGACGTACTCCACGAGGTTCTAGCTTTGAGCTCACTTGTTCTCCTCTAGATATTGCTGCAAAAAGGCGCGCTCCTCATCTTTGAGGGGCCGAGATTTTGCAACGGATTCATCTACCGCTACTTGCACAGTCTTTACTCGGGCAAACAAAACATCTTCACCCTTTACTTCATAGGTCATCGAGAAAGATGAATTGCCGATCGAATCGACCCAGAGGACGACATCAACATAGGTTCCACCATGGAAAATTGGATTTTTGAAATCAACTTCAGCTCGAGCCACAACCATTTTTAAAAACTCATTGTTTTCAGCCGCGATTGGATTCTTAGCGAAAGACCATTCAAACCTAGCTTCCTGAGCAAAAGTTAAGTACTTGGCATTATTTACATGCCCCATCGCATCTAAATCATCCCAGCGCACAAATGCTTTGTGGTGATACTTCATCGAGTTAACTTTCTATAGGTAACACGGTGTGGACGAGCAGCTTCAGGACCAAGTCGTTCAATCTTGTTCTTCTCATATGACTCGAAGTTTCCTTCAAACCAGAACCACTGTGAATCACCTTCATAAGCCAAGATGTGTGTTGCTACGCGATCTAGGAACCAGCGATCGTGCGAGATAACCACCGCACAACCCGGGAAATCAAGTAACGCATTTTCCAATGAACCTAGGGTTTCAACATCTAAATCATTTGTCGGCTCATCAAGAAGTAAAAGATTGCCACCCATTTTTAGCGTTAGTGCCAAGTTCAAGCGATTACGTTCGCCGCCCGATAAAACACCTGCAGGTTTTTGTTGGTCCGGACCTTTAAAGCCGAATGCTGAAACATAAGCGCGGCTTGGCATTTCCACCGCACCAACTTTTATAAAGTCCAATCCATCAGAAACAACTTCCCAAAGCGGTTTCTTAGGATCAATTCCACCTCTTGACTGATCAACATAAGAAATCTTTACTGTTTCACCAACTTTGATGCTCCCAGAATCTGGTTGTTCCAAACCTAGAATCATCTTGAATAGCGTGGTTTTACCAGCGCCGTTTGGGCCAATTACACCGACAATTCCATTTCTTGGAAGCGAGAATGAGAGATCATCAATCAATAATCGCTCACCAAATCCCTTGGAGAGATTTTCTACTTCAACAACAATGTTTCCAAGTCGTGGGCCCATTGGAATTTGGATCTCTTCAAAATCAAGTTTGCGTGCTTTTTCAGCCTCCGCCGCCATCTCTTCATATCTGGCAAGACGGGCCTTTGATTTTGCTTGACGACCTTTCGCATTTTGGCGAACCCAATCCAACTCTTCAGCAAGTCGCTTTGCTCGCTTAGCATCTTTCTGGCCTTCAATCTTGAGACGTGCAGCCTTTGTCTCCAAATATGTTGAGTAGTTACCTTCATATGGGTAGGCGCGACCACGATCAAGTTCCAAAATCCATTGCGCTACGTTGTCCAGGAAATATCGATCGTGGGTAATAGCAACAACTGTTCCCTCATATTTTGAGAGGAACTGCTCGAGCCACAAAACAGATTCAGCATCCAAATGGTTTGTGGGCTCGTCGAGCAAAAGTAAATCGGGTTTTTGCAGCAGTAACTTGCAGAGTGCAACGCGACGACGCTCTCCACCAGACAAAACCTTTACATCCGCATCAGGAGGTGGGCAGCGCAAAGCATCCATGGCTTGCTCTAACTGTGAATCTAAATCCCAGGCGTTTAAGTGATCTAGTTGTTCTTGCAGTTTGCCCATTTCGGCTAACAACTTGTCGTAATCAGCATCAGGGTTTGCCATCTCATCAGAAACTTGATTGAAACGAGCTAGCAGTGCCATCGTTTCAGCAACGCCCTCTTGAACATTTTCTAGAACATTCTTATCTTCATTAAGTGGTGGCTCTTGCAACAGAATTCCGACTGTATAACCGGGAGAGAGATAAGCCTCGCCATTTGATGGCTGTTGCAAACCAGCCATAATCTGAAGGACTGTTGATTTACCGGCACCGTTTGGGCCGACAACACCAATCTTGGCGCCCGGTAAAAACATCAAGGTAACGTCATCAAGAATTACTTTGTCGCCATGCGCTTTACGCGCCTTCTTCATCGTGTATATGTACTCTGCCACGAGGCGAAACCTTATCGGTTTAGGCCAATATCAGTTAAACAATGGCGCATTGCTCAAGGTGAACCTCTAGGTAGACTTAGCTCGCTTTAAATCACCATTTATGCGCCCGTAGCTCAGTCGGATAGAGCACCCGCCTTCTAAGCGGGTTGTCGCAGGTTCGATTCCTGCCGGGCGCGCTCGGCGGCAGAAGTCAGAATTTCTATCTTCAACAAACCATGGGGTTTTAACCACGAAGTAAAGAAATCATCAATATCAAGCCAGCCATCAAGGTGACAATAAAGGTTGCAGTTAACATCACACGTGACAATCTGCCCCCGACATTTACTCCCATAACATTCTGATTTTTCGAAATTTTACCGAGTAACAAGATAAGAGGGATTGATACCAGTCCATTAATAACAGCTGCGAAAACCAATGCCCGAATGGGATCAATTCCGATTGCATTCATGCCCCAACCTGCAGCTGTTGCGATAATGATTACGGCATAAAAACTCTTGGCTTGTGAGAATTTGTAATCCAAACCTTGTGGCCAACTTCTAGTGTCGCTGACCGCATAAGCAACAGAACCCGCCAAAACCGGAATACCCAATAGTCCCATTCCAATTATTCCTATCGCGAAAATAATTTTGGCATACAGACCAGCATCAGGAAAGCTCTGAACCAAAGGCTCCAAAGCCTTGGCTGCATCCGCTGCTGTCTGAATATTTGTCACATTGTTTTGATTGAGAACAACCGCGGTGGTAACGATCATAAACAAGCTCGCCAGCTGCGAAGCGCTCATGCCCAGGATTGTGTCTCGTCTAATGGTCTTGAGTGTCCTCACTTTTCTGTGATTCTTAATAGCGAACTTCTGTTCTTCAACCTCCTCTGCCGCTTGCCAAAAAAACATATACGGGCTAATAGTTGTTCCAAGTAATGCCACAATCACATACCAATACTCTGTGGTCCATGAAATCTCAGGCACTACAAGAGACTTCGCAACTTCGAGCCAGTTTGGCCCAACAATGAAAGCGGTAAGTACGTAAGCCAATAAAGTAAGTGCCAAGAACTTTAGAAACTTTGCATAAGTGTGATACCCAATAACTATTTCTAAAAATACAATTAGTAGCGCCGAAATCGACGATAGAAGTAAAATCGGCAGTGGAATAAATAGATTAAGCGCAGCTCCGATGGCGGCTATGTCGGCGCCAATGTTTATGACATTTGCGACAACTACTAGGGCCACCACAGAGTAAACAATTTTCTTCGAATAAATCTCGGAAGTAACCTTTACCAAGCCTTTCCCGGTGACGGCTCCAATACGAGCACAACATTCTTGCACTGCAATCATCAGCGGCAAACACAGAGCAATACTCCAAAGTTGGCCAAATCCGAATGCGGCGCCAGCTTGAGAATATGTTGCAATTCCGGAGGGATCGTCATCTGCAGCCCCAGTGATTAATCCAGGGCCGAGAAATCTGAAAAAACGTGAAGGCTTATTTCGGGGAGCATGGAGAAGATCTAATCGACGCACATGAATGAGCTTAGAGTTCAAATAAGGAAATTTGAATCCCTATTTCTAAATCGCGGTCCGGAACTATCGTCACAAAATGAAAATTCCCGGACACCCCTCGTGCGTCCGGGAAGATTCTGTACTGGTTAGTTAATTAACCAATTTTGTTTACCTGAGCTTGAGCCACAGTTTTTAGCTTGCCTGAGAGAACTACATAGCCCAAAGCTGCATTGGATCCACCAGTGCAATCTTCGCTCATGAGGTACTCGGCTAGTTGCTTAACAGCCGCCGCGGTTGCTTTGTTGTCATACTTTGTATCAACCAACATGTAGGAAACGATTCCTAGTGTGTACGCACCTGGCTCCTTGGTGGCGTAATCAAAGGAGAAGAATCCTTTAGCAGAATCCACTCTTGATTCGCCCAAGAAAGCTGAGACCGCTGTTGAGGTTGGCAAAGTGAAATTACCGGCGGCATTTCCAAGTGCGGCAATTTTCAAGCGATTAGCATCAGCAAAGCTCTTCTCCGCATAAGTGATTGAGTACTTTGTTTTTGCCGCTAGAGAAGCAACACCCTGAGATCCGCTGGCACTAACAATTCGACCAATGTTGTCTCTTGCATTGATATCTCCAGGGAAAGCTGTTGAGAACACGTTGTTTCCAGCTTTAGTCCAAATATCTTTTGCAACACCATTCAAATAAGTGGTGAAGTTATTTGAAGTTCCGGAAGAGTCAGAGCGATAGATAACGGTAATGGGTTGGTTAGGCAAGGTGTAAGAAATGTTTCGCTTTGAGGTGCGAAGGATTTCTGGATCGCCTTTTTTATCCAATTTTGCATTTCCGTTTGCATCTTTTTTGTAAACAACCTCAGTTACTGAACGGTTGTTATCTTTTACGATTGCTGGGTCATTCCAACGCTTAATGGTTCCAGCGAAGATTCCAGCTAAAGTTTCCGGGCTTAAAAAAAGCTGACGTGATGAAGGAAGGTTGTGCATCACTGCGATAGGAGCGGCCACCACTGGGGCGTGAATGATTGATGAGCGAGTGCCTGCTCGATATGCCGAGTCAGAGAACCAGAAATCTCCAACGCCAGCATCAGAGTTCTTCTGACCGGTTCCTGATCCGCCACCACCATATGTGTAGCTGTGATTTGTTGACTTTGCGAAACCTGCCTTACAAGCCTCTAGCAATGGGGCAACGAAGGTTGCGCCTGAACCAGTTAAATCAACTGCGTGTGCGGGAGTTGTTGAAAATACTAAGCCTGCAGCTGCGAGTACCGCTGCAAATTTTGAACGAGTTCTTACTGTCATGATTCCCTTCCGAAATTGGAATTTGTCCTTAATGGACTTCCCAAACCTATTTTCGGAAGGTAACCGAAGGCTTACATGGCGTTAAACAACGTATAAATGCAGGTGAACAGTTGATTAACCAAATCGTCCTGTGACGTAATTTTCAGTTCTTTGGTCCCGCGGCTGAGAGAAAATCTGACTTGTTGGTGCGGTTTCAATCATCTCTCCCGGGCCGCCATCGGCCAAGAAAAATGCGGTGAAGTCAGATACACGAGCCGCTTGCTGCATATTGTGGGTAACAATCACGATTGTCATGGTTTCTGAGAGCTCTTTAATAGTCTCTTCGATTCTTAGTGTTGATCCAGGATCAAGAGCGGAGCAAGGTTCATCCATAAGAAGAACTTGAGGATTTACCGCAAGCGCCCGAGCGATGCAAAGTCGCTGCTGTTGACCGCCAGACAAAGAACCACCATGTGCGTTCAGGCGATCCTTAACCTCATTCCATAATCCCGCACGAACCAGACACTCCTCTAAAAGTTCATCTTTATTGGAATTCTTCAACTGAGCTAATTTCAAACCCGAGAGAACGTTTTCTCCGATTGTCATGGAAGGAAATGGATTTGGCTTTTGAAAAACCATGCCGATTTTCAAACGAATTTTGGTGACATCTGTTCCGGGCTCGTAGATATCTTTTCCGTCCAGCAGTACTTCTCCAGCCATAGCGGCGCCAGGGATGAATTCATGCATGCGATTAAGAGTTCTAATAAAAGTTGATTTACCGCAACCAGAAGGGCCAATTAGTGCAGTGACAGTGCCCGCAGGAAAATCGAGAGAAACATTTGAAAGTGCATGGTGCTTTCCGAACCACGCGTGCACTCCTCGAGCTTCCAGACCAATACCCAAAGTGTTTGTTCCAGGTTTTCTAGTGTTTGCCGCAACGCTCGCTAGAGATGATGGTGTTGCCATGGCCTTCTCCTTTTTATCTGGATTTTCAAATGTCACTTTGTTCTCCTTGAACCCAAAAATCTTGCTAATAGGAATAGTGAAAGAACTAGTACCAACAGCACCAATAATCCCGCCCAACCACGTGTGATGGACTCCTCCGTGCCTAATAAGAAGGATTTCCAGATATAGAAAGGTAAGGATCCCATCGCGCCTTGAGTTGGATTGAGATTCACCGCATCTCCACCGCCGGTGAGCAAAAGGATTGGAGCGGTTTCGCCAACGATACGAGCAACACCGAGAATCAGCGCGGTTATTAATCCACTTTTCGCTGCTGGAACGACCACCATTGCAACCGTGCGCCATTGTGTGCCGCCAAGTGCGACTCCAGCTTCTCGCAGATCGTTAGGAATTAGATTTAAAACTTCCTCTGCGGTTCGGGCAATTGTTGGAATCATCAAAATTGTCAAGGCTAGAGAGCCAACCAATCCAGAGTATGACTTGGTTACTGTGTAAACCACCGCTGACAAAATAAATAGACCGGCGACAATCGAAGGGACGCCACTCATAGCCTGAACCAAGAAACGAATTGGTCTTGTGAGTCGTCCTTTAATCTCAGTTAGGTAAAGCGCAGTCAAAACTCCAATTGGCAAACTCACAACTAAAGCAACCGATACCAAAAGAAATGTCCCGATAATGGCGTGTAATAAACCGCCACTGGTAATCGGATCTGACGGTGTTGCGAGTGACATGTCATTGGTTAATAAACCAGCATGTAAACCTTTTCGACCACGATCAAAAACAGTATAAAGAATGCTCGCAGTAGGAAGAATTACCATGGTCATTCCAAGCAACATCACGATGCTAAAGAATTGATCTCGACCATTCATCCAGTCTCGGGTTAAAACTCCGCGCACTAAATTCAAAACCGCCAGCGCAACAAAGAAAACTGCGAAGTACGCAAGTTTTCCTTTTAATTCGGTAACTGCGACCAGTAAATATGAGGCTAATACTGAACCTAATATCAGAGCGAAATTAATCGCTCTTTCCTTAGGAGATGGACGCCAAGGACGTGATGGCTTAACTGAAACTTTCGACTCTGACATCATCGGCCCTTAGTTCCAGAGCGGGTAATTACTTGATCAGCTAGGAAATTAACCAACAAAGTAAGCATAAATAGCACTAATCCAGCAGCCATCAAAGCCTTAATTTCATATGGTTGAGCCTCGCCGAATTTGAGAAGGATTAGCGATGCGACGTTTCCGCCAGCTCCAAACAAAACATTCCAATTGATTTGGTAAACGATATTCAAGACCGTATACACCGCAACGGTCTCACCCATTGCTCTGCCAAGTCCAAGCATCGAACCGCCAACAATTCCACCTCGCGCATAAGGAAGCGCCACAGTTCTAATCACATTCCAGCGTGTTGCGCCAAGAGCATATGCAGCTTGAATTCGATCAAGAGGAGTTTGAGAAAACACCTCGCGAGAAATCGAGGTAACAATCGGAATAATCATGATTGCTAGAACGACGCCAGCGATAAATGGCGATCGGGTAAAAATTCTTGGCTCAACTTCAAATATTGGAATGAATCCTAAATACTTATTGATTAGCTTGGCCCAATACTCCGCACTTGGCATCAAAACAAATAGTCCCCAAAAGCCGAAAAGGATTGAGGGAAAAGCCGCCATCAAATCGATAACTGATACTAAAACTTTCTTCAAGGAATTTGGCGCGTAGAAACTTAGAAATATCGCCGCAGAAACGGAGATCGGAACCGCAATAACCACTGCAATGATGGCGCACAAAATTGTGCCAACCAACATCGCTGCAAGTCCAAATGTGGTGTTGGTGATCGCGCCAAAAGAATCAACCTCAACTACCCATTCTGAAGTCGTTATAAATGAGATTCCCTCTTTTGCCAAGATTTCAAATCCTTGATAGCCCAAGAAGATTGCGATTAGACCGAGGATTACAAGTGATGAAAGTCCGCCAGCTGTAACAACACCGCGGAAAACTTTGTCTGAAAAACGAGGTTCGGTGGTTATCTCTCGAGGCGAGGGAATTCGCCCGGCCTGGCTTTCCAACGTGGTCACGCGGCGGATACTGCTAGGAATCGGCCGAATAAGGGTTGAGTATTAGTAAACAGCAGGTGAACGAGTGGTGAAATGTCTCTCTGCCAATAGGCTCTCCCATCATGGCGAACGAGAACCCACCATTAATTTGGATTGATTGTGAAATGACTGGCCTGTCACTAGAAAGTGACGCCCTGGTTGAAATCGCCGTGCTGGTAACCGATGAGAACCTGAATATCCAAGGTGATGGCGTTGACCTCGTAATAAAGACCACCCCCGAGAAGCTAGCTGGGATGCGGGATGAGGTTAAAAAGATGCATACCGAATCTGGATTAATAAATGAGATTCCAAATGGCGTATCAATCTCCGAAGCCGAGGAAGCGGTAATTAATTATCTATCTACTCTTACCCAACCTGGAAAGTCCCCACTTGCTGGCAACTCTGTCGGAATGGATAGAAATTTCATTGCTCGAGATATGCCTAGATTGAATGAGTATTTGCATTATCGAACAGTTGATGTTTCCTCAATCAAGGAGTTAGCTCGACGTTGGTATCCAAAGGTCTATTTCAACGCTCCAAAGAAAACTGGGAATCATCGAGCTTTAGGTGATATCAAGGATTCAATCGAAGAGCTTAAATATTATCAATCAACAATCTTTATCCCGAAGAATTAAACACCTAATCTGGCTAGAGCAGCGACTATATCTTCGCCTTGATTCAGCTCTATTGATTTGAATTCTAAATTAAACTTCACAACATTTTTCAATCGGAAGATTAGTTGTTCTGCGCCAAGTTGATCGCCAATTAAAAGTAGTACAAAGGTTTTCTGATTCATTCGAGCTAGCAAATCTCCGCCTCGTAACTCTGAATTCAAATCAGTCGCACATTTAATCAATTCATCATCACTCAGATTTTCGTGGCGAATAGCAATGACCGAAGTTTGGCGATTGGTTCGATTAGCCCACGAAATAAGTCTTTTTGAACTCTCATAAAAGAATTTGGGAGCCAGCGCTCCAGTCAAAGGGTCATAAATGCCCTCATCAAAAAAAGCCATAAAAGAGGCTAGCTCTGGGAATCAAGAGCTAACTAGAGGATTCTCATACTCTATTCTTGGCGGTATGAGCTTAATTCCGCGTAAGGTGCATTTAATTGCGGCCAATTTGGTGCGCATCGAAGCTGCATTCCTCGCCTCGCTTGGGATCTATCTCGTAGTTAGAACCCTCTCCTCTGAAGTTCAAGAGCTCGATGCGGTTATCGCAGAAATTGTTTTTCTCTTTGTTGGTTCTGCAGGACTATTTTTTGCTGGCAGAGGTTTTTCCCAACAACGGTATTACGGACGAGGAGCTACAGTTCTGGCAAATCTAATTGCAATTGGAGTTGCTTATTACATGATTGATGGCGAGCGAGGCCTGCTTGGATTTACTTTGGGAGTTTTTGCACTAGCAACTTTGATTGCGGCTATTGCTGCTGTTCCGAAACCATCTAATCACAATTCGGATCACCAGGGAACAACTTCCTGATCTTCCCAAAGAACTCCAGTTACATCTCCAGCTGAGAAGTTTCTAGTTGCCAGCCAAATAGCAGTTGCCGCTCCTTCTTCTGCGCTTCTTGGAGCGTTCGGACCGCCCATGTCTGTGCGGCTGTGATTTGGACAAATTGCATCTACTAAAAATCCTCTAGCGCCATGTCCAGTTTCATGCGCCAGGTTTCGCACCAATGCATTTACTCCAGCTTTTGAAATTCGATAAGGAGCAAGTCCGCCTGCATTGCCGGGTCCAGACATTCTTCCCAAACATGCAGAGAAAATAATTACCCGACCATTTCTTGCCTCTGCCATTGGCGAGCCAATCGCATTTACTAAAGTGAAAACTGAGTTGAGATTGATATTCATAACCCGAGACCATTCAGCATCATTGGTTCGCAAGGTCTTCGCCATTTTGTCGCTCATGACCCCGTGAGCTAGCACCAAGATTTCGGGGGTGCCATATTTTTCTAACATGGCGTTGGCAAGTATCCGAGTCGCCCCAATATCTTCCAGATCAACCAGTTCGAAGGGGATTCCAAGTTCGGCGCTGGCGGCCTGCGCATTTTCCGCGCTTTTGGCTATACCTATTACTTGATGCCCTTGTGCGGCAAGACTCATCGCGACTTGTCGACCCAAACCTCTGCTCGCACCAGTTACAAAAGCTAATCCCATGGGCCGAGACTGCCTTATGGAATGACCCGGCGCAGGTTGAAATTTATTCAAGCTGAGAACTGTGGCCAATCACGCCCCGCTCCAGGTAGAGCACACTCCTCGAACGCAGATAGGCTTTCGTTCCGTGGCAGGTATGAATCCAGAAAACAAATTTGGCGGCTCATTCGGATCCAACGAATGGTTAGTTGATGAAATGTATGAGCGCTTTCTCGCAGATCCAAACTCCGTTGAAGATGATTGGAAAGAGTTCTTTGCCGGATATAAACCTGGTGCCACAACAACCGCACCGGCTGGAGTACCTCCAATTCCAAAGCGACAACAACAAGCTGCGGCTCCCGTAGTTCAACCAGTTGCGCAACCACCAATTGTTGAGACTCCTGCTCCAGTAGCTACTCCACAACCTGCGGTTCGTCCGACTACACAACCAACACCAACTCCGGCTCAAGTTGTTGCAAAGCCAGCGCCACAAGTTTCGGCACCAACAGCAGCGCGCGTTGAACCGCTGCGCGGAGTTGCAAACCGTGTTGTGCAAAGCATGGAGGCTTCACTAACTGTTCCAACCGCAACAAGCGTTCGCGCCGTACCAGCAAAATTAATGATTGATAACCGCACCGTTATTAACAACCATTTGAAACGTGCACGTGGCGGAAAAGTATCTTTCACTCATTTAATTGGTTACGCAATGATCAAAGCTATGCGTGCGATGCCAGAGATGAATGCGTTTTACACGGAGCAAGATGGAAAACCAGCGATCGGACATCCTGATCACATCAATCTTGGTATCGCAATTGACTTAGCTAAAGAGGATGGCTCACGCCAACTTTTGGTTCCATCCATTAAAGGATGTGAAAGTCTTGATTTCGGCCAATTCTGGTCGGAGTATGAAGCTTTGGTTAAGAAAGCTCGCAAAGGTTCATTGACTGTTGAGGATTTTGCAGGAACCACAGTTTCACTTACTAACCCAGGAACAATCGGCACCGTTCACTCCGTACCGCGCCTAGTTCAAGGTCAAGGATTGATTCTTGGTGTTGGAGCTATGGATTATCCAGCGGAATTCCAAGGTGCTAGCGAGGAAACCATTGCAGAGCTGGCAATTTCAAAAGTTGTAACTCTTACCTCAACCTATGACCACCGAATTATTCAGGGTGCTCAATCTGGCGACTTCTTGCGCCGTATTCATGAAATTTTGTTGGGAGAAGGCGGTTTCTATGAAGAGATTTTCTCCGCACTTCGTATTCCTTATGTTCCAATTCAGTGGCATGCAGATATTCCAGAAGGTAAAGATCAATTAAATAAAGCCGCTCGAGTTCAACAACTCATTCAGGCGTATCGCACCACCGGCCACTTAATGGCTGACATTGATCCGCTTGAGTACAAGCAACGTAGTCATCCTGATTTAGATGTAGTGACTCATGGATTAACGCTTTGGGATTTAGATCGTGAAATCGCGACAGGTGGTTTTGGCGGAAGGCCTTACGCCAAGCTTCGCAATGTCTTAGGAACACTTCGTGACTCGTACTGCCGCTCCATCGGCGTTGAATACATGTACATCGATTCTCCTGAAGAACGCAAGTGGATTCAAAGCCAGGTCGAAGTGGGCTCACCATTCTTCCCTCGCGAAGAGCAGTTAAGAATTTTGCGCAAACTTAATTCGGCAGAAGCTTTTGAAACATTTCTGCACACTAAGTTTGTTGGACAAAAGCGATTCTCACTTGAAGGTGGCGAGTCTGTAATTCCACTTCTCGACACAATTGCTCGTTATGCAGCCAAGGCTGAACTAGATGAGGTCTGCATTGGAATGCCGCACCGTGGTCGCTTGAACGTTTTAGCAAATGTTGCTGGAAAATCCTATGGACAAATCTTCCAAGAGTTTGAAGGTCATTATCAAGAAAATGAAGTTCAGGGCTCCGGAGATGTTAAGTATCACCTTGGAACCTACGGTGACTTCGTTACTGAAAATGGCGAAAAGACCAAGATCTACCTAGCCGCTAACCCATCACATCTAGAGGCTGTAAATCCAGTTCTAGAGGGCATTGTCCGCGCTAAGCAGGATCGTAAAAATGTAAAGAGCGCATTCTCAGTTATGCCAATTCTTATTCACGGTGATGCGGCGTTTGCAGGTCAGGGCGTGGTTGCAGAAACTTTGAATATGTCCCAACTTCGCGGCTATCGCACCGGTGGAACTATTCACGTGGTTATTAATAACCAGGTTGGCTTTACAACCTCCCCAGAGTCAGCGCGTTCTTCACGTTACTCAACTGATATTGCAAAATTGATTCAGGCTCCGGTATTCCATGTAAATGGTGATGACCCTGAAGCTTGCGTTCGCGTAGCCCGAGTTGCATTCGAATATCGTCAAACCTTTAATAAAGATGTAGTCATCGACATGGTTTGCTACCGTCGTCGCGGTCATAACGAGGGTGATGAGCCAAGCTTCACCCAGCCACGCATGTACAAGTTGATTGATGCTAAGCGCACTACCCGAGTCCTTTATGCTGAGGCATTAGTTGGACGTGGTGACATCACGCAAGAAGAATCCGATCAAATTGCTCGGGAATTCCAGGCTCAACTTGAGGCGATCTTTAACACGGTTCATGACAAACTTCCTGAACAGCCTCAATTCAATAAGTTGGAAACCTTTGATCCATTGACAACAAATACCGCAATTACCGAAGATGTCGCGCGAAAGATTGCGGCAACTCAGGTAGCGGTTCCAGAAAACTTCAAAGTTCATCCAAAGCTAACTCCACAGCTTCAACGTCGAGTCACAATGCTTGATGATGGAACCATCGATTGGTCTGGCGGCGAAATGCTCGCCTTCGGTTCATTGCTACTCGAGGGACATCCGGTACGAATTGCGGGCCAAGATGTTGGTCGCGGAACATTCTCAAATCGTCATGCGGTCATTCGTGATCATGAAGATGGAAGTGAATGGATTCCGCTTCGCGGTCTACTCGACAATGAAAATCAGTTCTTTGTTGTCGACTCGTTACTCTCAGAGTACGCAGCCATGGGATTTGAGTACGGATACTCCGTAGAGCGTGAAAATGCATTGGTTTTGTGGGAGGCCCAGTTTGGTGACTTTGCCAATGGCGCCCAAACGATTATCGATGAGTTCATCTCATCCTCATTGCAAAAGTGGGGCGAGCGTTCATCTGTAGTTCTGCTTCTTCCACATGGCTATGAAGGTCAGGGTCCAGATCACTCATCAGGTCGCATCGAAAGATTCCTGACTCTTTGCGCTGAAAACAATATGACAGTTGCTCAACCATCTTCCCCAGCTTCATATTTCCATCTACTTCGTTGGCACATGAAGAATCCAGCACGACGCCCATTGATTGTTTTTGAACCAAAATCAATGTTGCGCCTTAAAGCTGCCGCTTCCAAACTCTCTGAGATTACCTCGGGCAATTTCCGTCCTCTGATTGGTGATGACAGTGTTTCAAACGCAACTCGTTTGATCCTCTGCAGCGGCAAGATCTATTGGGAATTGGTTGCAGAGCGAGCCAAACTTGGCGACAACAACACCGCAATTGCTCGTGTTGAACAGCTATATCCACTTCCAATTGCTCAAATAACAGCAGAGCTAAACAAATATCCAAATGCGGAGGTTGTCTGGGTGCAAGATGAGCCAGCTAACCAAGGTCCATGGCCATTTGTTTCTGCAAACCTTGCAGAACACTTAAATGGTCGTGCGCTTCGTCGAATCTCAAGAAAAGCTGCAGCAAGTCCAGCCACGGGAAGTATTTATGTCCATGAGGCGGAGCAAAAAGCTCTTCTTGCAGAGGTGTTTGCGCGCTAGTTTTTTCTGATTCGAAACTGAACTTTGGCTTTCACTTCATGGGCTGAGATGTATCCCCATTTTCGTGAGTCATTCATCAATTTCTGAGTTTCTGGGTTTCTATTATCGCCCTCTACCCAGTACAGCCCACTGTGTGACTTTTGAATTCTCTTAATGAGAAATACCCCGGGCATTTCATCTCTCTCGATTACTACATTGGAACCCAATGGAATTTCTCGTTCAACTTCAAGAAACCACTTAACTAACAAGACATCACCGTCATTAAAGGTTGGCTCCATGGAGTTTCCAGAAACCTTAACCAAGCGGTATGGCCAGTTAGACCCCAACGCGCCAAAGATCCTCACGGCCGGTAGTCTTGCACTTATCGTTGCCAATCATGAAGCTACTAAGTGAGGTAAAAATGCTTACAGTTCACGCACATTGCGATCTACCTTGTGGTGTTTACGATCCAGCTCAAGCAAAGATTGAAGCTCAGTCAGTTAAGGCATGCATGGAAAAATATGCAGCTTCCTCTGACTCAGATTTCAAAGCTCGTGCAGTTTCCATCAAGGAAGCTCGCTCCAACATGGTCAAAGAACACCTATGGGTTCTATGGACAGATTATTTCAAGCCAAATCACTTTGAGGCCTACCCACAGCTTCATTCCCTGTTTAATGAAGCAACCAAGCTTGCTGGCGCTGCTGGCACCAAGGGAACCGTAGATGTAGCAGTTGCCGATAAGTTGATCGCAAAGATTGATGAAATCGCAGAGATCTTCTGGGCCACTAAGAAGTAAAAAGTTTATTGATTCTCTTGTTGTGACATGAGAGTCATCGCGGCGGTCCGCGCCAGGAAAGAAACTCTTTCCACTAAGTTGCGACGCATTACGGATGCAGCAACCAAGCGCGGGCCGTCATGTATTTCGCAGGCAAATGTCAAAACATCATCTTCAATCGCAACGCAAGTAGCAGCTCCCTGAATCTCAGTTCCGATACCAACGGATTCACGTAGTTCAAGTTGAATATCTCGTAAAACAGTTGATTCACCATTTTCCAAAAACTCTGCAAGCGCTGAATTGCAAGCGCTCTCCATCAAAGTAATCAAAAAACTATTGGAGAGAATTGGCATATCGCCACTGCCATGAGCCAATGAGGTATCACCAGGTCGCACCACCATCTGTGAAATGCCGACCGCTCCGACCACTGATTCGTATTGCATCAGCGTTTAACTTAGCAGGGGTTTATTGATTAAAAGGGAAAATCGCGTCTGATTTCGTGGGAAGTTTCAATCTCGATTTGGGTTTGTCCATCGATAGTAATTTCGGTTCGACGGTATTGGGTAATAATTTCTGTTTGGCTATAACCGGCCAATTCCGCAATCTGCAACTCGTGTAGCTGCTGGGCAATGCGGTCTTGCAAAGCTGATGGGGCGGTCTCGCAACAAGATCTTGATAAAAGAGAACGGATCAAACTCAAAGCCTGTCGCTCAGTCTCGAACTGCATGCGACATCCTTCGCATTCTTGCAAATGGAAAGCAATCTGATTGAAAGTTGCAGAGTCTTCTATTTCATTATCGATGAAAAGGATTAATGAGTCGCGGCAATCATTGCATTCAAACTGACTCATTTTGCACCCCCTTTTACATAGCCACGTTCGCGCGCATAATCCGTCAACTTCTCTCGCAATTGTTTACGGCCACGGTGCAGTCGAGACATTACGGTTCCTGCAGGCACTCCGACAATCTCGGCGATTTCCTTGTAAGAAAATCCTTCAACATCTGCGAGGTAAACCACCATGCGAAACTCTTCGGGAATTTGCGCTAATGCATTTTTGATATCGCTATCAGGAAGATTTTCAAGAACGACATCCTCGGTGGACTTGCCTTGATCGCTGGTGTGAGAAGAAGCTTCAGCTAATTGCCAATCTTCCAGTTCAGAATCTGAAGTCTGCGGACGGCGTTGATCTTTTCGATAGTTATTTATAAAAGTTGTAGTTAAAACTCTATAGAGCCAAGCCTTCAGATTTGTACCTGGTTCAAATTGATGAAATGAGGTGTAAGCCTTGGCATATGTATCCTGAACTAAGTCCTGCGCATCCTCTGGATTTCTTGTGTATCTCATTGCAGCTGCGTATAGCTGATTCATATATTGCAATGCATCTCGCTCGAAACGTTTGGTTCGTTCTGCTGCAGTTTCTTTTTCGCGATCTACACGCACCAACTCTCCAGCGCTGCTGGAGTCGGGTGTCGAAATCTCGGTTGGCATCGCATCCAAGGTTATAGCCACAGCGGTCTAACCCGCACTTTGGCCGATTTATTCCCTCTAAAAGAGAGTTTCGGGAACGGTCTCGATTGGTTCAATCAACTCTGGGCCGTTATTTCGAATGGAGTTTACTAAATCTGCCACAGGCCAAAAACGTAGATGCTGATCAGGGTTTTCGAAAATCATTAGCTTGCGAACTTCATTAACATCTTGAATATCTGAGTCCATCCATTCACTCCAACGATCCCGAGGCAAGAACAGTGGCATCCGATTGTGAACTTTCGCTAATTGATTTACTGCATCACGAGTAAGAATTGCAACACTATCTTTGATTTCACCTTCAGGCGAAATCCATCGATCATATATTCCCGCAAAAGCTAAAAGTTTATTGTCATCTCGTGAAATATAAACCGGTTGCTTTGTTTTGTATTCACCTAACTCTGTAGCCCATTCGTAATATCCGCTAGCCGGTACAAGACATCTGCTTCTTCTAAATGCATTTCTAAAAGTTGGTTTTTCGTGAACAGATTCCGAACGGGCATTTATTGCCTGCGACTGACTCTTTAAAGCTTCTACTTTTGTTTTACTCCAAGGGGCTATGAGGCCCCATGAAGCAATTTCAATTTTCTGATTCTTGATAATGTAAATATCTTGCGTTGGTTTGATATTCCAATCAACCGGCAAGCTCCGGTCCGGTATGGCGTTGGTTGAGAACTCCTCCGCGATATCGGTAAGCATCGCTGACAGGGCAAAACGACCGCACATGCTCCTAATCTATGTCCTAGACTTCTCTATATGTCGCAAGAACTATGGAGTGCTCCGTATCGCGGGATGAAACCCGTTAATTCCACGGTGAGCATTCCAGGCTCCAAATCGGTGACAAACAGAGCTTTAATCCTCAGCGCCTTAGCTAGTTCACCATCAATTCTTCACAAACCTCTTCGATCACGCGATACCGAATTAATGATGCAAGGTTTAAGAGCCCTTGGCGTCGAGATAACTGAGCAAACAAATGATTTAGGTGAGGAAACTTGGAAAGTTACACCTGCTGTTCAGCTCTATGGGCCTGCTTCAATCGATGTAGGAAATGCTGGAACCGTAATGAGATTCCTGCCTCCCCTAGCGGCACTTGCAAAGGGATTAATCAATTTTGATGGCGACCCGAGATCTTATGAAAGACCACTAGGACCAGTAATCGCAGCACTTGAAAATCTAGGTGTGATTATTGATCACAAAAATCGATTCGCTTTACCGCTGACCATTAATGGTGCGGGCTCAATTCGTGGTGGTTCTATCGAAATTGATGCTAGTTCATCTAGCCAATTTGTTTCCGCACTTCTTCTTGTTGGTCCAGCGATGAAGGATGGAATTACTGTGAAGCACATCGGAGAGAGTCTGCCTTCACAACCACACATCGATATGACAATTTCAATGCTGCGACAATTTGGTGCTGAAGTTGATGACTCAAATCCAGCACAGTGGAGCGTTAAACCAGGTAAGTTGCAGGGACAGGATTTGGTTATTGAGCCAGATCTTTCAAACGCAGCTCCATTCATGTCTGTTGCAATGGTGTGCGGTGGTTCTGTGACTATCTCAGACTGGCCCAAATCAACAACTCAACCAGGTGATCAGCTACGTAGTATTTTTTCGCAAATGGGTTCCAGTATCGAATTAAATGAAAAAGGTTTGACAATCACAGGTGGTAAAGAAATAAAAGGTATTGATATTGATTTACATGACGTCGGTGAGTTAACACCTTCAATCGCCGCGGTTGCGGCTCTAGCTAATACCCCATCATCGCTCAGAGGAATCGGACACTTAAGGTTGCATGAAACTGATCGCCTATCAGCATTAAGACAAGAAATTAACAATTTAGGCGGAGCCGTTACTGAGGAGCAAACCGCAATTCATATAGTCCCCAAACCACTGCATTCTGGAGTTTTTCACACCTACGAGGATCACCGGTTGGCTACTGCGGGAGCGGTGCTTGGTTTAGCTATAGAAGGTATCCAGGTAGAAAACATTTCAACTACTCGCAAGACATTGCCTGATTTTCCAGGTCTTTGGAGCACAGTACTTAATGGCTAGCGCTAATGAGTAGACGTCACCCAGACGAGAGTGATGTTCGTATTCGTCCATCGCGTTCAACTCGGCCGCGCAGTAAAGATCGGCCCACTCATGAAGATGCGGTACCTGCACATGTAATCACGGTGGATCGTGGTCGGACTTTATGCCGTCTATCCTCCGGCTTAGAAGTCAGCGCAATGAAAGCGCGTGAACTTGGCAAAAACTCGGTAGTTGTTGGAGACCAAGTTGGATTAGTCGGTGATGTATCTGGCAAAGATGGAACTCTGGCTCGCATTGTTTCTGTAGCCCCAAGAAAAAATTCTTTATCAAGAACTATTGATGATGCCGGTGGATTTGAAAAAACTATCGCGGCAAACATTGACCAGATGTTGATTGTCGTAGCTTCAGCAAATCCAGAGCCACGACACGGCTTCATAGATCGTTGTCTTGCTGTTGCTTATGATCAGGGAATTACCCCAATCATCGTTATGACCAAAAGAGATCTGGCTGACCCCAGTGAGTTTTTGAAAACTTACGATGCATTGGATGTGAAGCATTTTGTAGTGCAAAGAGGTGACGACTTATCTGAGTTAATTAAACTTTTAGCAAATAAGGAATCAGTTCTAATTGGTCATTCCGGTGTCGGAAAATCAACTTTAGTAAATGCACTAACCGGAGAAGATAAACGAGCCACCGGCGATGTTAACGATACAACTGGAAGGGGTCGTCATACCTCCTCCAGCGCTATCGCTTTTGATATCCCAAATGAAAACGGGATGATTATTGACACCCCTGGTGTTCGTTCATTTGGACTAGAGCACATTGATCGCTCCAGAGTGATTAGCTCTTTTGCGGAGTTGGCCTCCGCTATTGCTACCTGTCCTAAAAACTGTTCTCATGATGAAGAGAAATGTGGCTTAAATGACTATGTTTCGGAGCACCCAGAGGCGGTGCAGCGCATAGCTGGACTACGTCGACTGCTCAATACAACTTCGCAACCGATAACCTAAGCTCCTTATGAGTTATCCGGGTGACTTGTTTAGCGATGTAGAACTACTCAAGGTCTTAGCAGATGCTAGTGATGAGATTTCCTTTGACCGATTTCATGCCCAAGATTTAGTCATTGAAACCAAACCAGACGCCACGCCGGTTACAGATGCGGATCGCGCCGTCGAAAACAAGATTCGTGAGATTTTGGCAAATGAACGCCCAGCAGATTTGATTGTGGGAGAAGAGTTTGGCAGTCCTAATCAAATCGCTTCAGGAACTCGATATTGGGTAATTGATCCAATAGATGGAACAAAAAACTTCTTGCGCGGTGTTCCAATCTGGGCCACTTTGATCGCATTAGTAGAGCGGAATGAAAGCGGTTCAGATCAGGTTATCGCAGGTATGGTTTCATCACCCGCGTTGTTTCGCCGCTGGTACGCAGCACTCGGTTTTGGAGCTTTCACAGAGGTAAATGGCGGTCCAGCAACTCAAATCTCAGTTTCTGGAGTTAAGAATTTAGCTGACGCTTCTCTTTCTTTTTCAGATTTAGTTGGCTGGGGTGAGCGACGCGAGCGATATATGTCATTTATGGAAAAGGCTTGGCGGGTGCGTGGCATCGGCGACTTTTGGTCCCACATGTTAGTTGCAGAAGGCGCAGCCGATATTGCCGCCGAACCAAGTTTGGCGCTTTGGGATATGGCGGCGGTTTCAATTGTCGTAACTGAAGCCGGGGGAAGATTTAGTGATTTAGAAAATAATCCAGGACCTTTTGGTAAGAGTGGAGTATCTACAAACGGGCACCTACATGACCTCTTCATTTCTGCAGTAACGGAGCGCAATTAATATGTCAGAGCAAGAATCTTTAGAGCAGGTAGACCTATCAATCTCAGGAATGACCTGTTCATCCTGCGTTGCCACCGTTGAGAAATCACTAAGTAAGGTGCCTGGTGCTCGCGCCACAGTCAACTTGGCTACGGAAACGGCACACATTTTGGTGCCCGAAGGTACCTCGCCACGATCGCTAATCGATGCGGTAACAAAAGCTGGATACACCGCAAAGATTCGAACTGATGAGATGGAGAGCTTCTCTCGTTCACGGGGTATGGGAATAAGAGTCCTGCTATCCGCATTATTAACAATTCCTGTAGTTGTTCTATCTATGTGGCATTCACTTCATTACGAATTAGATGCATTTATTCTGGAACAACTTCGCAACTTCAACATTCCGGCTCCACTTTATTCTGCGACTGGTTGGTTAGTGATTGGGTTAACCGCTCCAGTAGTCCTCATTATTGCTTGGCCAATTCATCGAGCTGCAATTAGAAATTTAACCCATCCAACTATGGATAATCTGATTTCACTCGGTGCGCTCAGTGCATTTATCTGGTCAATTTATGCCAATTCAACAGGCGCTGGAGATATTTATGCCGAAGTTGCAGCATCTGTAGTTACTTTTATTGTCTTGGGAAGATATTTGGAATCTCGGGCAAAAAAACGTGCTGGTTCTGCATTAGCTCATTTATTATCTTTAAACCCTAAAGAGGTAACAATCATTCGCGGTGGCGAAGAGGTCCGAGCACCAATTGCCAATCTTCAAATTGGCGATAGATGCGTGGTTCGCCCTGGAGATCGCATACCGACAGATGGAGTTATCGTTGAAGGTGTTAGTGCGGTAGATAACTCGCTTTTAACCGGTGAATCACTTCCAGTTGATGTTCATCCAGGATCAACAGTTATCGCCGGAGCCATCAACACCTCTGGTCGATTGGTTATCGAAGCAAAAAGAATTGGTAATGACACAGAGTTGGCCCGAATTACGAAAATGGTTTTAACCGCGCAAGGTGAAAAAGCGCCGATTCAAAAGCTGGCTGATCGAATTAGCTCGGTCTTCGTTCCCATCGTTATTTCCTTATCAATAGCCACTTTTGCGGCTTGGTACCTACTGGATAACTCGCTTCAGGATTCGGTTCGGGCGGCAGTTGCCCTGTTAGTTATCGCCTGTCCATGTGCTCTGGGGTTGGCTACACCGGTGGCGTTACTTGTAGCCACAGGAAAAGGGGCAGCTAACGGAATCGTTTTGCGTAAAACTTCATCGCTGGAGACTGCGCCAAAGATTACAACTGTAGTTTTGGATAAAACTGGAACCCTCACCACCGGAATAATGAAGGTTCAAAACGTCACAATTCCTGATCTAGGGAAAACCGCTCCCGCTATTACAAAACATGATCTTTTGATGGCGGTACATGCTTTAGAAAATGAAAGCTCGCATCCAATTGCAGGAGCTATCTCCCGCCTCTTAACGGAACAAGGTATTGGCAGAAAGTCTGTATCAGAGTTTATTGACACTCCAGGTCAAGGAGTTGCAGCTCGAGTAAATTTTGGTGAGATTCAGATGCCAGTTTTGATTGGTACTCCAGAATCAATTCGAAAGGCAACATTAAATCTGCATCCTGAAATTGAAGCTGCTATTTCAGCGGCTAGATTGCGGGGCAACTCAATTGCGGTGGTCGCAATCGATGGTGTCGCTTTAGCAGTTTTCGAAGTTGGAGATACTTTAAGAGTTGATGCAGCTGAAACCATTAAAGCTTTCCAGAATCGCAAGATTCAAACCTGGTTAATAACCGGCGATAACGAAGCAGCCGCACATCAAATTGCCCTTGAAGTTGGAATTCCAACTAAGAATGTAATTGCCCTTGCTACTCCAGAGCGTAAAATCTCGAAAATTAAAGAGTTAAAAGCAAATGGTGAAAAGGTATTGATGATCGGCGATGGAATTAATGATGCCGCGGCGATTGCAGAGGCTGATTTGAGTATGGCTCTTGGCACCGGAACTGATACCGCAATTGCAACAGCTGACATAACCTTGCTACGAGGAACTCTAGGAACCGCTATTTCCGCATTAAATCTAGCCAAAAATACCCTGAGAATTATCCGAGCAAATCTGGGATGGGCCTTCATTTATAACGTTATTGGCATTCCAATTGCAGCTCTTGGCATGTTGAATCCAATGTATGCCGGCGGCGCGATGGCTGCTTCAAGTCTTTTAGTGGTTCTTAATTCGCTAAGGCTTAATCGCACCACTACGCTCGCGGCGTGAATTTAACTACCGAAACCTGGCTATTAACTGTTGCACTCATCGTAGGTCTTTTACTTTTTGACCTTCTAACATCAACGCGTAAAGCGCATGATGTCTCATTTAAGGAAGCGACCTTCTGGTCGATTTTTTACATCGCTGTTGCGATCATTTTCGGAGCCTGGGTTTGGGGTGAATTCGGTAGCCAATTCGGAAAAGAGTATTTTGCCGCTTACATAGTTGAGAAATCTCTATCGGTAGATAACCTCTTTGTCTTCCTTATTATTTTGACAAACTTTGCAGTTCCTTCGATTTATCACCAACGCGTTCTCATGGTGGGAATCGTGCTGGCGCTATTTATGCGCGCGATATTTATTGCTCTTGGAGCTGCTGCGCTACAAGCTTTCTCATTCACCTTCGTAATATTTGGTGGAATTTTGCTTTGGACCGGTATCAAACTCTTCCAGCATTGGGATGAAGATCCAGACCCCCAAAACAATCCAATTGTTAAGTTTGCTCAGCGCAAGATCCCATTCACCAATGAGTATCACGGTGGAAAGATTTTCATAAAGGAAAACGGTAAGCGCATAGCTACCCCACTACTTCTCGTGATGTTGGCTATCGGCGCAACTGATTTACTATTTGCTCTCGATTCAATTCCAGCAACCTTTGGCGTTACACAGGAGCCATTCCTGGTGTTTGCAGCTAACGCTTTTGCTTTGCTTGGTTTGCGTGCGCTTTACTTCCTAATTAAGAACCTAGTGAACAAGCTCATTTACCTTTCAATTGGCTTGGCCTTTATTCTCATCTTTATCGGAATCAAGCTAGTTATGGTTTGGGGTCATGAGAACTGGGATGCGGTTCCAAAGATTTCCACCAACTTCTCACTTGCCGTAATTGGATCAATCTTGCTGATTTCAACAGTGGCAAGCTTGATTAAGTCCAAGAAGGATCCAACCGCGATTGGCCATGCAGGCCGCATGTCAGATCCCAAAAAGGATGAAGATAAGTAATACGAATCCAAATTAAAAAAGCGCCTAGAGAAATCTAGGCGCTTTTTTTGTAGTAGCGGGGGCAGGATTTGAACCTACGACCTCTGGGTTATGAGCCCAGCGAGCTACCGAGCTGCTCCACCCCGCGTCGGATGTCCTAATCGTAGAGGCGTAATGCGATTACGCCAAAACGATGATTCCGAGCTGAGCGGTATTAGCGACGTTGCGCTGCTACCGCCGCCTCAATAGCTGCCTTCAAGCGATCCTGAGCTTTGCCATATGCGGTGAAATCACCTTTAGCAAGCGCGGCTTGTGCATCTGACAGGGCCTTCTGCGCACTAGCAAGTGCGTTAGCTAGATCGGTATTTGTTCCCGATGATGTGCTTCCGCCGCCAGTCGAAGGTGTGACTGTTGTGGTTCCAGAGTTTCCACCAAAGACTTGATCTAATGCACCTTTGAGTGTGTCATCAAATCCAATTTTTTCTCCGAAGGAAACCAAAACCTTTTGCAGCAATGGATATGCGGCAGCGTTCGCTGTTGCTCGAACATAAACCGGCTGAACGTAAAGCAATCCACCGCCCACTGGAAGCGTTAACAAGTTTCCAAGGACAACATCAGATCCACCCTGACGAAGAAGTGAAAGTGATAACGCTACATTTGGATTTGCTTCGAAGTTTGATGCGACCTGAGAAGGTCCCGCAATATTGGTTGAACGTTGCAACTGCAATACCGTGAACTTTCCATAATCAGGACCTGGATCAGAGTTAACTACTGCAAACGCAGATAAGTTCTCACGACCACCACGCGGTACAAATGGAGTGGTTAAAGAGAAGGATGCTTTCTTCTCCCCTGGTAACTGCAGGGTGTAGTAATACGGTGGCTGAGCACCTGCGTTTGCGCCAAGGGTGGAAGGATCGCGTGGTACGCGCCAGAAGTCCTGTCCGCCGTAAAACGCATTGGCATTTTTCACGTGATAGAGCGAGAGCACATCACGTTGTACGCGGAATAGATCCTCTGGATATCGCACATGCGAGACCAGTTGTTCTGACATCTCAGACTTTTTCTTTACAACACCTGGGAAGACCTTCATCCAAGATGCAAGCACCGGATCTTTCTCATCCCATGCATAAAGAGTGACCGTTCCATCATAAGCATCAACTGTGGCCTTAACTGAGTTACGGATGTAGTTAATAGTTGAGTTAGGAACTGCGGTCAATGGATTCGTATTGATGTTTAGGGCATCGGTAGTTGCTCCGGAAACGTCAACAGTTCTGGAGTATGGATAGCCAGAGCTTGTGGTGTATCCATCAATAATCCAAACGATTCTGTTATCAATAATCGCTGGATATGGATCTCCATCCAACTTCAACCAAGGTGCTACCTTGGCTACGCGCTCACGAGGAACGCGGTCAAAAATGATTTTCGAATCCTCGTTAATGAGGTTAGAAAGCAACATACGCTGCTCTTGATATTTAATAGCGAACAACAAACGAGAGAATATGGAGCCCATAGGAACTCCACCTTTTCCTGTGTAGGTGTAGTTCTTCTGCCCATTTGCCGATGCATCATCTGGATAATCGAACTCGACGGCTTCGCCATCAGTGGTTCCACCAATGATTGAGTACTCCGGATTATTCTCGCCAAAGTAAATACGTGGTTGGAAATCTCCCAGTTTGCCCTTTGGTGGAATATCGCCAACGGTAAATACCGGCTTTCCATCTACATCCTGCGTATTGCCGAATGCGCCAACAAAACCAAATCCATGTGTGTAAACCAAATGGTCATTAATCCAGTTACGGTTTGGGTTTCCTTCAATATTAATCTCACGAACCGCAACAACCATATCGCGGGTCTTGCCATCAATTGTGTAACGGTCGATATCTAGTGACTCATTAAAGGTGTAGTAAGGCTTAATTTGTTGTAACTGTCTAAACGTAGCCGATAGAACATTTGGATCCATGAGGCGGATATTTGAAATGGTAGCCGCATCATCAGAGAGCTGTCCGGCAGAGGTATCAACTGTTGCTGAATAATCAACAACATTTACTTTATCCAGGCCATACGCAGCGCGGGTATTTTCAATATTGCGCTGAATAAATGGTGCCTCTTTTGAGGATTCGCTTGGTTTTACTTGGAACTGTTGCACCAAACTTGGATAAACACCAGAAATCAAAAAGGAAGAAATTCCTAGTAATGCAACGCCAGCAGCGGGCAAAACCCAGGAACGGCGAATGATGTTGGCAAAGAACAACAGGGCGCAGAGCGCTGCAATTCCAGTCAAAATAGCTTTTGCCGGCAGAACAGCATTCACATCCGTGTAGGTCAAACCGGTAATCAGACCTTCATCGCTGGTAGCAAGTGCATATCGATCCAACCAATATGCAACCGCCTTAGCAGCAACGATAAATCCAAGTAGAACTGAAAGCTGTACTCGCGCCGCAACCGTAGTTCTATCATCACGAACTTGCGGGCGAATTCCGCCGTAAACATAATGAATTGCAACCGCTGCGATTGTGGCCAGAATCAGAGTGGAAATTACCCAGCCCACAATTGACTGCCAAAATGGCAAAGTAAACATGAAGAAGGAAATGTCCTTACCGAATTGCGGATCTTTAACGCCAAATGGTGTCGCGTTTGAATAAAGCAACCAGCTCTCCCAGAGTCTGGTGCCAGCCATTCCAGCAAAATAGAAAAGAGCTATAGAAATACCGATTAAGCCAACTTTACGAAGCGGTTCAAGTTGAGCGCGATATCGCTCTAGGTTGTCGGCTTCTACAGTAAGTGGAACGTAAATTGGACGCTTCTTATAAGCGATATAAATATTCGCAGTAATAATGATTGAAGTTAAGAAACCAAAGATTAAAAACAGCGCTATGCGAGTTGTTAACAGAGTGGTCCAAACTTCACTGTAATCGACGGAGCGGAACCAGAGAAAATCTGCATAGAAGCCGCTAAGTGAAACAAGAACTACCGCCAGAACCGTCAGGATGATTACGGTGAGAGGTAGTGCACCGATTTTGCGTGGCCCCTGACTGGCTGGATCTCTTGGTGGAAAGCGGAAATTACGGAATGGATTATCTGGATTATCGCCAAAAGTCATGGGGCGAGATTAGCCAACTCCCTCAAGGGAGGGAATTCGAGAATTGCCAGTTATGACTACCAGTTAGGACACTTCGAATGCTTAAAGTTGTCTGGGGCTCTCAAAGCCGTAATTGCTTCCTCAAGAGTTGAGACCGGGATTACTTTTAAGCCCTTTGGTATGTTTTTCATGTCCGGACAGTTCTCTCTTGGCGCCAAGAAAATGGTCGCACCGATACGGGAGGCGCCAATCATTTTTTCTTCAATGCCGCCAATTCCACCCACCCGGCCAGATGCCGTAATTGTTCCAGTGCCGGCAACATTTCGCCCGCGAAGCAAATCTTCGGCGGTTAACTTCTCAATGATTCCAACCGCAAAAATCATTCCTGCGCTTGGTCCTCCAACTCCAGAGAGATTGAAATCAATATCTATTGGGAAACGGGCGGTGGTGCCGACAAGAATGCCAATGGCTGGTTTTGCTTCACCTGTTGATTCAGTTAGCTCTTGATTCTCCACTAATTTAACTTGAAAGTTTTTTCTTTCAATTTCACCCGACTTATTCTCCCGGTCAACTGAAATTGATAAAAGGTCACCGACCTTTTTATTGCTATAGGAAGTGCGAATCTCATCGATATCCTCAATCTTTTTCCCATCGATCTCCATGATGAAATCGCCCTCTTGTAGCTTGCCATTTGCATCAGAGTACTCGCGTATATCGCTGATGAAATAAAGTTCTTGGAACTCATATCCGAGATAACGAAGCGCAGCGGCTGTGGCTGTTGCTTGCGAAGTTTTCATTTCGCTGCGGTTATCGCGGTTGATTACCTTGGCGGGTTGCACCGGCGGATATACAGAGTCTCGCGGCAAGACAACATGAGGACCCATTGCCCAATTAACAATAGTTTCTGCACCAAATACTGGTGAATCAGGATTGGTAACCAGAATCGAAGTTATAAAAAGTTTTCCATTTACCGGATAAGTCTTAACATCATTGACTTGGATAATTCTGCCGCTGACGTTGTCTGGGACTCCAGGTTTGAAAAATACAAATGGAATTGGAGCCAACAAGGTCGCTAATGTTAAAAGGTAGAAAAAGAACTTGGCGGGAAAAGGCCAGCGATAGCGCAGCGGGGAGATTGATTTCACTGCCAAATATCCTTACTCAGGTTTCTTAAATGAATCTTGGAATTTCTTGAACTTTCCAACGGAACGTTCAGTTTGGTTTTCGTACTTATCTTGAAATCGGGTGACCCATAATGCATATAGCAGCGCGCCTACAAGGGCGGTCGAAGGAATGATCCACCAAAACAATGCGGACAGCGCGGGCGTGTCAGCAGCTTGAATTGATGCGGCAATCATGGGCACAGCCTAGGCTAGGAAATAAATCCGCGCGTCTGATTGTTCTCGAGAATACCGTCACAGTTGTTTGACCTTAAGGTTTCAAAATTTATGGGAGGTTTTCATGCCAGGGTTCGGCTTCGGCCCCGATTCATCAGATCCAAATGAACCTGATAAAAACAACCCTTTTGGTGAAATCTTCCAACAGTTCGCCGGAATGGGTTTGAATCTTCCCGGCTTAATGGCAGCGCTCTCGGGTCAATCATCCCCCAGCGCATTATCCAAACAAATGATTCGTGACATCTCGCGAAAGTTCCTATCCGCTCATGGCGAATCTCCAGTAACAGTTCAAGATTTGGTTGCCATGAAGGAAGCTTTTGATATTGCAGATCTCTGGATTAATGAGGCTACTACCTTTCCAAATCTGGTAATCCCTGATACCTGTGCGCTAAGTCGTCGAGATTGGATCGATTCCACCCTTGCAGGATGGGAAGAGTTAACAACTCCATTGGTTGATGGAATGTCTCAGGCGATGTCACAAATGTTGCAGGAAACTTTGGGACAGGAAACTGAGAACTCTGGATTTGAAATTCCAGGAATGAGCGGAATGAAAATTCCACAATCAAGCATTGCGGCCATCATGGGAACTTTTATGAGTTCAATGTTGAGCACCCAGCTTGGCCAAACAATTGGCAATCTCTCAACTACAGTGACCGGAGCCAATGATGTTGCGCTTCCTTTAACCTCACCAATCCGCCCCCAATTGATTCCACAAAATGTCGTGCAATGGGGCAAAGATCTTGAGATTCCCGAGGCAGAGATCCGCATCTACCTTGCACTTCGCGAGATTGCAGCCGCGCGACTTTTTGCTGCAACGCCATGGCTTCGTGAATACGTTAGAGATTCCATTGCACGTTATGGAAAAGGAATTCGCGTAGATATAAATGCAATTACTCAGCAAGCCGAAGATGCGATGAACTCTGGTGCGCTTGATCCATCAAATCCAGAATCAATGACCATCGCGCTATCTGGAGGAATGTTTACACCCGAGGAGACCCCCGCACAGCGAGCAGCGGTCGAAAGATTGGAAACGGTGTTGGCATTGATTGAAGGTTGGATTGATGCGGTTGTAACCGGGGCGGCAGGAGATCGACTTCCTTCAATTATCAAGCTTCGTGAAACTCAACAAAGAAGAAGAGCAACCAACTCCCCGACCCAACAATTGTTTGCCACATTAGTTGGTTTAGAGGTTTCACCTCGTCGCACTCGAGAGGCGATTGCATTCTGGGAAAAAATTGCGAGTTTGAAAGATATTCAAAGCCGAGATCAGATTTGGGAAGATGCAGTTTTGTTACCAACTGCAAACCAACTCACAGATGCTGAGGGTTTTCTGAAAAGTCGCACGATTCCTGATGATTTATCAGGTCTGATTTAGCTCAACTTAAGAAACTTTAAAAGCGAAGACCCCGGGCGCACAATTCTTTATCTGCCTTCCCCTTGCAGATAATGAACGGTTATCCGGGGTCTTCGTGTGCGCAAAGTACGACACTTGCATGCATTTAATCAACTTCCAATTTAGAGTTTCTTACAGTTTGAGAGCGGGATGCGCAGTACAGTTAAGTAGCTGTTCACCAGCTTTAAAACCTAGGCGAGAGGTTTGGGTGTGGAAAACTTCATTCAGGAAGAGTTCTTCGACGCTAATCTCGACCAAATGCGAGCCAAAGCCACCAAACCCAGTTCTGAGTTGAAGATTCCGGGCACTGAGTTGTCTGGTGGTGCTGAAATTCGGGTCATTCGTAGTTCACGACGCAAAAAAAGCATCGGTGCATACCGTGAACAGGGTGCGATTGTGATTTCCGTCCCTGCTCGGCTCTCCAACAGCAAAGTTAGCGCGGTAATTCCGGAGCTGGTTGAGAAAATTCTGACTAAAGAGGCCAAAGAAAGACTTACCGACTCCCAACTCCATGAAAGATCGCTCTATCTTCTTGGAAAGTACCTTCCTGAATTCCTAATCACGCCTGCAAGTGTTACTTGGCGGAGCATGAATGAGCGTTGGGGCTCCTGCACCACAGTTGATCGAACCATTCGCATCTCCGATCGACTCAACGGTGCCCCTGAGTATGTAGTCGACTACCTTTTAGTTCATGAACTGATCCATCTGATGATTCCCGACCATGGGGTCGAGTTTGAACGGCTACTAGCCAGATTTGAGTCCAGCGATAGGGCCAGCGCCTATCTAGAGGGGTATGAGGCTGGATCCAGCGGCTGATTGAGCTTGCTAGCCCGTTTTGAGCTGAGATTGCGTGGAAAAAGATGGGGTTTTGAGCGTGGGCTAAGCGTGTCTACGCGTATTACGGGGGTATCGTGAGCCTATTCGCAGACACTCCAAGGGCTGCGAGGATCGGAGGAAGTTATGGCAGAGACATATAAAGGTGAGGCTTACTGCGTTAAGTGCAAAGAGAAGCGTCAGTTCGAAGGAACTGTAAAGGTCTCCGACTCTGGTCGTCGTATGGCACAGGGCATCTGCCCCACATGCGGCACTAAGGTCAACCGCATTTTGGGTAAAGCCTAAATCACCAGGATTAAAGAGAGCGCTCGTGCGATTTGCACGGGCGCTTTTTTATTTTGTTAAGTTCACTCAAGGTGCTCATTAAGTTACCGAGACCACATTCTTTAATGGTTGATTAACAAGTTGAGTCTTGCCGCGGCGAGGAAAGGTTCGCTGTGAAACATCATCCGGCATGGCGATCCGAGCTGCTCTCAAAAAATCTGTCCGCGTTTATCAACTCCCAAAATCTTCAACACTCACCGTCGGTACTGCAACTCACTTTGCGCAACTTCCCGCCCAATGGGCAGGGGTTGCTACCGCTCACATCCTCGAGCTACTAGATGGCCGGCGCTGCGAATCACAGATTTCCGTAATTAGCGGAGTCGCACCTGAGCAAATTGTGGCCTTGCTAAAAGAGCTGCAACGTCACGATTTAATCGATTTACACCGCACCCCAATTTCGTATCTTGAGCGGTACAACCCCGCCTCCGGCACTGTCGAGAAGTTGATCGATACTGAAAAGTTCCCGAGTGATTACGCAATCCAAACTTTTTTGAATCGAATAGAGGTGGAATGCGATGCCGCCACTTTCAACTCTGGGGATATCGATGGTGGCAGGACTGCGGTCTTGGCGCGAAGAGAGTTTTCAATTCTGATCTTTGGCAGAGGTCGCATTGTTAATGCCCTAGTGGGAATGTTGAGCGCAACTGGATTTTCCCAATTCAATGTCATTAATCGCTTACGTTCTAGACATCCCGCGTTGAAAATTAGTGAAACCGATATGGCTGGTGGATTCATAACTATGAGACACATTGGACAATCGAGAAGAAAAACAATTGAAGAGATAAAGAATGCCGCAGCCTTATTTGATGAATCAGCCCTACCAATCGCTAAGCCGAATTTAATTATCTGTATTGGGGCTCCTGCACCCGATGCGTTGCAGAGATGGATTTCGGAAGGAACGCCACACTTACTTATTGAGAGTTATTCCAGCGCTGAAGTTCGCGTAGGGCCATTAGTTATTCCGGGCAAAACCCCTTGCTATCGCTGCTTGCAGCTTGCTGAAATCAATGCCTTCCCAGCACTTGCTAATTCCGATACAAAAGCAGAGTTCCAAGAGGTTGGAATTGCATTGGTTTTTGCAGCTGCCAGCTCAATAGTTGCCGACATCACTCAAATCTCAGCGACTGGCAAAAGTGTGTTTCTTGCGACATCAATTACCTACTCAATGCGAAGTTTTCATCGACCGCAGCGCACAAATTGGAGCTCACATCCAGGATGTGGTTGTAGCTGGAGTTGATTTCAACTCGCGGGAAAACTCACCCTAAAAGAGAATGCTCCCGTGACCGACCAAATCCCCAAGACCACGAGCAAGCGCAGCGCCAAGCTGGCGAGCATCCCGCTATCAGTTGCGGGCCGTGGTGCAATCGGATTCGGCAAGCAACTTATTGGCCAATCCCCTGACTTTGCATTTGGTGATCTGCAGGAAAAAACCGCCGAACAGGTTTTTAAAGTTCTTGGCGAACTTAAAGGCGGCGCGATGAAGTTCGGTCAAGCGCTCTCAGTTTTTGAAGCTGCACTTCCAGAAGACATTGCCAAGCCTTATCGTGAAACCCTGGTCAAGTTACAAGAGTCGGCGCCACCACTTCCGGCACGTGTAGTTCATAAAGTACTTGCTAAAGAGTTGGGTGAAGATTGGCGCGATAATTTCTCCGAGTTCAATGACACTCCAGCGGCATCTGCATCAATCGGTCAGGTTCACAAAGCAGTTTGGAAAGATGGCAGAGCGGTTGCAGTAAAAGTTCAATATCCCGGAGCCGCTGAGGCTTTAATCTCAGATCTAAATCAAATTCAACGTTTCGCAAAAATCTTTCAATTGGTTTTGCCGGGCTTGGAAATGAAACCTCTTTTAGAGGAGCTGCGGGCCAGAATTATCGAAGAGGTTGATTATCGATATGAAGCAGAGGCGCAGACCGCTTGCTGGAACGCCTTCGAAAATGATCCTGACATTGCAATACCCAAAGTGGTTCAAGCAACTGATCGAGTGTTGGTGAGTGAGTGGCTAGAAGGAACTCCGCTAGCTAAGGTGATTGAAAAAGGTAGCCAAGAAGAGAGAAACAACGCGGGAATTCGTTTGGCACGTTTCCACTTCACCGCACCTACTCGCGCAGGTTTGTTGCACGCAGATCCTCATCCCGGAAATTTCCGCGTATTAGCTGATGGGCGTTTAGGTGTTCTCGATTTTGGTGCCTGCAATCGTCTGCCAAATGGTTTTCCAGAACCATTCAAACGTTTGCTGCGTAACGCGTTAGAGGGCGATGCAATTGCTTTGTACAACGGTTTTAAGGAAGATGGATTTATCTTGGCCGATGTCGATGTAGATCCCCAGCTGGTTTTAGATTATCTACTTCCGCTTGTCGAGCCACTTCGCACTGAACACTTTGCCTACACCAGAGAATGGTTACGTGAGCAGAGCGTTCGAGTTGGGGATCCACGCAATCCCACCGCAAAAATCGGCTTCCAACTCAATCTCCCACCAGAGTACGTTTTGATTCACCGAGTAACTCTTGGCACCACAGGCATCTTCTGTCAGCTGCGCGCAGCTGGAAACTTCCGTGATGAAGCGCTTTCCTGGTTCCCGGAAATCACTCCATCACATCTGCAAGATTCTTTGGCCTAAGAATTTTTGTCGGTACGCAAATCGAATTTGCTGCACAAATTCAACATTTGCTTTACCCCGACAAAAACCGCTTATGCCGTTGCGACTAAGTTTTGATTTAGCCGGGGACGTCCAGGAAGACGCTTCACTGCGATAACAACACCCTCTTCAAAAAGCTCTCCGCCCCATACACCGGCTGGCTCTTGTCGAGATAGTGCACCTTCCAGGCATTGCTTCTTAACCGGACAAGCGGCACAAAGTGATTTGGCGTAAGCGATCTCCTCACTCTTATCCGAGAAAAAAATCTCTGGATCAGAGTTGTGGCATGGCAAGGTAAACGCATTGTCATCACCGTAGATGCCGGTTACTGCGTTAAGGCCGATCATGGCGTTTTCGCCCTCTGCCCAGCCTGGTACCAATAGCTCGCTGAAGAGAACTGTCATCGTTCTCACCTTTGCCTTTCATCCTGCTTGTTTGTTGTTAGTTATCTCTTGTTTGTTTTTATCTCTGGTTTTTATTTCTTGTTTTCATTACGCAGATAAAGAAAAAGGGGCCCGAATCCTTGTGGATTCGAGGCCCCTGGGCTTCTTTATCGATTGTTATCCGATAGAGCTCCAGGTGCCGAATCCTTCGGCCTTGGCTGACTTGGTTGCAAAATAGTTGTAACCAAATGCAGGCATGAACCAATGGCGATGTGTTGTATTCATCGCTGTTGAAATGGTTCGTGCTGTTGTCATAGTTGTGGAAGGGTAATGCATCTATTACAAAGCTGGCAACTGAGTTATTTATAGTCCAGCTTCAGTGAGAAATGGGCTAGGTACTCCAAAGTAACTAAGGACCAGACTCTCCTGAGCTCTTGTTACTCCAACATAAAACAATCTGCGTTCCTCATCAGTCGGCTGGTTACCCCAAGGCAATACCTCTGAGCTCACGCCAGCTAAGTAAACCTTGCGCCATTCCAGGCCTTTTGCGGCGTGCAAAGTTGCAAGAGCCACCCCTGGCAGGGTCGGTGGATTGTTCTGTTCAGCTCGATCCTCTAGTTCCCGTAAAAATGCTCGCAAGGAGCTGGTGCCATCATTTTCTAACTCCCGGGCCAGCTGGGTGAATGCACGGACATACTCACTTTCACCAAAAGGCTTGAGCGCATCGCGTAGATCAGCCAGCCAATCACCTTCCGATAAAACAGAGGCGCTACGAATGGCCTTAATGATTTCTTTTACCTCTGGGCGGTTAAAGAACCGCTCTGAGCTGCGAATCTGATTTTCAATACCTGATGCGGATAACGTCGATTCGAAAATCTCTAACTGCGCATTGGTTCTAGTTAAGACCGCAATTTCATGAGATGCAAAACCATTTGCTAAATCCTGTTTTATTAACTCAGCAACCCCTTGAGCTTCTTTTTCACTAGAAGCAAAAGAAATTGCTTGTGGTTTGTCGCCGTGTCCATTAATTGGATCTAGCTCATGACCCAGATTCGCAGTTCGCAAAATAGTATTTGCAGTATTAATAATCTCTGGAGTCGAGCGATATCCAGCGCTCAAACGAATTACTTCGGCGGCCGGATACTTATTTGTAAAGTTAAGTAGAAATGCTGGTGTAGCTCCGGCAAATGAATAGATGGTTTGGGCTGGATCTCCAACTACACAAATATCTTCTCTTTTGCCTAACCAAAGATCTAACAAACGTTGTTGTAGCGGTGAAACATCCTGATATTCATCCACGGTGAAGTAGCGGTATTGATCGCGGACGCGATCTCTAACCTCACGCTCCTCCTCCAACATTCCCACCGTCAAAAGCAGAACATCTTCAAAATCAATCGCCCGCTCTTGCTTTTTTAATGACTCATAAGCTTCATAAACTCTTGCGATTTGAGTTGCATCAAATTTGTTGTTGGAAATACGAATCGGTCTTGAGTAGTCATCAACCGCTTTGATGTATTCATCTGGCGCTAGTCCAATAACCTTTGCCCACTCAATCTCACCTGCAACATCACGCAGAACTGAGTTGCTTTTTGTAGCGCTGATATTGGCCCGATTGATCGCCTCGCCAATAAATCCCGTTTTAGTTGTGAGTAATGAGGGGAATCGACCACCTAAGACTTGGGGCCAGAAAAACATAAGCTGTTTCAAAGCGGCAGCATGGAAGGTACGAGCGGCAACATTTGGAACGCCTAAGGCTCGCAGTCGGGTGCGCATTTCCCCAGCAGCTCTTGCGGTGAAGGTCAGAGCCAAAATTCGCTGTGGATCAATTACTCCGATATCTACCGCGTATGCCAAACGGTGGGTGATGGCGCGGGTTTTTCCAGTGCCGGCGCCGGCAATTACACAGACCGGACCACGAACCGCGGTTGCAACTGCCCGCTGATCATCATCAAGTGCGGCAAGAATTTCCTCTGCTAACTGCGCCATGCTTCGCCGCCAGATAAATCTTGTTTTGCAGTCGGGCCATACCAATTATTGATCATTGCTCGGGCAACTGAAATCAGTGGTGGCATCAACAGTTCGCCAGTTGAACTTTTTTGCTTTAACTCTTCTCGAGTCAGCCAAACAATCTCTTCAATCTCTTCGCCATCTGCTTTAACGGTTTGCGGATTGGTTATTACCGCTTCATAAGCAATCATGATGGAGGCTGGAAATGGCCAAGGCTGAGAACCTAGATACCTCATCTCGGAAACAACTCCGCCGCACTCCTCTAGAACCTCACGGGATACACAACTTTCAAATGATTCGCCCGGCTCAACAAATCCGGCAAAAGTTGAGAATCTCTTTGCGGGCCAAATCTTCTGTCGGCCCAAGAGGATTCGATCTGCTTCATCTTTTACCAAAACAATAATTGCCGGATCAGTACGTGGATGATGAGATGCTGCGCAAGAATCACATTCCCGCACCGCACCCGCCATAGTCACATGAGTTGAATCGCCACATTTCGCACAACGTTGATGGGCTTCATGCCACTGGGTTAACGCAAGGGCATGAACCGCAGCCCCAATCTGTAAATCATCTAATTGAGCACCGATAGTACGAAGAGATTTAAACTCCTCTGGAAATTCATTTTCATGAAACTTGTTATGGCAGACAAAAAAAGGTTTTCCGGTTTCATCCAGACCAAGAAAATACCGTTCTCCTCTTGCCTCGGAGGGTGCCAAATATTTGAGTGAGTCACCTTCAGTTAGAAAGCGATCTCCCAGCATTTCAATAATCCCTGCACGCTGCCAAAGTTCATCCAATGCGCTTTGATCTGCCCGCAAATGAGCGGCGCGATCTAACTTTGAGCGAGAAAGCGGCAGATTCAGAAGCATGGGGCGACCTTACTAGCCTTACCAGCTAGCCTCTACTTCATGGCTATTCCTGCAGGTTTCACCGTTACCTCATGGAATCTTTTGCATGGAATGGCAATACCGCCCACATCAAACTCCAACTTTCACAGCGCATTAGTTCAATTACATGACTCGATTGATTTTGATGTCATCGCTTTACAGGAAGTTGATGTTCAACAAACGCGATCCGGAAATGGAAATCAAGTAAAAGAGGTTGCAGATTTAATTGGTGCGAAGTATTGGGCATTTGCTCCCTCTATGTATGGAACGCCTGGCGAAAAGTGGCACGGCGTTAAAGATGCCATGGTTTTTGATGAGAAATCATCACTTCCAAATGATGCGATGTATGGAATAGGAATAGTTTCTAAAGTGCCGGTAAAGCGTTGGCATCGCATCAACCTTGGTAAAGCACCTCTTGGTATGCCGCTTTTGGTGGCCGGGGAAAAACGGCCACAGTTTATTTACGTTTCAGATGAACCAAGATCTGCTTTGGTAGCAGAGTTGGAAAATGGAATCTCAGTAACAACAACCCATCTTTCTTTTGTGCCGATCAAGAACGCACTTCAACTTCGAAAGATTAGTAAATGGGTAGAGCAACTACCAGGAATTCACATCATGACCGGAGATTTCAATCTGCCATGGGGACTCGGTCCAAAGATTTCTGGTTGGCATGATTTAGCGGTTGGCCCTACCTATCCATCCTGGAAACCCTCAATCGAGTTTGATTACATAATGAGTAAAGAGTTAACGCCGAAGGATGTTAAATCCCAGATCCATGAACATTACGGAGTCAGTGACCACAGAGCGATTTCTGTGACTTTGCTTTAAGCGACATCAACTTTTCGGCTAAGACTTTCCTTATGGGTGTTGAAAACACTCAACAACTCATTGCGCTTTGAATCCGGCATAGTGAAACCTGCTGCGTAAGCAGACCAGGCTTTTAGCTGATTTAAGTTGGTGCAGCCATGGAGCCTGGAAATCAGCGTCTCCCAATCACTTTTAGTGATCGGTTTGCGGGAATTAACCCTGGCTACCTTGGTCATCTCTTCTCGACTAGGACGTTTTCCTTTTGTAGCAAAGCCAAGATTTGCGAGGCATCTTCCAATACTTGAGGTTTCACAGTTTTCGCTAGCGTTGGAGCGATTAACCGGCGAGCTACCTTCAATCTCGGTAGCAAAGCCGGTTGATTGCGGACGGATATCCTCAGAGTTTGTGTAAGCCTCGGTGCGACAGATCCATTCAATTCTGCCATCTGGTCTTTCAGTACGTTGTAAATCGGTAAGCAATCTTCCTTGCGGATACTTCTGCCAAAAGGCACGGATACGATTTTCAACTGGTTCGTAATCATTCAAATTGAAATAACTCATTACTGACCCACCGCCATCTTTAGCTCTTCAGCCATTACTGCAGTTGGAGTTAAGGTTCCGGCACGGAGCGCTTCAGTCAAAACCTCTCGCCCGCCATTTAAGAAACGGGTAGCGATATAGGAATCTCTGGAGTTAAAGGTTATGAAATCTAAAACCTCTCCAGTTCTTTTGTAGATTGCTTTGCCATCAACATTTTGAATTGATTCCATTACATGCTTTCGGAAGGATTCACGAACTGATTCCACAATCTCAAACTCGTAGTTATCTTTTACCCAATCAACAAAAGCTTTTTCATTTAATACCTCTGGAGAAACCCGCGGTTGAATCAGTGAAACCTTGGCTATCTCCTCGCCCTCTAATGCGGCTTTAGCGGAATCGGCGCCCACCTCTTCAAGAGCAGCAGCAAACTCACGTCTCAATCGATCCTTTGCCTCTTTTGCGGCATCAGCGATTAAAGTAATTGCTGAGAGTTGGAAAGCTAGCTCTCTTAGATTCATGGTTGGCACCCCTCCTGCATCGGTATTTCTTGATGCAGGTGAGTACACAACTGACCACTGACAAAACCGCCTTTTATGCGGCAAAACAGCGTGTCTTAAGGTTTCTAGCCTTCTTGGTTAGCCCTCTTGATTGGCCTTCTTGGCCTTTGAGGTCATACGCGAACGCTCATTCTGATCAAGAATTACCTTGCGGATTCGTACATTGACCGGGGTTACCTCAACGCACTCATCTTCACGGCAGTATTCAAGCGCCTGCTCCAAGTTAAGGATTTTTGGTGGAATCAATCGCTCATTTTCATCTGAACCAGAGGCACGCATGTTAGTGAGCTTCTTCTCGCGAACAATATTTACATCCATATCCTCTGGACGAGAGTTTTCGCCAATAACCATTCCCTCATAAACATCAGCACCAACTTCAGAGAAGATTGTGCCGCGCTCTTGCAAGCCGAAGATTGCATAAGAGGTTGCGGTACCTGCACGGTCTGAAACCAATGAACCGGTGTTACGAGTGCGAAGCTCTCCACTCCATGGTTCGTAACCATCAAAGACGTGGTGCAAGAGACCGGTTCCACGGGTTTCAGTTAAGAACTCGGTACGGAAACCAATTAAGCCACGAGATGGAACTTTGAAATCCATTCGAATCCAACCAGTTCCGTGGTTAACCATTTGTTCCATACGGCCTTTACGTAGCGCCATTAACTGGGTGATGACACCTAAATACTCCTCAGGTGCATCAATTGTTAAACGCTCCATAGGTTCATTTAGTTTTCCATCAATCATCTTGGTAACAACCTGTGGCTTACCAACTGTTAGTTCAAAACCTTCGCGGCGCATCATTTCAACTAGAACAGCGAGTTGCAGTTCGCCTCGTCCTTGAACCTCCCATGTATCTGGGCGATCAGTATTTAGTACGCGCAATGAAACGTTACCGATTAGCTCTGAATCAAGACGGTTCTTAACTAAACGTGCGGTCAACTTCTTGCCAACTCGACCCGCAAGTGGCGAAGTATTAATACCGATAGTCATCGAAATACTTGGTTCATCAACGGTGATTAATGGCAGCGGGTGTGGATTTTCTGCATCTGCCAAGGTCTCACCCAAAGTGATGGTTTCGATACCTGCGACCGCAATGATGTCTCCAGGGCCGGCCTCTGTTGCTGGGACTCGCTCTAGACCCTCAGTAATCATCAACTCTGAGATTTTTACCTTCTCTTGAGTTCCATCGGTCTTGATCCAAGCAACCATCTGACCTTTTTTGATTACACCTTCATGTACGCGACATAGAGCCAATCGACCCAAATAAGGTGATGAATCTAGGTTGGTGACATGTGCCTGTAGTGGTGCGCCCTCGTGATACTTAGGTGCTGGAATAGTTTTGAAAATAACATCAAAAAGCACATCCAAGTTTTCCGCATCAGGCATTCCGCCATCGACTGGACGATTTAGTGATGCGCGTCCGGCTTTTGCAGAGGTGTAGACAATTGGAAAATCAATTTGATCCTCTGTCGCATCAAGATCTAGGAACAATCCATAAGCCTCATCGACAACAGCTGCGATACGAGCATCGGGACGATCGACCTTGTTGATAATCAAAATAACGGGAAGATTCTTTTGTAGCGCTTTACGCAAAACGAATCGAGTTTGTGGCAATGGTCCTTCTGATGCATCAACTAGCAATGCAACGCCATCAACCATCTCTAAACCGCGTTCTACTTCACCACCAAAATCTGCGTGGCCCGGAGTATCAATGATGTTAACGATTGTGTTACCACGCTTAACTGCGGTGTTCTTGGCCAGAATTGTGATGCCTTTTTCCCGCTCGAGATCCATCGAGTCCATAACGCGGTCTTGGGATTCTGATTGATCTTTGTGGGCAGCAAAAGCACCTGATTGCCACAACATGGCATCAACCAAGGTGGTCTTTCCATGGTCAACGTGGGCGATGATTGCGATGTTACGAAGCTCTTCGCGACTTTTCAGCGCTAAGCCTTCTAGATGTGGTTGTTTTGACTTAGACATTGAACCTGAACTCCACTACATCTCCATCACGCATAACGTACTCCTTGCCTTCCATTCGGACCTTCCCTTTTGCTCTGGCTTCATTCATCGAACCCGCAGCAACGAGATCATCAAATGAAATTATTTCGGCTTTGATAAAACCTTTTTGAAAATCGGTGTGAATAACGCCAGCGGCTTCCGGAGCTGTATCACCTTTGTGAATCGTCCAAGCTCTCGCCTCTTTTGGTCCAGCGGTCAAATAAGTTTGTAAACCTAATGTTGTGAAACCGACTCTTGCTAAAGTACTAAGACCTGGCTCTTCCAATCCAATTGATTTCAAAAGCTCTAAAGCTTCAGCATCTTCTAGTTCGGAGAGTTCGGCCTCGGTTTTTGCATCTAACAAAATCGCCTCGGCTGGCGCCACCAAATCGGACAACCTCTGTCGCAGCGATGGATCTGCTAACTCAGCGGCATCAACATTGAAAACATATAGAAATGGTTTAGCGGTGAGAAGACCCAACTCTTTGATTAAAGCTAAATCAACATCGGATTGTGACAACAGCTTTCCATCAGCAATAACTTTTTCTGCAGCCTTAACCGCATCAAGTACCGCGGCACGCTCTTTGTTTTGGCGGGCCTCTTTTTCAATTCTTGGAATCGCTTTTTCAATAGTTTGAAGATCTGCAAGCTGAAGTTCGGTGTTGATGGTTTCAATATCGCTAGCCGGATCAACCCGTCCATCAACATGTACGACATCGCCATCACTGAAAACTCGAATTACCTGGCAGATTGCATCGCTTTCGCGGATATTGGCTAGGAACTTGTTACCAAGACCTGCGCCCTCTGATGCGCCTTTAACAATTCCAGCGATATCAACAAAGGAAACTGCGGCTGGGATGATTTTTTCGGAACCGAAAATCTCGGCCAACTTAGCCAATCTGGGATCTGGCACTCCCACAACGCCTACATTGGGTTCAATGGTGGCAAAGGGATAGTTGGCTGCCAGAACGTTGTTCTTGGTCAGAGCGTTAAAGAGGGTGGATTTTCCGACATTGGGAAGTCCAACAATTCCAATAGAGAGGCTCACAAGGAGTAGAGCCTAACCGTGATTGTCAGTGCTTCCTGCCACGATAAGGGCATGAACGGTGCGTTGTATCTCATCATCGGCCTTTTGCTTGGCCTAGTAGCAGGTCTAGTAATAGGCGCGATCCGCCTCAATAGCGAAAAAGGCAAGGTTGCTCTGCTTAACTCACAAATCGAGGTCATGCGCGAGGAAGAAAACCGACTAACCACTCTTAATGAACAGCTCCGCGCCGTAACCACTGGAATGGCTCAACTGAGCACTCAAGCCCAAGAGGCGGAGTTAAAACGCACCCGTGCTGAATCTGAAATGCGCACCCAGATTGAGAATATGAAACTTGGAAATGAGACGCTACTTCGCGAAACCACAAAGTTAGCTGGAGCGCTCTCAAACTCTCAAACCCGCGGTAAATATGGTGAAGCACAACTTGAAACATTATTAGAGAACGCCGGCTTACTTGAGAATGTTCATTTCTTTAAACAGGATTACCGCACTACTGGGACTGAGATTTCAAAGCCCGATATAAAGATTGCAGTTCCTGGTGGCAGTGAAATATTTATCGACTCCAAGTTTCCCTTTGATCGCTTTTTGGAGGCGGTAGTTGAAAAGGATCCGCAGGAGCGATCCCGATTAATGCAGCTACATGCCAAGGATCTTTTGGGCCATGTAAATGCTTTGGCGAAAAGGGGCTATCAAGAAACCGGAAACTCCCCTGATTATGTTGTGCTTTTCGCCCCCTTTGAATCAATTCTGAGCGAGGCTTTAGATGTAGAGCCGCAGTTGCTTCACAAAGCATTTGAAAAAAATGTAACTATCGCGACCCCAACCACGATGATGGCTTTGTTGCGCACCGTGGCATATGTATTTGGCCGCTCCGAATTGGCACGAAATGCACAGGAGATTCAAGATCTCGCCGGTGAGCTACTAAAGCGAATCGGAAAGGTCCACAGCAAAATTGAAACTCTAGGTGATCGCATTAAATCTACAGAGCGCGCCTTTAATGATTTGATCAAGAGCGCTGAAGAAAATGTAATTAAGCCGGCACGCAAGATGGTTAAGTTAGGTGCCCCATCAGCCAGTAAGTTAAAGGCTTTGGAGGATGTTGATGATGAGGTTCGCCAAATCTCACCAAAACAACTCACCGCCCAAGAGTTATTTGATAGCGATGATGATTTAGATGAAGGAGATACTGATGGCAACTCCAATTAAAGGTGCTGGCTTAACAAAGCCAGGGGTAGTCATACTTCAATTCATTTTTCTCGCCTTTGTTGCGATGATTGAGATCTTCTTCCGTTCAAATGTGGGTTTTCTAACCGGATTTGCGATTTGGGCCTGTTACTACGGGGGACTCACCTATGGAAGAGCTGGAACTACATATGTCGCAGTTGTTAACCCGCCAATTGCATTTGGTTTAGCGGTAATTCTTTTACTTCCTACCGTTGGAGGACTTTCACTAAGCATCACTAGGTTAGGTGTTGATCTAATCTCTGGCCTCGCTAGCGTTGCGCCATTTTTACTTACCGGTGCTTTGTATGGATGGTGGAGCTACTTCAAAGAAAATAAAGTATTACTTACCCGCAGCGCGTAAATCTTTACGAAGCTCAGGTGGAATAGCAAAAAGTAGATGCTCCTCTGATGCGGTAATTGTCTCCACATCTCCGTATCCACGATTAGCTAACTCAGTTAATAAATCCTTAACCAAGATTTCGGGAACTGATGCACCGCTAGAGACTCCAATGGTTTCTACCCCTTCAAACCACTCATCTTTTACCTCGCTGGCATAATCAATTAAGTAACCAGATTTCGCGCCATACTCCAAGGCAACCTCAACCAAGCGAACTGAGTTTGATGAGTTTCTAGAACCAACTACCAGAATCAAATCAGCTTCTGGTGCAATCTGCTTGATCGCTACCTGACGGTTTTGGGTCGCATAACAGATGTCATCAGATGGCGGATCCTGAAGTTGCGGGAAACGCTGCTTCAAAATTCCTACCGTCTCTAAAGTTTCATCAACGCTCAAAGTGGTTTGAGATAACCAGGCAACTGGGCGATTTGGATCGATCTCAACATTGCGGGCACCATCTAATCCATCAATTAACTTGACATGATCTGGAGCTTCGCCAGCGGTTCCTTCAACCTCTTCATGGCCCTCATGACCAATCAGCAAAATTTGTAAATCATCAGCGGCAAAACGTCGGGCCTCTTGGTGAACCTTAGTTACCAGCGGACAGGTTGCATCAATGGTTTTTAAGTTTCGAGCAGCCGCCTCTTGGTGCACCTTTGGCGAAACACCATGTGCGGAAAAGATGACAATCGCACCCTCTGGAACTTGATCAGTTTCATCAACAAAGATTGCGCCCTTTTTCTCAAGGGAGGAGACGACATGAACGTTGTGAACAATCTGCTTTCGGACATAAACCGGAGCGCCGTATAGATCGAGTGCTTTTTCCACGGTAATAACCGCTCTATCAACGCCAGCGCAATATCCGCGCGGCGCCGCCAACAACACTCGTTTAGCCATGCACGCATCCTATTAGCATTACGCCGTGCTCGAAACTTCAAGCGATAAGCCAGTACCAGTGAGAGTGGTCTCAGAGGCCATAAGTGAGTACATAAATCGTTTGGGACAAATCTGGGTCGAGGGTGAAATCGCTCAATTAAATGATCGCGCTGGATCGGGCATGGTTTATATGCGTTTGCGAGATCCCAGTGTCGATATGTATTTAGAGGTGACCTGCCCACGAGGTGTTTTTAAAGCGATTTCGCCCCTGTCTGAAAATGCCCGCGTAATAATTAATTCCAAAGTAAATTTCTATACGCCAACCGGAAGACTTTCCTTAAACGCAAAAGAGATTAGACAAGTTGGAGTTGGTGAATTACTTGCACGATTAGAGGCGCTAAAAAAGGTTTTAGCAGCCGAGGGCTTGTTTGCATTAGAACGAAAAAAGCCATTGCCATTTCTTCCCAACAAAATTGGCTTGATTTGCGGGCGTGCTAGCGCTGCTGAAAAAGATGTGAAGGAAAATGCGCGCCGTCGTTGGCCCTCGGTTAGATTTGAAACCCGCGAAGTCGCAGTTCAAGGCGCCGATGCGGTGATTCAAGTTTCTAACGCGCTTCGCGAACTAGATGCTGATCCGGAGATTGATGTCATAATCATTACCCGTGGCGGTGGCTCATTTGAAGATCTACTGCCATTTTCAGATGAAGGTTTAGTGCGACTTGCTGCTTCATGTAAAAAGCCCATCGTTAGCGCAATTGGCCATGAACAGGACACCCCGCTTCTAGATTTGGTGGCTGATTTAAGGGCCTCCACACCAACTGATGCTGCAAAAAGAGTTGTGCCTGATTTCCAAGAGGAACAAACCAAGATAAAGAATTTGCGGGACCGTGCTGATAGAAAAATAAATGATTTAGTAATTCTGGAGATGACAAAAATCGTGAATTTAATTCAGCGCCCAGTAATGAAAGACCCGCTTTTAATGGTCACTTCACGTGAAGAGATAATCAAAGGCTTTAAAGCTCGTTCATTTATGAGCATGCACTCTCGTTTAGTACGTGCTTATGATGAAGTGGCCCATATTGCAGCGCGAGTTCGCACCCTTTCACCACAAGCCACTTTGGATCGCGGATATGCGGTGGTGCAAAAGAGCTCCGGTTCCATTGTTACCGACCCCGCTGATTTGAACTCGGGCGAGGAGATTCGCCTCCGGCTAGCTAAAGGTGTGGCGGTTGCGACAGCGACTGGCCAAAGCTCAGAAAAGAAAAGCGAGTAGATTACGAATATGGCCCAGCTCAGTTATGAAGAAGCCCGCGATGAATTAACCAAGGTTGTCTCCGCTCTTGAAGCCGGCGGTGTTGGCCTTGAGGAGTCGCTAAAGCTTTGGGAGCGGGGCGAGGAGCTGGCTGCAATCTGCCAGGAGTGGCTAGATGGCGCCCGCGCCAAACTTGAAGCGGCTAAATCAGAAGCTGAATCTGAATAACGGAAAAATACGATGCCTGAGTTTATTTATGAAGATCTTCTTCCAATTGGAGCGGACACAACTGAGTACCGATTAGTCAGTAAAGAAGGTGTCTCAACCTTCCAAGCCGATGGCAGGACTTTTTTAAAGGTAACGCCGGAGGCAATTAGAAACTTAACTCAGGTAGCAATTCATGACATCAATCATTACCTGCGTCCGGCTCATCTCCAACAACTAGCTAACATTTTGCAGGATCCAGAGAGCTCACCAAATGATCGCTTTGTAGCGCTTGATCTCTTAAAGAACGCCAACATCTCAGCTGGCGGCGTTTTGCCAATGTGCCAAGACACTGGAACCGCGCTTGTAATGGGTAAAAAAGGTCAACATGTTTTGACTGAAGAGCGGGATGAAGTGACTATTTCAAGAGGCATTTATGACGCATACACCCAACTAAACCTTCGCTACTCCCAACTAGCAGCGGTCACAACCTGGGAGGAGAAAAACACCGGCAATAACCTTCCGGCTCAGGTTGAAATCTATTCAGATTATGAACACGCTGATGAGTACAACTTTCTATTTATCGCCAAAGGTGGCGGAAGTGCTAACAAGTCATTTCTATACCAAGAAACTAAAGCGGTTTTAAATCCCAAATCATTTATCGCTTGGCTCGAGGACAAACTCCGCTCCCTTGGCACCGCAGCTTGTCCTCCGTATCACCTAGCGATTGTCATCGGCGGAACCTCGGCTGAATTCACGGCGAAGACCGCAAAGCTTGCATCAACTAAGTATTTAGATTCTTTGCCAACAACTGGTAATGCCCAAACCGGTAGAGCATTTAGAGATTTAGAGTTGGAGAAAGAGGTCTTTGCGTTAACGCAAAAACTTGGGATTGGTGCGCAATTTGGCGGCAAGTATTTCTGCCACGATGTTCGAGTAGTGCGACTACCCCGCCATGGCGCCTCATTGCCAATTTCAATCGCTGTTTCCTGCTCCGCAGATCGCCAGGCCAAAGCCAAGATCACCAAAGATGGTGTCTTTATCGAAAAGCTGGAAACCGAGCCCGCGCATTTCTTGCCCGATACAACCGATGAACATCTCGATGACAATGTCGTGAAGGTTGATTTAAGTCAGCCAATGGATCAAATCCTGGCTGAACTCTCAAAGCATCCAATTAAGACCCGGGTTTCTTTGACTGGAACCTTGGTAGTAGCCCGCGATCTGGCACACGCCAAAATCAAGTCTTTAGTTGATGAAGGAAAGCCAATGCCGGAGTACTTCAAGAAGTACCCGGTTTATTACGCAGGCCCGGCAAAAACCCCGGCTGGATACGCCTCCGGATCATTTGGCCCAACAACCGCAGGTCGCATGGACTCCTATGTTGATTACTTCCAATCATTGGGTGGATCAATGGTGATGTTGGCCAAGGGCAATCGCTCAAAGCAGGTCACTGAGGCATGTAAAAAACATGGTGGCTTTTATCTGGGATCAATTGGCGGACCCGCAGCTCGTCTGGCGCAGGACTGCATTAAAAAAGTTGAGGTCTTAGATTACGAAGAGCTGGGCATGGAAGCGGTTTGGAAAATTGAAGTGGAGAACTTCCCGGCCTTCATTGTTGTTGATGACAAGGGAAATGATTTCTTTGCCGACAACGGCAAGCCATTAACTATCGGGGTAAAGCCAGAGGTTTAGTAGTAGCGAGAGCGCTTGAATTTAGCGAGCGCCTTGCATGGTGTTTCATAACGAACATCGATGTAATGCAATCCCCATTGAATCTGCGTAACCGGATTGGTGCGCCAATCTGTGCCGATTACCTCCATCTTGGTGGCTGGCAAAGCTTGGGGAATTCCATGTGCACCGGTGCGCTTATTTCGAGCCCGGTAATTCCAATGACTTTCCTTGGTCCACAAAGTATCTAGGCATGAGAATTGATAGCTTCCCCAGCCATATTTTTCCTTGGCCATCTCAGCGCCAATCTTTCGGGCGCCTTTAGGGGTTCTTGCCTGCTCAACCTTTTTCATCATGACTGAAACCATTAACATGTCCCAGGCCATAACTGAGGAGCGCTCACCCATCTCAAGCAAGGTTGGCCAGGTTGGTTCAGTCTCGCCAGGAATCTCTTCGGCTTGCAAGCCAGCCCGTAGATCTGAAACTGAGACCGGTGCTAACTCGACCTCAATTGGCAGACTCGGTTGGGCATAGGCCACTTCGACGGTGGAGATAAAGAGGGTCGCAAAAGCCATACCTGCAACAACGAGACGTTGTCTTAGCAAGTAGGACCTCCTTTTACTTTTACGACAGCCCAAATCAGAATCAATCTGTAAGGGGAATGAGCGTTAGGGTGACAAAGCTTGGGGTGAGTCGCAAATTAAACCTCGCGAGTGGCGGAAAAAAAGAAAATCTCACAGGAACTGTGGAAAACAAAACCCCAGCTCACCACGTATAAAGTCCGATTTGTACCTTTTAATATGAAATTGATATAAAAACCGGTTTTTAAGGGTTTAAGCGAATAGTTGAACGGGATCCTCTAAGAGTTCAGTGACAAGGGCTGCGATCTGGGAACGCTCAGATCGGGTCAGGGTTACATGAGCAAAGAGCGGATGACCCTTTAAGGATTCAACTACCGCCACTACGCCGTCATGACGGCCAACTCGAAGGTTGTCCCGTTGGGCTACGTCATGGGTAAGCACGACCCTTGAGCCTTGGCCGATTCGAGAAAGCACGGTCAGCAAAACCCCACGCTCTAATGATTGGGCTTCATCAACAATGACAAAGGAATCATGCAAAGAGCGACCGCGAATGTGGGTTAACGGTAGAACCTCAATCAAGCCACGATCCAAAACCTCTTCGATCACCTGCGGCGAAACCAATGCGCCCAAGGTGTCGAAAACCGCTTGAGCCCAAGGAGACATCTTTTCGCCTTCGCTGCCGGGCAGGTATCCCAGCTCCTGGCCGCCGACTGGATAAAGCGGTCTAAAGACCACAATCTTTTTGTGAAGTCCTCGCTCTAACACAGCTTCTAATCCAGCGCATAAAGCCAAGGCGGATTTTCCAGTTCCAGCCCTGCCACCTAGGGAGATGATTCCGATTTCATTATCAAGCAATAGATCCAATGCGATTCTTTGTTCGGCAGAGCGACCATGAATTCCAAAAGCGCTCTTATCCCCTCTGACTAAAGTCAGGGATTTATCGGAGGTGACCCGAGCTAAGGCGCTTCCTTTCTCAGAGTGCAGAACGACACCGGTGTGGCAGGGAAGATCTTTTGTGAGTGGATCACTAACCCGCTCACCTGCATACAGCGCATCAATTAACTTTCCGCCAACTGTTGCTTCCACCATTCCGGTCCAACCGCTACTTGGCGCTAGCTCGGCGCGATACTCCTCTGCTGTGATGCCCACCGAAGATGACTTAACTCGCAGTGGTAAATCCTTGGTAACTAGAACAACATCTTTTCCTTCACTTACTAGATTCTTTGCTACCGCGAGAATTCTTGAATCATTTGTTCCATCACGTAAAAAGCCGTGTGGCAGAGCTGAGGTATCACTATGGTTTAGCTCGACTGAAAGCGTTCCACCTGAGGCGGTTATCAGTATAGGGCGATCAAGTCGGCCATGGGAGATACGTAAATCATCTAATTGACGTAAGGCGGAGCGGGCAAAGTAGCCCAGCTCGGGATGGTCCCGTTTACTTTCAAGCTCCCCGATAACCGCGATTGGAATGATGATTTCATGCTCATCAAATCTGAAGAATGCTGTCGGATCTGCCAGCAGAACGCTGGTGTCTAGGACATAGGTTTTCTGTCCCGCGGAGCTTTCCTTAGTCAAAGTACTCCTAGCTAAACCGTTAAATTCAACTCAGGTATTAAGTTTTTTCACCGGGGACTGTGATTGGAAAAAGGTAAATGTTGTTGCTCTTTAAATCACGCGACACGCTCAAGTAAAGGTTTAGGTTTTTACTTTCCTAATCTGCGCTCTCTTGCAGCGTATGAACGCAGGGCACGTAAAAAATCAACGCGGCGGAAATCAGGCCAGTAAGCCTCGCAGAAGTAAAACTCTGATTGATGGCTTTGCCACAGCAAGAAGCCACCCAATCTCTGCTCGCCAGAGGTTCGAATTACCAACTCCGGATCGGGTTGCCCCGCCGTGTAAAGATATGGACTTAGTGAATCAACGGTTAGTTCATCAGCAATTTGTGGCAAGGCTTTTCCAGTCGTGGCCGATTCCTGCAAATACTTTTTAAAGGCATCAACGATTTCTAATCTGCCACCGTAACCGATCGCTACGTTAACTGTGATTCCTGGAATCTGCGCGGTTTTATTTTCTGCATTTTTCAAACGTTGCGCCAGCGCAGGAGGTAAAAGCTCGATGGATCCCACTGGGCGAATTTTCCACCTGCCAGTTGCGCTCAAATCATCAACGGTTTCACCGATGATCGAAATCAGTTTTTCTAACTCCTCTGGAGACCTTTTCAAGTTGTCACTCGATAACAACCAAAGAGTCACAACATTGATTTCGGTCTCTTCGCACCATTGAAGCAATTCAATAATCTTGTCTGCGCCGGCTTTGTGCCCTCTGGAGGATGAAACATCTCCACTTGGTGAGGGGTTTTCCTTGGCCCACCTGCGATTTCCATCAAGAATCACGCCAATGTGATGTGGGGTTCGGGTTAAATCCAATTTCGCCATCAACCGGCGTTCATAGACCGGATACAGCGCAGACTTAACCAAAGAGCGGATATTCATCTTTATGCCGGCCGCTACTTAGAGAGCGGAAACTCCTTCATGACCCTACGTTCCGCTACAAAAGAGGCGATCGGCAAGGTTCCGGCCAAAATGAAGAACACCATCCGCTTGATAGTGAAACGTGCGCGGGCGGTGAAATGAATAGCGGCCAAAACATAGAAGGCGTAAACATAACCATGAACAAAAGGAATCCATTTAACTTTCTCGGCCAAATCAGGGTTATCCAGCAGGTAAACCACTGGGAGTTCCACAAACCAAAGTAATAAGGACATGATTCCTGCGGCAAAGGCCATGAATCTAAATCTCTTTATGACGCCATTCATTTGTTGCTCTCTTCTCTCCTGCGGCTGTAGAACGGTAGAAAAACTACTACCAAGGCCATGAGCCACCAAATAACGACATAAGAAATATGCTGCCAGTAATAACCAGGCACTTTGGGCTTAACGGGATCTACCTCTACTCGCTTTAACTCCAGTGGCTTTCCGTTTACTGATTCGGATTGCGCTACGACATATCCGTCATAAACCGGCATGTCATAGGTTGAAACTAGTAGCGATGGATCAAGCCGACTTAGTTGATCTTGCGATTTCGCCGCACGATCTTCAAACTGTCGCACCATCAATCTGCCCTGAACAAATACCTCGCCTTTGGGAATCTCTTCATCATTCAGTGAACGCACCACCAGTATTGCCCCGCCGCCATTTACCTCAAGCAATCCCACTAACCATTTACCAACTGCACCATTTTTATCTTTTTGTCCCGGCGCATCGAACTGGGCAACATACTGGCCGGAAAAAGTTACTATTCTATTGATCGCACTATCGGGCAGATTTGAAGCCGGTTTTGCTACATCACTTAATGCAACAACTGGTTGCTCAATATAAGGTTTTTGTAACTCTTTTAACTCTGTAGCGCGATCTAATTGCCAGATGCCCAATCGGACAAACACTCCGGCCAAAATTGCTACGACAAGTATGAAACCGAGTTTTGGAAATTTAGATTTATTATTTGGATTCATCATTAAGGCGACGATCTTCCATGCGTTTCCAGCGTTTGTAGAAACTGCGAAGCAAAATCACAGTTGCTAAGGTCAGAAAAATCATCGTAACTGAGCCCGCTACTCCGGCGTCATACACAGGTTGTTCCATGACATCATTCTCCCATGTCCGCCAATAACTCAAATCTGGACCCAGAAACCTCAGAGTTATTGCAGCAAAGATACGGTTATCGCAAAAGCTCAAAAGGGTGGAAAATCTCAGCCTTGCTGGTCTTCGCCGTATTTGTGCCTTGGCTAGTGTGGAGCGCTTGGCATCATTCCAACCCTGAAATTCGGGTGACCTTAATTAGCTTTCAAAATGAATCTGAGAAATCAATAGAGATTACTTACCTGGTAGAAAGACGAGATCCAAAACAGCCACTGAGTTGCACGCTCCTAGCCCGAGACATCGATAAAAATGTAGTTGGCGAGATTGAGGATCTGGTACCAGCATCAACTACTCGTTCCAAAACGATTACCACCACAATTCCTACCCGCATCGCCCCAGTTAACGCTGCAGTTTTAGAATGTAATGCAGCACGAAGCTGAAGAAAGTACGCTTATCCCCTTATGACCAAGACCTGGCTTACTCAAGAAGCAGCAGATCGTTTAGCTGCTGAACTCGCGCATCTAGAAACAACTGGACGTTCTGAAATTGTTAAGAAGATTGAATCAGCAAGGGCTGAAGGTGATTTGAAAGAAAATGGTGGGTACCACGCCGCTCGAGAAGAGCAGGGCAAGATGGAGGCCCGCATCAGACAGCTCAAACACATGTTGGAAAATGCAGAGATTGGAACTCCTCCTGCAAGTGCTGAAGGTGTTGTTGCCCCTGGCATGAAAGTAACTGTTGAGATTATGGGTGATGAGATGCAGTTCTTACTTGGATCACGTGAAATTGCTTCAGGTGATCTGGATGTCTACAGCGAAAAGTCTCCGTTAGGTAGCGCTGTAATGGGAGCCAAGGTGGGCGATGAAAAGAGTTACACCGCCCCTAATGGCAAGAACATCACAGTTAAGGTTTTGCAGGCTGAGATTTACAGCTAATTATTTAGCTGCGGTATTGATGTACTTGCGTACGCTCAATGGAATGAAAATCGCCATAATCAAAACCATATAAATCAAGGACATTTCCAGTGGGTTTTGGCTGGGCCAAGAGTTAGCGGTAACACCAAAGATATTTTGTAGACCAAACAACTCTCTACATCCTGCCACCATGGTTGAAACCGGATTCCATTCTGCAAAGTACTGCAAAGCTTTTGGCATTCCAGTTGTTGGTGCAAAAGCATTGGAAAGGAAGGTCAGAGGAAACACCGCAATAAACACCGCAGCATTTGCTACTCGGGCAGAACGCACCGATAGACCAATTAATACGCCAATCCAAGACATGGCAAAGCCAAACAACAATAAGAATGCAAAGCCCAGAATCACATTGAAAAATCCGGATGATGGACGCCAACCAACTAAGAATCCAGCCAGACCCATCACTGTGAGAACCACGATATTTAAGGTGCTATCTCCCAATGCTCTTCCAAAAACCACAGCAGAGCGTGATATCGGTAGAGATCTAAAGCGGTCAATCAAACCTTTTTGCATATCTTCAGCCAAACCAACTGCGGTGCCAGCAAGGGTAAAAGCCACAGTCTGAACAAAGATTCCAGGCATTAGCAGCTGGACATAATCAACACCAGGTATGCCCGTTGAAATTGAGCCACCGAATACATAGCGGAATAACAAAACAAACATCACTGGTTGGATAGTCGAGAAAATTAACACCTCAGGAACACGTATTAGTTGAAGAAGTTGGCGCTTTGTGACAACTAGAGAATCAGAGATTGCGTATTTCATTTCTTTTTCCTCTTTCGTGCGCGCGGATCAACAGCTTCCTCTTCCTTCTTTTCCTCAGCTGCGTGACCGGTTAGAGATATGAATACATCATCTAAAGATGGCCGTTTCAATCCAATATCTAACGGATGAATTCCCGCTTCATCTAATGATCTGGCAGCTTCAATCAACGCTTTGGAGCCGGTGGTCACCGGCGCAGAAACTTGACGAGCATTTTCTTCCACCAAAGCTTTTCCGCCACTGATTTTTTCCACGATTTCAGTAACTTTCTTGAGATCCTGGCTTTCGGCCACAATCTCAAGGCGCTCTCCGCCAACCTGACGCTTCAACTCATCGGAGGTGCCGCGAGCAATAACTGTGCCATTGTCGATAACGGCAATGTCATCAGCTAATTGATCAGCCTCTTCTAGGTATTGAGTTGTCAACAAGAGAGTAGTGCCATCTTTTACAAGTGAATCAATTACTCCCCACATCTCTTGACGGCCTCTGGGATCAAGTCCAGTTGTAGGTTCATCCAAGAACAAAACCTTTGGTCTAACAATCAATGAAGCTGCAAGATCAAGGCGACGACGCATTCCGCCGGAGTAAGTTCTAATTGGTCGCTTTGCTGCTTCGGTTAAGGAAAACTGCTCTAATAATTCAGTTGCTCTTTGCTTAGCTGCTGATGGTGATAGGTGGTAGAGCCGACTAAACATCACCAAGTTATCCCAGCCGGTTAATGTTTCATCGACAGCTGCATACTGACCAGATAATCCAATTACTTCGCGAACTTGATCTGGATTTTTAATTACATCAATGCCTGCAACTGTTGCATATCCAGAGTCAGGATTAAGTAAAGTGGCAAGAATTCTTACCGTGGTTGTCTTTCCAGCGCCATTTGGTCCCAATACGCCTAGAACAGTTCCTTCTTCAACATCCAAACTCAAGCCATTTAAGGCTTTGACTTGGCCTTTGTCATAAGTCTTAACTAGATTTTCTGCAATTACGCTTTTCACTGACCTAAGGGTAGTAACCTTGTCTCTTCGCTCCAAATCAAGCCTGAAAATGGGTACGAAATACGTTAGGAATTCATGTTCGCACGAAAAGAAGTAGACCACTCAAAACCGCTCACACATCGCGAAATCCTCATCATCATGAGCGGACTCATGACTGGATTATTACTTGCAGCTCTAGATCAAACCATCGTCTCAACCGCTCTCAAAAGCATCGTTGAAGAGTTCAATGGTTTGAATCACTACACCTGGGTAGTCACTGCGTATCTCCTAACCTCAACTGCATCAACTCCGCTCTACGGAAAAATCTCAGATTTATATGGACGCAGACCGGTTTATCAATTCTCTATTGTTGTCTTCTTAATCGGATCTTTGCTTGCTGGTGCATCCACTTCTATGGAGCAGCTCATCGCTACTCGCGCTATTCAAGGTTTAGGTGCCGGCGGACTTATGGGGCTTACCTTTGTGATTGTCGGTGACATAGTTTCACCACGTGAACGCGGTAAGTATCAAGGATTATTTGGTGCGGTCTGGGGAATTTCCTCAGTAGCTGGTCCATTACTTGGCGGATTTTTCTCTGACCGAGATGCAATCTTAGGAATCACTGGTTGGCGTTGGATTTTCTATGTAAATATTCCATTTGGAATTTTAGCTTTGATAGTTACCTCTCTAGTTCTACATATTCCTAAGGTAAAGCGGGAACACAAGATTGATTACCTTGGAGCGCTCTTGATGGTTGTCTCCGTAGTTTCACTTTTGATTGGACTTTCAGTTCTTGGACCGGAAAATGGCTGGAGCGATAATCGCACCGTTGCAACCCTGGCCGGCGGAGTTATCTTCGCGGTGCTGTTTGTAATGTGGGAGTTCAAAGCTGCCGAACCAATTCTTCCGATGACTCTATTCAAGAATCGCACCTTCACTCTGACTTCGATTATTGGATTCATAATCGGTGCCGGAATGTTTGGCGCAATTGTTATGTTGCCACTTTACTTACAGATTATTCAAGGTAATTCAGCTACCGAAGCTGGCTTGAAGCTGATTCCTTTAATGTTAGGAATTCTTACCTTCACCATTACAAGCGGTCGTCTGATCACCAAAAACGGTAAATATAAGCGTTATCCGGTAATCGGAACGGTAATTATGAGCGCAGGTATTTTCTTAATGAGTACTGCCAAGGTATCAACACCTTATTGGCAGATTGCGGTTTATGCGGTGGTTATCGGTGGCGGACTTGGCTTGTGTATGCAAACCATTGTTATCGCAGTACAAAATGCGGTCGAATTCAAAGACCTCGGAATTGCTACCTCATCTAATACATTTTTCCGTTCCCTTGGCGGTGCATTTGGAACCGCAATTTTTGGCACCATCTTGAGCGATCGAATCGCAGAAAATCTCCGAGCCGAGTTTGCTGGAACTGGGGGCGCTGGAGTTGATCCGAATTTAATTGACTCATTAACTACTAATACCGCTTTGATTTCTACTTTGCCAACACAAATTCAAAGTGGAGTTCTAGAAGCATTCTCAAACTCATTCCATACTGTGTTTATTAGCGCCTTCCCTGTTGTGGCATTAGCTTTCTTCTTTGCATTAGCGCTGGAGGAAAAACCGCTTCAAGACAGCGCTAGCCATGCAAATGCGCGTCAAGACGCGGCCGGAGAGGCGTTGGGGTAAAAATTCAAATTAAGTCACCTTTTAAAGGACTTCCTAAAGAGGTCTCAGTTCTCACCGCTATCTCCTTCTTAGTAGCGGTTGGATTTGGTTTGATCATTCCCGCCATACCAATATTCGCTAAAACTTTTGGGGTATCCAACACTTTGATTGGATTGATCATCTCCTCATTTGCAATCATGCGATTTGTATCAGGTTTATTCTCCGGAAAACTTGTAGATCGCTTTGGTGAAAGAGTCGTTTTGGGCTTTGGACTCTTCATGGTCTCGATCTTCACTCTCCTTGCTGGCTTGGCGCAAAGCTATGAACAGTTGCTCATCTTCCGTACAGCAGGTGGCCTGGGTTCATCTATGTTCTCAGTTTCGGCAGGAGCGCTGATTTTGCGGGTAGTTGCTGATAATCAACGCGGGCGGGCTCAATCCTTATACAACGGCGGATTTATTGCTGGCGGTGTTGCTGGTCCAGCTTTTGGCGGAGCATTGATTGCACTTTCTCCGCGTGCTCCATTTTTCATTTACTCTGGATTGTTAATCGCAGCCGGAACTGTTTCTCTAATTTATCTGCATGAAAGTCGATTAGGTTCAAAGGTAATTGCAGAGAAAGAAGATAGAGCTTTAACAATTCGTGAAGCTTTAGCGATTAAGCCTTATCTGTACTCCTTATTCCTAGCATTTTTAGGAAGTTGGATTCTCTTCGGCATGCGCTCTTCAATACTTCCTTTATTTGTAGTCGAGGATTTAGGAGCTAGCGCATCCTTAGTAGGAATTAGCTTTACCATCGCGTTGATTGCCCAAGGCGCGGTTATGGTTCGAGCTGGAAAATACTCTGATAAAAATGGCCGCAAACCTGTCATCTTGGTTGGTTTTTCTATCGTGATGATTGCACTTGTGCTCTTAGTTTTTGCTTCTAACATCGCAATGTATTTGCTAGCCATGATCGTAATGGGGCTTGGCGCCGGCTTTGCCGCTTCAGCTGGAGCAATCGTCGGGGATGTAATTAAGGGCAAGAGTGGAAAGGTTTATGCCTTCTGGCAAATGGCAGGTGATGCCGGAATGATGGTTGGACCGGTCTTATTAGGTTTTATCTCAGATCACTTTTCATATCGCACCGCAATTGCATTTAGCGCAGCGGTATTTTCATTAGCAATTATTACCGCAATAAGAATCCCCGAGACCAATACTGCGACTCTCGGGGACTCAAAGCAATCCGATTTAGATACGGCTCAACTCAGTGAAGGTAAGTAATTACAAATTAATCATTCTGTCCGCGAAGAATTGCGAGCAGACGTAGCACCTCTAGATATAGCCAAACCATAGTCATTAATAGACCAAATCCAGCACGCCAGGATTCTTCCTGCGGGACGCCGGCACGAACACCCTCTTCAATCTGATCAAAATCTAGAATCAAGAAGAAGGATGCAATTGCTACACCTGCGATAGCAAGCAACGGACCAAAACCGCTTAGGCCATAAAGCCCCATGCCATTTCCTAGTCCAAAAAATGAACCAATCAAGCTACCGATTGCTAAAACAAAATATCCAATAGCTGCACCGAGCAACATCCGGGTGAACTTTGGTGTGGCCCGCAAACGACCGCTCTTATATAGGAAAAGCATTCCAACAAAGGCAGCGATGGTCGCCACAATTGCTTGTTGCACAATTCCGTCATAGAAAAGCTCATAGGTTTTGCTGATTATTCCTAGAACCAAACCTTGGCAAACTGCGTATGCCTGATAAACAGCTGGGCGAACAGTTTTGCTGAAGATTCCGATCATTGCGGTAACTAATCCACCAATGAATCCGATAAGCAGCGCACCTGATCCAAGATTCAAATACCAAGCTGCGGCTCCAACCAGAATAGAAATTCCAAAAAGAATTCCAGAACGGGCAACAACATCATCCATAGTCATGCGACCAGTGCGTAGAGATGAAGCCGCTGGTGCGTTGTAGGTCTCCTCTAAATTATCTGGAGTCTGCACCGTACCCATCGAGGCATAACCACGACGGCCTTGCTGACCAAACGCTTTACCAAGAACTGGATTCGAACTATTCATTGCTCTCCTCTAGATGATTATTACTATTTATTTTTGGTGCCCTCGGTGGGGGTCGAACCCACACTTGGACGATTTTAAGTCGTCTGCCTCTGCCATTGGGCTACAAGGGCTTTCCCGCGTGGGCAAATCTACCCGCCTTTTTAACCACGGAATCCAATTGGGTGGCTGTGAGCTTTCCCGTAAAAGTATTCTGTTGGCTAGGGTGGTAACTCCCGATGACCAATCTAGTATTCCCATCTTTGCCTTGAAACTTGAAATGGGCTCCGTGGCCAAACTTTGGGCGCTTTCTAGGCAATTCCTCACCTATTTCAATCAGCACATCGGCGATTGCCTTCCAAGCAATACTTCCCAGAGCCAAATAGCTACGGGTAGTTGGAAGCAGTAACTCAAATTCACAGCGTAGCCAGGGCTCACATTTAGCGGTTTCTTGTGGGGTTGGTTTGTTTCCTGGTGGCACACAACGCACCGCGCAAACAATCCGAGTGTCGATCAACTCTTGTCCATCAAATCGTGAAGAGCTAGTTGGGATTTTTGCTAAACCATTTTTGTGTAGCGATCTATAGAGCCAATCACCCGAACTATCACCAGTAAAAACTCTTCCGGTGCGATTAGCGCCATGAGCACCAGGTGCCAAACCAACAACTACAACACTGGCATCTTGCGGACCAAAACCAGTAACAGGTTTACCCCAATACTTTTGATCTGAATAAGCACGCCTTTTTATTTCAGATATTTCTTCTCGCCACTGGACTAATCGCGGACATGCATCGCACTTAATGAGCTTTTGATCTAAAACCTTGAGTGAGCGGAGTTTAAGAATTTCTTTTTCTGGATCAATCGGCAATTTCTTAGGCAAGTGACCAAGCCATTCCATCCAAAATGTCAGACTCAGATGCCACAAACTCTTTTGCGCCGCTCAACTCCATAATTCTGGAAAGTACAAGAGAGCCTGCAGCTATGACATCTACTCTACCTTCATGCATGTAAGGCAAAGCAGCAATCTCCTGGCGGTTCATATGAAGGAATCGCTCGGCGACTTCATGGGTTTTTTCTGCAGTTACTCGAGATAAATGAATGGAGTAACGGTCATATTCATTGAGTCCAAGGGCGGCAGCTGCCACTGTAGTGGCGGTTCCTGCTACCGCAATTACGGTTTGTGCTTCGGTGATTGGAACTAATTTGGCAGCTTCGGAAATCGCTTCATCAATATCTCGCTGTGCATTTGCGATTTCATTAGCTGAAGGTGGCAAAGAGCTGAAATGCCTTTCGCTCATTCGCACACAACCAATATTCTGGCTTCTGGCAAAATCAACTTTTTCCGTGCCAAAAACAAATTCAGTTGAACCACCACCAATATCAATGACCAAATAGGGAGCACCACTTTGGTGTAGCTCTTTGGTAGCACCGAAAAATGAAAGTGCGGCCTCTTCCTCACCGCTAATAACCTCAGGTTTAATTCCCAACAAGGAGTTAACGCCATCAATAAATAAATCCCTATTAGCTGCATCACGAGTTGCGCTAGTTGCACAAAAACGGATCTTGGAAACCCCGCGCCTTGCAATTTCGGTAGAAAAATCAGCGACCGCTTTTAAAGTTCGATCAATAGCATCTGGATGAAAGGCTTTGTTTTGATCAACGCCCTGCCCCAACCGAACTATCTGCATATTTCGATAAACCTCACGGAATTTCCCATCCGCAATATCTGCTATCAACAATCTGATGGAGTTAGTTCCACAATCAATCGCAGCAACTCTCGACATTTAACTCTGGTCCTTAGCTCGGCGTTCTAGACAGTTTCCGTTTTCCCACCACTTTGGAAGTTTTGCCAAAGCTTCATCTCCTAGAGGATTAACCCCTTCACCAGCTGCTAAAGAGTGCGCGATTAGAGAATGTAGGCACTTAACTCGAGCAGGCATGCCACCTGCTGAGATGTCATCTAACTCAGGTACATCAATACCAAGAGCTGCACGCGCAGCAAGATAATCATCATGCGCTGCCCGGTATTCACCAGCCAGTTGAGCATCTTCTTTCAGTCGTTCATTCATCTCAACCATCAAATTCGAGTTTTCTAAAGTGGAAATCTCCGAAGTTAAATTTGGACAGGTCGCATAATAAAAAGTAGGAAATGGAGTTCCGTCACTTAATCGAGGTGGAGTTTCAACTACCGCAGGATTTCCACATGGACAGCGATATGCAATGGCGTGAACATCTCGAGGGGTTCGCCCTAGTTGAATTTCAATGGCTCCTAAATCAGCATCAGATGGAATATTGGTCATGGCGTTTGCGTCCCGACTCCAACTGAGGTGATTGAAGAAATCACTCTGGAATACCAAGGAACTCCCAGTGGGAAATCTTGATTGATTGGTGCTGCACTTGATGTTCCATTATCAATTTGAGTGCTCAGACCCAAAATTATGTACTGCCGCTCACCGGGCAAAACAAAATGCAGACGATCGCGAGCTTGTGATTTCACATACTCTGGATCACGCCAACGTTGCAGCTCGGCTCTAGCCTCTTCCAACTTTTTGCGATTTGATTCAACATCAGCCTCTAAGGCGCTGATCTGTGCTCGCTGGGCAAAATAATGTTGTGTTGGTGGAGCTAAAGTAACTGCAACTCCAAACAAAACCATAAAAAGAATTAATAGCCGGGTTGAGATTCCGCGCTTTTCAGCAAAACCCTCCAGAGCGGTGCGAAGCGGAATTGTCTTTCGCTTCATCCCCACTCCTTGGTTTAGGTGTTACTTGATTTCCTTTTTAGCGAACCGAAAAACGTGGAAATGCTTCACGTCCTGCATACTTCGCATTTGCGCCAAGTTCTTCCTCGATACGCAACAACTGATTGTACTTAGCAACGCGCTCACTTCGTGCTGGTGCACCGGTCTTAATTTGTCCGCAAAGTGCCGCAACCGCCAAATCTGCGATTGTGGTGTCTTCGGTCTCACCTGAACGATGGCTCATCATGGAGCGATATCCCGCTTTATGAGCCATAGAAACGGCATCTAATGTTTCAGTTAACGTTCCAATTTGATTGACCTTAACCAATAGCGCGTTTGCGGTCTTTTCTTCAATGCCACGAGCTAGTCGGGTTGGGTTGGTTACAAATAGGTCATCGCCTACCAACTGAACTCTCTCTCCTAGTTCGGTCGTAATGGCTTTCCAACCATCCCAATCATCTTCCGATAATGGGTCTTCGATTGAAACCAAAGGATAGGAATCAACTAATCCCTTGTAATAAGCAATCATCTCCGCAGCTGAAAGCTCGGATCCTTCAAATGCATACTTTCCATCTTTGTAAAACTCGGTTGCCGCAACATCCATCGCTAGCGCAATTTCACTACCGATTTTGAACCCAGCTTTTTCTACCGCTTCCACAATTAAATCAAGTGCGGCGCGATTTGATTCAAGGTTAGGAGCAAATCCACCTTCATCACCGATGCTGGTAGCTAGGCCACGCTTTTTTAGCACGCCCTTCAGGTTGTGATAAATCTCAGCACCCCATCGCAACGCCTCTTTAAATGAAGCTGCACCGATTGGAGCGATCATGAACTCTTGAATATCAACATTTGTATCTGCGTGAGCTCCACCGTTGAGAATATTCATCATTGGAACTGGAAGCAGGTTGGCAGATGGGCCACCGATGAATGCGTAGAAAGGTTGCTTTTTTGATTGGGCACCAGCTTTGGCTACCGCAAGTGAGACTCCCAAAATTGCGTTTGCGCCAAGTGAAGATTTATTTACTGTGGAATCTAATTGAATCATCGCATCATCTAAACCGCGTTGATCAAAAGCGTCTCTACCTATAACCACTGGAGCGATCTTTTGCTTAACATTTTCAACCGCGTTTTGAACACCTTTGCCTAGGTATCTACTTCCGCCATCTCTTAGCTCTGCGGCTTCAAAAGCGCCGGTTGAGGCACCGCTTGGGACTGCAGCTCGGGCAAAGGATCCATCTGAAAGGGTTACATCTACTTCTACAGTTGGGTTTCCGCGGGAATCTAGAATTTCACGAGCGCCAACACTTTTAATAATCGCTTGATTTGTAGTCACGGGCGGGGAGTCTAGCGTGACTCGTTGGAATTTCCTTCTTCGCGACTCATCTCTGCTCGAAACTTAAGTGCAGCTTTGCGTAGGGCCACCTCTGGATCAATGTCATGCTCAACGGCCCATGAGACCAGCGCCAGAAGTTCTGAGCCGACAATTTCCTCATCAATATTTGACCGCTCTCGCGTCTCAGAATTTGGATGTGCTGGAGTACTCAATTGATTTTTTTGAGCTCGATAAACCAGTTTTGCCGCTAGAGGTAATGCAGGTTGTCCCGTTGGAACTCCATCATGAGCCGAGGTGCGGCCCTTCTCTGCTTTCTTAATTCGCTCCCAATTTTCTAAAACATCTCCGGTTGACTCTACTTTTACATCAGAGAAAACATGTGGATGACGTGAAATCAATTTATCCGCAACGCTTTTTGCCACGTCATCAAGATTAAATGGATGTGATTGATGTTCCTGAGCAATTCGCGCATGGAAATAAACTTGTAGCAGAATATCGCCCAACTCTTCCTGCATGTCTTGGCGATTTCCAGACTCAATCGACTCAATAAACTCATAAGACTCTTCTAACAAATACTTTAGAAGCGACTCATGGGTTTGTTCTGCATCCCAAGGACATCCTCCCGGCGAACGAAGGCGATCCATAACCTCAGCAAGGCGGATCAGATTTTCATACGCCATTTAAATGTTACTTATCGGTGACTGCGTCGCCTGCTGGTTCAGAGGCCACCACAGTAAGGGTATTCACATCCCATGTTCCGTAGCGTGGATTAACTGTGACCTTTAGGGAGTTTGCTTTATCGGTTACCAACTTCTGGATGCTGGCATTTACCGCAGCATCATCAGAGCCTGCAGCTGATTGCTTTTGTCCAATTTTGCGCAAAATCAAATCACGACGAAGTACATCATCTAATGAGGTGGATGGGATGGCAGCGCTAACTAGAACATTTGGCAGATTCTCTTGACCACCGATGTTGGTGTAGATCTCGGTTTTGTAGGCTTCTATCTCTGAGGTTGTGATTTCAATCTTTTCATCTTTAGCAACGCCTTCAATGATCAAATTGGAGATCATGTAAGAAAGCTGTGATCGGGTCAGTGCTTCCCCATCCTCCAACTGCATTTGTGAAGTGTCTACGCCCTCTCGCTCACTTAAAATCAAATCCACTTGAGATTGCAAATCAGAGAGAGCAATCTGTGCATCGCCGACTGTGGCGGCTGAATCGACCTTTGAACATCCAGTCAATGCAACAGTAGCGGCAACAAATGCGACCAGAACTTGGGCTAGAACTCTTTTCACAAACACTCACTTTCGTATGGGGCGCTCGAGCAAAGTCTGCGCTAATTCAAACGCCCAATCAAGGAGAGAAGTATCTCCTATCTCATCACTCTCAGATTCCCACGCAGCGCTCTGCGGGCGAGAAATTAAGACCACCTTTGTCACAGATTTCACAATAGATCCGGGATATAGGCGATTAATTTTGAGCTCCATGGACTCGGTTGGTGCAAATGGAGCCACCTTCACAAAACGACCTTGAACTGCAAAATCAGTGATTCCATGACCCTTCACATAAGTTCGTAATTGCGCGATTCTTAATAATGCTTGGGCCTCATGTGGCAACGGTCCAAATCGATCCTGCAACTCCTCTCTTATTGCATTGATTGCTGCGTCATCTTTGGCATCTGCCAGCCTGCGATAAAGATCAAGGCGCAAACGATCTGCTGGGACATACTCCGCAGATAGGTGAGCTGTGATTGGCAATTCAACTTTGCACTCTTGAATATCTTCGACGCCATCGATTACACCGCGTTTGTAATCATTGACCGCTTCGCCAACCATGCGCATATATAAATCGAATCCAACATCTGCAATGTGTCCCGATTGTTCTCCGCCTAGCAAATTTCCAGCTCCGCGAATTTCCAAATCCTTTAATGCCACCTGCATTCCAGCGCCCAGCTCTGTGTTCTTTGCAATCGTGGTTAAGCGATCAAGTGCCAACTCTGACAAGGGCTTATCAGCTGGGTAGAGAAAGTATGCGTAAGCACGCTCTCTACTTCTTCCAACTCTTCCTCTGAGCTGGTGTAGTTGGGATAAACCAAACACATCAGCCCGTTCAACAATCAAAGTGTTTGCGTTAGCAACATCTATGCCATTTTCCACAATTGTGGTCGAAACCAAGACATCAAACTCTTTGTTCCAGAAGGCAACAACAACCTGTTCTAGAGCTGATTCATTCATCTGACCATGCGCAATTGCCACTCTAGCTTCGGGAACCAATTTTCGAATCTTGGTGGCTACTTCATCAATGCTCTCAACCCGATTGTGAATATAAAAAACTTGACCGTCACGCAATAACTCACGATGAATTGCAGCAGCGACCTGCTTGTCATCATAAGCACCAACATATGTGAGAACTGGATGTCGCTCCTCCGGAGGGGTCGCGATGGTCGACATCTCTCGAATTCCAGTTATGGCCATCTCCAAGGTTCGTGGAATTGGTGTTGCAGACATCGCCAAGACATCAACACTGGCCCTTAGTTTCTTTAACTTCTCTTTATGCTCGACTCCGAATCTTTGCTCTTCATCAACAATAATCAGACCCAAATCCCTAAAAGTGACATCCTCTGATAGCAAGCGATGGGTTCCAATCACAACATCAACTGAGCCGGCTGATAGCTCCTTTAAAACCTCATTTATTTCCTTGTTGGTGTTGAATCTAGATAGCGCCGCAACCTTTATTGGGAAACCTGCATAGCGCGATGAGAAGGTTGCAAAATGTTGTTGCGCCAGCAATGTGGTTGGAACTAAAACCGCAACCTGTTTACCATCTTGAACCGCTTTAAACGCGGCGCGAATTGCAATCTCTGTTTTTCCATATCCAACATCACCGCAAACTATGCGATCCATGGGATAAGGCTTTTCCATATCTGCCTTTACCTCGTTAATTGTTACAAGCTGATCAGGGGTTTCAACATAAGCAAAGGAATCTTCCAATTCGCGTTGCCAAGTTGTGTCGGGCGAAAATGCGAATCCGGGTGAACTCGTACGCGCCGCATACAACCGAATCAATTCGCCAGCGATTTCCTTTACTGCTTTCTTAGCGCGGGATTTCGCCTTTATCCAGTCTCCGCCACCAATTCGGTGTACAGCTGGAGTTTCACCACCAACATAACGTGTTATCTGCTCTAACGCGTCAGTCGGTACATAGATTCGATCTGCGGGTTGGCCCCTTTTAGATGCTGCGTACTCGATAACTAAATACTCTCGTGATGCTCCTGCAACTGTTCGCTGAACTAACTCGACATAACGTCCAACACCATGTTGTTCATGTACTACGTAATCGCCACTCTTTAACTCCAGCGGGTCAATTGTTTTTTTACGACGAGAGGGCATTCTGGTAGCGGTAATTCTTGAGTCTCGAGTTCCAGTAATTTCACCCTCAGTTAAGAAAAGAATCTTGTTGGACTCATCAACAAAGCCATTCTTTAGCGCTGAGGTAACTAAATAAACTGAACTACGAACTAACTGATTATCCACACCGGCCTTGAGTACTGCTGGGATATCAGCTTCTTGCAAAATATCTCGATATCGCTCCTGCAAGCCATGGCCCTGTAATGAGATAACGACGAGAAAGCCCTGATTCAAATAAGACTTTAAATCGGCAATAACTTTTTCAATTTTGTTGCGATAAGGATCAATCTCGCCAAATTGTTTGATTTCCGGATCATCTTCGTAGCCAAAGGAGCTAAAACTTCGCCAAAGCATCCCCTTCTCATGAGCTCTATTTTGTAGCTCTGTAAGTTCAAGAAAAGCACCGATCTGCAGTTCGTTTCGTAGCGGAACCAAAGTCTTAGTATTTTCACCTTTGCTGGTTAACGCAATATTGGACCAAGCGGCCGCCAAAAACTCTTGATTTGTGTTGATTAAGTCTTGTACTCGAGATCTGATCCGCTCTTGTTCTAGAAAAATAATCTCGCAATCTTTGGAAAGGTAATCAAGTAAGGAGTTGAACTCAGGTGCCAATACCCCTGCTAGGGACTCTATCCCTTCAACGTAAATACCAGATTCGATTTTGTTACACATTTCAAGCAACTCTGGATATTGAAGTTTTAGTTTGCTGGCTTTTTGCTTTACCTGCTCATCAATTAGGACTTCTCTACAAGGAATTAGAGTTACCCCATCAGTGACTGCAGCAAAAGTTCTTTGATCGCTAATTTCAAAGTATTTAATCTCTTCAATTTCATCACCAAAAAACTCAATGCGAATTGGATGATCAGCCAGTGGAGGAAAGACATCAATAATGCCTCCGCGAACCGCGAAATCTCCCCGACGTTCGACCATATCAACTCGGTTGTAAGCTCTAAAAACTAGCTCTTGAATTAATTTTGCAAAGTCGAATTCACTACCGCGGTCAATAGTTAGAAGTGGCAATTTGATAGCAGCGGAAATTATGGGCTGAATCAAAGCGCGAGCTGATGTAACTACCACCTTTGAATTTTCGATATTCAATAAGGTGTTGATTCTTTTAGCAACAGTGTCACTATTCGGGCTTAATTTTTCATGGGGCAATGTCTCCCATGCTGGGAACTCCATAACTCCATCGACTAATTCAGAGAGCTCAGATGCTAGCTCTGTGGCCCGCTGGCTTGAATGCGCAACCACTAATACCTGTTTTTCTTTTGCCTGGTTAGCCACCAAAAATGGGATTGCCGCTTGATTTGTAATTATGGATTCGGCATTGGATTTCAAGACATCAAGGGTTGTTTCAGATAGCGAGACAAGTGCACGCATTGTCATTGTTTTCAACCCTTTCTTCTTCGCTAAAACGCCGTTTAGCCCCAATCTGGAAATACCAGGGGGCTCAACGATTTTCGCTGGAATTCTATCGTGTAATGATTAGCCAGTGACCGCTCCTGCTGATTTGCAAGACAACGCTGCTCTACGAAGTGACGTCCGCAAGTTAGGCGATTTGCTTGGGCAATCGCTGGCCAGGCAAGATGGCGAGGCGCTGCTAAATCTAGTTGAGTTAGTTAGAAAATCAGTTCGCGAAGGCACCGGCGAAGATTTGTTGAAATCAATCTCTACCGCCGATTCAGTAAAACTGGTTCGCGCATTTAATGTCTATTTCAACTTAGCCAATGTGGCTGAACAGGTTCATCGTTCTAGAGTTTTATCGCAAGAGAGAATTTCAGGAGGCTCATGGCTCTCCCGCGCGGTTGACCATATTCTGGAAGCTAAGAAAACAGGAAATGATTTTTCTGAAAGCGAAATTCGCAAGTGGTTAGAAAACTTTCAGGTACGACCAGTTTTTACAGCTCATCCAACTGAAGCAGCACGTAGATCAGTTCTAAGTAAGTTATCTACTATTTCAGAGTTGCTGGATCAACCAGAATCAGCGACTCGGGAGCGCAGATTGGCAGAGATTGTTGATCTGCTTTGGCAAACCGATGAATTAAGACTCGGCCGTCCAGAGCCGCTTGATGAAGCAATTAACGCACTTTATTATCTTGATGATTTGTTCCGATTGACCATTCCTGAGGTATTAGATGATTTTGCCCGTGAACTTTCTCGCTTGGGTATAAAACTTTCTCCGACAGCAACACCTCTCACATTTGGCTCCTGGATTGGTGGGGATCGAGATGGAAATCCGAACATCACTCCAGAAATCACCAAACAAGCCATTGTTTTGCAGATGGGTCACGCAATCCGAGTAACGCTAGAGGCTTTGGATGAACTGCGCCAAGCGCTTTCAGTATCTACAAAACTAGCGGGCACCTCACAACCATTACTGGATTCAGTCGAACAAGATCTCCAACGTTTGCCAGAAATTGAGCCTCGGTTTAAACGAATCAATGTTGAAGAGCCGTATCGATTAAAAGCAACAGCAATTCGGCATCGATTACTCTTAACTAGAGATCGCCATAGCAAGGGCGCTGCTCATGAACCCGGTCGTGATTACGCAAATACTAAAGAGCTACTTGAAGACTTAATGTTGATGTACAACTCTTTGCTGGCAAATCGTGGGGAGTTGATTGCCCATGGATTACTCGAACGCACTATCCGAACCATTTCCGCCTTCGGCCTTACCCATGCAACTATGGATGTTCGAGAGCATTCTGGAGCACATCAGCGCGTAATAGAAGCTCTGTTTCCTGATGCAAATTACGCGGCCCTGACACCGCTGCAAAAATGTGAGTTTCTAACAGAGAAGTTAAACGGTGCGATTGTTGACTTTAGTTCACTAGATGAACTTGATGCAAAGACTTTACGCACCTTTGCAGCAATTAGAGATCTGCAAGACAACTTTGATCCTTCAGTTGTCGAGACTTATATAGTTTCAATGACTAAAGGGCCGGAGGATGTGCTTGCTGCAGCTTATTTAGCTAAGTTGGCCGGTCTTATTGATATTGAAAAGTCAGTAGCTCGGGTTGATGTTGCTCCTTTGCTTGAAACCGTAGCGGAGCTTCGTGCTGCGGGAGAAATACTGGAGCAGTTACTTGCTAATCCCACATATCGAAAATTGGTTGAGCTTCGTGGAAATATTCAGGAAGTAATGTTGGGATATTCCGATTCCAACAAAGATGCCGGAATTGCGACCAGCCAGTGGGAAATTCATCAAGCCCAACGCAAACTTCGAGATGTCGCCCGCAAATATGGAATTAAATTGCGACTGTTCCATGGTCGAGGTGGCTCTGTAGGACGCGGTGGAGGACCAACCTACGATGCGATTATCGCTTTGCCTTGGGGAACCCTTGATGGTCAGATCAAAATGACAGAACAAGGTGAGGTTATTTCAGATAAATACTCGCTGCCTTCCCTAGCGCGTGAAAATGTTGAACTTACTTTGGCTGCAGCTTTAGAGGCAACGGTTTTAAACCGTGCTGCAAGACAAACTCCAGAAGATCTGGTCAAGTGGAATACAACTATGAACTCGATTAGCGATGCTTCATTCGCTCGTTATCGATCACTAGTCGAACATCCCGACTTACCTCAGTATTTCTACCAATCAACCCCAGTTGAACAGTTAGGAAATCTTTTCCTAGGTTCTAGACCTTCAAGAAGGCCTGATGCCAGCGCTGATTTGTCCTCGCTTCGCGCAATTCCTTGGGTGTTTGGCTGGACCCAATCAAGACAGATCGTTCCGGGTTGGTTTGGCGTAGGAAGCGGACTCAAAGCCGCACGTGAAGCTGGCCATGAGTCAACGATGAAGGTTATGTTGCAGGACTGGCATTTCTTCCGCACCTTTATCTCTAACGTTGAAATGACATTAGCAAAAACAGATTTAGCTATGGCTCGCAAGTATGTATCAGCTCTCGTTGATCCCGAGCTGCATCACTTTTTGGAGACAATTCAACAAGAGTTTGATTTAACGGTTCAGGAGATTTTGTTACTGACTGGAAAGCAAGAGATTTTAGGTGATCAAGAGATTCTGGCCCGTACTTTGCAGATTAGAGACGCTTATCTGGCGCCATTGCATCTCCTGCAGATTTCATTATTGAAAAAGGTTAGAAAAGAAAGTTCGGATTCTTTGATTACCCGTGCGCTATTACTGACTATTAATGGCGTCGCTGCTGGACTAAGAAATACCGGCTGATTTAAGAGTTAAAGTTCTGTTGGGTTTTTTCTAGTCCATGCTGAACTAAAGACTCAGCAGCCTCAGAACCTGTAATCAAAAACTCCTCAAGGGTTTTGCGCTCCGCACTAGAAAATGGCTTTAACACAAAATCACCTGGATCTTGCTGTCCTGGAGGTCTACCTATTCCTAAACGCAATCTGAAGTAATCATTAGTGCCAAGTGCAGAGGTAATGCTTTTCAGGCCGTTATGACCATTATCCCCGCCGCTGAATTTCACTCTAATTGCCTGGTAAGGAATATCAAGTTCATCATGCGCGATGATTATGTGATCACTTTTGATCTTGTAGAAATCAGCTAAGGCTTTTGTTGGGCCACCGGATTCATTCATATAACAGCGCAAAGTTGCGACCACAAGTGATGGCGCATCAACACCTACACCCAAGCGAAATTCAGCAACATTGGCCCGAGCTTTATGGGAGTTGAATTTAGCTCCCGCTACCGAGGCCATTTGTGACACAACCATGGCACCAACGTTATGGCGAGTTTTTTCGTACTCCGGCCCTGGATTTCCCAATCCGATAATCAACCAGCGATTAGCGCCAACTGCTTCTTTCGAATTGGATTGAGAACGGCCAAACATAAAGAAAGGTTAGCCGCAGAGTTAATGAAAGAGGGTTTTATTTACCCTCTGCCGCGCCTTCAGCAGGTGCAGCGGCAGCTGCCTCGCCTTCAGTAGCAGCTGGAGCAGCGGCAACAGCAGCCTCATCAGTGGTTGCACGAACTGAAAGATGGATAACAACCATCTTTGGATCGCTCTTCAAAGTAACGCCAGCAGGAAGAACAACATCGCCTGCGGTCTTTGATTCACCAGCTGGCAAACCTTCAATGTTCAAATCAAGTGAGGTAGGAATTGCAGTTACATCTGCTTCAACCTCAATAGTGTTATGGACGTGCTCCAAAATACCTTCTGGATCATGCTTTCCATGTGCGTGAACTGGAACGTTAACGGTTACGCGCTCGCCACGACGGACGATAATCAAATCGATGTGCTCAAGAGTTCCCTTGAGTGGATTTCTAACAATGGACTTAGGAAGAACCAACTCTTGCTTGTCACCTAAATCAACATTCAAAAGAACGTTGGAGGTTTTAATCGCTACTCCGACTTCGCGCGCTGGTAGAGAGATATGTGTTGGCTTCTCTCCATGACCATAAATAACCGCTGGAACATTGCCATCGCGACGGATTCTGCGTGATGCGCCTTTTCCGAACTCGTTACGGATTGCGCCTTTGATTGATACTTCAGCCATTTTTGTCTTACCTTTCGTCGATAACGGGGTGACCCCTCGCCTTAAGTGGCCGCAAGGTTATCCAAGCCCAGCGAGAACTGCCAAATCCGCAGAACTAGCTGCGAACCGCCCGTCTTATGCGCAAGAAAACTAGTAAAACCAGTGCAAGCAAAGCCCCGGCACCAATGAAATGCCATAAGCCAAATGGAAATCTTTCATGACTTGGTAAATCTGGATCTATTGCACCGGCGCCTCTGGGCAGCTCTATGGTTGCTACAACCCCCGCGTGGTCAGATGGAAAACAGATTTCATCCCCGCAACTCCAAACACCACTTCCATCGGGCCATACATTCCCAATTATTTTTGAGCTAACTGTGGCATAAACATTTTTAGTGAAAATGTAATCGAGACGATCTGTGAAACCGTATTGATTACCAAAATCATTTGCAAACTTTTCACGTTTCTTATCTGGGCCATTTAATAATGCACTTGCACCCCAGGTGAAATAACGGGCGTTTTTGGCATCAGGTGAAGCATTTTCAAACCCAGCCTCAATCATGGTGCTAAATGCATTGCACTTTGCGCCACTAGGAGTTGGGCAGGTATCACTAACAACTGGTTGTTCTCCTGGATTAGCTGCATCAACTGGACGAGGATCCCGATAATCAGCGTTGAAGTCACCCATAATGATTACTGGCATCTTGGCATCTTTTAAATCAGCTACTAACTGTTGTGCTTGCAGCGCAGAATTAGGAACTTTGTTTTCATCCCAAAGTGATTCCAAGTGAGTAGTGATTAAGCGCACTACCGAATCTCTTACTTTAAAGTCAGCCCAGGTGTAACCCCGATAAATCGTCATAATGGTTGGAACTATTGAGTAGCTGGCGTCATACTCTGTATTACCAACTTGGATTATTTGATTTTTGACATCATCTCGAACTAAAAGCGCGTCGCCAATGGTGAAGCCACAGCTAGCGCTATCTTGGCCAAAAATATCTTGAAAAACTTCAGGATCTTTTACCTTTGTTAGGTAAGGAACCGCAGCGATTGAGTAGCCCGGGTTAAAAGCTGAAACACCATTTGCTTTCGCTAACGAGTAGCTGACACCGGTCTGTTTTGTAGCGTTAATAAATTCATCGAGAAAGTTGAAAACCTCCACCTGATCGCTGAAGAGATCTTTTTTGCAGTACCAAATTGTGGCTTCTTGAATTCCTATGACCTCAGGCCGGTCTTGAACCGCTTCTTTGGCTAACTTTGGAGCCCGGGCAGCGAAATTGGTTTGTTTCATTTGATCCCACATGAACTGCGCAGCAGCGGGAAAGTTTGGGATTTTCTCTAATGCGATTCCAACATCTGCCCCCAAATAAAGATTACGGGACATAACGGTGATGCGATACGGCTCTTGGCTGTTGGCCGGAGCTACAGGTAAAAATGTTGTGGCAAAAATTAATGCCAGTACAAATTTACGTAAGATATTTTTAGGAGTGGCCATCAAAGAGGCTAGTAACTGATCCATCTTCAAATACTTCTTTGATCGCACGTGCAAGTAGTGGCGCAATCGAAAGTACAGTGAGATTTGGGAATCTGCTCTCTTCAGGTATTGGCAGCGTATTTGCTACAACAACTTCGCTAACCCTGGAGTTACGTAGGCGATCAGCGGCAGGACCTGAGAAAACAGCATGGGTTGCAGCAATGATTACCTCTTTTGCGCCGGCGTCATAAAGCGCATCCACGGCTTTGGTAATAGTTCCGGCGGTATCAATCATGTCGTCAATAACGACACAGGTTTGCCCATCGACTTCACCAACAACACGTCCGGTGACCGCTTCATTTGGAATTCGAGGATCACGGGTCTTGTGAATAAATGCGATTTGGGTTCCACCCAAGATATCGCTCCAACGCTCGGCTACTCGTACGCGGCCAGAGTCTGGTGAAACGATTGTTAATCGTGAGCGATCGACTTTTGAACCAACGTAATTAGCAAGTAATGGAAGCGCAAATAGGTGGTCTACCGGTCCGTCAAAGAATCCTTGAATTTGCGAGGTGTGTAGATCAACGGTCATCAATCGATCCGCGCCTGCAGTTTTGAATAAATCAGCCATCAAGCGAGCTGAGATTGGTTCACGACCACGATGTTTTTTATCCTGACGTGCATAACCGTAGAAAGGCGCAATTACGGTAATTCTTTTAGCTGAAGCACGCTTTAAAGCATCAACCATGATTAGTTGTTCCATGATCTGCTTGTTAACTGGGGCGGTATGGCTTTGAATTACGAAAGCATCGCAACCGCGAACGCTCTCTTCAAAGCGAACAAATATCTCACCATTTGCAAAGTCGTAAGCGGAGGTCGGAGTGATGGGAACTCCTAGTTCAGCTGCTACCTCTTCAGCAAGCTCTGGGTAACCGCGACCGGTAAAAATCCGGAGCCGCTTTTCGGAACTGAGACGGAGTTCGGTGCTCATTTCTGCCCTTCTCTTTTGGTTGCCGCTTCTGCTGATTTGGTTCCTTTACGTTTTTTCAAAACCCAGCCAAGAATATTGCTTTGCTTAGACCTTGCGATACCAAGCGCGCCGGCCGGGACATCTTCAGTAATCACTGAGCCAGCCGCGGTGTATGCACCATCACCAATCGTGACTGGAGCGACCAGCATCGAATCGCTGCCGATACGTACATGATCTCCAATTACAGTTTGGTGTTTTTCTACACCGTCATAGTTCACAACTACCGTTGCGGCACCGATATTGGTATGAGCTCCAACTGTTGCATCGCCAACATAGGAAAGGTGTGGCACCTTAGAACTTTGACCAATTGTTGAATTTTTAATCTCGACAAAGGAACCCACCCGAACCTGGTCAGATAACTTGGTTCCGGCTCTTAAATGAGTAAATGGACCAACTTGTGCGCCAGCTCCAATAATTGCTGATTCGCAATGTGATTCAAAGATTTTGGCTTGAGCTCCGACCTCAGTATTTATCAAGGTCGTGCGCGGTCCGATAACAGCTGAGGCACCAATCCTTGTCGCACCTTTAATTGCAGTTCCCGGTTCAATAACAACATCAATTCCAATCTCTGCCGTTACATCAATCCAGGTGCTCATCGGATCAATGATGGTCACACCACTTTGCATTAAAGCATCACAAATTCTGGCGTTCATGATGAAGCCACAGGTGGAAAGTTGGGCGCGATCATTAATTCCCATTACCTCGGTGTAATCATGGGTAGCAAATGCCGCGACTTTTTTTCCTTCATTGCGCAATATCGCAATGACATCAGTTAAATACTCTTCTTTTTGTGAATTATTCCCGGTAACTTGATTGAGCGCTGCCTTCAAATCCGCAAGTGCAAAAAGATAGACCCCCGAGTTAATCTCAAGGGTCTGTTTTTGAGAATCATTGGCATCTTTTTCTTCAACAATCTCTGCTAGGTCGCCAGAGTTGTCTCGAATAACTCTGCCGTAACCCGTTGGGTCTGGCATTTGTGTGGTTAGCACTGTGGCGCTTGCGCCGGTCGAGTTATGTTTTGAAATTAGTTCCGAAAGAGTGTTGCCAGTTAGAAGTGGAGTATCACCAGCGCAAATCAGAACTGTTCCGTTTTCAGCTGTTGCTTCTAGAGCCAGTCGAGTTGCATGCCCTGTGCCACCACGGACCTCTTGAAAAACTGTTTTGGCCTTTGGTGAAACTTGATTCAAATGATCAATTACTTCTTCTTTAGCGGCTCCAACAACCACCCGGAGCTCTTTGGCATCAAGTTGATTTATGGCGTGTAAAACATGGGCGATTAATGAACGACCGGCAATTTCATGGAGAACTTTGGCACGGCTAGATTTCATGCGAGTGCCCTCGCCAGCAGCGAGAACGATGGCAAGATCTAGCTGGCTCAACTCCCCGCCTTTCCTTCTAATAAGCGTTTGCTAGTAAGAGTTTGGCTCCTCCACCAGGTATCGATCCTGGACCCTGGGCTTCAAAGGCCCATGTGCTAGCCACTACACAATGGAGGAACCTGAATTCTATTGGGTCAGGCTGCCTAACTACTAACCAGTCTCGAACGGTTCAAGGGTTCAACTAGGCAGTTTCAATTAGGCCGTTTCAATTAGGCCGTTTCGATAACCCGTGCCCCCGGCACCGGCCCGGATGCACGAACAACATTTCCTACAACCCCGCTGGAGGTTAGAGCCACCACTAAATCAAGAGCATGATCATCATTTTCAGCTAGAAAAGCCACGGTAGGCCCAGAGCCAGAAACCAATCCGCCAAGGGCTCCGTAATCCATACCAACATCAAGAATTAAACGCAGTGCAGGTTTTAAGGAACAAGCAGCGGGCTGTAAATCATTGGACAAAGCTTTTCCTAGCGCAATCGCATCCCCAGCGCTAAGTGCATGCATTAATGATGCACTGATGTGCGGTGGTGCAACCTGCAGACCTTCACGCAATCGATCACATTCATTGTAAACCGCAGGCGTTGATAACCCAGAGCTAGATAGAGCTAGCACCCAGTTATATGAACCGCGGGAAAGAACTGGAGTGATTTGATCTCCACGTCCGGTACCAATTGCCGTACCACCAGAGATTGTGAATGGAATATCTGCTCCTAGCTCTGAACCGATTTTTTCCATTTCACTTTTACTTAATCCCAATCCGAATAATGCATCCATTCCAACAATGGTTGCGCCAGCATCAGCGCTACCTCCCGCCATGCCACCTGCGATTGGAATCTCTTTAGTTAAAGTGATTTCGATTCCATCTTCAATCTCAAATTTCTTACACATTAACTCAGCTGCTTTATATGCCAAGTTATTTTTATCTAAAGGCAGGTGATCGCTAACTTTTCCAGTAGCAGAAATAGAAATTCCAGATTTATCAGCCAACGAAATCTTTACATCATCAAACAAGGAGACCGCTTGAAAAACCGTAGCGACCGGGTGATACCCATCCGACTGCAACGGTCCAACTGAGAGTTGCAGATTTATCTTGCCGGGGGCTCGTGTCACCACATGTGAGGGCATGTGGTGAGCGTATTACTTTGTGGTGGTTAGCGCCTATCCAACTGTTTTGCGATTGCGGCGAATTTTTCAATTGAAAGGGACTCCCCACGAATCGTTGGGTCAATTCCCGCTGAAATCAATGCGGTTTCCGCCTCGCCAGACCCCCCGTAAATCTCTGCATAAATAGAGCGCAACATTTTTCTTCGTTGACCAAAAGCTCTATCAACCAGATCAAATGTTCGTCTCCGCAATGCCTCATCACCCAAAGGTTCATGGCGAATGAACTTAACCAGCGAAGAATCCACATTTGGCACCGGCCAGAAAACCGATCTTGATACCGAGTCCGCCAAAATCATGTCGCACCACCAAGCTGCTTTAGCACTTGGTACTCCATAAGTCTTGCTCCCCGGTTTTGCAGCTAAGCGTTCTGCAACCTCAGTCTGAACCATGACCACTCCCGAAGTGATAGATGGAAAACGCTCGAGGAAACTCAATAACACCGGAACTGAAACGTTGTACGGAAGATTCGCCACAAGTTTTGTTGGGTTGCCTGGGATGTCAAAAACCTGCAACGCATCTTGATTAAGAATTTTTAACTGCTTATCTGGAACACCGTGACTAGCAGCGGTAATAGGCAACTGTTTGGCTAATCGATTATCGATTTCAATTGCGCTTACCTGGTTAGTTGCCTGCAATAGAGCTAAAGTCAAAGATCCGAGTCCTGGGCCAATTTCTACAACGTGATCTCCTTGGCTGATTACCGCCAAACGAACAATTTTCTGACAGGTATTTGCATCAATCACAAAGTTTTGTCCCAACGACTTTGCTGGATGCAGATCCAACTGCTCCGCTAAAGATCTAACCTCTGCCGCGCCAAGTAATGAAATGCTCATGCGCTAAAACTTCCAAAAATCCGCTCTGCGTTATTGCTAATTGCAGTGGTTAAATCAACTAAAGATTCGTTGCGCTCCTGCGCAATCAATCGCAGAATATGCGGAATCTGAGCCGGAGTATTTAGGGCGCCGCGATGAGGGCTAGGCGCGAGAAATGGCGAGTCGGTTTCGACCAGTAATTGATTGTGCGGCACTAGCTTTACCGCTTCTCTCAAATGTGGTGCATTTTTGAAGGTAACGGTTCCTGCAAATGAAAGTATGTAGCCCTTTTCGATGCACTCTTGTGCCATTTCGGCATCACCTGAATAACAATGGAAAATAGTTTTTTCCGGCGCGCCAACCTCTTCCAGCAAATCAAGCACCGCGCGATGAGCATCCCGATCATGAATTACCAGGGCTTTATTGTGATGCTTAGCAATTTCGATATGACGTTTGAAAGAGTATTTCTGCTTGTCTTGTAGATCTGGTGCGGTTCGGAAAAAATCTAATCCCGTCTCGCCAATTGCCCGCACTCTCGGGTGAGCGGCCAATTCATTGATAACTGCTAAATCTTTTTCTAGATCTTCAACTACTGGTGCTTCATTTGGATGTAGCGCGACCGCTGCGAGAACTTGCGTATTCCAAGTTTCTGCCAATCTGACTGACCACTCAGATTGCTCTGCCGAATATCCAACTTGAACAATACGATCAATTCCAACTGAGGCCGCATCATCTAGAACTTTTTTGATTGCTGGGTCATCTGGTTCAGTATTGGTAACAATCTCTAAGTGCGCATGGGAATCAACGCAATTAACTGGAAGTGGTTCAGGAAGTGGAGCAGGCTGACGGTCTAAATCGCGGTTGTGACGATCTGCCATTAACTAGCCTTCTAAGTCAGCTAAGCGCGGGAAGAGAATCTCGCCTTTGGTCACATTACTTCCAGCTGGAAGTTGGCCCCATTTCGCTACCGTTGAAATTTCTTGTTTCTCAATTGGTCCTAAGCTGTCTTGCGCACCGAGTGAGCTCCAAAGTTTTTGTGTTGCAATCGGCATGACCGGATGCAGTAGTACCGCTAGAGCTCGCAAGGCTTCTGCGGTGTTGTAAAGAATCTCATCTAGTTCGGATTTGCGGGCTGGATCTTTAGCAACCGACCACGGCTCTTTTACTGTTACATATCCATTTACCTGCTTGCAAAACTCCATGATTTGATTGATTCCGCCTTGGAAATCCAACGCACACATCGCTTGATCAGCACCAGAAACGGTTTTTTCCAGCGCTGCAGCCAGATCGGCATCTTGGGCAACTGCGGGTAGAACTCCTGCGCAGTATTTTTCGATCATTGCAGCCAGACGAGATGCCAGGTTTCCAAAATCATTTGCTAACTCACTGGTGTAGCGGGCTGACATGTCTTCCCATGAGAAAGAGCCATCACTACCAAATGGAATCGCCCGCATAAAGTAGTAACGGAACGCATCGACGCCAAAGTGTTTGGTGATATCTGATGGCGCAATTCCGGTGAGTTTGCTCTTGCTCATTTTCTCGCCGCCAACCAACAACCAACCATGTGCGAAAACTTTTTTAGGAACCGGCAGATTCGCCGCCATCAACATAGCCGGCCATATAACGGCATGGAAGCGCAGAATATCTTTTCCAACTAGATGAACATCGGCTGGCCAAGTTTTGGCAAAGAATTTGCCACCATCACTATCAGCTGGATCAGTTAAACCAACTGCGGTTGCATAATTAAGCAGGGCATCAAACCAGACATAAACCACCTGTTTTGTATCCCAAGGAACTGGAATTCCCCAATTAAATGTTGAGCGAGAGATTGATAGATCGGAAACTCCGCTTTCCAAAAAGGAAACAACTTCATTTCGTGCACTGGCAGGTTCACACGCCTCTGGATTGTTTTTGTAATGCTCTAATAGTGGTTGTACAAAGGCTGAGAGCTTGAAGAACCAATTTGTCTCGCTAACCATTTCAACTGGTTTGGAGTGAATTTTGCATTTACCTTCATCGAGATCGCCTGGAAGCTTGAACTCTTCACAACCTACGCAATAAGGGCCTTCATACTTTCCTTCATAAATAAAGCCTTGTTCCATCAACCCCTGCAGAAACTTCTGCACTCGCTCCATATGGCGCGGCTCTGTGGTGCGGATGAAATCATCATTGGCAATCTCTAAATGCTTCCAAACCGGTTTCCAGGCATCCTCAACTAAACGATCACACCATTGTTGGGGTGGAGTGTTGTTGGAGTCAGCGGTCCGCATGACCTTCTGGCCATGTTCATCAGTTCCGGTAAGAAACCAAACTGATTCACCTTTTTGACGATGCCAGCGAGTGAGCAAATCCCCTGCCACGGTCGTATATGCATGGCCGATGTGCGGCGCATCATTTACATAGTAAATAGGCGTGGTGAGATAAAAGGATTTCTCAGACATGGTCGGAAGTCTATCTATTTCTGTAACACCATGATGTCAAAGACTTTGCGCTTAGGTAGGTGCAGCTCTTTGGCTACCTGAGCAATTGCTTCTTTGCGCGTGATTCCAGATTGTTCATAAAGCTTAACTAGATCAGAAATCTCCTGATCTGATTTTTGCTCCGTGCCTGGCTGATAGCCGGCAATGACTATGGTGAACTCACCTAACATCTCTTTGCTTAAAGACCATTCATGAACCTCTTGCGCCGAACCACGAACCGTCTCTTCATAGGTTTTGGTTATCTCTCTACACACTGCAATTTGCCGATCATCGCCAAATGATTTTCTTATGCTCGCTAAAGTTTCACAGATTCGATGTGGTGATTCAAATAAAACCAAGGTTCGGGTCTCATGAGCCCGGTTTGAAAACCACTCATCTCGCGCGCCACTACTGCGCGGTGGGAATCCATCAAATGCAAAACTGTCGGTAGGTAAACCGGAAAGTGCCAATGCTGCTAAGACCGCACTTGGACCAGGAATTACCGAAAGTTTAAAACCATTGTCGATGGCCATGCGAGCGGCGCGATATCCGGGATCACTAACTGATGGCATGCCGGCATCTGTTACCAACAAGATTGTTTTGCCTGATTCCAGGGCTGATTGAATTTCAGATAGTCGAGCTGTTTCATTGCCCTCAAAGAATGAAATCACTTGGGCTCGACATTCAATTTCGAGATCTTTACACAGTCGCAAAAAGCGACGTGAATCCTCAGCCGCCACGATATCGGCGTTAGAAATTGCCTGCTTCAATCGCTCGGAGGCATCACCAATATTGCCTAAAGGGACCGCGGCAAGAACCAATTCACTCACTAACCCATTATGGCGGTCGCTATCCTTATGCATCATGAAGCGAGCGCAGCTATCGGCATTGATCGCTTTGATCTCCTTTGGCGCATTGACTCGATTTATAAATCTTGGCCGGCCAAATGAGTTGGTCTTTGATGAGGTCTATTACGTCGATGGGGCTCGAGATTTTCTAGCCCATGGTGTGGAATTGGATAAAGGCGCAGCTGAATTCATTGTTCATCCTCCAGTTGGAAAATGGGCAATAGCGCTAGGTATAAAGCTTTTTGGTGATAATCCTTTTGGCTGGCGTGCTGCCGCCGCTCTGGTTGGCACGCTTTCAATTCTCTTGGTGTTTCTAATCGCACAACAACTATTCAAATCATTTTTTATCAGCATAAGTGCCGCAGCCCTGATGACCCTTGACGGTCTACATCTGGTGATGTCGCGAACCGCACTGCTAGATATCTTCCTTTCATTCTTTATTCTTTTGGCTTTTTACCTGCTATTGCGTAATCAGCTCTGGTGGGCTGGCATCGTATTTGGCTTGGCGCTCGGTACTAAATGGAGTGCGGTTTATGTATTGGCTGCCGTTGGATTGTATTTATTGATTAGAGAGCGAAGATTTTTCTTAACCACATTGCAGTTTGCAATTGCGCCTTTGATTGTTTACATCGCAAGTTGGACAGGTTGGTTTCTCAGTTCAAATGGCTGGGACCGAAATTCGGGAAGCTATCCTTTAAGCTCCCTGTTTAACTATCATCGCGAAATCCTGAACTTCCATACTGGATTGACCACAGATCACTCCTATCAAGCAAGTGCCTGGAATTGGTTGCTCTTAGGTCGGCCAACATCATTCTTCTATGCCACTCCAAAAAGCTGTGGTGCGCAGAGCTGTTCCCAAGAGGTGCTTGCCATTGGTACACCGTTCTTGTGGTGGGCTGGTTTAATCTCAATATTTGTAACCCTGGGTTACTTTATTTATCGGCGAGAGAAATCTGCTGGCTTAATCCTTCTATTCCTGCTCTCAAGTTATCTGCCATGGTTAGCGTTCCCAGAGCGCACAACTTTTTATTTTTACGCCATCGCCTTTCAACCATTTCTAATCCTTTCAATCGCCTATGTGATTTCAAAAGCTTTAGAAAATGACGCACTCAAAGTTATTCGGGAGCGGATGGTTATTTTTGGTATTGGGTTAATCGCCCTTTGTTTTGCTTATTTTTTCCCACTGTTTGTCGGTGGAGTATTGACCTACCAGGATTGGTACGACCGAATGTGGTTCACCAGCTGGATTTAAAGGAAAGTTACTTCAAACCTTTACTGACCTGAAGCACGATAACGGCGAAGATGCTCCTCCATCGCCTCGGCCTGCTCCTGATCAAATATCTGATCTGATTTAGGCGCCATTGCTTCGCGCATCGCTTTTTCTTGCGCTTCACTCCAAGCTCCTGGAACCGTCAAATCAATAGTCCGTCTTTGTGGTGCAGCTTTCGGAGCGGTTACATAACTTGGAGCTGGAACCTCTGTTGGCTCCCATGTTTCACCGCGCAACTTCTCAGCGCTGCCTTTAGGCAGGATTACGATGCTTTGAACCTCTTGCGCATAACTCGCCACACGTTCAGAAAGCGGTGTCCACTGCTCTTCAGAAATATTCAATGATGTAACAGCACGTTTTGAGCGTGCAATTATCTCGGAGTATTTGTTGTGCGCTGGCTTAGTGACTGTTTCTTGAATTGATTTAGCGCGTTGCAACTCTTCCTTCATCACAGAAATTTGATTGCGAGCGTGAACCACAAAGAGAACAAAAGCAGAAACTGGAAGTGCAATTACGCTAGGTGAAACTAAACCAGTTAATGCAAATAAAGCTACTAATAAGGTAAGTCCAATAATTGATGAAAAAGTAATTCGGCGGGTTGTGATTTGTTGTTCCCGCTTTTTTTCTAACGCAGCAATATCAGGTGCTGAGTTACCTGAGGTCACACCAACTACCTTCATAGTTTTTTCAAACTTCTCTACGGTTTTCCCAGATACCTCTTCATGGGTTGTAATCCAACGGGGCAGGAAATAGGCAATCCACATGCCTACGATTACTAAGTAAATAAATCCCGATCCCACGAGTGATAACCCTAAAGGCAGCATTCGGACTTTTCGGGTATTTCCCCCTTAATTATGAGGAGAAATTTTCAAATTTAAATCCGGGGATTTTCTTTAACAAAACAGAGATGGTCTCGCCAATCGCCATCAATATGAAGATACCGGGGACGCAAACCTTCAAAAACATACCCAGCTTTTTCAGCGACTCTTTTGGATGCCGTATTTTCAGGTCTTAGATTAATTTCAATTCTATGTAAACCAAGTTCTTCAAAACCATAACGGGTCAGCTCACGAACCGCTCTGGTAGTTAAACCTTTGTTGGCATGCCCTTGGTCAATCCAGTATCCAATGTGGCCCCCGCGATATGCCCCGTAGGAAATCCCACCGAGTGTTATCTGACCTATCAATTGATTGTGAAACCAGATCGCCAAAGTTAAGGAGCGCCCAGCCCTGCCCTCGCGATTGTGAATCTGAACCATTTCAATATAGGTCGGTAAGTTTTTATTCTCATCCGGAACCGGCGAGGTTGCCTCCCAGGGAGTGAGCCACTCACGATTCTTTCTTCTAGCACCAAGCCACGCGGCTCGATCCCGGATGCGCAATGGACGCAGGGTTATTTCGCCATCATTCAAAATCAATGGCCAGTGATTTCGGGAAATTCTTGCCATATCTAATTTTCTAGTTGAAGCGCCGCTCTAAAACTAAAACATCTACCTCAGATCCGGCAGCTGCCCCAGTGCTGGAGTCAGGAATTACTATCAATCCAGTCGCATCAGATAAGCCAATCAAATCATCTTGATTTGGTATCGCAGATACCGTGCGGGAGCTTGAGTTATCTGCAGAGAGAACCGCTCGGATAAATGAGTGTTTGCCCAACTCGCTTGAAACCTCATTGCTTAACCTGGCTTTAATTACCGGACGATGAATGTCATGCAAACCAAGCATGCTTCTAATCATGGGCCTTATGAAAATTTCATTTGAAATGTAGGCATAAATCGGATCACCAGGTAGCACCACAACCGGGGTCTGGTCTGGGCCAACTGTGCCATAGGCATGTTTTCCAGTTCCGTGGATTGATGGGGTGGCCTCTTTAACCTGACCTATCTGCTGCAACACTGAGAAAATTAAATTGAAGGAGTCATCATGACTTTCCCCGCAGATCACAACTAAGTCAGCTCGGACAAGTTGGTCCTCAATTACATCTTTTAGTTGTTCAGCGTTATGCGGAATTGTGTGGACTCTATAACCGACCGCACCCGCTTCTTTTACCGCTGTTGTAAGTAACCAAGAGTTAGATTCATACTCATCTTCGCGATCTTGAAGCGGTGAACCAGGTTCTACAAGATCTGCACCCGCAGAAATTACAACCACTCTCGGTTGTGGCCGAGTTGGAAGATGATCTAATCCAATAGATGCAGCTAAACCAATCTGAGTAGAGCGAATTCGGGAGCCTGATTTGATGGCAACTTTATCGCCAGAATTAACATCAACCGCCAAGGTCGCACCATGAGCATCCATGAGTGGCATATCAAAAGCAGCCAAGGGTTTGGCTAATGCCAATAATTCAGCTGCAAATTCTGAGACCTTTATGGTTTCACTCACGCCGTAACCCTACTTTGTAAATACTCTATTCCCGTGGATTCAAAGGCCAAGAAACTCAAGTCTGAGTTAAGAAAACGTTATCGCGCAGAACGAGAGTTTCTGGTGGTTTCATCTGACTGGGATCACTTGATAGCTGCAAAGGAAATTCAAAACGCAAAGGTAATTGCCAGCTATGTTTCTTATGGTTTCGAACCAGACACCAGCGGGTTAAATGCTGAATTGACCAGATTAGGAAAATTGGTTGTCACTCCACACATGCTGGAGGATAAAGATTTGGAATGGCGTACCAGTGAAGATCAAGTTTTTAACGGCGAGCTAGATGTCGTAATAGTTCCCGCGTTGCATATTGATCGTAATGGAAATCGTCTTGGTCAAGGTGGCGGTTCCTATGATCGAGCTTTGAAACGTACCAAAGCCTGGCGCGTAGCTTTGGTTTATCCCGGCGAGTTAACCAGCGAGGAAATACCAGTTGAACCTCATGACCAAAAGGTTCATGCAACAGCAACCTCGGAGATTTTGGTGCGTTTTACAACACAGAGTTGAGATTTCGAGCCATAACCAATCTTTGAATTTGGTTAGTGCCCTCATAAATCTGGGTTAACTTCGCATCTCGCATCATTCGCTCGACTGGATAATCACTTACATATCCATAACCACCCAAAACTTGGACCGCATCTGTGGTGACCTTCATCGCGACATCTGTTGCATAGCATTTTGAGGCTGCGGAAAAGAAAGTTAAATCAGCGGCTAATGACTCGCTTTTGCTTGCAGCGGCATAAGTTAATTGGCGGGCTGCAGCGATTTCCATAGCCATGTCTGCCAACATGAACTGCACCGCTTGAAAATCAAAAATAGATTTTCCAAATTGTTTTCTTTCATGGGCATATTTAGTTGCTACTTCAAATGCGCCTTGAGCAATTCCCAAAGCCTGCGCTGCGATAGTAATTCTGGTGTGATCAAGGGTTTTCATCGCCAAGGAAAATCCGGCTCCAACTTCACTGATGCGACGATCATCGCTTAGCTCTACATTGTCGAAGTAAACCTCTCTGGTTGGTGAGCCTTTGAATCCCATTTTCTTTTCATGGGCGCCAAAGGAAACTCCAGCATCGCTTTTTTCAACAACAAATGCGGTAATACCTTTTGGACCTTTTTCCGGATCGGTCGATGCTAGAACGGTGTAGAACTCGGAAAAGCCAGCGTGAGAAATCCATTTCTTACTTCCATTTAACACCCAGCCGTCACCTTTACGAACTGCGCGGGTTTTCATAGCACCAGCATCTGAACCTGCCTCTGATTCAGATAGGCAGTATGAAAAACCTTTCCCTTGGGCAAGTGGCGTTAGCCATCTTTTCTTTTGCTCCTCATTTCCACCAAGCATTAGCGGTACTGAGCCAAGTTTGTTAACCGCTGGAATAAGTGATGAGGAAGCGCAAACTCTGGCAACCTCTTCAATAATAATTACAACTCCAAGCGCATCTGCACCTTCGCCGCCGAATTGAGTTGGTACGTGAGCGGCAGCTAATCCCGCAGATTGCAACGCATCAAAAGCCTCTTGTGGAAAACGGGCCTGTGCATCGACATCATGGGCAAAGGGTTGAATCTTTTTGTCTGCTAAAGCGCGCACACTTTCGCGAAGAGCTTCATATTCATCTGGCAAAGTAAAAGGTAGCGCCGCTGAGTTTTCCATGTCGCGGATTCTACTTCGGTTCTGGTTTCTCATCTCGGGCAGCTAGCTGCGCGAGATATGCGTTGTAATCGGCTAAATCAACCTCTGATCTTCGATCGGCACGTTTTGCTTCGCGGGCATCACTTCTAGCCCATTGGATAAAGGTTGCAATCAAAGCGACGACAATCGGTATTTCACCCATGGCCCAACCAATTGCCGCTCCAGCTTTCTGATCACTCAATAAATCTGTAGCCCATGGTCGTTCCAGAATTTGGAAGTAGCCGCCATCAATTAAATCATTAGCGGACATCAGTGCCACTGAGAAGAAAGCGTGAATGCTCATCGCAGCGAGCAACATAACGATGCGCACCAGATGATGAACTTTTCTTGGATTGGGATCGATCCCCACAATCACATGGAAGAAAAGTAGACCAGCGGCGATGAAGTGGAGGTCCATGATCATGTGTCCGAAGTGACCAGACATCAACTCACCAAAAAGCGGGGTGAAGTAAAGGGCAAATAACGAACCATCAAAGATTGCTAATGCAACTACCGGGTGGGTCCAAATTGCTGTTGGCTTGGAATGCAGCGCAGCCAACAATAAACCGCGAATACCGCGTTCACCTTTTTCTCTACCGATCGGCAAAGTTCGCAGCGCTAAGGTAATCGGCGCACTTAAGACAATCGCAATCGGCGCAATCATGCTAAGAACCATGTGCGCAATCATGTGATACTGAAATGAGAAGTGAGAGTACAAACCAATACCGCCGCTGGTTGCATAATCTAATAGAGAGATACCGATAGCAAAGGAGATGGTTCTGCCTACCGGCCACTTATCGCCTCGGCGCGCTAACGCCACAACACCGCGAATATATAAAGCGGTAGCAAATATCAGCAGCCCCAAAATCAAGCCATTTGCCTCATAAGCAAATAAAACTCGGTTTAAGTTTGGCTCTTGCGGCATAGAGATTCCGATTAGATCTCGCACTTTGTCGAACTCCACAGCTCCGCTTTCTTGTGGAGTAAATCGATTTAGTAATGCGCCAATACCTAATATCAAACTCATAATCGCCAGCTCAAATGGCAGCAATTTTGCGGCGGTTAAGCCTTTACGAATTCTCCCCGCGATTGCAATTAAAGTTGCAGTCAACAGCACCTTAGCAAGCACCAAGGTTCCATATGTAGAGAGCCAATCACCTGATAAACGAAGCCGGGTCCAAGCATTTGCAACCCCACTCAAGACAACAGCGGTAGATGACCAAAGTGCGATGCTGGAAACTCTGGAGAATGCGAGTTGTTTTGAATCATCAGGCATTATTTGTAGGGCGAAGACACTGCCTAACCAAAAAGATAGCGCGATGACGTGAATTATCAGTGCCCCAATTGCTAAACCATGACCACCTTGAGAACTTGAGTGACTTTGAAAAATCGGAGCCACAGTTCCACTGATAGCGAGAACCAATAACCAGAATGCTCCAGTATTTTTCTTAATTGATTTGTTTAATGCAAAAACCAGAAGAGCGATGAAAACCTGAAATGCTAACAACTTTCCCAAAGTTACTTGAGTTGCGAATGATCGAATCACATTAACTTTTAAAACCTCTGACCATGAAGTATCAAAAATTGTTGCAAGTGTAGTCAGGAAATTTCCGACCGCTGCGATGCTCCAAAAGCCTGAGAAAAATAAAAGTAACTTTCGAGTCCGTAAGGCGCTCGCTTGCAAAAACCCGTCCCGCTCTGGAAGTAAAAATGCTAAGGAGATAAGACAGCTAATAACGAGCACTGAAAGGGCGGTGTTAGCTAGATCAAAAATCACACGCTTCCCCTCGCATCCTCAATTAGCGCCACCTGAGAATCATCCCTTAGATTACGCCTGTGCCAACCTACCAATATCAATGCAACTCTTGCGAGCATGCTTTTGAAGTGGTGCAGTCCTTTTCTGATGCACCAATTTCAGTGTGCCCGGAGTGCGGCAAAGATGTGCGCAAGATTTATTCAAATGTAGGAATCGTCTTTAAGGGTTCTGGGTTTTACAAAACAGACTCCGCTAGCAAGCCAAGCGAATCAAAAAGCTCGAGCGCTGATTAATCAGCCCTCGTGATGTGGGGGTTTATCTCCCTTTATTTCAGCATCGCGAGTGACGTCAATCTCGTAATCAACTTCATCTGAAGTTACAGAAGGAAGAAACTCGCTCACCTCATTATTATGCCAGCATGTTTGAATCACTAGGTCATGTCATAGCTCGCCACAAAAAGTTTGTACTTTCAATCTTTATTCTCAGCACAATCTTGGCTGGAGCAATAGGTTCACAGGTATTCAACAGGTTTGATTCGGGTGGCTACTCGGACCCAGGCAGTGATTCGGTAAAGGTTTGGGAGTATTTAGAGGATACCTTCAAGGTTAAAGACCCAGCAGTAGTTCTGGTTATTGATGCCAAAGATAAATCAGTTGATGATCCATCGGTTGTTGCTAAAGCGCAAGAGATTGAAAATGAGGTTAGAGGCGAAGCTGGTGTGGAAAGTGTTCTTTCATACTGGTCTTCCGGCGGAGCGCCATCTTTAAAAAGTAAAGATGGAACCGCAGGATTTCTTTTTGTTTATCTAGATTCCACAGACTTTACGGAAATCGATAAAGCTGGTGGTTACTATCAAGATAAATATGATGGAGCTCGTGGTGATTTAGAAATCTATGCCTCTGGCGGAGCGGTATTTGCAAATGCCATCAACGGTCGAATTCAAGATGATTTGAAAATTTCCGAGGCGATCTCAATTCCACTTACATTCTTATTATTGATTCTGGTTTTCGGTGCAATGGCCGCATCAGCAATGCCATTAGTGGTTGGCGTTACCGCAATCTTGGGAACGTTTTTTGCCCTGTACTTAATGACCTTTGTTACCGATATCAGCATTTTCGCCCTGAACCTCACCACGGGACTTGGTCTGGGTCTTGGAATTGATTACGCGTTACTTATTGTGAATCGATTCCGGGAGGAGTTACACAAAGGACTCTCAAACGAGGATGCGGTAGTAAACACACTACGTACTGCTGGAAAAACAGTTTTCTACTCTGGATTAACGGTCGTACTCACCTTGGTTTCATTAACCTTCTTCCCGCAAAACTTCTTGAAATCGATGGGTTACTCCGGTGCAGTTGTTGTTGCGCTGGCCGTTGTTGGTGCATTGATTCCACTTCCCGCAATCTTGGCGATTATTGGACCAAAAGTGGACAAGGGAGTTGTGCGTAAAAGTGGCATAAAGCCAAAGGATGATGGACGTTGGGCTCAGCTGGCGCGATTTGTAATGAAGCGTCCAATCACCGTGGTAACCGGCTCTACTTTGCTTCTTGCAATTCTTATCGCCCCAATTGCTAATGTGAAATTTAGCCAGGTGGATAGTCGAGTGCTTCCAAAAGATGATCGCGCCTACATCGCCTCAGATTTCATCGCGAAGGAATTTCCTGGTCAGGAAAGTAATCCAATTGAAATTATTTTCCCTAATGGCGCTAACCAAACCGCCGAAATCTCGACCTACTCCGCAGCTCTGGCACAAGTGCCAGGCATTGTGAGAGTTGGAATTCCGCAGACAACTGGCGAAAGTGTTCGACTAGTTGCAATTCACTCCATGCCGCCCAGAACTCCGGAGGCAGAGGATTTGATTCATAAGGTCAGAGATCTTGCTGCGCCTGAAGGAACTTTGGTTGGTGGGGTTGCAGCGGATTACGCCGATACTCAGGGCGCAATTTCCAGCACCATGCCAAAGGTAGCAGGCTGGATTATTTTCACCGTACTGCTGCTTTTGTTCTTCTTCACCGGATCTATTTTGCTGCCGTTAAAAGCAATCATTCTTAACTTTGCTTCCCTTGCTGCAACTATGGGAGTTCTGACTTGGATTTTCATTGACGGGAAATTAACTTTCTTGGTCGGTGACTTTATAAATACGGGCACCTTGGATACCAGCACCATGGTTTTGGTTGCCGTGGTCGCATTTGGATTATCGATGGACTATGAAGTATTTCTCTTGTCTCGAATTAAAGAGGAGCATGACGCCGGAAAATCTAATGTTGAATCTGTTGCCTATGGTCTACAAAAATCAGCACGCATCATCACCGCGGCCGCGTTCATTTTGGCCGTGGTCTTTGGAACTTTCGTCATAAGTGGTGTTACCTCGATCAAGATGATGGGCTTTGGTGTTGCATTTGCAATTTTGTTGGATGCGACATTAATCCGAGCCTTCTTGGTTCCTGCGTTAATGCGCCTATTTGGCGAATGGAACTGGTGGGCCCCCAAATCCTTGAAGCGTTTCCAGATTAATCACTAAGTAATCTAGAATTCAGCGGTGGATTTGATCGCTACTCTGCAATGCGCTGACCAACCCGGCATCGTCCATGCCATGACGACTTCAGTTCTGGCCACTGATGGAAACATCATCGAAAATCAGCAATTTACCGACCCGGTCACGAATGCCTTTGTGATGCGCACTCGTTTTGAAACCAGCTCGTCACTTGAACAAGCACGTGCCACCCTGGAAAAAGGTTTGTCACAATTCAAGCCAATCCTGCAGCTTCGAGATAACGCAGCCCCGAAACGTGCATTGGTAATGGTGACTAAAGAGAGCCACTGCCTGCGCGATTTACTTTATTTATTAGAGCTAGGTGAGCTCCCAATTGAAATCCCAATTGTGGTGAGCAATCGTGAAGATTTAGCATCGCTAGTACAGGCCCATGGCATAAAGTTTAAGTATCTTCCGATTTCCGAAAGCTCTAAATCAAATCAAGAGCTGGAACTTGAGAAAATCATATTGGAAGAAAACATTGATTTTGTAGTTCTGGCGCGCTACATGCAGATTCTATCTCCGCAGTTCTGTAACAAATTTGCAAATCGCATCATCAATATTCACCACTCTTTTCTTCCAGGTTTTAAAGGTGCAAAGCCATATCACCAGGCGCATGCAAAAGGTGTAAAGATTATTGGCGCAACTGCACATTTTGTTACATCAGATCTAGATGAGGGTCCAATCATTGAACAAGATGTTGCTCATGTAACCCATGCCTCAACCCCAGAACAATTAATCTCAATTGGTCGAGATATTGAAAGAAGGGTTTTGGCAAAAGCGGTTAGATTATTCGCTGAAGATAAGATTTTTATTGTCGGAAATCGAACTGTAGTTTTTGGATAAATTTTTTATTTAAGTGTCCTTGGCCGGAGTTGAACCGGCGACCTACCGCTTAGGAGGCGGTTGCTCTATCCACTGAGCTACAAGGACTTATGAATAACGAAACAATAATAAACTAGTGAAACATGCGGGATTAAGTCGCTAAATTGCACAAACAACGGGCTTCGGCTACCGTACGCAGAGAATCTCGTTTGGAGTTGATTTCATAATATGAAAGCCCTAGTAATTGGTGCGGGCGGCGTTGGTAGAGCGATAGCGAATATCGCAGCACGTAGATCATTTATTACCTCAATGGTCATCGCTGATCGAACCCTCGCGCGCGCAGAAGAAGCCGTTTATCGTGTTAAAGATCCACGCTTTTCCGCAGCTCAGGTAAATGCTGCTGAACTCGAAGATCTACGTGAGTTAATCCGTAAGGCCGATCCAGATGTAGTCATCAACGCGGTCGATCCGCGTTTTGTGATGCCTATTTTCTTGGCCTGCGAAATTGAAAATACGAACTACATAGATATGGCGATGTCATTGTCTCGCCCACATCCGCACTATCCACATCGCGAAACCGGTGTGAAGCTTGGTGATGAGCAGTTTGCCCGCGATTGGAACTGGGAAGAAAGAAAAATTTATGCCCTGGTAGGTATGGGTGTAGAGCCAGGCATGAGCGATATTTTTGCCAAGTTCGCCGATGACCAATTATTTAGTCGCATTGATTCAATCACTGTTTTAGATGGTTCAAACTTGCGAGTTGAAGGGGCGAACTTTGCTCCATCATTTTCAATTTGGACCACCATCGAAGAGTGTTTGAATCCACCATTGGTTTGGGAAGATGGTCGCGGTTGGTTTACCACTGAGCCATTTAGTGAGTTGGAAACCTTTGATTTCCCAGAGGGAATTGGTCCGGTTGAATGTGTAAACGTAGAACACGAAGAGGTTGTTCTAATTCCACAGAAGATTGATGCCAAGAAAGTTAACTTTAAGTATGGTCTTGGTGCTGAGTTCATCCAGATACTTAAAACCATCAATATGTTAGGAATGGATCGCAAGGAAAATGTTGAGGTGCAAGGAGTTTCTGTTGCACCGCGCGATCTATTAGCCGCATCCTTGCCAGATCCAGCAACATTAGGATCACGCATGAAAGGTAAAACCTGTGCTGGCGCACTAGTACGTGGCCTTGATAAATCAGGTAAACCAAAAGCAGTTTATATCTACAACGTTATTGATAATGAATGGTCGATGAAAGAGTATGGCGATCAAGCCGTGGTTTGGCAGACCGCCGTTAATCCTGTTATTGCAATGGAGTTAATCCATAAAGGTGTTTGGCAGCCGCTTGGCGTAAATGGGCCAGAGTGGTTTGATCCAAAACCTTTCCTAGATTTACTTCCAGAATATGGCACCTCTTGGCATATCCGCGATGAGGATGCCAGCGATATTCTTCCGTAATGGATAGCGCACAAGGCTCACGCTCAATCGCATTAATTACCGGCGCTACCGTTGGAATTGGTGCAGCTTTCGCTGAGCTCTTGGCCCGCGAAAATCATGATTTAGTGATTGTGGCTCGCGACTTGGCCCGCCTAAATGAAAGAGCTGCTGAATGGCAAAGTAAATTCGGGGTACAGGTCGAAGTTATGCAGGCTGATCTTTCCCGCGATGAAGATATTCGTCGACTGGAGCTGCGTTTACAGAACATCAGCCGTCCTATAGAGGTATTGGTTAACAACGCTGGCTTCGGCATCAATAAAAGTTTTATCAAAAGCGATACTGCTGAAGAAATCGCTCTCCTCGATGTTCTGGTCACTGCACCAATGCGATTAATGCACGCGGTCTTACCAAGCATGAAATCTCGAAACAGTGGTGTCATAATCAATGTTTCAAGTATCGCTGCTTGGATCGCTGGCGGTAGTTACAGTGCGGCAAAGTCTTATATAACAGTTCTAACAGAATCATTACATGCGGAGTTAATGGGAACTAATGTAAAAGTTCACGCACTCTGCCCAGGTTTCACCAGAACTGAGTTTCATCAGAGAGGTGGAATGAAGATGGGGGCCGTTCCTTCTTGGATGTGGTCAACCGCAGATGAAGTAGTAAATGCGGCATGGAAAGCGGCAAATGCGGGCAAAGCTATTTCAGTTCCTGGCAAGGCCTACAAGGTGATTTCGATGATTTCACGATTTGGCCCTCGTCCATTTGTTCGCAAAATGGGCATGAACGTTCGTGTCCGACAACGCCAAAAATAAACTCATTCTCAGCATTTTCTGTGGCGGTTGTGGAGTTTCCCTCACCATTTTGTGAGCAGCCAACCTTTACTATTGGGGCTAGATAAACCGCTGCTTTTTACAGGAGGATTCTGGTGCGTAACTCATTTAAGTTCATTGGCAAGGGTGCAACTCTTTTGGCCGCTACTTCATTGCTGATGGCAGTAACCGCCGTTATTCCCGCAGAAGCTGCTAACAAGGCAGGCGCTCGATGCACAAAGGCAAACGCCAAAACCAAAATTGGTGGCGACAACTATGTCTGCACCAAAAACCCAACAGTTAAAAACGCGCGTCTTACCTGGGTATGGGTTGGTTGCATCGATTCCAACAAGCTTTATCTAGAGGCAAATGCTCGATTGAAGACCATCACTGAGTCAGCTGCTCAGGCCACCACAATGTTGGATTCTGAAATTGCGAAACTAAAGGCTGAAGCTCCTGCTGATGAGGCAGAGGCAAAGATTTACGATCAGAAAGCTGCAGATGCCAAGACTAAGCAAGCCGCTGCATTAGCTGATGCGAAGTTAAATACCGATGCTGCAGCAAAAGCTGGTGCAACCACCGCAGCTGGTAAGCAGTACACAACAAACGCAGCAACTTGGACCAAAGCTGCACGTAGCTATGAGTTAGCGGCGAAGAACTTTGAAAGAACCGCTGCCAGCTTGCGTGACAAGATTAATGAGGTTGCCAAGAAAGAAAAGCAAAAGCTAAATGTTCAGCAAACAGTTGAGAACTCAAAGACTGAGGTTTCATCAACCTTGCAGAATCGCCGCAACGCTTGCCGCCCAGGCTTATAAATTAAAGACTAGTTAACAAAGGTCACGGTTTAACCAACCGTGACCTTTGTCTTTGTAACTCTAACTGGAACTGAAACTAAATTAGCTCTTGCGGGACCAATTTTCACATCGCCATTGATTGCAAACTCCGCACGATGATTTGGGCACACCCACTTGCCACCACTTCTGGTCACTGTGGTTCCTTCATGGGTGCATGAGAGATTTAGTGCACGATAAGCGTTTGCGGCCTTTCCAGTTCTTACCAAAGCGATCTCTTGTCCAGCTCCATCTGTAAATTGCACAACGCCGCCAACTTTTCGTAAAGCTGGATTGCGGGAAAGTGTTACATCTACTTTGCCATTTGCTAGCACTTTGACACCGGTTGCAGCAATAGCAGTTTCAGGTACTAAACCAAGCGTGAGTACAGCTAATCCACACAAGACTGCCCGGCGAGAAACCTCTTTTTGATTCTCCATTGACCGCTCCTAAATACGATTAAGTGGTGAGAACTTATCTGCTTTTGCGCAGCCTTTCCATGGCTGCGTTAACTATTTATGTAGTTCTCAGAAATGACTCAGCCCCGACTTGGGAGTTGGATCTACTTTTATTTAACTCAATCGCAATTTTGGCGGCGCTTTCCCTGCTTCGCTCGCCTATTCCAGACGACCAGCAGGGTCGCATCGGATTATCTCTTGCGATTTTAAGCTGGAGCCTTGGTTCGATTGCTTCCTCTATTGAAACCTTTTTTGTTTTAGATTTCGCCGGATTATCACTAGAGACCTTCGCGCAATGCGCATATGTAGCTTTTTATCCATTGGCGTTATATGGATTGACCAGAGCAATAAGATTCAAAGTTGCTAGTAAATCATTAGAGATTCTTGATACTTTGATTATCGCGCTTGGCTGCACCACTATTTTGGCGGCATTTTTGATTCGCCCGGCAATGACGAGTATTTCCGGCTCAAGCTTTCAAGTCTTCTTAGCAATTTTCTACCCGGTTGGAGATGTGGTTTTACTGGTTTCAGTTCTAACTTTGTGCGCATTGCACAGAGTTTCACTGAGAAATTTGCTATTGGTACTTGGGATTGCTTCATACACCGGCTCCGACCTTTACTTTTTATACTCATCGCAGGCTGGTAATTATGAATTCGGCTCGCTGACCGACATTGGCTGGTTAATTGGTTTCATCTTAGTTTCAGAAAGTTTTTGGCATGCCAGTGATGAAACAAGCTCTCCTCGAAGCTTCAACCCCACAGTTGCAACACTTGCCCTTTTGGGAAGCTCAGCTATTTTGGCAATTGCGGTTTTTCAACCGCAATACTTCCCACGTTTTATTTTGGTTCCAGCTTTTGCGACCATCGCAATTTCCTTTATGCGCATGGGAGTTGCAATTAACGATGCCCGCAATATGAGCAATGAGCAGATTCTGGCGCGCACCGATGAGTTAACTGGATTGGCTAATCGCCGTCGATTTATGGTGGAGTTTGAAGAGTTCCTAAAGAAACCGGGCTCCGTTTTAATTATGGATTTAGATGGTTTCAAGCCGGTTAATGACAACTATGGCCATGATGTTGGAGATCAACTCTTGGCCCAAGTTGGACATCGGCTTTCCAGGTTGATCCCAGGTGAATCTCTCTTGGCCAGACTTGGCGGAGATGAGTTTGGCGCGTTAATTGTTGGGCCAGATGGTTTTGAAATCGCCCGCGCTTTGCGAGCGACTTTGTCCTACCCCTTCACCATCAATGGCTTGGACTTGAAGCTCGATGTATCCATCGGTGAGGCGAAAAATACCCCTGGCGAAAATCTGGCTGACCAACTCATGCGCCGAGCTGATGAGGCGATGTACTTGGCCAAACGCACCAAGTCCGGGGTGGTCACCTGGAGTCCAGAATTAGGCACACGCCCTGCGAGGTTGTAAGTTTCCGTCGTCCAAACAAACCAAGGAGCCACCGGCTCCAAAACAAGCTCAATCAATGAGGTGAGAGTTAAAACCTTTTAAGGAGGTCCCCTAATTGGCAGAAAAGTTCAACCATAAAGTTTTAATCCTCGGCGCAGGATCAGTTTCTCAATCAGTTTTACCGCTTCTTATCGAGCATCTAGTTGATGCAAATCAAATCACTATTATGGATCAGCGAGACAATCGCTCTCGAGTACAGGATGCGTTAAATAAGGGCGCAACATATGTGCAAGATGTAATTACTAGAGAAAATCTAGATGCACAGCTCTCTAAGTATTTAAAGGCCGGAGATTTTTTGCTTGATTTGGCTTGGAACATTGATGCCAACACAATCCTTACCTGGTGCCATGATCATGGTGTTCTTTATCTAAACACCTCAGTTGAAGAGTGGGATCCATACGAGGGTGGTTCAAACAAGCATCCACTAGAGCGCACTCTCTACTACCGCCATATGCGGATGCGCGAAATGAAATCAAAGTGGACCAAAACCGGCCCAACAGCGATTGTTGAACATGGAGCAAATCCAGGTTTAGTTTCACATTTAGTTAAAAAGTCTTTAGTTGATATCGCAACTCAAGCGCTTAAAGATGGTAAAGCGGTAAATGGTGTTGAGACCGCATTGACTGATGAAAGCTATAACCAACTGGCGCATTTATTGGGCGTGAAGGTTATTCATATTTCAGAGCGCGATACCCAGGTAACCAATAAGCCTAAACAATGGGGCGAGTTTGTTAATACCTGGTCGGTTGAAGGTCTTTATGAAGAAGGAGTTGCACCAGCAGAGCTCGGCTGGGGAACCCATGAAAAGACCCTTCCGGTAAATGGTTATGAACACCAGACCGGTCCAAAGAATCAGATTGCAATTGCTCAGCCTGGCGCAACTACCTGGGTTCGCTCCTGGGTGCCAAACTTTGAAATCCACGGCATGGTCATCCGCCATGGTGAAGCGTTCACAATCTCTGATCACTTAACAGTTTGGAATGGCGATAGCGCTGTTTATCGCCCGACAGTTCACTACGCATACTGCCCAACTAATGAGGCAATCTCCTCATTAAAGGAGCTAGAGATGCGCTCTTGGGATCTGCACAAGAATCAACGCATCATGAATGATGAAATCACTGAGGGCGATGACCGCCTCGGCGTTCTTCTAATGGGTCACCCATACAAATCTTGGTGGACCGGTTCCTTGCTTGATATTCATACTTCACGCAAATTAATTCCAGGTCAATCTGCAACAACAGTTCAAGTTTCATCAGCGGTTTATGCCGCAGTTGCTTGGGCGATGAAGAACCCAGATAAGGGCTTACTAGTTCCTGATGATCTACCTTGGCGTGAAGTTTTGGGTTATGCCGAGAAGTATTGGGGCGGCATTCACTCGGCAGCAGCCGATTGGGATCCACTAGTAAATCGCAATGATTTGTTTGAAGGTTGGAACAACAAGAAAGTGGATCGCGAAGATCCATGGCAGTTCACTAACTTTCTTGTTTAGTTAAGTAATTTCTAAGTTAAGGCTTGGGCTCCTTAGTAACCTTGATTTCTTCAAGGCGCGCTAAGGACTCAAGCCTTTCTGCTGCATGATCAACAATTCGCTTGACGTATCCATTTTTGTAACCTGAATCTGAATCCCATGGCTCATGAATATCATCACCAGTTAAATGCGAAAGCTCAGGGATGTATTTCTTGATGTAAACCCCATCTGGATCAAATCTTCTACCCTGTTCAATTGGGTTAAAGACTCGGTAATAAGGCGATGCATCAGTTCCACATCCTGCGGTCCATTGCCAGCCATGCGAGTTTGAAGCTACATCATTATCAATTAAGTACTTCATGAAAAAGTTTGCACCGTGCTGCCACTCGATATGTAAATCTTTGACCAAGAATGAAGCAACCACCATTCGGGCCCGGTTGTGCATCCAGCCCTCTTGCACCAGTTGGCGCATCGCAGCATCTACAAATGGAAAGCCGGTTTTGCCTTCACACCAAGCTGTGAATTGCTTACCTGGCTTGTCGTAGCGCATCTTTTTGAACTTCGCATCGTAATAATCACGTGAAGTATGAGGATTGTGGTGGAGCACATCTGCATAAAACTCACGCCAAGCAATCTCTTTTCGGTAAATCTCATGGCCAGCGGAGTTACCTAAAGCCGCCAAAATTGTTCGCGGATGAATTTCACCCCATCTTAAATGCGGACTCAAACGGCTGGTTCCCTCAATGCCTGGGATATTTCTAGCATCACCATAATCATCAGCCGCTTTTTTCAAGAAGTTCTTAAATCTTGCCAAGGCAGCTTTCTCTCCCGCCTCTTGAAGCTGTATACCTTCTGGCGAATTCCAGTCTGGTAATTGTTGATCACTCTTTTTCGGGGCCACCCAATTTGGATTTTTTGGAGCGGCGACGGGGGCGCGCCAACCATGTGCGAGCCAAGCCCGATAAAAAGGGGTGTACACCCGATAAGGGGTGTCATCACCTTTTCGAACTCGACCTGGAGCAATCGCATAACCACTTCCAAGTTGTTGCAGTTCAATTCCAGAAGCCTTTAACTCTGCATCTCTTGCTTCACCATAGGGAGCAAACGGAAACGCGCTGTGAACTGAATCAGCTTTGTACCGGCTCATCAAATCTTTTATGACCTCAACCGGATTGCCGCTTATGACAAAAAGATTTCCATTCAAACTCTCATTTAGTGATTTCAAAGATGCAGCTAGATAAGCCCTTCGATGTGCGCCGGCTCGCTCTGAGATTTCATCATCCAAAATGAAAAGTGGAATTACCTCATCTGCTTCATCGATTGCGGCTAAAAGGGCCGGATTGTCCGCCAATCGCAAATCTCGGCGAAACCAGAAGATGGCTCTCTTGCTCATGGCATGATTCAACCATTATGAAAGAAATTCGGCGCTTTCAAGTTCGGGGAATCCCGGGTGAGGTCACACGCGCAGATTTCGAGGGTCGAATCGTTGATTTTTGGGCTCCTGAAGGGGGTTCTGACAATGTCCTAGTCGCTCATGACGGACAAAACATTTTTGATCCCCGCACCGCAACTCATTTAAGACAAACCTGGAAGTTAACCCAAAATGCGATTCGAGTTGCGAAGGAGTTTAATCAAAAAGCTCCATTGGTGATTGGTGTCTTTCATAGTTCGAGCAAAAATGATCCACATGGTCGAGTCAAAGATTTAACTCCAGAAGACATCTTTAAATCTGGAGTTAAACCAAGTAAACCAATTCCTGATTTATCAATAAATGATTTGCGAGGAAATGAATATCTAGAACGCATCTTCTCGAATATTGTTCCCGCTATTGCCACTCAAACTAAATCGACTGTACTCCCAGAAAAAACCGCCATGTTGGGATCTTCTATGGGTGGCCTAGCCACCTTGTACTCATTTGTAAATCACAGCGACAAGTTTCATACCGCGCTAGCATTTTCACCGCACTGGGTTTTAGCTGGTGATGAGTTAGTAGATCAACTGCTAAATAACCTGCCACCTCATCAAGGTCGCAAACTATGGATGAGTCGGGGAACTAAGGGATTGGATGCAAGTTATGAGCCCTACCAATTGCGGGCTGATGAACTTGTTAGGCAAAAAGGTTGGAATAGCAATTTCATCACAAAGGTTTATCACCGCAGCGGACACAATGAGCGCTCGTGGTCCCGTTATGTAGATGAAGCTTTACGTTTTTGGTTAGGCAAGTCGGTAGATACCAACAGCCGCAGCTGAGCTACGAAATACTCCATTAAATAACTCTGGGCCATAAAGCTTCTCTTTAATCTCCAAACTCTTTGGAATTACACATTGGAGTGAATTTCTTGCAATCACAACTAGTAATCGCTCACGTTTGGACTCTCGAGTGAAGGCGATGACATCATCATCAACCACAATCCACCGCAGACCGCCGTTTGCTAGCGCCGGTGATTTTCGCCTGATTTTGGCCAGTTTTTGGACCTCGGTGAAGAACTTATGATCCCATCCGGTGCCACTCCAATCAATCGTGCGTCGGGCATCCTCTCCCCAGGCGCCTTTGATGCCAATTTCATCGCCAGCAAATATTGATGGAACTCCGGGATATGTCAAAAGCAGGCCCATTCCTGCCAGGTGCAAATCAAAATCATCACCAACTACATTTCTAAAGCGAGCGGTGTCATGGGAATCCAATAACAACATCGAGGAAACAAAGTTTCGCCATGGAATGGTTGAGGAAAACTCCTTCATTGCGGCAACCATCTCTTTTCCAGTGAATCGCGGAACCTGTACCGGTACACCAAAAAATCCTGAATCAACCTCTGGCTTATTTTTCAACCAGCCCCATATTGGTCTCATAAATCCGTTGTAATTCATGGTGCCGTGCCAGCCTAATCCATCGAGATCAGATGGGAAATGATCGGCATTCTCGGCGAGCAACCAAGCGTTGGGATTTGTACTTTCTACCGCTTCGCGAATGCCAAGGATTACCTCGCGGTTTAAATCTTGACCGCGATAACGACCGGTCATATTTCCTACATCGATGCGCCAACCAGATAATGAAAAAGGCTTTTTTAACCATTTCTTTACTACAGAGTTCTTACCTGAATACATCAGATCACGTAAGTTGCTGGAGTTGTAATTCAACTTAGGAAGGGAGGCCAATCCCCACCATCCTTCATAACCATGCTTTACTGATTTGTCCCAATAAAAAAATGATCTCTCTTTGGCGGATTTGCTTGATAAAGCTTTCTTAATCCAAGAATGATGTTGGCCGCAGTGATTGGTTGTGAGATCTCCCATCACATAGATTCCCTTTTTCTGGGCCTGCTTTAACAAGCGCAGAAATGCCGCGTTCCCACCAAGTAAAGGGTCTACCTCATCAAAGGAGCTAGCGTCATAGCGGTGCGTGGATCCAGCGGGGAAAAAGGGCGTGAAATATATGCCGTTAGCCCCTAGTTGCTGGATATGTGAAAGTCGTTGTGCGACCCCATCCATATCGCCGCCGAAGTATTCAATCCCAGTTGTTTTATCGCGGCCCTTCGGCAATGCATTCCAGTCACGAGCTACAAACTTATCTGGCTTTAACGCAGCATATTTGCCACTGGTAGCAAACCGATCCGGAAAGATTTGATAAAACACCGCAGAGCGAATCCAACTTGGGAATTCCGGGGTAGCCAATAATTGAAAGTCGTGGGTGCTGGTTACATCATTGCTATGAAATCCTTGAGCATTGAGCCAGGAATAACGTTCACCGTTGACAATTAAGAATCTATAGGGCGTTTTAACATTTATTACTTCAACAGAAATCTTCCACAACTGTTCTCTGCCCGTTACCTGTTTAGTCATTGGGAAAAATCGAGGCTCACCATCGTGATAGAGCCGCAAGATGGCGTTTTCAATTGGGAACTCTGCACCAGCTCGAAACTTAAAGGTAACACGGTCTCCAAGTTTTGGACTGTTAGTGCTTAGATAAAGTTCACTACCATCATGGTGTGGCAATGTTGAGAGCAAGGCTTGGGAGCTCATATTTCCTTCCCTGTGAAGTTGTAACAACAGCTTTTACCTGTAGTTTTCCAGAGTGTTCTTTTGGATCTAGATAAACTCTAAATGGGGCGTTTAAATCAACCCCCAAAGATTGCCAGTTATTACTTCCTGCTTTGCTAACAAAGAACTCAGTCACCGCTAAATCATTGGTTTGAACCGCAGCGGTTAATCTGTGATATCCGGAGAGGAAATCCTCCTTAGCGGCAATTTTTCCTATCTTGATACTGGCTTTGCCGATATCTTTTTTAGCTTGCAAAACCACCGCATCAAGTCCCGCGATATTCACCGTAATTGCCGTGTTTTTACTGGAAATACCGGGCTTTCCAAGCAGGGTGTTCCAACCGGAATTACTTGCGGTATTGAATGACACTTTTTGGGGCTTGGCGCTGTTATTTATAACAACCAGGTATTCACGTTTTGAGGTCAGATCCCGCTTTGAGAAAGCAAAGACTGAGTCTTTGGCATAACGCACCTGCATTTGAGCGTTGGCTAATGCTGGATGATTTTTCCTTAATTCAGAAAGCTTCATTAAATGCGCAGCGATTGGGTGAGAGAAAGTTCCCTTAAATGAATCACCAGTTCCGACTGGATTGGCGGCAACTCGTTTCTCGCCTTTCCAAATCTCTACCTGTGTGGGAAATAAATCCTGTCTGGCCTTTTGATCATTTCCGCTGTCAGTTCCAAGTATTCCCACCTCATCGCCGTAATAAACGGTGGGAGTACCTCGACTTAGATACAAAAGCGTGTTCGCCAACTTAACCCGCGACAGTAATTGATTCGCTGGATTTACCCGGGTCCTTTCAATAATGAAGGCCGAGCGACCCATGTCGTGATTACCCAAGAAGGTGACCAGGTTTGCTGCAGAAGATTGAGAGCTGGTGTAGTAATCATCATATTCAAAAAGGTTTTTCAAAATATCGGCGCTAGAGCTCTCGGCCGCAAATTCAACGGCAAACTTTTGAAATGGGAAATCTAATGCGGTCTGTAACTTGTTGTTTCTAATATAACCAACGAGATCTACCGGATTCTGCTCCCAAACCTCTCCGAAGATAGTGAAGTTGTTTATTCCAACCTCGGCAGCCGCTTTATTAATCAGCGGGCTCCAGTTCTTGAAGAATTCATCATCAACATGACGTGCGGTATCCACACGGAATCCAACAAACCCATACCTCTTAATCCAGTCTCCGTAGACCTGTCCCCAGCCGTTATAAACCTCAGGTTTTTCCGTTGCCAGGTCATCTAGGCCAAAGAAATCGCCGTTTTTCTGGCATGGCCCCTCACTCCAGCAGCGTTCCATGCTGCCGGTGTTGTGATAATTATTTATGTCATTTAGCCACTCGGGATTTTTAATTCCTTTGAACTTCTCTGGAATATAAACATTTCGCTCGTTGTACCAAATGATGTCTCCTGTGTGGTTGGTGACCACATCAAGAATCAACTTCAAACCTAATTTATCGGCGCAGGACTTCAATGCGGTCAGATCTGCGTTAGTACCAAGATGAGGATCTACGTTTAGAAAATCAACCCCCCAATATCCATGGTAGCCCGCACCATTTTCGGTTGGAGGTTGTTGGACTACTAATGGAGTTAACCAAATTGCGGTAAAGCCCAATTTCTTTAAACGAACCAGACCATCATCATCTACACAGTTTCCGGTAAGCCCTCTTAAATCTCCGCCATGAAAGAAAGCGGTGTGAGTTGGGTTGAAGCCTGGAAGATTGTCATTTGAAGTATCTCCATTGCGATACCGATCTGGCATCACAAAGTAAATAACTTCCTTATCTAATCCGGTTCGTTTTACATCAGTGATTGGATTTGCGGTAGCTTGATTCAAAGCGGGCAAAGCTAGAAAAACGCTGAGCAGCGTGGAGATAAAGAGCTTTGTTTTCATTAACCTTTTACAGAGCCTGCAGTTAATCCGCTAACAATGTATTTCTGTAAACTCAAGAAAATAACAACAATCGGAATTGATGCCACTATTGAGCCCGCCGCAAATGGTCCCCAGTTTTCTGAGAACTGACCGCCAATAAATTGCTGAAGTCCAACCGCTACTGTTCTGCTTTCGACTTCAATTAAGAAAAGCCGGGCCAAAATAAACTCATTAAAGGTTCCGATGAAGCTCAAAAGTGAGACCACGGCAAGAACGGGTGCCGCTAATGGGATAAAAATCTGCCAGTAGGTTTGCATTGCGCTGGCACCATCAATCTTGGCCGCCTCATCAAGCTCTGCAGGGATTGAGTCCACAAAGCCCTTTAATAGCCAGATATTCACGCCCATTGCGCCGCCCAGATAAACCAGGATCAAGCCTGCTTGAGTTCCGATTCCAAGACCTGGTGCGAACTTAAATACCCGCTCCATAATCACATACACCGCGGCCAGAGCAAGAATAGCTGGGAACATCTGAATCAAAAGTAGTAGTTGAATTCCAAACTTCTTGCCTTTGAATTTCAAACGGCTGAAGGCAAATGCTGAAGCAGCTCCGATTACTACCGAAGCAATTGCCACAAAGCCAGCAATCATTAAAGAGTTCTTCATCCAGGTCAGATAAGGAATTCGCTCATCATTAAAGAGAGTCTTGTAATTCGCAAAGGAAATGTCCTTCGGGATAAATGAGGTGACCTGCAAGCTGCCTGATTCATTAAAGGAGCTTAAAACCACCAAGTAGAGTGGGAAAACGGCAAATACGCACATGCCGATTCCAATGACATGGCGCCACAAGTTCTCTTTTAGCCAACGGGTCATGAGAAGCTCTCCAAAACTTTGGATTTACGAACGCCATAAAGCGAAATTGATGCCACCAAGAAAAAGATTAGGACTGAAATAGCACTAGCTAATCCCAAATCCTGAAGGTTGTTTCCAAAAGCAATTTGATAGGTATAGCTAATCAAAATATCGGTAGCACCTGCAATCTCACCATCTAATTGATTGCGCGGACCGCCTCCAGTCAAAAGATAAATCAGGTTGAAGTTATTGAAATTGAAGGCGAAGGAGGCGATTAAAAGCGGTGAAAGAATCTGAAGTAGAAGCGGCAGGGTCACTTTGCGGAAAATCTGACGGGCGTTAGCGCCATCAATAGCTGCGGCCTCTAGTAACTCACTTGGAATTGCTTGCAAAGCTCCACTGGAAACCAGATAGAAATAAGGAAAGCCCAGCCAGAGATTCACTAAAATCACAGCAGCACGAGCAAAAGTTGGATCTTGGAACCAGGCTATATCTCGACCCAAAATCTCATTAATCGCACCAAACTCGGTGTTGAACATTCCACCCCAAATTAAGATGGACATTACGCTTGGCATGGCATAAGGAAGCACCAAAATCGAGCGATAAATTCTTCTACCGCGGATTGGTTTATTGAGCGCCAGCGCTAATAACAAACCGAATGAGAATTGGGTCAGCACAGTCAGCGTTGCAAACACCATGGTCCAGATAAATACTGAAATCAATGGGTTGCGGACCCGCTCATCGTTAAAAAGTCTTATGTAGTTTGAAAACCAGGTTGGATCCCGCCATCCCGGCTCGAGGATTTCCGCTTTGTCATTTTCATTTGCATAGTTTCCGTTGTTGTTATCCCGATAGATATCACCGGTAATCAAGCTGCGAAATACATCTTGCTGTGGCAGGTACTCCAAGGATTGACGGAACACTGCACCTGCATTGAGATTTTCTACCGCAATGAAATAAGTACCATCGAAATAATAACGTTCTTTTGCAGCTTTACTTGAGGAGATATCTCCGGATTCCAAAGGTGTAAATTCCGGCGCGCTGCGAGCGACTCCATATTCATCAGCTGTTATCGCCGCATTACTCACGGGGAAGCGCTGATCTGGAGTTGAGATGAAGTAAGCGTTGTTATTGATATCAGAAACCAAAATCGCTGGTGATCCTTGATATTCACCGACCACGATGTCGAAAACAGAGGCGTTTTCATCAGGCTCAAGAGCTAGGGCCTGAATTCGACCAATTGCCTCCTCCTTGCTGATGTAATTGCCGGTTTTATAGTTAAAGGTCGACATCACCAAGGTGTAAAGAATCGGTGTTAAAACAAATGCCGTAAGCAAAAGAATGCCAGGCAAAAAGAATTTCAATGGGACGGTTCGTTTGCTGAAATAGGTGAAGTTAATTAGCAATATTGCGATAAAAAGAAAGCCTGCAATCGCATACTCGCCTTTAGCAAATGCGCTCTGGCTCAAGGTCAGCAAAACAGCGGTGACTATCGCAACGAGAACTAGCTTTATGGCTAGCGCAACCTTGCCGCGAATAATCGCTGTTATCACTTAGATCACCGACTCCAGATCTTTGTTTAGCTATTCATCGAAAGTAATAAAAGGAACTGACGTGGCCTTTTCAAACCACGTCAGTTCACTTCACTATCTGGATTTATTTCCAGAGTTTTGTTAACGACTAGATGTCGTTAGCTGCACCACGTAGGTTGTTGCGCCAGATGGTTGCAAGCTTCTTTGCCTCTGCGACTGCATCCTTGCCATCGACAAGAACTGCGGTCCAGTAAGCAGGTGCTGAATCCCAGTAGCTCTTGCTACCTGATGCACCGTTAAGAATTGCACCGACCTGAGGAATGCTTGCTGCGTTAGCTGAAGCTCCGAAGCCCTTTTGTCCATCTGTTACAGATGCATCTGATGCTGCACCCTTTTCAGCTGGTGGACGCTTCTCAAACTTCTGGTAAGCAACCTGTCCTGCAGTGGAACCGAAGAAGTCAACTAGTAGTGACTTAGCAGCAGCCTCTACGCCATTTGATGCGGCGAAGGTAGTTAGAAGCGCACCGGATACTGATCCGAACGCCTTACCTGGGTTGCTTGCGGTAGCTCCTGGAACTGGCATTAGATTCATTGTGAATCCCTTTGCCTTGTAATCTTCCCACTCCCAGTTACCGATGATGGCAAATGGAACTGTTCCGGCAAGGAAATTGTCCTTACATCCGGTGTCTGTTGCTGGGAAGAAGCCATTGCTCTTCTTGCCATCCAATAGGAACTTCTTAACATTTGCACCGAACTCATTTGGATTAAATGACTTGGACTTGTTGATTGTTCCATTTGAATTGAAGTAATAAGCATCTGCTCCTAGAGCTGAGAACACTGAGTGTGCTCCCCATGACATTCCGCCACCTGCAACGCATAGTCCAGCCTTGAGGTTCTTGGAAGCCTTGTTTGCTTTGTAGTAATCAACCATGTCACCAAATGTCTTTGGTGCGGAAGAAACTAGCTTGGTGTTGTAAATCATCGCAACGTTGTTAACGTCAACTGGAATTCCGTACAACTTCTTCTTGTAGGAAAGATCATAGAACTGTGATGATGAGAAGCGTGCGCGCTGTGAAGCGGTAAGAGTTAGCGGAGCCAACTTTCCGTTCTTAGCAAGAGTTGCTACCCAGTCATTTGCACCAACAACGATATCTGGACCGGTTGTTGCAGTTGCCTTATCAATCGCATCTTTCAATGCATCAAAGTTTGCGAATGACTTAACAGTTACCTTGTAACCTGGGACCCAGTCACTCTTTGCAGCAAGTGTCTTAACTAGGTTTGGGCCGCGTGTTTCATCTGCCCAGACAACAATTTCATTTGCTGCCTGTGCAGGTGTTACAGCAAGTCCGGCACCAAGTGCGACGGCAGCTGCAACTGCGAAACCCTTAAAGAATTTCTTCTTCATTAATTGTTCCTCCATGGAAGTATCTATAACGAGGGGTTATAGAGGAGGCAATTTCAGCTTGTAGCAATCGGGGCGTCAAGCGATACTCCCATTTGGTGAGCTCTACTTTTGGGCTTTATGGTTTTGTTATAAAGCCAGTTATTTTCACGCCAACTTACAGCTGGTTGAAATTATTTGTGAATGCCGGGCACTGAAGCGTCCCAGCCCTTTACATCCTCTGGCTTGCGCGGTGCTTTGCCGATGTAACGAGCAGATGGACGGATCAAACGACCGGTGCGCTTTTGCTCCAGGATGTGTGCTGACCAACCTGCGGTACGCGCAGAGGTAAACATCGGTGTGAACATATGCGCAGGAACCTCTGCAAAATCAAGCAGAACTGCGGCCCAGAACTCAACATTTGTTTCTAGCACGCGATCTGGACGACGTTCACGTAATTCAGCAAGCGCTGCTTCTTCCAAAGCTTTTGCAACTTCATAACGTGGTGCACCAAGTTCTTCGCAGGTGCGTCGCAAAGTACGAGAGCGTGGATCTTGCGCGCGATAAACGCGGTGACCAAATCCCATTAAGCGCTCACCTTTATCCAACAAATCTTTTACATAAGCACGAGCATCGCCGCGCTTTTCAACCTCTTCAATCATGTGCAATACACGTGATGGTGCACCACCATGAAGTGGGCCGGACATCGCGCCAATCGCACCTGAAATTGATGCCGCAACATCGGCACCAGTTGAAGCAATAACACGTGCAGTAAATGTCGATGCGTTCATTCCATGCTCTGCTGCAGAAACAAAATATGCATCAATCGCACGAACATGCTTTGGATCTGGTTCGCCTCTCCAGCGAATCATCATGCGCTCTACAACAGTGTGCGCCTTATCAACTTCAGATTGTGGAACCATCGGCTGCCAAGTTCCGCGCGCTGATTGCGCAACATAGGAAAGCAACATAACTGAAACACGAGCCAAGTTGCTGCGCGCTTCTTCATCAGAAATATCAAGTAGTGGCTTCAATCCCCAAGCTGGTGCAAGCATCGCAATCGCTGATTGCACATCAACTCGTACATCACCGGAGTGAATTGGAATTGGGAAAGGTTCTGCGGCAGGAAGTCCCGGATTGAACTCATCATCAACGAGTAAACCCCAAACATTTCCGAAGGAAACTCGACCAACTAGATCATCGATATCGACACCGCGATATCGCAGCGCACTACCTTCTTTATCTGGTTCAGCAATCTCTGATTCAAATGCGATTACGCCTTCAAGACCGGGTTTAAAGTCATCTGCCATGCGCCGTATTGTGCACCTTCGCTCAGGGTGAGCCAAATGAACGGCCCAAGATGACCCGAGGCTTAAAGTGAGGTTCGATACACCTATGACCGGAACCAACCCAACTGAAATTGATCGCGCCGCGATACGTGCGATGCGCCGCTCCTATGGAGAGCAGGGTCTGTCTGAGGAAAATGTTTTGGCTGATCCAATCAAGCAGTTTCAGTTGTGGTTAAAGCAAGCTGCTGAGAATCAATTCATAGTCGAACCAAACGCCATGGTGTTATCAACTGTTAGTGAGAATGCGCCAACTTCAAGAACCGTATTACTAAAAGATGTAGATAATGAGGGCTTCACTTTCTTCACAAATTACGAGTCACGTAAGAGTCAACAAATTTCTAACAACGCAAATGTTTCACTTCTATTTCCTTGGTATTCCATGGAGCGCCAAGTTATAGTTTTAGGAACTGCGAAAAAAATTTCCGAGCAAGAATCAAAAGATTATTTCGCGACCCGTCCATGGTCGAGCCAAATCGGTGCCTGGGCATCATCTCAATCAGCACCGCTGGCATCACGCGAGGAGTTAGAAAAAAGATGGAAGGAATTCGCAGAGCTACATCCTGAAGGCAGCGAGGTTCCAAAGCCGCCACATTGGGGTGGGTTTGTAGTTTCACCTTCTAGTATCGAATTTTGGCAAGGCCGTTATTCACGCCTGCATGATCGTCTGCGTTTCACAAATGAGAACGGCAACTGGCAAATGCGCCGGGTTTATCCATAAAACCTATCCATTAGGCTACGCACTATGAGCGATATCAAAATTCCCGATAATTTGAAACCAAAAGATGGCCGCTTTGGTTGTGGCCCATCCAAGATTCGCCCGGAGGCTTTGCAAGCTCTCTCCGCATCAGGTGCTTCAATTCTCGGAACTTCACATCGTCAAAAAGCAGTCAAGAATGTGGTTAACCGCGTGCGCACCGGTTTGTCATCTTTATTTGAGCTACCAGAGGGTTATGAAGTTGTTTTGGGTAACGGTGGATCAACCGCATTCTGGGATATTGCAACTTTCAATCTAATTGAGAAGAAATCACAGCACCTTAGCTTTGGTGAGTTTTCCTCTAAGTTCGCCTCGGCCGCTAAAGAAGCTCCATTTCTCGAAGATCCTTCAATCATTAAGTCTGAACCCGGCTCTCACCCAATGGCGATTGCTGAATCAGGAATCGATGTTTACGCGCTGACACACAATGAGACTTCAACCGGAGTCGCCATGCCAATTAAGCGACCTGCAGGCACAGATGGCGCATTGGTATTGGTTGATGCGACCAGCGCTGCTGGTGGTTTAGCGGTTAGCGCTAAAGAGTTTGATGCTTATTACTTTGCACCACAAAAATCCTTTGCCTCAGATGGTGGACTTTGGATTTCCTTGATGAGTCCAGCCGCAATTGAGCGCGTAACCAAGATTAAGGAAAGTGGTCGTTGGGTCCCCGCATTTTTTGATTTGAGTATCGCAATTGAAAACTCTCGTCTAGATCAAACCTACAACACCCCAGCTGTTGCAACTTTAATTTTGCTAGCAGAACAAATTGAATGGATGAACAACAACGGTGGAATGAGTTTTGCATCTGGTCGAACTGCAAAATCAGCTGAGATTATGTACGGCTGGGCGGAAAAGACTTCTTACACCACCCCGTTTGTAACCAGTCCTGAGATGCGCTCAAATGTTGTTGCCACAATTAACTTCGATGAAGGTATCGATGCATTAGAGATAGCTAAAGCTTTGCGTGCAAATGGAATCGTTGACACTGAGCCTTATCGCAAACTTGGTAAAAACCAGTTGCGTATCGGTATGTTCCCAGCCATTGATCCAGAGGATATTTCAGCGCTCACCACATGCATTGAATATGTGGTCGAGAATATGAAGAAATAGTTAAGTAACTTGACCTCAAGCATTTATTCTCGGGATCGGATTTTCTGGTTACTGGCGCTACAAACCGGCGTCTTTGGCATTTTCATGGGCGGATTTGGCCCAGCACTTCCTCTACTGCGAGCTGATCAAGGCACCTCAGCAGCCATCGCAGGACTACATGGCACTGCGCTTGGCGTAGCCTCCATAATCGCTGGATATTTAAATGCGCCAGTAGTTCATAAATTTGGCCGTTATAAAAGTATCTGGTTAGGTTTAATTGTTTTCAATATAGGCGCAATGTCCTTCATTATCTTGCCTAAACCTTGGCAAACTATTACCGCGATTTTGATTGCGGGAATTGGATTGTCTACCGCGGTCAACAACTCTTTCACTTATCTTTCTTCGCATTACAAGCAAAATTCAGCACGTGCGCTTTCCCAAGCAAATGGCGTTAACTCATTATTCGTTTTGCTCGGCAATTTCGTAGTTGGCATGATTGCTGGTACCCAATTTAGTTGGCGGCTTGGTCTCATTCTTTGTCTACCTTTTGCAATTATCTTGTACTTGCTGCTTGGCAGACAACACAATCCAGAACACGTACCTGATGAATCGGGAAGACAACGTGGTTCGTTATCCGCGAAGTATTGGCTAAGTTGGACTGGTTTGCTTTTCACAATCGCTGCAGAGTTTGCGATTGCTTTTTGGGGAGCTGCTCTATTCCGGGAAAAGACTGGAGTCACCGCAGCAACCGCCACAACATTGATGTTGGCTTTTCCGCTTGGAATGATGGTGGCTCGATGGTTTGGCACCTATGTTCTGCCTGAGTTATCAGTTGATGCGCGCTTGAAGTTGATAATCGCTCTTCAAGGTATTTCCTTTATGGTTTTCTGGACCTCAGAAATCGTAATAACTTCATTTATCGCTTTATTCGCAGTTGGCATGGGCACATCGATGCAGTTTGCTCTCTCCTCACTTCGTTTACTAACTATCGAAAAAGACAAGCCCGATTTGGCGATGGGTAAATCAAGTCTGAGTGCTGGTATCGCCATCGGATTATCACCGCTGTTTCTAGGCTTCTTAGCTGATGAGTTTGGGATAGTAAACGGCTTCTTGCTAGTTCCCACATTAATTCTGGCGGCCTTTACAATTGTGTCCTTAGTTCCTTCAGAAACCCGGACAAAAAAGCGAGAGATTAAATGAATTACAAGACCCGCCGAATCGTTACTCTGGCAATCCTTTTCAGCTTAGTCTTTTTTGTCCTCGTAAGCGGGCTCTAAAACATCTTCCACCGCAACACTTGCGGGCGCATCACCCTTGTCATGAAACTGGGTGTAGGTAATAAGCGCTGCTAGTAATGAAATTGATCCGCAAATCGCAATCGTAGGTCTAGTTCCAACCGCTTCGGTCATCCAGCCAATAAATGGCGAAACAATCGGAGTACCACCTAGAAACACTGTCAGATAGATTCCCATTACTCGACCACGGATCTGGGTATCGGTGCGCATCTGCACCATGGTGTTTGCGCCAATGAAGGTCAACAACGCCACTCCACCAATGAATGGCAAAAAGATGGCATAAATCAAATATGTGGGAGCAAACGCACCAATTGTTAATAGTGCACTGAAAATCATTGAACCCTTCATCACAAAACGCGGGCCACGTTTTTTCTCAAGCCGGGCCGAGATGATTGCACCAGATAATGATCCAATCGCCAAAATACTTCCTAGCGCTCCGTACTCTGCTGCGCTCTTATCAAACACCTCTGTGGCCATCATGGTGTTGAAAATATTGAAGTTCAATCCAAAGCTTGTTGCAAAGAAAACTGTGATCATGACCGCCAAAATGTCGGGGCGAGCTGCAACATAACGCAACGCCTCTCGTACTTTGGTTGAGGATGAGGTGCGCTTTTCAATAAACAGTTCAGATTCACGGATATTTAGTAAAGCAATAATCACTATCAAATAAGAGATTCCATTTAATATAAAGGAAACCCCAGTGCCGTAGGCCGCAATTAAAAGGCCCGATAAACCGGGACCTAGAAGCCGGCCGGTATTGAAATTGGCGGAGTTCAAACCAACCGCATTTGGCAGATCATCTTTTCCAACTACTTCTACGTTAAAGCTCTGGCGTACCGGAGCATCAATCGCATTTCCTAGTCCCAGAGTGAAGGCAAAAAACATCACATGCCAGATTTGAATATTGTCGGTCAAAACCAAGGTGCCAACAGAGAGCGCAGATAGTCCACCAGTTAAGTTTGTAAACATCAAAACTTTTCGCTTGTTGAACTTGTCCGCGATCTTTCCACCCGAAATGCTAAAGAAAAGCACTGGAGCAAATTGCAACGCGGTGACAATTCCTAAATAAGCGCCGCTGTTAGTTAATTCAAGAATTAACCAGGCTTGGGCCACGCCTTGCGCCCAGGTTCCGATGTTTGAGATGAAGTTTGCTGAGAAAAGTATTCGGAAGTTGCGATGTTTGAATGATCGCAAAGTTCCCATTCCGTGAGTCTAGTATGCTTGTGTCATGTCTTCTCGACTAAACAGCGCACTTCCAATAATCATCGCTGGCATTGTGATTTGGACCGTTGCGTTAATTATCGCAATCATCATAAATGCGGTGGCAAAGATTATTTTGACCTGCGTAGTCGGAATTCTCTTAGGCTTTATTGGTATTCGTTACACCAAACGCAGAGCAAAACGAGAAGAGCGTTAATTACCCTTCAATTTCTTGAGCGATACCGCGCAAGACCTTTGCAACACGTGATGCCTCTGCCTCGCTTGGATAACGGCCATGACGAAGTCCGTTTCCAACGCGATCTAGCATCTTGATTGACTCTTCAATAATTACAGCGAGATCTTCGGCGCCAGCCTTTGAATTAGCAAGTGATGGTGGCGCATCAATGATGCGAACTGAGAGCGCCTGTGGACCTTTACGTCCTTCAGCTACGCCAAACTCCAACTTGGTGCCGGGCTTAACTGTTGTGACACCAGAAGGAAGTGCTGAAGCGGCAAGATAAACATCTTCGCCTTCTTCTGAGGAGATAAAACCAAAACCTTTTTCTAGGCTAAACCATTTAACGCGACCGACTGGCATAGCGGGATCCTCCTAGATAAATAAAGACCTTGCGGTTTCTTTTGGTGTCATGTGCGCCGCGGTTTGCGGACAGAGGGTTAGTTTATCGCCTCTGAATGCGCGCCGCATCCATGATTTACCGAGACTACGCGTGCATCCTCAGGAGAGATTGCGTTCGCGCACACGCCAAAGGCTTGTCGGAATGAGCCCGCAATCGGAAGATAAAAACCACAGCTGCCACAATTTTTTGGAGCATATTGGGCGATAGGTGCATTCGGACCGCGATCTCCCTCAATCCAACGCTTTGCTGCTTGGTCTCTTCCTTCAATTGAAAGTACACGCAAACGGCCCGCGCCTAACTCAAACAACTCATGGAGATCTAACTCTTCATCACCTGGCAATACCGAGCTGGCTGGAACTAATCGAGCATCATCTGGTGCGGTTGGAACAATGGTTCCAACGCCAACATCCTCTGCGGTGATTCGGCTGCTGTATGGAATCCAATCCGGCGCCAGTAATGCACCGGTTCCGGGCAATAGAACTACATCGCAAATAGTTGCATCACTTGTTGCATCAACCTTTGCAACGGTTACCGCCCAACGCCATCCAACATAACCTGGCAAGAAAGCTTCAAAGAGATAAGTGGCAACATGATCATCATCGGTTTCAATGGAAATTAACTGACCAACATACTTTTCATTTTTGGCATCTTCTAATGCCGCCGAACGCGCAAAATCAGCGGCATTGAATTTATCAACACCGCTAATCTCGTTAGAACTGCGCTTTTTGCTTTTGCCGCTACCTTTTTCGGACATAGCAGCAAGTCTACTCGCTAATCGGGATTAGCGAATTCGCATTGGCTGTTTTAGAAGTCCATATCTCCGCCAGGGGCCGCAGGCATTGCCGCCTTTGGTTCTGGCTTATCAGCAATCACAGCTTCTGTGGTCAAGAAGAGAGCTGCGATTGAGGCCGCATTTTGTAGTGCAGAACGTGTGACCTTAGCTGGATCGATGATTCCAGATTTGATCATGTCTACATACTCACCTGTTGCCGCATTCAAACCATGACCTGGTTCTAGGTGACGTACTTTTTCAACAATCACTCCACCTTCAAGTCCAGCGTTGATTGCAATCTGCTTCAACGGAGCCTCAACTGCAAACTCAACAATCTTTGCACCAGTTGCTTCATCACCAGAAAGCTTCAACTTCTCAAATGCTTTCTTTGATGCTTGTAGCAATGCGACTCCGCCACCTGAAACGATTCCTTCTTCGACCGCGGCCTTTGCGTTACGTACAGCATCTTCAATGCGGTGCTTGCGCTCCTTGAGCTCTACCTCAGTTGCTGCACCTGCCTTGATTACAGCTACGCCACCAGCAAGCTTTGCTAATCGCTCCTGTAGCTTCTCGCGATCGTAATCAGAGTCAGTCTTTTCAATTTCAGCACGGATCTGATTTACGCGGCCTTTAATCATTTCATCATCACCAGCGCCTTCGACAATTGTGGTCTCATCTTTTGTAATTACCACTTTGCGAGCTTTGCCTAGCAAATCAAGGGTTGCGGCATCAAGCTTGAGGCCGACCTCTTCAGAAATTACTGTGCCGCCGGTAAGAATTGCGATGTCTTGCAACATTGCTTTACGACGATCACCAAATCCTGGAGCTTTAACAGCTGCAGAACGGAATGTGCCGCGAATCTTGTTAACAACCAAAGTTGCCAGCGCTTCGCCTTCAATATCTTCTGCGATGATTGCAAGAGGCTTACCGCTCTGCATTACCTTCTCAAGAATTGGTACGAGATCTTTGATGTTTGAAATCTTGGAGTTGCAGATCAAAACATATGCATCTTCCAAAACCGCTTCCATGCGATCGGTATCTGTCACCATGTATGGGGAGATGTAACCCTTATCAAAACGCATACCTTCAGTTAGCTCTAGTTCGAGACCAAAAGTATTGCTCTCCTCTACGGTGATAACACCTTCCTTGCCAACTTTGTCCATTGCTTCAGCAATCATTTCGCCGATTGTTGAATCAGCAGCTGAGATAGATGCGGTTGCAGAAATCTGTTCCTTAGTTTCAACTGGCTTTGCCATTGCAGATAGTTCTGCGGAGATAGCTTCAACAGCTTTCTCAATTCCTTTTTTCAACGCCATTGGATTTGAACCAGCAGCGACGTTGCGAAGTCCTTCACGAACTAGCGCCTGTGCCAAAACTGTTGCGGTGGTTGTTCCATCGCCAGCGACATCATCGGTCTTCTTGGCAACTTCCTTAACTAACTCTGCGCCAATCTTTTCCCATGGATCATCCAATTCGATCTCTTTAGCGATCGAGACGCCATCGTTAGTGATAGTTGGTGCGCCCCACTTTTTCTCAAGAACAACATTTCGTCCGCGTGGCCCAAGGGTTACCTTGACCGCATCAGCGAGGGTGTTCATTCCACGCTCGAGGCCGCGACGTGCATCTTCATTAAAGGCAATCATCTTTGCCATAGTTGTAGTGACTCCTGTTAGTAGAGGTGGTTCGGGCGACTTATCACTCTCGCCCGGCGAGTGCTAACGCAAGCCTAGAGCCAGGTATTCCCGTTCTCAAATCCGGGTTGGGTGTACTAGAGGGTCTATTAGAGGGAGCGTGAGGTGATGCGTGCTTCGCGCAGACGGCGCAGGCGCTTAATCAGCAAGGGGGCAGCGGCCATGGCATCGGGGCGGTCAATCAGGTTGTTGAGGAGTTCGTAATACTCCTTGGCAGAGATCTGAAATAGCTCCTTTATCGCCGCATCCTTAGCGCCGGCGTACTTCCACCATTGGCGTTCGAAATCAAGGATCCGGACCTCAAGGTCGGAAAGAGTGCCCTGGAGCTGTAAAGAGGTTTCTTCCACAGCGTTATTCAACCCTAAGTAGGCGTAAAAATTGGGATTTAAAGGGTGGCCAAAATTACTTTGATATCGGTAATTGAGGTCCAGGGGTTAACAATGGCAAATCTGAGAATCGGCTGGCCCTCATGTGAGGATGGGGTAACAAAACCAATCTGATCATTGAGCAACTTATCGCTCCACTTTTGATAATCAGATTGCGTCCAACCTTTACGAGTAAATGCCACGATAGAAAGTTCTGGCTCCATTAAGAGTTCGAGGTTTGGATGTTCTTTAATCAACTCAGCAGAGTCGCGCGCAACCTGCATAGTTTTATCCATCGACTCGGCATATTTTTTTGTGCCATGAGTGGCTAAAGAAAACCAGAAAGGTAAACCGCGAGTTCTACGGGTTAGATGAATTGCGTAATCTGAAGGATTCCAATGTCCATCATCCAAAGTATCTAAGTAGCCTGCATGTTGAGTATGTGCTTTGCGCGCTAACTCCGGATTTCGATAAATCAATGCGCAGGCATCAAATGGTGCAAACAACCATTTGTGTGGATCAACAATAAATGAATCTGCTAACTCAACACCTTTAAATAGCGGTTTAGAGTTTGGTGAAGCAAGCGCCGCTAATCCATATGCGCCATCAACGTGATACCAAATTCCTCTTTCATTAGCCGCTTTTCCAATACCAGCTAGATCATCAATGATTCCTAAATTTGTAGTTCCGGCGGTGGCAACTACGGCGAATACTTGATGGTCGGGATTGCTTTGATGATATTTATCAATTTCAAAAGCAACTGTGCTGCCCTGCAACTTGTGATTCTTATCGGTAGGGATTGCTAAAACCTCTACATCCATTACATCTGCCGCGGATTTAATTGAGGAATGCGCTTCATTTGAGCAGGCAATCGCCCAACGTTTTACCTGCGGATACTTGCTGCGCGCAGCATGACGGGCCGCAACCAATGCCGAGAGATTTCCAACTGTGCCACCTTGTACGAAAACTCCCCCAGCACCTTCCGGTAATCCTGCTAAATCACTGAGCCATTTCAAAGCTTGATTCTCCGCGAAAACCGCTCCAGCACCCTCAAGCCATGAACCGCCATAAAGTGCTGATGCACCTACAACTAAATCAAATAAGTTAGAGGATTCAGTTGGTGCCGATGGAATAAATGCTAAATAACGTGGATGATCGGTTGAGATGCAGGCTTGAGCTAAAACATGTTTGAAAATATCTAGCGCTTTTTCGCCGCCAATTCCTTCAGCGGTAATAGTTTCGCCCACCTCTGCATAAAGCTCGTCATAACTCCAAGGTCCATCAAGTGGTGGATCCTTCTTAAGTCGAACTAGTGAATATTCGAGAATCTTTGCAGCAAGTGCATCAATCTCTTCATCAAACTCATGCATCAGCCGAATAGCGCCTTTCGTTTAGAGCTGCGCACAATATTGCGCAACATCGTAGGAAATACAAATGCATGCAACGGCAAGATGGCATACCAGTACAGCTGTCCACCTAAACCACGAGGTGAGAATGTTGCCTCTTGAGTGATTCTTACCTGGTCACCCTCTTGTTGGATTCGAAACTCTAGCCAGGCTTTTCCAGGCAAAATCATTTCGGCATACAACTTCAATTGCTTTTCTTTTTCTACAATCTCAACGCGCCAAAAATCTAAGCTATCTCCAACGCGTAGATGCTTCGGATCGCGACGACCGCGGCGCAAGCCAACCCCGCCTACTAAACGATCAATTACGCCTCTTGCCCACCATAAGAAATCCGAGCCATACCAACCGGTTTCGCCACCAATTTGTTCAATCGAGCGCCAAACACAATCAATTGGGGCGTCAGTTAGTACTTCTCGTTTATCTTTCAAAATCATTTCACCCGCCCAGTCCGGGTCACTTTGTGCTTTTTGCCAGGGCGCAGTTGGGGCGGTGGCATCAGACCACCGTGTTTCTACCTGGTTGTTTGTGGTGCGCGATAGAGCAAGATTTATTGCGGTTGTGACATCAATTAACCCCTCAGCGGGCTTCGGAACAATTGCATCAATACTCTTTTTCGGATCGGCCACTGTTTCATTAATCAAAGAACCAACAAGTGGCCGAGCCAGCGCGGTTGGTACTGGAGTTACAAAACCAATCCAGAGACTTGAAAGTTTTGGGGTTAAAACCGGAACTTTAATAATCCAGCGTCGACGCAACCCTGAGCAAGCCGCAAACTTTTGCATCATGTCAGCGTAAGAAAGAATCTCGGGTCCGCCAATATCAAAGATGCCACTAACTGGTTTTTCTAATTTAGCGACATTGGTTAAATACCAAAGCACATCGCGAATTGCGATGGGGTGGGTCATGTTGGTTACCCACTTTGGCGTTGTCATGATTGGCAAGCGATGCGTTAGGTGACGCAACATTTCAAATGATGCCGAACCTGATCCGATGATGATCCCCGCTCGCAGCTCCATTACTGGAACTTTGCCGCTAGCAAGCAGCTCACCAGTTTTGGCACGTGATGCTAAGTGCTTGCTTTGTTTTTCATCATTGGCAATTCCACCCAAGTAAACAATCTGTGAGACACCAGCGGTTTCTGCAGCACGGGCAAAGTTCTGGGCCATTGCCGCTTCAATTTCATCAAAATGAGTTCCGACTCCTATTGAGTGCAATAAGTAAAACGCGGTATGAACGCCTTGCAACGCCGCCAAAGTTTCTTCATAGTTATTGGCATTTCCGACCGCGGTCTCAACTTCGTTAATCCATGGCTGGCCCATCACCTTGGATTTATCACGCACAAAGATGCGAACTGGCATCTCTTCGTTGAGCAAAGCACGTACTAATCGGCCGCCGACATAGCCCGAAGCTCCGGTTACCAGTATTCGGCGTCCCTTATTCATGGGCTCAACGATAGACTCGTTTAAGTGTCACGGCCAAAAGTAGTAATTCTCGGAGCGGGTTTCGGCGGATTAACCGCTGCCCGTGCCTTAGATTCAATTGCTCATGTGACCTTAGTTGATCGTCACAATTTTCAAACCTTTTTGCCTTTGCTTTATCAGGTTTCAACTGCAGGCCTTGCAGCAGATCATGTTGCGTATCCGATTCGAGGTGCGTTGCGCAAAACCAAGGTGAAGTTCCGAATGGGCTCACCAATCGCAGTTGATCATAAAAACAAAACCGTAAAACTAGATTCCAGTGAAGTTTTGGATTTTGATTATTTAATTGTGGCGCTGGGATCTGCCACAAATGATTTTGGAATCAAGGGTGTTGCAGACAATGCTCTAGGAATGAAGACGGTGAATGAAGCTCTGAACATCCGCTCTGAAATTATGCGTCGTTTTGAAGATCTCTGCCGATTTGAAGATGACACCAAGTTTTCCATTGCGGTCATTGGCGGTGGTCCGACCGGAGTTGAAATGGCCGGCGCGATCGCAGAGTTAAAACGTGGTCCACTTCATTCAGATAACAAAGATGCTGCCAAAAACATTGATGTTTACTTAGTAGAGGCCGGATCGCGATTACTTCCAGCTCTTTCACCAAAACTCTCTGAGCGAA
>VEQF01000006.1 GCA_018883365.1 Candidatus Nanopelagicaceae bacterium
CCGAAGATGGAAAGCGCGCCAAAAACCATCTTCTAGAGGCTAACTTGCGTCTCGTTGTTTCTCTTGCAAAACGTTACACCGGTCGCGGAATGTTATTCCTTGATCTAATTCAAGAAGGAAACCTTGGTTTGATCCGTGCGGTTGAGAAGTTTGATTACACAAAGGGTTACAAGTTCTCTACCTATGCAACTTGGTGGATTCGCCAGGCAATCACCCGCGCTATGGCGGATCAAGCTCGAACAATACGTATTCCAGTGCACATGGTTGAGGTCATTAACAAGCTTGCCCGTGTACAACGTCAGATGTTGCAGGATCTTGGTCGCGAACCGACCCCAGAAGAGTTGGCTAAAGAACTTGATATGACCCCAGAAAAGGTGGTCGAGGTTCAAAAGTATGGTCGCGAACCAATCTCGCTTCACACTCCACTTGGCGAAGAGGGAGACTCAGAGTTCGGAGATTTGATTGAAGACTCCGAAGCGATTGTGCCTGCAGATGCGGTTTCATTCACTTTGCTTCAAGAGCAACTTCACTCAGTTTTGGACACTCTTTCAGAACGTGAAGCCGGCGTTGTAGCGATGCGTTTCGGTCTCACTGATGGACAGCCTAAAACCCTTGATGAAATCGGAAAGGTTTATGGCGTAACCCGTGAGCGTATTCGCCAGATTGAATCAAAGACGATGTCCAAGCTGCGCCACCCATCGCGTTCTCAAGTCCTTCGCGATTACCTAGATTAAAAACGACACAAGGAGAAAACCATGTCAGATCGCGTAAAGATTTTTGTAAAACCAAACGGCTCTATTCGCGTCACAGGAACTGCAGATTTTGTCGATGCCGAAGGAAATGTCTTGGAAACTAAAGAGAATTTCTCCCTTTGTCGCTGTGGACATTCCAAAGAAAAACCATATTGCGATGGATCACATCGTGAAGCGGGTTTCCAGGCTGAATAACTCGCTTTGGTTTGATAGCTCAGCTAGCCTAAAAGGAACTGAGCTTGCTACAGATGAGTTTGATGTTTCGATAATTGGTGGTGGATTTTCTGGACTTTGGTCCGCCTATCATTTAATTCAAGCTCAACCAACGTTAAAGATTGCAGTTTTTGAAGCGCAGCACTTTGGTTTTGGCGCAAGTGGGCGAAATGGGGGATGGGCGTCCTCTGATTACCCGGTTTATCGTGCAACCTTAGAAAAGCGTCACGGGGTAGAAAAAACTGACGCGCTATTCACTGCTTTAAGTGCTGCGATAAATGAAATCGGTGATTTCTCGCGCAACCATGCCGAGCAAGCGTATTTTGTTAAGGCCGGCACCTTGATGTTTGCCCGCAATGCGGCTCAAGAAATTAGATTGAAATCAATGGCGGATGATCTCCACATCTGGCAAAGCAAAGCTGAGTTGAAAGATCAGATAAATGTGAAGGATTTGCGTGGGGGTTTATTCAATTCACAATGTGCAACGATAAATCCAATGGGTTTGTTACAGGGATTGTTCAACTTTCTAAAAGCTAAAGGTGTCTCGCTGATTGAAAACGCCTTCGCCACCGCAATTCCAGGAGGGGTTCTGGTTAATAGCAAATCCATAAAGTCTGCTGTAGTAATTCAAGCGACTGAGGTTTATGGCAAACCGGGCCGGGATTTCATCCCGCTTTATTCTCAGATGGTCGCAACCGAGCCGCTAAAAGAAGAGGTTTGGGACGAGATTGGAGTGAAGGAGCGGTTCACTTTTGCCGAGGGCTCTCATCTGATTAATTACGCCCAACGCACCTCAGACAACAGGCTTGCGATAGGCGGTCGTGGTGCAACTTATCCCTTTGGCTCAAAGCTTCAAAGCGGCAAAGAAATGACTCATGTGGTCCATGAAAATATTCGAAATTTGGCCAAGCGATGGTTTCCAGTATTGAACAATGTTGAATTTACGCATGCGTGGGGCGGCGCAGTTGCAATCACTCGCGACTGGGAGCCCTACGTGCAGTTTGATAAATCGAGTGGATTTGGGCGGCTAGGTGGTTATGCCGGAGATGGTGTAACTATGAGTTTTCTTGCTGCGAAAATAATGTCAGCGCTGGTCACAGATTCAAATAAAGAAATTACTGGATTACATTTTGTTAATCGAAAGATAAGAAGCTGGGAAGTGGAGCCACTGCGCTTTTTTGCCGTTAACTCATTGGTAAAAATGAGTGGAATCGCAGATCGTGAAGAAACGATTACCAAGAGACCTAGCGTGGTCTCAAAGATTATTGCGCCGCTGATCCTTCGCTGAGGCGTGAGGTTTCATCATCAATTCGAGTCGCAGCACTTGCTAGACCCTCTTGATACTTCTTGGCGTGATGTCCGCAGAAAAGTAGTTCGAAACCATTTGGCATAACGGCACGTACATAGGCTTGTGCGCCACAACGATCGCAGCGATCAAGCGCATTAAGAGGCGTTGAATCGAGTACTACGTTCTCTGTCATTACTAGCCTGCCTTTCTTGCCGTTTTATGTTTGCACCTTTTGGATGCCTTCACTGGAACATCAAACCACCTATTACTTATTCCCCGCAGGTTAAAAAGGATTCTTTTTGCAATTCTCGCCATATTTTGTGAAATTATCGACAAATTCTCAGAGTTCCCGGCGCGTAATCCTCATGGTTTGAGCTCACGGTAGCTACCCTTGCGCATCGTGGCTAGTGCAGATAATAAAGATGAAAAAAGAAGTGTTGAGACTTCTTACTCCGCCAAAGATCTCTCGGTACTAGAGGGTCTTGATGCGGTTCGCAAACGTCCCGGAATGTACATCGGTTCAACCGATGGCCGCGGACTTATGCACTGCCTTTGGGAGATTATCGATAACGCGGTTGATGAATCCTTGGCCGGGCACTGCAAGAAAATTGTTATCAATCTAGAAAAAGATGGCTCGGTTGAAGTACATGATGATGGCCGCGGAATTCCAGTTGATAAGGAACCAAAAACTGGACTAACTGGCGTAGAGGTCGTTATGACCAAACTTCACGCCGGTGGAAAGTTCGGCGGCGGTTCTTATGCTGCAACTGGAGGACTACACGGAGTTGGCGCATCAGTAGTTAACGCTCTTTCATCAAGATTAGATGTTGAAGTTGATCGAGATGGAAAGATTTACTGGATGTCATTCAAGCGTGGCGTAGCTGGAATTTTCGATGGCGACGGACCTAACGCAACATTTGAACCACAATCTGGCTTGCGGGTAATCGGAAAAGTTTCTGCAAAAGTAACAGGTACAAGAATTAAGTGGTGGTCTGACAAGCAAATATTTCTTAAAGATGCAGCTTATGATTTAGAAGATATTTACACACGTGCCCGCCAAACTTCATATCTAGTTCCAGGTCTTACTTTGGTAGTTAATGACAACCGCACCAAAGATAAAACTTCAGAGACCTTCTTCCATAAAGGTGGCATCTCCGAATACTGCGATTTCATTCAACCAGATGCAGCTGTGGGCGATGTAATCCGCCTTACCGGCAAAGGGCACTACCAAGAAACCGTTCCAGTGCTTGATGAAAAAGGTCATTTAGAGCCTAAAGATGTAGAACGGGATATGGATGTAGATATTGCCATGAAGTGGGGCAATGGCTATGAGACCACTGTTCGTTCCTTTGTAAACATTATTGCCACCCCAAAAGGTGGAACCCATGTTCAAGGTTTTGAAAAAGCTTTGGTCAAAACTTTCAATGAGTTTCTACGCACCAAAGGTGTATTAAAGAAAAATGAACAAGATGTCATAAAAGATGACATCGTCGAGGGCTTGACCGCGGTTGTAACCGTGCGAATGTCAGAGCCGCAGTTTGAAGGCCAAACAAAAGAGGTCCTAGGTACTCCAGCTGTAACCCGCATTGTTCAGCAGGTAGTAAATGATGAATTAAAGAAGTTCTTCACAACTACAAAGAGAATCGATAAAGCCAACGGTCTTCTAATTCTAGAAAAGGTGGCAAACGCCTCCAGAACCAGAATTTCAGCACGTGCTCACAAAGAGCTGCAACGTCGCAAAAATGCACTGGAGAGCTCATCACTTCCAGCCAAGTTATCTGATTGTCGCTCCGAAGATGTGTCCCGTACCGAACTTTTCATCGTCGAGGGAGAGTCGGCACTCGGAACCACAAAGGCGGCTCGAAACTCTGAGTTCCAGGCCATTCTGCCTTTGAAAGGCAAAATCCTTAATGTGCAAAAAGCTTCGCTTTCTCAGATGCTTGATAACGCTGAGTGCGCTGCAATCATTCAAGTCATTGGTGCTGGATCAGGCAAATCATTTACATTGGAAGATGCGCGTTATGGCCGCGTGATATTGATGTCTGACGCTGATGTCGACGGCGCACACATTCGCTGTTTGATGTTGACGCTTTTGTACCGATACATGAAGCCATTAATCGATGACGGTCGCGTGTTTGCTGCCATCCCACCTTTACATCGCATTGAAGTTGTCGGCGGGGGAGGCAAAAAAGGCGAGGTTCATTACACCTATTCTGATGATGAAATGAAGAAGCTCCTTACCGATCTGAAGAAAAATGGCAAGCGCTGGAAGGAGCCACTACAGCGTTATAAAGGTTTGGGTGAGATGGATGCAGATCAGCTGCGGGAAACCACCATGGACCCAGATCATCGAACCTTGCGTCGTATAACCATCAAGGATGCTGAAGCTGCAGAGAAAATGTTTGAGCTACTAATGGGCAATGAGGTAGCTCCACGTAAAGAGTTTATTGCAACAGCTGATATCGACCGGGAAAGAATTGACGCTTAAAGATTAGTAATTCAGCCTTTAAGCAATAACGGTACGACGCGGAGTTGCAAACTTCTTTTCAACCTCAGTCAACTCATCTGCAACTTGCTTGCGAAGAGCTTCATCACTCTTTAACAGCGCGGTTAATTTAGAAATCGTTGATTTGAGCTCTTTTTGCTCGGCTTCAAGTTCAATCTTCGACATCTTTGTGAGGCGACGCAATGGCATATCAAGAATGTAAGTAGCCTGCTCATCGGTTAATTTGAAGCTCTTGATTAGCGCCTCTTTTGCCTCGGCCGCATCATCGCTGCCACGCACAATCTTCACAACCTTATCGATATCGATGATTGCTTTTAATAATCCATCAACCAAGTTGAGTCTTGCTGACGCTCTCTCTTTGCGGAAATTTGAGCGGCGGGTAACAACTTCAATTCTATGATTTACAAATACCTGCAAAAGCTCTTTTAGTCCCAGAGTTTTTGGTTTGCCATTTACCAATGCAACGGCATTGATTGAAAACGCATCCTCAAGCGGTGTTAACTTATAGAGGTTTTCGAGAACCTGTTCCGGTTCAAAACCATTTTTAACCTCGATAACCACCTTAGTGCCAGACTGGCCATCGGTGAGATCAACGATGTCGGAAATGCCTTGAATTTTCTTCGCTTTAACTAAGTCGCTAATACGTTCTACGACTTTTTCCGGGCCGATGTTAAAGGGGAGTTCGGTGATAGTTATGCCTTGTTTGCGAGTAGTGACTTTTCCAATTTCAACTTTGGCGCGCACTTTGAAAGCGCCCTTGCCGGTTTCATAGGCTTCAAGAATTCCTTCTTTGCCAATGATTGTTCCACCGGTGGGAAAGTCTGGGGCAGGTACAAATTTCATTAACTGCTTCAAGGTTGAATTGGGATTTTCAATTAAATGTTTGGTTGCCGCAATTACTTCACCAAGGTTGTGTGGCGCCATATTGGTTGCCATACCCACTGCGATACCGGTTGCACCATTTACCAATAGGTTAGGAAAGGCGGCTGGCAAAACCAAAGGCTCCATAATTTGACCGTCATAGTTAGCGCCGAAATCAACAGTATCTTCATCAGCCTCTTCAACCATTAGCAAGGCGGAGTTTGCTAAACGAGCTTCGGTGTAACGCATCGCTGCAGGACCCGCATCTAATGATCCAAAGTTTCCATGACCATCGATTAGCGGCAAACGCATAGAAAAACTTTGTGCCATGCGAACGAGTGCGTCGTAAATTGCCCCATCACCGTGCGGGTGCAACTTACCCATTACCTCACCAACTACACGGGCGCTCTTAACATGTCCTTTTTCCGGACGGAGCCCCATCTCTGACATCTGGTGCAAAATTCTGCGGTGTACTGGCTTTAGACCATCACGAGCATCCGGCAACGCGCGAGAGTAAATAACGGAATAGGCATACTCTAAGAAAGAGTCTGACATCTCTGATGAAACATCAACATCAACAATCTTGCCGGGGAACTCTCCGGGCTTTGGGCCAACCGGCTTTTTCTTTGAGTTCTTTGTTGAATCCGCTTTTGCCATGGGCGGGATTCTGCCAATGAAAAGTGGTTTTACTGGGGATTGACGCTCGGTCTGGCACCGATAATTGCGACACAACGCGCTGCAACAGTATTTCCATTGTTCATAGCTTGATACAAGTCTTTTGTTTTGATCCAGGCCGGTATAAATCCGGCGGCAAAGGCATCTCCTGCTCCAGTTGTATCAACTGGAGTTAATCTCATGGTCTCAGCAAGAACCGCTTCAGATTCAAAATGAGAGCCAATTGCGCCAAGTGGACCGCGTTTGATTACAACTGTTCCACAAATCTTTCGCAATTCTTGAAGTGCTTCTAAATGTGATGCCGTGTTGGTTAAAAACAGAGCTTCTTCTTCATTCAAAAGCAAAACATCCATTTCGGACAGATAACTTAAAGCTTTTTCTGTTCCAAAATGAAATATTGTTCCCACAGAGGCGGGGTCGAAGAAAAGTGGAATCTTCGCCGCTTTCACAGCCTTAATAATCTTCTCAACTCCACCGGTTGATGCTTTGTTAAATAATGAATAGCCCGAGAGATAAACCGCATCAAAACCTACAAGTTCCGGAAGATCGGAATCATCTAATCCAGAGTTTGCGCCAGAATCTGGAAACATAGTTCGCTGTCCAGTTTCATCAACGAGAACTACAACTACACCAGTTTTTGCGCCCTGTTTACGTAGATCTTTGTGTTGAATTTTCCACATATCTAGTTCGGAAATTACAGCTTGTGCGGCTGCGTCATCTCCGGTACGAGAAACAAAAAAGACCTCATTGCCTTCCTTGGCTAGCCAGGTTGCGGTATTCGCTGCGGCTCCACCGCCATGTGTTGAGATTTTGGCTGGAGTATCGCTGCCATAATGAATCTCTGAATCAATTAACACCACGACATCTAGCATCAGATCCCCGATACATAGAATTCGTGGCACTGGATAATTCCTATTTAATCTGGGCTGCTGCAACTGCGATTTTCGCAGCTAAAGCTGAGTTTTCTTTGATTATCTCAATGTTAACTCTGAGTGACTCGCCATTTGTGTGGGAGTGGAAATACTCCAGAAGAAACGGCGTTACTGATTTACCTTTAATGCCTGCAACCTCTGCCGCAGCTAACCCTTCGTGGAGAGTTTTTTCATGCAAGGCAAAATCCATTTGATTCTTCACAGGGTTTGCAACAACCATTCCAGAGTTGTTTGTTTTAACCTCGTTACGTGCCTGCCAAATTGCTGCAATCTCTTCAGCTGATTCCGCGCGATACTCCAAATCAAAACCAGAATCAGATAGATAGAAACCTGGGAATCTATTTGTGCGATATCCAATTATCGGAACGGAAAATGTCTCTAGTCGCTCCAGGGTTGCAGCAACATCAAGAATGGACTTTGCTCCAGCACTAACTACTAAAACCGGAAGCGAAGCAAGGGAATGAAGGTCAGCTGACTCATCCCAGGTTTCTTGAGCTCCACGGTGAACGCCACCCAATCCACCGGTGGCAAAAAAAGATATTCCTGCTGCATGGGCAATATGAGAAGTTGCCGCCACCGTTGTTGCTGCACTCAACTTTTTTGCAGTGACAGAGGCGAGATCACGGATAGATGCTTTTAGAATCGAACTGTCATTTGCGATGCGATCCAAGGAGTTAGATTCCAAACCAACATGGATTTCACCGTCGATGATCGCGATCGTGGCTGGAACTGCGCCATTGGTACGAACGATTTCCTCTACCGCCAGCGCGACCTCGATATTTGTAGGTCTTGGAAGGCCATGGCTGATGATTGTTGATTCCAATGCAACAAGCGGAGCATTTTGTGCCAACGCCGCTTGAACTTCCTTCGAGTACCGGATCACGAGACTGAACATTACTGGAAAGATACTCCCGTGGCGCAATTGCTTTCCGATCTCTCGCAGTCGATCTTTGCCACCCTCGGAGTTGAGGGAGCCAATAACACACTCGGAATTTCGGCCAATCCGGGACAGCGTGAATGCGTCTTGTTAGTTGATGGCATGGGAAGAAATGCAATTGAACTTTGTAAGAAAGAGTTAGCGGTCTTTTCGCAGCTGAATGATTTAGAAATTTTGCAAGCAACTTTTCCTTCGACTACATCGACCAGTCTTACATCATTTGGAACAGGTGCTGCGGTCGGTGTTCATGGCATGGTCGGCTACACGATGAGGGTCCCACACAGTGGAAATCCAGAGCGATTGTTAAACGCACTTAAATGGGATGAACGGGTTGATCCATTTATTTGGCAATCAGAAAAAACTTTATTTGAGAGAGCCCGCCAGCAAGGAATTTCAGTTTCGCACGTTGCTGCCAAACGTTACCAAGAAACCGGCTTTACTCGCGCGGCTTTACGCGGAGCAGATTACCTCGGTGCCAATCAAGTTGATGAGTTGGTTTCAAATGCGAAATCAGCTCTTTCAAAAAGCAAATCATTTGCCTACGTTTATATCAACGATGTCGATGACGCTTCACATCGCGAAGGTTTTGGTTCAGAGAGATTTTTTGCCGCGATGATTAAAGCTGCAGATTTGATAACCAAATTAGTAGAGAATCTTCCAGCCGGAGCAAGGCTTTGGATTACTGCGGATCATGGAATGATAAATCGAGATGAGTATTGCGTATTAGGAAAAGGAAATGATTTACTGAAAAATGTTGAGCTGCTTGGTGGCGAACCTCGAGTTCGTTATTTATATCTAAAAGAGGGATCCCTAGAAGAAACTAAGTCACAATGGCAGGAGTATTTTGGTGAAAAGGTTTTGCTGTTTTCACGAATCGAAGCGGTAAATCAAGGTTTCTTTGGCGGTCCCGTGACTGAACGCAATCTGGAACGAGTAGGGGATTTAATTGCCGTCGCGCAAGGCCAAATGATTTTGGTGGAACCTGAGCGTGAAGAGCTACAGCTTTCAATGGTTGGCCATCACGGCGGGATTACTCCGGCAGAAATTGAGATCCCACTTCTAGTGCATCAGAAGTAAGGTGCTTTTAAAGTTCCTCTTCGGAATCATCTTTCTTTTTGCTGCGACCAAACATAATGTCATCCCAAGATGGAATGGAGATTCGACGAGTTACGCCATCTTTTTTCGCATCAGCCTCTAAATCTTTTGGATCTTTTCCAGGAGCTAACTCTTCCGCTCTTTCATCGACCATTGGATCGGTTCGGACCGCAACGAGTCGAGGTGGTTGTGGCGATTCACCTTCTGCGGGGAAGAGAACTCCATGATTGCTCATGCGATCATTTTTCACAGTTTGCTTACTTGGAATCTCTTCGCCATTAATCCAACGTGCGCCATCATCTCTGGAAACAAAGCTTCGCTTATTAGGGTCAAATATCCAGCTAGCCTCTGACTGTCCCTCGCTTGATGGGTAAGTTAGAACTAAATGCCAAGTTCCATCTTCTAATCTCCAAGTGTTCCAAGAAACTTGATTCATATTAACTCCACGTGGAGCTAAACGAAGAATTACCAACTCCGAAAGTGGAAGCGAGGCACCCTTAGGAGATGCCTTCAATGCTTGCTCGATAATCCAAGCTCGCTCCTGCATTATTGGGCTGGCGTAACGTTCGATTTTTTCTGTTGATAGTCCAGAAAGATTTGCAACATCAGAATAACTTTCACCAGAGCGCAGACGAGCTTGAATCTCTTTAATGGAAAGTTTGGGTGAACTTTCAACGACTGGAGTTAGGCGTCGCTCATTTACTGAGGCTCTAAGTGAGTCACTAACGCGAACTAGAAATTTATTCCCATCATTGTCGGTCAGCTCTATGTGCTCACCGTCTTGAGTTCTTCCAACGACTCTTAATTCAGTCACGGGGAAAGATTGCCACAACTAACCGCATTTTCAGGGGAGCGAGGCCTTAGATTCTCGCAACTTTTGCACGCCAAACCTTTAGATATGGCAATAGCGAGAGTACGGCTATTGCCATACAACCTAATGGAACTATGAATGCGACAGAAGGTCCGTAATTGTCAATGATGTATCCAGTTAGCGCCGTTGGGATAGCTCCACCAAGATTCAATGCAGCAATCGCCCACGCCAGAACTTCAGTTTTTCGTTTTTCACTTACAGATCTCTCTGCGACCGCAAATCCCGCGGTTAACAGAGGGGCGATTGCCAATCCATTCATGAAGAGCACGAACGCCATCACCATTAAATTACCTTCGAATAAAAAGGCGGCGAGCAAAATTGGGATAGTTAATGCGGTTAAGGCGAATAAAGAAATGATAAAACGTCGACCTTCACTCAACTTCCAATGGATGCTTCCGCTAACGAAGGCAGAAATTCCAGAGCTAAGCGACCAGATAGCAATAAAGAATCCACTGTATTCGCGAATTCCGAATTTATCTGAGTACCCAACAATTACTAGTCCAGTGGAGCTAAAAAAAGCTCCCGTCATCATTAAAGGAATAAAAAATGCCCTAACAAATTTATCTCTAATGAGAAGTGAATGATCTTCGCCTGGCTCTCTTGGGTGTGCAGGTGGTTGAGTTTTTCCTTGCAGCAAGAAAATAATCGCGCCAACTGCTAGAAAACCCATCGCAGCAAAGATTGCGGCTGCCGGAAAGAAGTAAGAGGCAACCAAGGTTGCAATCACGGGTCCGCTAGTAAAAATCACTTCATCAACAAGAGCCTCAAATGAATAAGCAGTATCGATGAGTTTTCGATCTTCGCCAATTGCATGTATCCAACGCCTACGAACCATCTGCCCTGAGCCAATTACAAATGCTTCAAAAATCATGGCGCAGAGAAACCAACTCCATGTAGGAGCATCGCTCTTAACCAGATATACAAATAGACCTAGGAAAATCAGATGGATCGGGGCGGTTATTGAAAGCACGCGGTTTTGACCGAATTGGTCTGCAGCGCGTGACCAAAGTGGTGTTGCAACAGCCAGCACCACAGAAGCAAACATTGAGAGAGCTCCGGCGAGGGCGTATGAGTCGGTTTCGGATACGACAAAGAGAACAATTGCAAGATAAAGCATGGAAATTGGCATTCGCAAAATGAAACCGGCGAATGAAAAGCGCCAACCTCCAGGCACCGCAAATAAGCGTTTGTAGGAGGTGAGCATGTTAGGAGTCTACTTGAGCCTAGCTTTTATGCCCTCCAAAGTGAGTTCTATCTAACTTTGTAGAGCCTGTGCTTAGATGAGGCCATGGATGTTGCAACAGAGTTATTGGAAATTGCCGAACGCATCGCCTTGCAAGCTGGTGAGTTGCTAAAGAATCGCCCTTCGAAATTTGAACTTGATGAGAAAAGTGGCGTCCTAGATTTCGCTACTCAAATGGATCATGAAAGTGAGAAATTGATTGTCGGTGAGATTTTAAAGGCAAGACCCAATGATGGATTGTTGGGAGAAGAGGGAGCTAACAAAGAAAGTAAATCTGGAATTACTTGGGTGATTGATCCAATCGATGGCACTGTTAATTATCTTTACGACCTTCCAGGTTGGTGCATCAGCATTGCAGCGAAAGATGAAAATGGCGGATTGATTGGTGTTGTGTACTCGCCATCTACAAACTCTCTTTGGAAGGCAAAGCGTGGCGGAGGAGCTTTTTTAAATAACTCACCAATTAGATGTAACGAACCGGTACAGCTCAATCGAGCACTCGTTGGCTCCGGATTCGCCTACGACATTGAGCGCAGAAAAGTTCAGGCGGAGTTCATGGCACGTTTTCTGCCTGAGATAAGAGATCTACGTCGCTTGGGAGCATGTGCGGTTGATATTTGCCATGTGGCAAGCGGTTCTTTAGATGCATTTTTTGAAGCTGGGGTAAATGAGTGGGACTACGCCGCCGCTGGGCTCATTGCAGCAGAGGCGGGCGCAAAAGTGACCATCAAATCCGGAATCTGGAACGGGCAAAAACATCAGGTTCTAGCCGCCGGTCCGAGCCTGCATGCAGCCATCGAAGCCCTCCTCAGCTAGCTCGCGCTGGCTGGATAAGCGTGATTTAGCGGTTGGGGAGCTTGTGTGGCAAGATACCGCCGTTATTGAGCGTAAAGCCCCAATATCTCTTTTAAGTGACCATACCTTTTAGTACAGATTGTTAGGACAAATGATGAACGTGCTCGATGCGGTTGATTCCGTCACACTCCGTAAGGATCTACCAACCTTCCGCCCTGGCGATGAACTTAAGGTTCACGTTCGCGTTATCGAAGGTAACAAGAGCCGTATTCAGGTTTTCCAAGGTCTAGTAATCGCTCGCCAGGGTTCTGGCGCACGCGAAACATTCACAATTCGCAAAATTTCTTATGGTGTTGGCGTGGAGAGAATTTTCCCAGTCCATGCACCGGTTATTGAAAAAATTGAACTAGTTCGCAAGGGCGAGGTTCGTCGCGCCAAGCTTTATTACCTTCGTGAGCTTCGCGGTAAGGCTGCAAAGATTCGTGAGCGTCGTGGGGCAGAAGATCTAGAAGCGGTCTACTCAGCTCCAGCTCCGGTAGAAGAGAGGGCAGTAGTAGAAACCCCTGCCGCTGTTGAAGAGCAGGTTTCAGAGGTTGCAGCAACTACTGAAGCAGTTGCAGAAGAAACAACAACTGACGAAGCAAAGTCTTAATCTCGACCTAAACCGGTCGAAATAAAGGTCCTTTCAATGTTTGCAAAGGCCAAGAGATCAACGCTTCGTGAACTACCAATTTTGTTGGTATCGGCATTGATTCTCTCTGTCATCGTCAAAACATTTTTCGTCCAGTTTTTCTTCATCCCTTCAGGATCAATGGAAAACACTTTGCAGGTAAATGATCGTGTTGGAGTAAACAAGCTCGGGGCTCTTTTCAGCGACATTAAACGTGGAGAAGTTGTGGTGTTCCGCGATCCTGCAAATTGGCTAACAGCTCCTTATGATGACAAAACCGGTCTTTCCAAAGTTATTCGTGACTCTTTAGTTTTTGTAGGTGTCATGCCAGATCCAGCCAAGCAGTATTTGATTAAACGTGTAATCGGAGTGGGCGGAGATCGTGTCGTTTGCTGCAACGCAGAAGGCAAACTCGAAGTAAATGGCGTGGCTGTAAATGAGCCATATATTTACGCGGGAGATAAACCATCTGATTCCAACTTCGATGTGAAGGTGCCAAAGGGATTTATTTGGGTAATGGGAGATCATCGCGGCGCTAGTGCAGATTCAAGATTCCACACCGATGATCCGAACAAGGGAATGGTTCCTTTAGACAAGGTAACCGGAAGAGCTTTAGTTGTAGTTTGGCCACTTAAAAACGCGACCATTCTCGATGTCGGAAAAGATCTCTCAGAGATTCCCGTTAAAAAGGCCTCTTAAAAATTTAATGACTGCATACGAGTCATGATTGAAGAAAAGCTTATTGCTGCAGGCATCAATTCAATTGCAGGAGTCGATGAAGCTGGGCGAGGAGCATGTGCAGGTCCACTTGTAGTTGCAGCGGTCGTTTTGCAAGACCCCAAGTCGGAAAAACTTTCTCAAGTGCGAGATTCAAAAGAGCTTACGGAAAAGAAAAGAGAGTTCCTTTACGAGGTAATCAAGGCAGAGGCAGCCGCATATTCAATTATTGAAATCACCCCAAAAGAAATAGATCAAACAGGGCTGCATAAATCCAATCTTGAGGGGATGCGAAGGGCAATAAATGCTCTTGATTTACTTCCGCAATACATTCTCACAGATGGTTATGAAATTGATGGAATGCCCGCCCCGTCACTTGCAGTTTGGAAAGGTGACCAAGTTGCAATTTCCATCTCGGCAGCATCAATTTTGGCGAAGGTTTATCGAGATCGAAAAATGAAAGAGTTAGATTTGCTGTATCCCGGTTATGGATTAGGAAAACATAAAGGCTATGTAACCCGTAGCCATATGGATGGCTTAAACAAACTGGGTGTAACCGATATTCACCGACACTCCTATGCAAACATCGCCGCTCTTATCAACAGTTAGAGATATCCACACTTAATTAATTTCTTATTCACCGCTAGAGAAATGAATCTAGTTTGCCGTCATGGCTTTAAATCAAAGTGCGGCTGAGCTTGGCAAAATCGGAGAAAAAGCAACCGAGAATTACCTCCTAACTAAGGGTTATCAAATACTTGATCGCAATTGGCGCATCAAGGATGGAGAAATCGATCTTGTAGCGCTTTCCCGCGAACAAGTGATCGTATTTGTTGAGGTAAAGACCAGATCCAACAACAACTACGGCGAGCCACTAGAGGCGATTAATTCCCAGAAGTTACGGCGGATGCAGCGGTTAGCTTTAGCCTGGTTGGCAACGAATCAAAAGCTGGGCGCTAATTATCGAATCGATGTCTCTGGAGTACTGCTGGGGCGTTCAGGTGAATTAAGTATCGATTATCGGACCGGAATCTTATGAGCGTAGCGGTTACAAAATCAGTCTCGCTTCAAGGAATAGATGGAGAGATAGTTGAAATTGAGGCAGATGTTGCCAAAGGTTTACCTGGTTATTTGCTCCTGGGATTGCCTGATGCGGCGTTAAATGAGTCTCGAGATCGGATTAGATCAGCTGTAGTTAACTCAGGTTTACATTGGCCACAAAACAAAATTACGGTCTCGATGTCGCCAGCATGGCTACCAAAAAGTGGATCTGGGTTTGATTTACCAATCAGCATGGCAATTCTGACCGCCAGCGGTCAGTTAAATCCAAATCAAATCGATAACACCTTGTTCATTGGAGAGCTTTCGTTAGAGGGATTTTTGCGGCCAATTCGAGGAATTATCCCGATGTTAATTGCAGCAATGAAAAATGGAATTACCCGTGCCTTAGTTCCAGAGGCAAACCAGGCCGAGGCATCGTTAGTTGAGGGAATTGAGATTTATTCGGCTAATAATCTCGCTCAAGTCATACGCGGAATCAATGGCCAAGAAACGTTGCAAAAAGTTTTAGAGGTGGGTTTTTCTCAATCGGAAAACCATTTAGACATCTCACAAGTCGCAGGACAACAAATGGCAAAGTTTGGATTAGAGGTTGCCGCAACCGGCGGACATCATCTTTTGATGATCGGACCACCTGGAACCGGTAAAACAATGTTGGCGGAGAGAATTCCCAGCATCCTGCCGCAATTGGATAACTCTCAAGCTAGAGAGGTGGCTGCAATTCATTCAGTTGCTGGAACTCTAGCTAACAGGTTAGGCAACAAAAATGGATTTGATAAGACGCCACCGTTTATTGCACCTCATCACACCACTACCACCGTTGCAATGGTGGGTGGAGGCGGAAAGGTAATTCGACCTGGAGCCTGCTCGCTTGCCCATCATGGTGTGTTGTTCATCGATGAAGCTCCAGAGTGCGGAGTTGGGATCTTGGATTCATTACGCCAGCCGCTGGAGTCTGGCATTGTTGAAATAACTCGCGCAATTGGAACTTTGCATTTCCCAGCTCGGTTCATGTTGGTTTTAGCGGCAAATCCTTGTCCCTGCGGGAAATTTTCCGGTAAGGGAAGGGGATGTCAATGCACATCCCTTCAAGTGCGTCGCTATCTAAATCGACTTTCAGGTCCGCTATTGGATCGCATTGATCTGCGACTTAAAGTTGAGACTCCATCACGATTAGAGCTTGCAGATACTAACGATCGGGAGTCGAGCGGGACGGTTCGTGCTCGCGTTGAGATGGCACAAAGCATTGCAAGAGAACGTTTTTCCGATTTCCCATTTAAATTGAACTCGCAAATTCCATCAGAATTACTGCGTACCAAATTCAAAGCAGAACCCAAGGTCATGGCGGCATTGCATAACATGATCGATCGCGAAGAGATTTCGGCGCGGGGTTTTCATAAATTGCTTCGAATTTGTTGGACCATTGCTGATTTGAGGCAGGTTGGGATTCCTCGTACCACTGAACTAGAAACAGCTTTAGAACTGCGAACTGCGAATGAGATTGCAGCATGAGCGAAAATGCAAAACTAATTCTATTTTCTGCAATAGAAGGAGGCTCCAAATTCTGGTTCTCTGAGTTGCAGCGCCTTGGAGCTGATGAGCTGCTCCGGCGAATAATCGACAACGTTTATAGTTCACAAAGAAAATCCGCCGACCGGATAAGAGAAAAGATACTTTCAACGACAAGTGAGACTCTAGCCGAAGAAATTGAACGTTGCGGAGGTCGTTTCATCACCGCCGAGTCCGAAGAGTGGCCCATTGCCTTAAATGATTTAGCTGCGCCGCCAATCGGTTTAATAATTAAAGGAAAGTCTCTTAGGAATAATTCAGTCTCCATTGTCGGGACGAGAAATCCCACTACATATGGTGCGCGGATTGCAAGTGAGTTTGCTGCGGGATTTGCTGATCGCGAATGGTGTGTAGTTAGCGGTGGTGCATATGGAATAGATACTCACGCACATCGTGGTGCAATTGCTGCCGAAGGGATAACAGTTGCGGTTCTTGGCTCTGGAGTATCAGTTAACTACCCGGCGGGTAATGAGCGATTATTTAGTGAGATTACCGAATCTGGTTCTTTAATTTCTGAAGTCATGCCGTTCGAGAAGGCCAGACCAGAAAGGTTTCTAACTAGAAATCGAATCATTGCCGCATTGACTAAAGGCACCATAATTGTCGAAGCGGCCTTTAGAAGTGGTTCTTTGCGCACCGCCCGAGATGCTGCGGAGATATATCGCACCGTTATGGCGGTTCCCGGACCTATTACCTCGCCGACCAGTGATGGTTGTCATCGATTAATTGGCGAGAGATGCGCCGAAATTGTCACATCGGTGAGTGATGCGATGGAACTTTTGATGCCATTGGCACCAACAATTGATAGTACCCTTAGAGGTGATGAGTCATAAAGCAGCTTTTGTAGCGATCGTTGGTCGACCGAATACCGGAAAATCCACTTTAGTAAATGCTTTAGTGGGAGAGAAAATCGTCATCACCTCTCATCATCCAAACACCACTAGAAATGCCATCAGAGGAATTGTTACAACACCTGATTATCAATTGGTGGTAGTAGATACACCTGGTGTTCATAAGCCAAAAACCTTACTCGGCGGTGCGCTAAATACCATGGTGAGTGAGAGTATGGATTCGGTGGATTCAATCGTGATGTGCATTCCCGCGATTGAAGATATTGGATCAGGCGATAAATTTATTGCCGATGAAATAGCTACCCACAAGAATGCTAAGAAAATCTGCGCCATAACTATGGTCGATATGTCTAAGAAAGCTCAACTTCCACAACAGTTAATTGCTGCTAGTAAATTGGCGCAAGATGCTGGATTTCAATGGGATGACATAGTCCCACTCTCTGCTAAGACAGATGATCAAGTCCAGTTGTTGTTAGATCTGCTAGCTAAATATGCACCTGAGTCACCTGCCTTTTATCCCTCCGATATGAAATCAGACCAAGAACTTGAAACCCAGTTAGCTGACTTGATTCGTGAAGCGGCAATCGCTGATGTTTTCGAAGAGGTTCCCCATTCCATAGCGGTACTAATCGATGAAATAAGCGAGCGGGAAAAAAGGACCCCAGATGAACGTCCTTTCTTTGATATCCATGCCTCAATCGTTGTTGAGCGCGATAGCCAAAAAGCCATAATCATTGGTAAAAAGGGTGAGCGATTGAAAGAAGTTGGCATAAACGCCAGAGGTGAGATTGAGAAGAAACTTAAAGGACGAGTTTTTCTTGGGTTGCATGTAAAAGTAATGCCGAATTGGCAAAGTGATGCAAAGGCGCTTACTAAGTTGGGATTTAACCAACAGTAATTAAGCTGCGATAACTGGGGCGACCGGCTTGCGGCTGGCGTAGTAGGAGCCAATCAAAACCAGAGGCAATCCAATTGCAATCGCTAAGGTCAATTTTTCATTTAACAAAATGATTCCCAAGATGACCGCAATTGCGGTGTTTGGATAAACCACCAAGGAAGCACGTGCCGCACCGATTTCATCAAGTACGATGAAAAAGACCCAAAACGCGAGTGCCGTGCAAATAACTCCTAAGCCGACTGTGGAAAGAACAGCCTGAACCGATGGAGCTTTCTCTGGCAAATGTGTAAATGCAAAAGGGGCAAAGATTAGGGAGGAAATTCCCATAGCGATTCCATTTATTGCTACACCCGATGCGCCCGGTGCTTTGCTGGTGATCATGTTGACCGCCCAGGCGTAAGAAAAAGCGGAAACCAAAACACCAAATAGCGAAGCTAAATTCGCAACATCATTCAAAGATTCAATTCCAACAATTAGTGCAATCCCAACCAGCCCGATTCCAATTCCAAACACGCGGGTTCGATGTGCTGCAGTGGTATCTCCAGAGTAGTGAGCGAAGAAAGTTGCCCAAATGGGAACAGTTGCAATTAGCAAGGCAACAACTCCAGAGGAGAGATTTCTTTGTGAGCTAGTGATTAAAGTCCATGGAATAACCATTTCCAGGATTGCGTAAATCAGAATGTACTTCCAATATTTCAGAGCCGGAAAGAAAGTTTTTTTATAGAGTGCCAAGGGAATCAACACCGCTGCACCAATAAATACTCGGGAAAAAACAATTAGGGGGGTAGAAAGCTCATCCACTGCAACTTTCATGAATAGGTATGGGACGCCCCAAAGCAAACCCACTAGGGCAAACAAGCCCCAACCTTTACGTGACATTTACTTGATTACGCTCCGATACAAATCGATAGTTTGTTGCGCAACCTTATCCCAGCCAAATTCCTCAACCGCTCTTTTTCGACCAGCTTTTCCCATACTAACTGCCAACTCAGTATTAGACATCACATCATTTATTGCTTTAGCAAGTCGCTTTTCGAACTCCGGTGCATCCTTTGTATATTCAACTAGCACTCCTGTTTTGCCGTCGGCGACTACCTCTGGAATTCCTCCAACATTGGATGCAACGACTGCTGTTTCGCAAGCCATGGCTTCCAAGTTAACAATTCCTAGCGGTTCATAAATTGAAGGACAAAGGAATGCCTGCGCTTGTGTAAGTAGCGCGGTTAATTCATGGTGCGGCAACATTTCTTTAATCCAAATGATGTTTCCACGGGCTTCGGAAAGTTCAGCAATTAATGCTTCTACCTCTTGGCCAATGGCCGGTTCATCGGGAGAGCTCGCAGCTAATACCAATGTGAAATCTGGATTGACACTTTGCCAAGCGCGAAGTACGTGTGCCAGACCCTTTTGCCGAGTGATTCGACCTACGAACATCGCGTACTTAGAGTGGATGCCATATTTCTCAATTACTTTGGCATCATTGTTTGGGACAAACTTTTCGGTGTTGATGCCATTTCGAATTGTAAATACTTTTGTTGGATCAACACTGGGATACGCCTTGAGGACATCGGATCGCATCCCATCGCTAACAGCAATAATTGCAGATGCGTTTTCAAAAGCTAATCTTTCCACCCAGGAAGAAATTTGATAGCCGCCGCCAAGTTGCTCAGCTTTCCAAGGTCGAAGTGGTTCGAGGGAATGGGCTGTTGCAACATGAGCAATTCCATAACTTTTAGCTGCTAAATATCCAGCAAAGTTTGCATACCAAGTATGGCTATGAACAACATTCGCCTCTGCAATTGGAGTTGATTGCCCCATAGCAATATCGCTATCAATTAGTAATGCTTGAAGGGCTGGATTTAATTGGGTTAATTCTCCAGTTATTGGATAAGCGTGGGCGTCATTTCGCGTTTCACCAAAGCAATGAACCTGAGATGAAATTTCTGGGAGCTGATTTAGAGCAGAAACCAGGTTTGTCACATGAACCCCAGCTCCGCCGTAGATTTTTGGCGGCCATTCCTTGGTAATCATGGCTACTTTGACCTGTTTATTGCTCACCCGCTAAGAGTATCGTTAGGGCATGGCGCGCTTAGATCTTCCGTTAGGAATAGTTCTTGCTGGTGGTGAAGGTAAGCGTTTGATGCCATTAACAGCGGATCGCGCAAAGCCAGCGGTGCCTTTCGGCGGCTCCTATCGCTTGGTCGATTTTGTTTTATCAAATCTAGTAAATGCCGGCTTTCTACGACTTGCAGTTCTTACTCAATACAAATCACATTCTCTAGATCGCCACATAACCACAACTTGGCGTATGTCTAATTTATTGGGTAACTATGTAACTCCGGTGCCCGCACAACAAAGATTAGGTCCTCGTTGGTATACAGGTAGCGCTGATGCAATTTTGCAAAACTTTAATTTAATTCATGATGAGAATCCGAAGCACGTAATCGTGTTTGGTGCTGATCACGTTTATCGAATGGATCCAGATCAGATGTATCAACAGCATCTACAGACTGGCGCAGGCGTGACAGTAGCGGCTATTCGAGTTAAGCGAAGTGAGGCCTCAGAGTTTGGCGTCATTGAGTTAGCAGAAGATGGAATTACAATTAAAGCTTTTCATGAAAAGCCTGCTAATCCACCTGCAATGCCAGGTCATCCAGATTTAGCATTGGTATCGATGGGAAATTACATTTTCCGCCGAGATGCAATGGAAGAGGCTTTGATAATTGATTCGGAGGATCCTGATAGTCGTCATGATATTGGCGGAAACATAATTCCAGCGATGACAAATGCGGGACTGGCAAAAGTTTACGATTTTGCAAACAATGTAGTCCCAGGTGAAACCGAGCGAGACAAAGGTTATTGGCGGGATGTGGGTTCAATAGACTCTTACTTTGATGCACATATGGATTTAGTTTCTCCACTGCCGATTTTCAATCTTTACAATCGCCAGTGGCCAATCTTGACTAACCCTCCATCAAACCCACCAGCTAAATTCTCCGAACGCGGAATTGCATTTGATTCGGTAGTTGGAGCTGGATCAATCATTTCAGGCGGAGAATTGCGCAGAACTGTTGCTTCATATGACGTAATGGTGAATCGCGATGCCGCGGTTGAAAGTGCGGTTTTGATGCCTTCAGTGAGGGTAGGTGAGGGAGCAAAAATTAAGAATGCAATTCTTGATAAAAATGTTGTTGTAGAACCAGGTGCAACAATTGGGTACGACTTGGATCGAGATCGCGAGAGATTCACAGTTTCCTCTGGGGGAGTTGTAGTCGTAGGTAAAGGCATCACCGTAACGCGCTAGATAAGCCCTTAAGTTAGCTAAGAGTCCCAATGTCAAACTTTGAATAAGGTAGACTTTCGCCCGCGGTCAACGAAGACCTCAAACCTCTAGTAAATCTAATCGGAGTATTTTTATGCGTTTCGGTGTGCTCACAGGTGGCGGAGATTGCCCAGGTCTTAATGCTGTTATTCGCGCAGTGGTTCGAAAAGGCGAGAAAGAATACGGCTACGAGTTCATTGGCTTTCGCGATGGCTGGAAGGGTCCGTTAGAAGGATTAACGATGCCGCTGAATATCGCAGCGACCCGTGGAATTTTGCCGCGCGGTGGAACCATCCTTGGATCATCACGCACCAATCCATTCAAAATTGAAAATGGCGTAGAGCGCATCAAAGAAAACCTAGCCAAGATGAACATCGATGCTTTAATTGCAATTGGTGGCGAGGACACTCTAGGAGTTGCTACAAAGCTTCACGCATTAGGTGTAAAGGTAATTGGCGTTCCTAAGACTATTGATAACGATTTAAATAACACCGATTACACATTTGGTTTTGATACTTCGGTAAATATTGCGGTTGAAGCTATTGACCGTTTGCACACCACCGCAGAGTCACATCATCGAGCATTAATTGTTGAAGTTATGGGCCGTCATGCTGGTTGGATCGCGTTGCACTCCGGACTTGCCGGCGGTGCTTCCTGCATCCTTATTCCAGAGGTTCCATTTGATATCGATAAAGTTTGTAAGTATGTGGAGTCTCGCTTCGAGCAGTCCTACGCGCCAATCATCGTGGTGGCTGAAGGCGCCCTGCCAAAGGATGGAGACTTGATTACCAAGGATTCCACCCTGGATGCATTTGGCCATGTAAAGCTTTCCGGTATCGGAGAGTGGCTGGCTAAGGAGATTGAGAAGCGCACTGGAACTGAAGCTCGAACCTCAATTCTCGGCCACATCCAACGTGGTGGAACTCCAACCGCCTTTGATCGTGTTCTGGCCACTCGCTTCGGTTTGCATGCAATAACAGCGGCACATGAAGGCGATTGGGGCAAGATGGTTGCGCTTCATGGCACAAACATCGCCCGAGTTCCTTTGGCCTCTGCAACCGAGAAGCTAAAGACGGTAGATCCTGCGCTGCTAGCCGAAGCCGAAGTTTTCTTCGGATAATTACTGCGCAAACTACCTCGATCATTCTCTAACCTTGACTCCATGGCCGGCGATATGAATACACAAAACTCAATCGATGGATTGTTTGATGATTCATTGAAAGCTGCCCAACAGCCAGCTTGGCCCGATAAGGCGGCATTAGATAAGGCGGTTAGTGAATTAAAGTCCTTGCCACCTTTGGTGTTCGCAGGAGAGTGTGACAACTTAAAGGCGCGAATTGCAGAAGCGGCAGATGGCAAGGCTTTTTGGTTGCAAGGTGGAGACTGTGCCGAAACCTTTGCTGCTGCAACAGCGGATTCAATTAGAAATCGCATAAAAACAATTTTGCAGATGGCCGCTGTACTTCAATATGGTGCTAGCTTGCCGGTTATCAAGGTTGGTCGAATGGCTGGCCAGTTCGCAAAACCGCGCAGCAATGATTTTGAAAAACGGGGCGATGTTTCTTTACCAGCTTATCGCGGCGATGCGGTAAATGATTTGGAATTCACTGAGTCAGCTCGCACCCCAGATCCAGCAAGATTGGTCAGGGTGTACAACACATCATCTGCAACTCTCAATTTAGTTCGAGCATTTACCCAGGGCGGATTTGCAGATCTGAGATTGGTCCATGAATGGAATAAGGGTTTTGTTAAAGATTCAAAAATCGGCACTCGTTATGAAGCAATGGCAAATGAAATTGGTCGCGCTCTAGATTTTATGCGAAGTGCTGGAATCAATCCTGAAGAGTTCAAAACAGTAGATTTTTACTCCAGCCACGAAGCTTTGATTCTTGAATACGAAAAAGCTCTAACCAGAATTGATTCACGCACCGGTCTTCCGTATGACGTATCGGCACACTTCGTTTGGATCGGCGAGCGGACCAGACAAATTGATGGCGCGCATATGGATTTTGCGAAGAAGATTAAGAATCCAATTGGCGTGAAGATTGGACCAAAGACAACACCAGAGGATGCGCTGTCTTTAATTAAGGAGTTAAACCCAGAGAATGAGCCTGGTCGACTTACCTTCATTACCCGTATGGGTGCGGGAAATATCAGAAATATTCTTCCGGCAATAGTTGAAGCTGTTACTAAGTCGGGGTCAAAAGTGCTTTGGGTTTGCGATCCAATGCATGGAAATACCTACGAAGCTCCTAGTGGTTACAAGACCCGTAAATTTGATGATGTGCTGGAAGAGGTTAAAGGCTTCTTTGAAGTACATCAAAAACTTGGCACCCATCCAGGTGGCATTCATATAGAGCTAACCGGCGATGATGTTACTGAGTGCGTTGGCGGAGGCGAGGAAATCTCTCATGATGATTTAGCTACGCGCTACGAAACTGCATGTGATCCAAGACTTAACCACACCCAATCTCTGGAGTTGGCATTCTTGGTTGCAGAAATGTTGCGCGACCGAAAGTAAGTTTCATGGAGTCGCTATTAATTTCAAGTGTAAAGACCCCAATTGGAAGGCTATCGGTAATATCTAAAGAGGACATTTTGTTAGCCGCCGGCTTTGGTGAGCCGAGCCGGCTCAAATCAGGACTTGCTGAGCAAGATCGTAAGTTAGGTTTTAAAACCGTTCGTAATATCTCAGGTATAACTGATTTGATTTCTGATTATTTTTCCGGAGACTTACTTGCACTTGAGAAAATTTCAGAACGTCAAATAGGTGGAGAGTTTTCACAACGAGCTTGGCGTGCGATGCGGCGCACCAAAGCGGGCAAAACAATTTCCTATTCTCAGTTAGCGGCTAAAGCTGGATCTCCTAATGCGGTGCGCGCAGCCGGTTCGGCCTGCGCAAACAACTTGATTGCCATAGTCGTTCCTTGTCACAGAATTGTTAAGACCGGTGGAGCATTGGGAAATTATGCTTATGGTCTTAAGGCAAAAGATTGGCTATTACGCCATGAAGGCGCGCTGCAGTAATTTTTGCAGAATCTCGCTAGCTCTTTGAATCTGCGAATCACTTACATCCAAGTGGGTAACCAGGCGCACATATGTGGGACCCAGTGCGCTTACCCAAACGCCTTCTGCCTTTGCTGCTGCAGCAAACTCAGCTGCAGTTAACTTTGATCCAGCGAGATCGAGACCGACAATATTGGTTTCAACATGGCTGGGATTTATCGTTGAAGGCGCCACTTGCGCACATGCCTTAGCAAGTTGTTTTGCTTTGACATGATCTTGAGCCAGCAATTCGATGTGGTTATCTAAAGCATAATGACCTGCGGCGGCAAGAATTCCAATCTGTCGCATGCCGGCCCCGTATCGCTTTCGCCAAATTCGCGCTTTTGAAACCCGTTCTTTAGTGGAGATCATTAATGAGCCAACTGGGGCACCCAAACCTTTTGATAGGCAGACGCTAATGGTGTCAAAGTATTTTCCGAACTCTGCGAAAGAAATTCCACTGGCAACGTGGGCATTCCAAATCCTTGCGCCATCTAAATGCATCGCCATACCCATCGGTTCACTGGCTTTTCGCAGGGCCGAGATCTCTGATAATGATTGAACTGTTCCACCGCCAAAGTTGTGGGTATTTTCAACTGCGATTGCTGTGGTGGAAACTAGGTATGGTCCGGAGTTTGGTCGCGCAAAGCTCATAGCGTTTTCATGATCTAAAAGCCCGCGTTCATCGCGCCAAGTCCTGGTTGTAATGCCGCTAAAAACCGCAGCTGCTCCTAGTTCAGCGCGCGCGATATGTGAGTTAGCCTCGCAAATCAACTCTTCGCCTGGCCCTACCAAAGTTCTGATGGCCAATTGATTTGCAAGCGAACCGGTAGGAGTAAAGAGCGCCGCCTCTTTGCCAAACATTTCTGCAATTCGCTCTTCAAGTGAGTTAACAGTTGGGTCATCAGAGTAAACATCATCTCCAACCGCGGCCTCAGCAATTGCTGCTCGCATTTGTGGAGTTGGTTTTGAGACTGTGTCGGAACGTAAATCGACGATCTCTAACGCTGCGTTCATGGGGCAATAATCTCAGCTACGAGACTGATTGGAAACCCTCGGTTGCACGATGGCGAGCATTGCGAGTAAAACCATTCCACCGCCGACTGCCAGTCTCAAGGTGAAGGGTTCCATTCCATACATAAAGGAAAACAAAGCGGCAAATACAACTTCCATAGTCAGGATTACAGCTACCTTTGTCGTGGATATTCTGGCTTGAGACCAGGTTTGAATCACGAAGGCAAATGCGGTTGCAAAAACTGCGGTAAACAAAACTACTGACCAAACTTGCATATCGGGCGGCGCCTTGTATCCATTGATCAGTGCCGGTATTGCTGCGACTAGAGCACAACTGGTGAGTTGAACAACTGTTAGTGCGTAGGCATCGAAACTTTTACTCCAACTGCCAAGCAGGATTATGTGCAAGGCGAAAAGAGCGGCAGAAATAAGGACGAAAATCTCACCTGTTCCGACGCTCCAACCTTCAATTGATAAGACCGCAAGTCCAGCAACTGCGAGAAGTATGTAGAAACTAATCGCGAGCGTTAACTTTTCTTTTAAAAATAGGAAAGCCAATAATGGAGTTATGACTACATAAAGCCCCGTTATAAATCCAGTGATTGCGGGGGTAGTGCGATCTAGGCCAAGAGTCTGAAAGATATATCCGGCGCCAAGCGCGGCTCCGATTACTAAACCCTTTAAAACCAAATCTTTGTTAAATTGTTTAAGTACCTTCGGCCTTATTGCGATCATCGCAATTGCGGCAACTAAGAAACGTGAAACTAGGAAGCTGTAAACATCCTGTTGATCCAGAATATCTTTCATCCAAACAAAGGAAATTCCCCACATGGCTGCAACGGCCAACAACGCCCATGGCGCTAACTTAAGCTGCATTATTTATCGCGCATCTTGCGTAGAGCCGCCACTTCTTTTCCATGCTCTGGCTCTTCACCTGGAGTTTCCAGAATCAAAGGGGCGTTAGCAACTGCGGGATGTGCCATTAACTCGGCAAATGGCTTGATTCCGAGCTCTCCTTCGCCCAGGTTTTGATGGCGATCTTTAAGTGAACCCAAAACATCCATGGAATCATTGGCATGAATAAGTTGGATTCGCTCTTTTCCTGCGACTTCAACTAAAAGGTCAATAGTTTTGGCCATTCCACCTTTAGTTTTTATGTCATGCCCGGCTGCAAATACATGGCAGGTGTCTAAGCAAACACCAACTTTTGGATGCCACTCTAAAGCTTCAAAGTACTTAGTTAGATCATCAAGCTTCTTCACTAATGACTGACCTTGACCAGCCGTCGGCTCTAGCAATAACCAAGGATCCTGATCATCAAGTTTTTCCAGGATTGGCATCATTCCATCATGAATTTGTTTCCATGCCTGCTTTACGTGAGCTTCATCTACGGCAGACCCGGTATGGATGACAACACCTAGTGCACCGATCTCTCGTCCCCGCTTTAAAGAGTAAGAAGTGGAGGCCAATGAGTTCTTGTAAGTCGCTTCGGTAGGGGAGCCGAGATTAATCAAAAATGGTGCGTGCACATAGGTTTCGATATCAAGCTCTTGAGTTTTGGCTACAAAGGCTTCATCTGCAACTGGGTTTGACTCTGGCATCGCCCAAGTTCGCGGACTTGAGGCGAAAACCTGAATCGCTTCAGCTTTGATGGTTTGCGCATACTGAATAGAGCGCTTGGCCATACCACCTGTAGTTGGGACATGAGCACCGATGCGAGGTTTTCTGGGTGATGGCATCGCGTTACCCTACAGTGATAGTCACGTTTGAGCCACGTTTAACTTTGGTTCCAACCTTTGGCGAGACATTAGTTACCACTTTATTCTTCTTATTTCCGACCTTTTTCACGGTAACTTTTAGATCTAGGTCCTTTAGAGTAGCAATCGCCTTCTCCTCTGAAACAGAGAAAATATTAGGAATGAATACAAATTCTGAACCCTTGGAAACTAACAAGGTAACGGTGCTGCCCTTATCTGCCTCTCCGGCAGCAGGGGATTGGCTAATGACAGCACCTACTGGAAGGTCTTCGCTAAATACATATTTAGTTTCAACTTCAAATCCGGCTTCAGTCAACTCATTTAGAGCTTGTTCGCCACTCTTTCCTTTGTAACTAGAAATGCCAACTTGCTCAATACCTTTTGAAATAAAAATATTTACTTGACTATCTCGCTTTATTTTCTCTCCAGCGGCGGGAGCTGAGCGCATAATGAAATTCTTAGGAAACTCGGTCGAGAACTCTTCAATAACCTCTCCAACTACCAGCTTGTTATCTTTTAGTAGTGATTCCGCAACATCAAGTTTCAAACCTTGTAAATTGGGTACTGCATATCGCTCTTTGCCTCGCGAGATTGTTACTGAAACTGTGCCATCTGGCTCTGATCTGCCTCCGCCGGCTGGATCTGAAGAAATAACTTTGCCTTCTGGAATATCCTCGCTGAACTCTTCTCGAGCGATATCCAGATTTAAACCTAAATCCTTCAGCTGTGATTTAGCTTGCTGAAGAGTTAGCCCGGCTAATGAGGGAACAACTACTTTGGATCCTGGCCCGATACCTACATACCAAGTGAGAGCCGCTAGTAATAGAGCGAGGCCAGCTGCAATTCTGCGATTTCGCTGCACTCGAGGCGATAACTTTTTCTTGCTAGTAGAGCTGGTCTTCTCTTTTTTCGCCACGGCTTCCTCGTTTCTCTCCGATTTGTTATCGGTAAGTGAAAACTTGTTCTTCTTTTCTTTTGTTGTCGATTTGATAGGAATAGGAGGTAAATCCAGCTCCAGACTTAGTTGGCGCCGTTTTGGATCGAGCCTTTCGGAGAGAGCTCGCAATAGCTCTTGAAACTCGCCGGCATCTTTTGGTCTCTTGTCTGGATCAATGTTTGTAGCACGAAGTACTAGCTCATCCACTTCCTTTGAGATGCTTGATTTCAAAGTTGAAGGAGCGGGAACTCGATCATTCACGTGACGAATCGCAACTTGTACTGGATCTTCTCCCTGATAAGGCTTTTGCCCGGTTAAGACCTCAAATAAAACAATTCCAAGTGAATAGACATCACTTCTGGGGTCTGAGATTCCACGTTGCACCTGTTCAGGAGATAGGTAAGAAACGCTGCCTAAGATCACACTCGACTCAGCGGTCATGGTGCTGCCGAGTAATGCTCCTCTGGCTAAACCAAAGTCGGCAATTTTTATTCGGCCTTCTTTAGAAACCAAAATATTTTCTGGTTTTATATCACGATGAACGATTCCAAGTTTGTGCGCGGCAGCAAGTGCGCTAGCAACTGGAGTTATGATTTGTAGCGCTCTCTCAACTGAGAGCGAGCCCTGTTCATGTAAGTAGTCCCGTAGAGTGGAGCCTTCTACTAACTCCATTACGATAAATACACAAGGAACTCCACCTTGATTCCAACCCTGATCTAGAACTGCAACGATATTTGGGTGGGAGAGAGATGCAGCGGCTTTGGCTTCTCTGATGAATCTAGAGACAAACTGTTCATCCTGCGCCAAGTGTGGATGCATAACCTTGACCGCAACTTGACGATCAAGACGAAGATCTAGCGCAGCGTAAATCGTGGCCATGCCACCTGAAGCGACTATTCGGGTGAGCTGGTATCGACCATCGATAGTTTCTCCCGATAAGTCAGACACGTCCGGAATTTTAGATGAAACTCTTCCCATCAATGCGAATAGTGGCGCAATCTCGGGTGTTTTCTTGCTTAAAGTGCTCTGATTCCCGCATTTGCCAGATTCGCATGTGATTCTCTATGTAATCACCATCACGACGTAATACTCGATTCAAGCCAACTTCAGATTCGATATCAATCCAAATGAGTTGATCAAGGTATTTGCGAACCGCCTTTTGTCCGGATCCAACCCCTTCAAGTATCAAGATTTCCGGATGTGGATGCCGCTCTAGTTCCCCATACCTTCCTGCGAGCCAGTCGTACTTGCGATATTCATAAGCTTTTCCTTCGCTTACGGGTTTTGCAATTCCGCTCTCAAGAATACGGGTTAAATTGGGGGTCAAGGCGTTTTCCCAACCGTCATAAAGGTCATCCATATGAATAACATGAATAACTTTGTTGGGGTAACTCGCTTCAAGCTTTCGCGCCAGAGTAGTCTTTCCAGCTCCTGCAGGTCCATCAATTGCAATTATCTGAGCCTGTTTACTTCTTCGCTCACCAACTTCAATTGCCTTTATAACATCTTGAAGTGAAATTGAATGTTTCATGCTCTCTGGCTTGATTGAAGTTTTCGCCAACTAAACCAGCCGAAAATGGCAATCGCAGTTAGAGCTGCATACAGAACCGCAGTAAACCAATACTCTTGATTTGCGTAGTGGTAAGTTCCAAATGCATCAATCACAATCCACAAAATCCAGGTTTCGTGTCTTTGCAAAACCATAACAATCTGCGCAATAGTGCTGGAAACTAACAAGAAGGAATCTGGTTTTGAAGCAGCAGCTCCAATATCGGCTAATGCAGGTGCACTAATCAACCAAATTCCAATTAGAGCTAGGAGCCAAAGCAATCTTTCTTTATTGGACATATAACGAGGCTGTGCACCTTTAGCGCTCCAACCAAACCAACCCCAAACTGCCGCCGCAATAAACACAATCTGCAATATCGCACTAGCGAAGAGATCCACCTGATAGAAGAAAGCTCCGTACAAAGCGCTGCTTAGAAACCACCAGGGCCAGGCAATCCTCTTGCCCAAGGCGCCGAGAATTACAGCGATAAAAGAGGCGATTACCGATGCAAACTCCAGATAAGAAACTTCATATCCCCAGGCGGTGAAAAATGTAGACATTACTAACTCCCTTCCAATTCGCATTACCGAACTGGTCCAACGGTCGACCTCGCGGTCCTCTCAGCCAACTTTTGGCTCCCGAATAGACGAGAGATTAACATAAGCCGTGCTCAAGTTCAGTTACTTCGCCATGTTGACCTTTACTGTTGTGGGTTCATTCTGGCTGGAAGTTATCTTCAAAGTAGGGGTGCTTCGTCGTTTTAAACGAGCGCTTCTGAGCATAATTCCAACTGCAACTGTTTTCTTAATTTGGGATTACTACGCGGTGCATTCCGGTCATTGGTTTTTCGACAAAGAACAAGTTGTCGGAATTTATGGACCTTCCGGGATTCCATTGGAGGAGTTTCTGTTTTTTCTAGTTGTGCCACTTGCGGCTCTGATGACTATCGAAGCGGTGCGGGCGGTAAACAACCACTGGTCCTTTGGAGATGAAACATGACCTACACTCAATTAGTTTTGTTGGCCATCCCTACTGTGGTTTTGTTTGATTTGTTTATCACCAAATCTCGGATCTTGACCCGGAAAAGTTTTTGGAGTGCTTATGCAATCCTGCTTTTTTTCCAATTGATTACTAATTGGTGGTTAACATCCCGCGGAATTCTTACCTACGATGAAGATGTAATTACTGGAATCAGAATCGCCGCAGCTCCCGCAGAAGATCTACTTTTTGGATTTTCGATGCTAGTTATGACAATCTCTTTATGGATGTACTGGGGACGAAAAGGCGTGCAGAAGCACTAACAACTATCGCGCTTGCACCGCTTGTAGCCAAGCAGGAAAAGCAGTTTTAGCGCGGCGCCAATTAGAAGTCTTGGCTCTTTTGTTAAATACGTCGTAATCAATTTTCTCAACCTCATCGACGATTCCACAATAAAGTTCACTTGCCGCCTTGATGCAGGGGCGAGAATCGGCTGACAACATCAAAATGCCTTCATCAGCTTGCTTTTGCAGCTCTCGCACCCTAGCAATCTGAAATTTCAAAGCTTCAATAATCTGCGGTGTTATTTGACGAGCTTCCAACATCTTTCTAGAAACCCCAAACTTTTGCAGCTCCGCCAGAGGGAGATAAACCCTTCCTCGCTCTAAATCCTCGCCGACATCTCGAATGAAGTTCGCTAATTGAAAGGAGATTCCAAGCTTTTCTGCCAATGGCAGAGCAGCCTCTTTTTTACCCTCCAATGCGCCCAGTACATGAACCATTTGCAGTCCGATAACGGCTGCAGATCCATAGACGTACTCCATAAGATCTTCATAGCTTTGGTACTCAGTAACAGTTAAGTCCATCGCCATTGAATGCAAAAACGCTTCAAAGTAAGCAATTGGAATCTCAAAGCGTTGAACGGTATCCACCAAAGCCCGACCCACGTGATCAGAACTTCTTCCATTAGAGATGTCCTGCAACATCTGATCACTCCAGCGCCTTAGTGCATCAGATTTTTCTTGTGGAGTAAGGGTGGACTGTAAATCATCAACAATTTCATCAGCGTATCGAGCAAAGCCGTAAAGCGCATGAACATGTGGTCGCTTAGCTTTTGGGAGCAGGAGAGTAGCTAGGTAATAAGTTTTTCCATGCAAAGAGTTCAATCTTTTGCATTCAATATAAGACTCACGTAATAAATGATCTGAAATTCCAGCGGCGTCTAATTCATTCATAAGAATTTTAAAAACCGTTTACTTAACCGGTCCAACAATTCTTTCTGCTGCCAAGCGACCGGAAATTAATACCATTGGTACTCCAACACCAGGTTGGGTTCCACTTCCCGTGAAAACAACATTTTCAAAACCTTTTGCCATATTGCGGGGACGGAACGGTCCGGTTTGAAAGAAGGTATGCGCACTTGCAAACGGCGCTCCTCGCTCTAATCCCATCTGCTCCCATTCCAATGGAGTTGTCACATGCTCAACCTCAATTGAGTCGGCAAAACCGTGGTAACCACGTTCCTCCATTGTCGCCAACATCTGATCGCGATACTTGGACTTCATTTTCTTCCAATCGATATCGGCATCAAGATTTGGAGTAGGGAAGAGAATGTAATAACTGTGTTTTCCTGCCGGCGCAAGACTTGGATCATCCTTGGAAGGAACTGTTACTAGCAAGCTTGGATCGCTCATCAAAGTTTTCTTCTTGATTAGTTCATCAAAAACGCCATCCCAAGATTCGCCGAAATGAATATTGTGATGAGCCAGATGGTCATAACTCTTATTTGAACCCGCAAGAATGGTGACGCAAGAAGGGGAGTAGTTCAGACGTTTTACCGACCAAGGGTTTTTGCCAAGGAGATCCCGCCAAGCAACTGGTAGATCCGGATTCAGCACCAGCGCATCACAGGCAATACGTTCGCCGCTGGTGGTAATAACGGCGGTAGCCCGCGAATTGTTGCGCTCAATTTTCTCGACCGTTGTGTTGTATTTGATTGTTACACCATGTTTTTGTGCAGCTGCTGCCAATGCTCGAGGTACTGCGTGCATGCCACCTTTAGGAAAGAAAACTCCGTTTACTGAATCCATGTAGGCAATAACGGCATAGATGGCTAATGCCTGTTGCGGTGAGACCCCGGCGTACATAGCTTGGAAGGAGTAAACCTTTTGAGTTCTAGGATCTTTTAGAAATTGGGAAACTTTTGGCGCGAGTCTTCTGAATCCACCCAAAGCAATTAGTCGGGCTAAATTGGGTGTCAGCAAATTGAATGGAGTATCGATATTTTTATCTATGAAGTCATTCATCTCATAGCGGTACAACTTTGTTACAAAATCCACGTACCTTCTATATCCAGCAGCTTCATCACTACCGATAACCTTTTCAATCTCAGCCTCCATGGCTGCAGTATTAGCATGAACATCTAGCTGCGAACCATCATGATAAAAAGCTCGATACAGAGGTTGAAGCGGCATTAACTCCAGCGAGTCCTCAAGCTTTTCGCCAACGCAGGCTAAGGCATCGGAAATTAGATCCGGCATCGTTAAAACAGTAGGTCCAGTATCGAAGGCGTAACCTGATTTGTTGAGTAAGCCATTTCTACCGCCGGGAAAGGACTCGCGTTCAATAATGGTTACCTGTCGACCTGCACCTGCTAATCGCAATGCGGTGCTCAACCCAGCCAGACCTGCTCCGACCACAACTACGTGATCGCTTTTACCTTTTATGGTGCGCATTTATAAGCTCCGTTGGGTTGCAATGATGGCCATCTGCTCTAGCGCTTCGGCGACATTGGTAGCAATAGTGGTGCCACCAGAGGGCTCTCGCAACACAGAAATAGCCCGTTCGGTTAGCTCTGTGATGAGTTTCTCAACCTCTGCTTTAGCGCCACTGCTTTCAATAATCTGCTGCAAATTCTTAATCTCAGAGTCGCTGATGGCTGGGTTTCCAAGTGATTTCTCGAGTAGTTGACGCGAATCTGCATCAACTCGCTCCATTGTCATGGCAATAAGAACTGTTCGCTTTCCCTCTCTTAAATCATCACCTGCCGGCTTTCCAGTTACCGCTGGATCACCAAAGACACCCAAAACATCATCACGTAGCTGAAAAGCTTCCCCAAGCGGAAGTCCATAGGCGGAAAATGTTGGAAGAAGTTGAAAGTTGCCAGCTAGTGCAGCGCCAAAGTGAAGCGGTCTTTCAATCGAGTATTTTCCAGATTTAAATCTAGCGACCTTCATGGAGCGCTCAACGCTAGTAGTTGCAAGTGCACCTTCTAGAACATCTAAATACTGACCTGCCATTAGTTCATCACGCATTTCGCAAAACACATCTTGGCAATTTAAAAATTCATCCTGCGAGATTCCAGATGAGTGCAGCATGCGATCTGCCCAAACCAGGGCTAGGTCTCCTAAAAGGATTGCTGAGGCATGTCCGAATTTTTCCGCATCGCCGCGCAAGCCTTGCGTTTGATGCATGCTTTCAAATCTTCTATGGATTGCTGGTTTGTTTCTTCTAGTATCTGAGCCATCCATAACATCATCATGAATCAAGGCACAAACATGAACCAGCTCTAAAGCGGTACATGCACGCAAAATCTCTGATTTTGGTCTATTGCCTCCCGCTAAATATCCGAGATTGGCGAATATCGGCCGGAATCTTTTACCGCCATCATTTATGAATTCATGCAATGCATTAGCCACAGGGCTCAACTCGGAACCAATTTCAACCAGACTCTTGCTCCGCGTAGAAGTGAAATCGGCCAACGCCTGGTTGATTTGATGGCGCAGGTCAGAAAGATCCAAAGAATTCACGGCGCAACGGTACCCTCCCGCTATATGGAAAGCGCGCCTACCTTCTCTGTCGAGTTCTTTCCCCCTAAAGATGAACCAGGGGAGGAACGGCTTTGGAGTGCACTATCTTCACTTGAAAAATACGCCCCAGATTTTGTATCTGTTACCTATGGTGCTGGAGGCTCGAGCAGGGATAGAACGGTAAGAATCACCTCGGAGATAACAAAACGAACCGGCATTCCAACCATTGCACATTTAACATGTGTAGGTTCCAGTAAATCCGAACTAGTAAATGTTTTAAATCAGTACTCAGCAGCTGGAATCAAATCAATTCTTGCACTTCGCGGAGATCCAACTGGAGGGCCTAGTGCCCCATGGGTTGCCACACAAGATGGCTTTAATCACGCCGATGAATTAGTTTCCTTAGCAATTTCGATGGGTTTTGAAGTTGGGGTTGCCGCTTTTCCGGATGGTCATCCAGCATCAAATGGTGATTTCCAAAAAGATTTATCGGTTTTGCTAGAGAAGGAGCGACGTGGCGCCACATTTGCCACTACACAATTTTTCTTCCAAGCTGAGAGATATTTCAATTTGGCAGAGAGTCTAAAACTCCACAACTCCAAGCTAGATCTTTATGCTGGAATATTGCCGATTACTAACTTGGCTCAGCTCAAAAGAATGGCCGAGCTATCCGGAACCCCTATTCCGCTGGAAATAACTGAGCGGTTCTCCGGTAAAGAGGCTAATCCTGAAGCAATTAGAGAAATTGGAATCGAAATTTCAGTTGAGCTTTGCAAAAAACTTTTGAATCGAGGAGTTCCTGGACTTCATTTCTATACTATGAACTCCGCCTCCTCGACTTTGGAAATTATCAAACAAGTTGGATTGCGATGAATAAAGTCGAATTTCTAGAAAAGTGGAGCACGCTGCATGGTGGCGCCAAAGTCTCTGGAGTTGTAAAGGGCTGGCTTTCAATTAGTTATGCAGTCTGTAAGGGTTTAAATAAAGCAAAAGTTACCCCTAATGCACTCTCATATATTTCGCTGCTGCTTGGAGTTGGATTTGTATATGCAATAGATTCTCATTGGGCAATCTTGTTTTTAGTCTTATCTCTTGCTGCAGATGGCCTAGATGGAACTCTGGCAATCATTACAAATCGCGTTACTAAATGGGGCGCGGCTCTGGATTCCATAATGGATCGATTAGTAGAGGCGCTATGGGCTTACGGTCTGTTCCAACTCGGGGCACCAGTAGAAATGGTTGTTCTGGCTTGGTTGGCCGCTTACATTCAGGAGTACATGAGGGCGAGAGCTGGTGGCCTTGGCATAAACAAAATCGGAGTTGTCACCGCATCTGAGCGACCAGTGCGGGCAAGTTTTATCTTTATTGCTTTAGTGGCCCGGTTATTTGAATTTAATCTGGTCGTAGAAATTTCAACGACTTGGGCGGTATTACAAGTCTTATCGGCTTTAACAGTACTTAATTTTCTTCGACCGCTGTTGCGACAATCTCCGCGCTAAGTCCGACCAAAGGCAACCCTCCGCCAGGATGGGCAGAACCGCCAACACAATAGAGATTTTTTATCGGAGAACGATTTCTTGCTCGAAGGAAAGCAGAGCGCGCACCGTTGCTTGAGGTTCCATAAATTGAACCACCTGGAGCATTAGTGCGTACTTCCAAATCTGCTGGGGTTCTAATCTCCATAACATTTAATCTTGATCTGACATTTAATCCACGCTGTTCCATCAAATCCAAAATGTGATTTGCATATTGCTCTCTAACCCCTGGTGCATTCCAATCAAATCCGCCCAATGGTTCGTGGCGCGGTGCATTAATGAGGACAAACCAACTTTCACTGTCAGCTGCTTCACGCATTTTTTGGTCATCAGGATTGCATATATAGATTGCTGGATTTCTAACAGGCTGTTTAAATTTAAAGATGTCATCAAATTCAGCATCGTAATCCTCTGGGAAAAATACGGTGTGGTGGCCCAAATCTGATTTACCTTCTAGCCCCAGCAGCAAACTAAATCCGGAGAGGGAAGGGGTTGCTTTTCTTAAAGATTTTCTAGGTCTAGCGGTCTTACGATTTTTCGATAAAAGTTGGTTGTAAACCAGCTGGGCATCGGCATTGGCAACCACTGCCTCTGCTTCAATGAATCGGCCATCTTCTAGAGTAACCCCAGTAGCGCTGCCTTTGTTGACCTCAATTTTGACGACTTTCATGCCGGTATAAAGCTCTACCCCCAAATCACGGACCCGAGTTTCTAATGCGGTAGCTAATGAACCGAGACCGCCTTCAACGTGCCAGGCCCCAAAAGCCTCTTCGACAAATGCGATGGTTAGTAGAACCGCTGGAACTTCTCGTGGATCAGATCCGGTGTAGGTCGCATATCGGTCAATGATTTTTTTTAGATAAGTGTTATCGGTGTACCTTGAAGTTAGAGATCTCAGTGAAGTAAATGGTGCGATTGTTTTTAGATCGGAAAAGAAGCTTTTCCTTTTGAGTAGCTGCAAAGGAGAGCGCAGCTCACCTTCAATAAAAGATTCTCTAGAGGAATCCCACATCTGTTCTGCTCGCTGCATCAAGTTGTGCCACTGATTTCCAGCTTCATTGCCAAATGCCTCAGATACAGCGGTGACCGTCTTATTGTGAGAAAGGTTTGGGAAAACAATTTTCTTGCCATCATGAAATACATAGGTGAATGCGGGGTCGACCGGCTTGAGATTCAAAACATGTTCAATTCGCTTGCCCGTTTTTAAGAACAAATCCCGATAGACAGCTGGAAGTGTTAGAAGGGAAGGGCCGACATCAAAAGCGAAACCATCAATCCATTCGGTGCGACACTTACCACCAACTGAATCAGTTGCTTCGAAAATTGTAACCTTGTGTCCGCGTTTTGCTAACCGGGCAGCGGTGGCCAATCCACCCATTCCAGCACCGATGACAATGACTTTTTTTGGCGAATCAGTTACCCGGTGATAACTCACAATTTTCTCCCTCGCCAAGTCAGTGCGCCTTGTCGCTTCTTCACCCAGGAGCGGATTATCAGGTAAATCCAGAACAGAGCGCTAATTGGATGCAAGATAGCTGAACTAATAACGGATTGAGTTTTTGCTGCTACCAATAGTCGAGTTAGAACAATCGCGAAATAGCCATACCATCCCAAAACATTGCCACTCAAGCCCAGGATAAATGGATAAGCGGAGGTTAGGAAAAGAGCAGCACTTATTAGGAAAGCTCCAAATGGATTTCCAAAGGCGCGCCACTGTGATTTTGTATAACCCTCTATCAAATCTGAGTTATTTGAATACATTCGACAGTGTGAAACCTTCGAACCATCAGCAACTCCACCACGATAAGAATTGCTTACGAGAGTTCGAGCCAACTCCATGTCATCCAACACTTCAGCTTTTACCGCCTCATGACCGCCTGAGGTGAAATATGCATCTTTTCTCACAATAAAGAACTGACCATTTGCGACCACCATTGATTTCAATTGCAATCTTTCCGCTAATCGAAGCGGGAGTGTTGCAAACCAAGACCATTGAAGTAGAGGTTGAGTTAATCGTTCGAGAAATGAAATGGCGATTTGACGTGGATATGGCGAAATAAAATCCCAATTAAGTTTGCGCATTAATCCAATCGCATTGGCGATGGCATTCTCAGACAAGCGGACATCGGCATCTACAAAAACAAAAAAATCACCATGTGCGGCTTTAGCGAGCTGATTGCAGGCAAAGTTTTTCCCAAGCCAACCTTCGGGGAGAGTTTCTCCAGCAATCACTTGAAAATTGGAATCGGAGTAATCCCGCAGTTTATTGGCGGTGTCATCGGTTGAATGATCATCAAGAGCAATAACCTCAAAACTGCTTAAGCCTTTTTGATTTAACGCTGAACTTATAACGCCCGCTACGTTGGAAGATTCGTTCCGCAGCGGAATTAGTATTGATATTGAATCCGTTATCTTCTCACTTGGAGCTTTTTTAACAGTCCGCACAGTTGCCACATTAATCACGGTTATTGCAAGAAGAATCAGGTTTACAAAAAGAATAAAAGTAGCCATATCAAGCATTCATAAATCCCAAAAATTAATCACGACGACCAAAGCGGACTGAAACGTAATAGGAAATTACTAATATTCCTAATGCAGTTCCTGCGAAAAACGCTACGCCAGGTCGGTCGAAGTAGAAAACATTTACGATGATTCCGCCTATCCAGGTCCAGGCAAGGAAGAACTCAGGTACGGCGCGGCTTGCTCCAAGTGACCTTCGCTCTCTTGGAAGTGCGATGTTAAGAAGTGCCATTAAGCCCATACCGGTTAACAACCAACCAAAGGCGTTTGAAAGCGGAATCTCTGGCTGGAATGGAACGGTGCTTCCAGTTACATCCCAAGTCCAGCGTCCGGCAGAAACCATTTGGGGATCTAAAAAGAAATCCCAGGCCATTAATCCATATCCGCCAACTAGAAAGACCCAACCGGGAGCAATTCTTCTGGCAGCTAGAAATACTGGATGCGCCATCATGATCCATGCAAAAGGCACAACTAGTGGAACACCATAAATTTGATATCCCAAAGTGGGTGAATATTCATAACTACCAAATGGCCAGGTAGTTTTCACTCCAATCTGTTCAACCATTAATGCATAAGTAAAGGTGATTAAAAGAAATCTCAAGGCATAACTTATGCCGTAGGCAAACCAAGCATGCAACAACATTGCGCCAGCTGCCCAATAAACCGTTGCGATTGTGATTAAGCGCAAACTTTCTCCATCGCTTAATGGATAAGCAATTTGCAAACCAAGTGCGACCGTTAAAACTGCAATTAAGATAAAACTTTTGGCGGGTGAAATACTGCGCCGTCGATCACGCCGTGGGCGATAATTGCGTACCGACATAAGGCAATTGTGCCCTATAAATTTCCTTCGGCTTTGGTTACCGCGAAACGTCCAAACAACTCTTCCGCGTACCATTTTTCGCGGTGGGTCGCAGCGATGACCGCTTTATGAGCTTCACCCCGGTAGGCAAAATTGCGAACCGCTTCACCCGATTCCCAAAGCGAAAAGGTTCCTTGAAGTCCAATAGGGGCTTCACCTATTCCGATGGCGGCCTTTAAGCCGGGGGAGTTATGAAGACTATTGGTGACCGGTGGAACGCTGCGCCAAAACAAAAAGTTTTTCCGCCATTTAATGCGCGCCCTAGTGATTGCTACAACTGGGCCTTCCCATTTTGAATCAGCTTTAGACAAATTTGAAAATGGCGTCGCGCCAGACCACTTTCCTGTGATGGATATGGGCTGCAATTCGACGCTGAATTCCGATGAGGATTTCTGACGCCAGCGATTTATAAGTTTGCTCTGATTTAGCGAATCAGTTTTATTGTCATCAATAACAACTAGCAATCCCCAACGAGTTGCATCGCCATCACGGGGTGTAAAAGTTTCACCTTTTCCTGTTCCCAGCAATTTCCAGAAACTCACTCCCTCCATACGCCAGAGAGCTATGCGATCTAGTGCCATTCTTGAGAAAGCCCAAGGTATATATCGTTTAGGCACCCGCCAGAAAAAAACTTTAATCATTTATCAACGGCTGCATTCTTCTTGATTTCATCCACGACATCTAAAGGTGAATCCCACATTGGAGCATGTCCGGTTTCCGGAAAGATTATCCATTTGGCATGAGCTGGAGCCAAAGAGCGCTCTTGACATGTTGTGGGAGGCAGAGTTCGGTCGGTGTCGCCAAAAATAATCGTGACTGGAATTGATTCTGGAATGAAACTATCAAAACGTTTCATCAACATTCCGTCCCATGCAGGGTAATAACCGGTTGCTCCAGCCATGGCCATCGTTGCATCAAGACAGGTTTCGTAACTAAGTTGTTTCCACTTAGGGCTCACTTCAAAAAAACCTAATCTTCGTGCGGCCTCAAAGTGCAAAGCGGTGGGAGCGAATTTACTTGTGTAACGGGCTAAAAACTTGAGTATTGCGGTTCCGGGATAACGCTGGTTGTACGGATTAAGCCATAAGCCAGCCGGTGCTAGAGCTGTTAAAGATAAAACATTCTGTGGCGCCGCACTGGTTAACTCAAGTGAGATCCAACCCCCGAGTGAATTACCCACCAAATGGAACTCTTCAAATCCTAAATTGTTTACCTGCTCTAATACATTCAAACCAAGGGAATGAGGGTCCATCGGTTGACCTTTTACATACGGCGTTTTTCCATGCCCAGGAAGATCTACTGACACAACAGTGAAACTTTTGTTTAGTAAGGCGCGAATTGGCTTCCACACGGTACCTGCGGAACCCAGGCCATGAACCAGAACTAAAGCAGGGCCATCGCCGCTAATTTCATAATTAAGCGGATTCATTTAATCGCCTACGACCGCGGGTTGGGCTTTTGTTACCTCAACTAATTCAGTAAATGAAGTTGGGAAAACTGTATGGGGATGCCCGGCCGCAGCCCAAACCTCAGGGTAATCATTCAATGCCTCATCAATCAAAGTTTTTTCTGGAGGTGCAACCCAACCAACTGGTGATACGCCACCTACTGAATAACCTGATCGCTCCTTAACGTAATCTGCATCAGCGCGACCCAACTCATCAACTCCAAGTAATTGCGCCACTCGCGCGGTATCAACTCGGTGTCGGCCGGAGGTAATCACTAACAATGGATTCCCACTTGGAAGTTTAAAAACTATTGAGGACGCAATCTGTCCAACTTGAATTCCTAAACCCGCTGCTGCTTCGGCTGCGGTCTTTGCACTATCTGATAGAACTTTTACTTCACCTTGCATCCCTAGTGATTTAATAGCGCCAATTGCTCGCTGCACCGCGGCTTTCTCAAGAACTCCATCCACGGATGTGATTCTAGAGAGTGTCGATTAACTCTTTCACCAACGACTTGATTTCATCTCTAATTGGGCGAACTGCGTCAACTCCCTGTCCGGCAGGATCAGCTAATTTCCAGTCCAAATATCGCTTGCCGGGGTAGAAAGGACAGGCGTCACCGCACCCCATTGTGATTACAACATCTGAGGATTCAACAGCGCTGTTTGTTAAAACCTTAGGAGTCTCGGAGCTGATATCTATACCTTCCTCAAGCATTGCCTGTACGACAGCTGGATTAATGGAGTTAGCTGGAGCAGATCCGGCGGATCTGACCTCTACCCAATCTCCGGCCAAATGATTTAAGTAGGCCGCCGCCATCTGAGAGCGCCCGGCATTGTGAACACAAACAAAAAGTACAGATGCTTTTTTATCCATTTACTTCTCCTTGACGAAAACCGCTACTGCACATGCGGTAAAGGTTTGTACGACGATGAATGCAAAAATTGATTCAGGAGCAATTCCGGAAGGGGAAGTTGTAAAGGTCCGAGCAATTGTTACTGCAGGATTGGCAAATGAGGTAGATGAAGTAAAGAAGTAGGCGCCGAAAATCCAAAGTGGAATAAGTTTCCATACTAAATTCTTCGATGCGAATAATGCCAGCGCTAGCAATCCGGCGGTAGCAATAGATTCTCCAATCAAGACCTGGTAGCCATTGCGAGTTTTTGAACTTAATTCGAGTAATGCCTCTGAAAACATAGCATTTGCGATTATCACTCCAGTGATACCGCCTGATACTTGAGCAATCAGAAAACCCGGTACATCACGGAGGTTGAATTTACGTTTTAGCGCTAGAGCAATGGTTACCGCTGGATTGAAGTGCGAACCACTGATGCCAATAAATCCCTTAATTATGATGGCCAAAATTGCAGCGGTTACTAAGGCATTAATTAATAGGGCAACCGCTTCATCTGTCGTTAGATTCTGAGCCATATAAGAGGAGCCAACTACTGCGATTAACAGGATTGCTGTTCCCGTAAATTCACCAAGGAATCGATTTAGTTTCATGACAAAATCCAGGTATCAAGAAGTGTAAATGCGGAGATGGCAAATACGAAAAATGCAAAAGCTTTCTTCAGCGTTACAGGGGAGAGCTTTGAGCTGTGGTGAGAAGCGGCTCGGGAAATGACTAATGCAACCAGCGCCATTAATGATGGGATCAACCAATTGACTTCGTCCCAATGTCTGAAGTGTGCAAAAAAACCGGTGAGTGTGTTTATAGTTATGATGAAAAGAGATGTTCCTGCGGCGCGAGCTGGAGCTACACTATAGAACAGAATAAGAATTGGAATGGCCAAGAAGCCTCCGCCAATTCCAAACAAACCAGTTAAAGCCCCGATGATTAGTGAAATAAGAATCAATGCAATAGGGGAAATCTTGCGTTCCTGTGTCGCAGTTGGCGCTGGCAGCAACATTGAAACACCAGCGGCAATCAACACCAAGGCAAATCCAGTTAAAACTAAGTTTTCCGGAATTCGGGGAAGAAAATATGCTCCAGTTAAATTCGTTGAAAGTCCAATAGCCCAGATAACAAGGGCTTCCTTAATCATTACTTCATCACGTTTCAATTTTGGTATTGCACCCGAGGCGGCGCCGATAAAGACAACCAGCAAAGATGCTGTGGTTGCTTGAACCGGGTTCAGACCAAAGACATAAATTAGCGCTGGTACAGCGAGCATCGATCCGCCTGCACCTACATATCCCAGTACAGCGCCTATGCCTAAACCACAAACCAAGGCAAGCAGGATTTCCACTATCAGACCGTATCGTTAAGAAAAGAGAAAATCCCCCTCGCGACTTGCTACTGCGAGAGGGATTAACTAAGAATTAATCCAAAGTTTGGATTAGAGGTTGAAAAGCCCTTCAGTAATAGATGGGCCAAAATCAACACCAGTTCCAACCATCACGAAGATGATTAGAGCTGCGCCGGCAAGAGCCAGGTTCTTAAAGAAGCTGATGGTTTCATTTTGCTTTGCTTGCTCATCCTGAATGGTCCAGAAGTTATGCATCATGAATGCTGAAGCAATCAAGAAAATGGCTAGAAGTAGTGCACCTAAATCAGCGTAAACGCCGAGGGCAACGTATAAGCCACCAACGATCAACATCAATCCGGTGACAATTACTGAAAGCTTCGCAGCTGGAACCTTCTTGAACTGCGCATAGCCGGTCATTGCCTGCAATTTAGTTAGGTGAGCGATACCTGAGTTGATAAAGATCAGCGCAAAAAGCACGCGACCAATCACAAGGAGGATATCCATGGTTTCCTTTCATAGGGGACAAGATTTAGTTGAAGGGTAAACCAATTTATTTTAAGTTTCAATTATCTAGTGGTGTTTCGTGGGATTAAAAAACCGCGCCCAGCGAAGTGCTGAGCACGGTTTTTTGCTACTAATTAGTAGATACCTTTATGGGTTTACCTTGGTGATGCGACCATCTAGTGCAGGGATTTGAATCGCCTTGCCGCCAGCTGATGCTTCTTGTACCGCTTCAATAAACACATCAACTAGCAAGCCGCGAAGCTTTGCCTTTGAAGGTGTAAAGAAGCCGACGTACCCATCTCCACCGTAAATCATGAAGTCTGGAACCGCGATTGTGAATTCCTTTGAATCCTTTGCAATCGCAGTGCCGTTAGCCAAAGTCACACTCTGTACGCGTGAACCAACTGGCTTTGAGGTATCAAAACTAAATTTGAAACCAGAGATCTGTGGGAAGCGACCGTCGCCGGGCCAGTTGCTGACTCCGTTTTCTAGTGCCTTCCAAAGATTTTCACCGGTGATTACTGAGACACCAACTGTGTTTCCAAATGGATAAACAGCAAGTGCATCACCAAGTGTTACATCGTAAGGAGCAACCTTGTCGGTTCCTGGACGGTTGTAACTCTTGTCAGCAGGAACATAAGTTGATGCTGGGAACTTGTCACGGATACCGCCACCGTTAATGTAGGCGAAATCTGTGCCGTACTTCTTGCGCATCGCATCAGCGGTGAAGTTACCAATCGCTGCTTCGCCTGCTCGTTGTACCTGTGGAGTTCCACCTTGTGCAAAGATTCCATTTACTTGACCAATCTTTACATCAAGCTTGGAAGTTAGTTGGTCTTTGTATTTCTTAACGAGAGCAACACCATCAGCATTTGGAGTCAGTGTTGCGATGTTTGCACGGGTTACAACATCAACAGCTGCACCACGAACTCGGCTTGAGCCATCAACGCAAACATTTACCTTGTTGTACTCCTGACCAGCGTTGCGAACCATGGCGATCAATGCACCATTTACTGCAGCGTTTCCAGCGAGAGCTGAGTTGTAGGTCTGGTGGCTGTGACCACCGAAAATAACTGCTGCACCTTTGATTTCTGATGCGAGATCAATCAGACGACCCTTTGCAGCGCCATCGCGATTCTCTTGCCATCCTTGGTGGAGCAGAGCAACAACGAAGTTAGCGCCAGCAGCTTTTGCTTGCTTGATAGCCGCATTAACTCCATCTGCGCTTGGTGAAATTACTAGATCCTTACCATTGGCGGTTAGATTGCCAGGGAAAATTTGCTCCTTGGTATCTTCGGTATTGGCGGCAACAAAGCCCACCTTCATACCAGCGCGCTCAACAATATGGAAAGTCTTGGCAGCTTTAGCACCACTCTTTAGCGGTTCGATTGAGCTGTAGTTTGAAGCAACCCACTGGAAATCAGATGCTCCAATAATCTTCTGAACGTGAGCAAGGTTGCGATCATGTTCATGGTTACCGAAACCTGAGACATCAAACTTCATAAGGTTCATTGACTCAATTGTTGGGAGTTCTTCAAACTGACTTGAGATTGGTGGCGCAGCACCGATGTTGTCGCCAGATGAAACGGTAAATGTTGCTGGGTTCTTTGCCCGTTCTGCTGCAAACGCAGTAGTTAATAAAGCGGTACCGGCATTTGCAGAAGTTCCTTCAATTGCACCATGCAAGTCGCTGAGCTGTAGGAGTTGAACTGCTTTCCAGGTGCTCTTTGAAACGCCAGCTAAATCTGTTGCGCTAAATGTTTTGCTCCATGTTCCAGCTCTGGAGAAACCATATGCATTTACCGCTTTGATGGAAATTGTTGCGCTGGTTTGGCCTTCAATAATTGGCAGAGTAACTACGCCAGTTGTTGTTGCAGGAAGAGTGATAGGGCATGAGCCTTCACCGCTTGAGAGAACATATGCATTAACTGCAGGCGAGGCAGTTACTTTTTCGAAAACAACTCGAACACCAGTTGATGTTAGGTATGCCTTCTTAATTACTGGGGCTGCAGGTACCGCGTATGTGTTAGCTGTTACCTGCGGGGAAGTGAGCACCACTAGTGCGGATGTTGTAAGCGCGAGGGCGCTAACAACAGCTGAGATTCGTAGGCGGAGGGATTTGCCCTGGGCCTGCGCTTTGGAGGTATGTGTGATCACGGGCGGATACTGGCATGAGATTGGCTAGAGCTTCATAACGGGCGGGTATCTCGGGCTTGTGTCTGTCAGAGCTGCCCGCTAAGGTTCGAACAAATGTTCGAAAAACCTGAAATGAGCCCAAAGATATACCTGGCTGGCGGTGAGCCCATTGAGTTCATCCACAATGGCCAGCACTTTCGCGTACACACAATCCTCTCCTCATGGCGTGAATCAGGCGGTTGGTGGAATCGAGCCAGCGATGGCCTATTTAGACCAGATGACGGTTCACGAATTCTCTGGCGGGTTGAAGCTGCGCCAATCGGAGTTATGAAGACCTTCGAAATAGAACGTGAAGAGGGTGTAGGGCTGTGGCGTATCAGACCCACCTCGCGTCCTGCCTAATTAATCATGAGCTTTACTCATCTACACCTAGCTAGCGGGTTCTCTTTTAAATACGGAACCACTTTGCCTAATCTTTTAGTCGAGCAGGCGCGCGATCTAGGAATGCACTCGCTGGCTTTAACAGATCGAGATGGATTATCAGGAGCAATTAGATTTACCCAAAGCTGTGTAGAGAATCAGATCTCTCCAATTATTGGGGTTGATATAACTTACGAAAATCAAACCCGCATTACCTTGCTTGCTACCTCTGGGGCGGGATGGTCATCGCTTGTTAGAGTTGTAACTGCTCTTAAAAATTATGGCGCGTCATGTGATTTAAATTTTTTAAAACAAAACTCTCATTACACTAAAAATCTTTTAGCACTTCATGGCCCAGACTCAGAAATATCTAGAGCTTTAACTTCACGGCGTTATGACAAGGCTTTGCATATTTACAACTCAACTCGCGATTTATTTTTAGAGCAGAGTATCGAATGTGTATCCCATCTAATATATGGAGAAGCTCCAAAATCTACAGTTCACGCTGCTCGGATGCTGGGCTTTGCACGTGATCATGATCTTCCAGCAATTTTGACTAACGCTGCTCGAATGAGGGTAAGAGAAGATGCTCCAGTTGCAGATGTTTTAGATGCCACACGTAATTTATTGCCACTTCATCAGAAAGTAGTAGAGAGAAAAAATGCAGAAGCATTTCTAAAAAGTAATGATGAGATGATGTTTATTGCCGAAAAGATAGCAAGTGCGGCAGGGGAGCGAAATCCAAAACAACTACTAAGAACAACAAAAGAGTGGGCCGAGCGCGCTGTTCTATCGCCCACAAAAGACATCGGACTAGGTTCTATACATCTTCCAGAGCCTCAGGTTGTAGGGGCTAATTCTCATTCTGAGTTAGTAACTCAGCTGCGTGATAGATCCTTAGCCGGTGTTAATTGGCGCTATGGAGGAATGCGCCCCGATGTTGAAGAGCGCTTAAATAAAGAGCTTTCAATTATTGCCAGCCTGGGTTATGAATCTTATTTTTTAACAGTTGCTGACATAACTGATCGGGCCAGAGCCAGTGGAATCAGGGTTGCAGCTAGAGGTAGTGGGGCAGGATCTTTGGTTTGTCATCTATTGGGAATATCAGGTGTAGAGCCATTGTCTTTAGGTTTGCTGATGGAGCGATTCTGCTCGCCACTTAGACAAGCGTTACCGGACATAGACATAGATGTTGAATCCGCCAGAAGATTAGAAATCTACGACCAGGTATTCAATAGCTATAACCAACGCTGTGCCACAGTTGCGATGTTTGATAAGTACCGCGCTAGACATGCCATAAGAGATGTTGGCGCCGCTCTTTCGCTTCCGCCAATGGAAATAGATTTGGTTGCTAAATCTCTGCCTCACATTAGAGCGCGAAATATCTCTCAAGCTTTGGAAAATCTTCCCGAACTACGAAATCTAAATCTGACCTCTAACACCTGGAAAATGGCGATAGGTCTAGCAGAAAGATTAGATGGACTGCCACGAAATTTAGCGATGCATCCATGTGCCGTAGTTATCTCTGACGTAGGGCTATATGACCGCGCTCCTATAGAAACTAATGCCAGCAATTACCCAATGGTGCAATGGGATAAAGATGATGTAGAGGCGATAGGACTTCTCAAGTTAGATATTCTCGGAGTGAGAATGCAATCTGCTTTGGCTTACTCTGTTTCAGAGATTAAAAGAACTACTGGATTAGATATCGATTTGGATTCCATCCCGCTTGATGATCAAAAAACCTTTGAATTAATTCAATCCACTAAAACTTTAGGTTTATTTCAAATTGAAAGCCCGGGTCAACGTGAGCTGGTCGGGAAGTTTGCTCCAGAAACTTTCACTGATTTGATTATTGATATTTCACTTTTCAGACCCGGTCCAGTTAAAAGCGACATGATTACCCCATTTCTAAATGCCCGCCAAGGCTGGAAAGCTAGAGAGATATTTCATCCAGATTTACTAGAGATTCTTGATGACACCGAAGGTGTGGTTGTATTTCATGAGCAGGTAATCGAAATCATCGCCCAGCTTGGCGGTGTAACCCTGGCTGAAGCCGATGAAAAGCGTCGCGCATTGGGTAGTAAAGAAGGTCAACAAGAGGTCTGTGATTGGTTTTTTCCTGCAGCTACGGCACGTGGCTATTCCTTGGAAATCATCTCCAAGATGTGGGAGGTGCTTCGGGCCTTCGCCTCATTTGGTTTTTGTAAGGCACATGCCGCAGCTTTCGCATTGCCCACCTATCAATCAGCCTGGCTGAAAACCCATCACCCAGCTGCTTTCTTAGCGGGGGTTTTAACCCATGAGCCCGGTATGTACCCAAAACGTTTAATACTTGATGAGGCTCGAAGATTTGGCATAAATATTGCGAAGCTAGATATCAATCGCTCTGATCGCACCTACAAAGTAGAGGGCGAATCACAATCTGATATTCGATTAGGACTATCAGATGTAAGCGGCATCAGCGATGCTGAGATAAACGCCATACTAGAAAACCGCCCCTTCATAGATTTAGCTGATTTCGTGCACCGTAGCGGTGTTAGTAGGCCAACTTGTGAAGCGTTATTGATGATTGGCGCCTTCGATGCGCTTTATCCAGATCATCTAAACCATCGAGATCTTTTGCTACATTTAAATGACTTATATAAATGGTCGCGCACCTCAAGCAAAGCTTTAACAGCGTTGAGCGGCTCGCAATTAACTTTCGGCTTCACGCCAGAGCTATCCAAAACCGGCCTACCTGATTTAAAAGCTCATGAGCAGGTTAGAAATGAAATTGAGTTTTTGGGGATGGATGTTTCACACCACATGATGGAGTTTTACGCCGACTTTCTTAATCAAATCGGAGCGGTTAGATCAGGGGATTTAATAAAACAGCGATCCGGTTCATCAATTCTTGTAGCTGGCGTGAAGGTAATTCTGCAAACACCTCCTGTGCGCTCCGGTAAAAGAGTTATGTTTTTAACATTGGATGATGGACATGGATGTAGCGATGTAACTTTCTTTGAAGACATGCAGCGTTCATATGCAGAAACCCTTTACAGCTCCAAATTGCTTTTAGTCAGGGGTCAACTACGTAGAACCGGACCACGCGGAGTTTCCCTACGCGCCACTGCGGCGTGGGATTTATCGGCTGCTTATGAAAAGTGGCGTAATCTGGCGGTTTGTGAGTGAAGAAATGAGAGAACATTCAACGATATTGCATGTTGATATGGATGCCTTCTTCGCCTCGGTATCGGAGCTCGATTACCCGCAATATCAAGGAAAGCCTTTAGTAGTTGGAGCCGGCGCGAGGGGAGTAGTTCTTTCCGCCAACTATCAAGCTCGAAAGTTTGGCATCAGAGCAGCTATGCCTGTCGCCCGCGCCCAAAGGATGGCTCCAACCGCAATTTTCATTCCACCAAATCACGAGCGATACTCAGAGGTCTCCAGAAAAGTTATGGAGATATTTTTTGAATTTACTCCATATGTGGAGCCGCTCTCGCTAGATGAAGCATTTTTGGATGTGACCGGATCTCGAAGATTGTTTGGAACCGGAAGAGAGATTGCCCAAGCTATAAGAAAAAGAGTTTTTGAACAGGAGAAAATTACCTGCTCAGTGGGAATTTCAAATACTAAGTTCATAGCCAAACTAGCTTCCGGTAGGTGTAAACCAAATGGAGTTTTGGAGATTACGCCGGATCGAGTACTCACATTTTTACATCCACTTCCAGTAAGCGAGATTTGGGGAGTAGGACCAAAAACAAATGAAGAGTTACAACGTCTAGGACTTCGAACCGTTTCAGATATTGCAAATACCCCGTTAGAAACTTTGAAGCGCGCATTAGGAGAGAATGCCGGGGTATCTCTTTACGAGTTAGCTTGGGCCCGTGATTATCGAGATGTAGTTCCAGATGCTCCGGAAAAAAGTATTAGTGCCGCCGAAACATTTTCTTATGACTTAGAGGATCAAGAGGAGATATTTCGAGAGTTACTTCGGCTAACAGAGCGGGCCTCTCACCGATTACGGAAAAGAGATTTACTCTGCAAAACAGTTTCGCTAAAAGTCAGGTTTTCAGATTTCTCAAATGTGACCCGTTCCAAAACCGTTTCCCTTGGAATAAGTGGCACTCATGAGATTTACGAGATTGCGAAAGATTTGTTTCTAGCTTTAAAAATCGCAGGCTCCAGAATTCGTCTTCTGGGGGTAGGGCTTGAAAATCTCACCGATCAATCTGGGGCGGTACATCAGCTCGAGCTAGGAGAGCGGGAGGTCGGCTGGCGAGAGGCTCAAGGCGCAATCGATCGCGCTATTGAGAGGTTTGGGAGAGGTTCGGTACGTCCAGCACGTTTGGTAGATGAGTCTGAATCCAGTGATGAGCTGGAGTAAAAGCCTAGAAAAGTAAGTGAGTTCGCTGATTCGACTTTCCAGTTTTTACTAGCTCTACTATTGTTTAGTTATGCCACTTTCCGAGCATGAAAAGCGTCTCTTGGCGGAGATGGAGCAAGCCCTTGCCGCCGATGATCCACGGCTTATCTCTGCTTTCAGCGGAAAGACTCCAAGTCGCTCACGGGTAGTAGTTGGCTTTGGCTTGATTTTGCTCGGTATTTTCGTGCTCTTTGGCGGATTGATTTCTCAAACCCCGCCGCTAGGAATTGCCGGTTTTGTGTTGTCGCTAGTTGGCGCAGTACTTGCAATCTCCAATTTGGGTGGATTAATGAACTCGGTAATTAACCGCACTCAAACCCCAAAAACACCAGGCAACGGGGGTAAATGGAGCTCCAAGTTTGAGCAACGCTGGGATCGTCGCAATTTTGATGAGTAGTTAGCTCTCCCATTTTTCACCCGCCCGCCAAGGCGGGTTTTTTTATGCCCAAATACTTTCTCATCGCTAGGTGGGGAGCGCCCTCAACTCGGCTGCGTAAAAAATGGGGCTAGGTGGTTGAAAATGGAGGAAAAGGGAGTAAAGTGGGGAATTAAGCGGAACGGGGGTTCTGCTTAAAACGGGGGAGGTTCTAGATGTTTCTTGGCACCCATGAACCTCGCCTTGATGAAAAGGGACGTTTGATTCTTCCCGCTAAATTCCGCGAGGAATTGGCATCCGGACTTGTAATAACAAAAGGCCAGGAAAGATGCTTATTTGTATTTCCTGCTGCTGAGTTTTCTCGAATCACTGAACAGCTAAAACAAGCGCCATTAACCGCTAAAGCAGCACGCGATTACATGCGTGTGATGTTCGCCGGTGCGCATGACGAGATTCCAGACAAACAAGGTCGCGTAACTATTCCAAGCGGTCTTCGTGAATATGCAGATCTTGCAAAAGATTGCGTCGTCATTGGAGCAAACACCAGAGTTGAAATCTGGGATGCAAAGGCTTGGAAGTCCTATCTCAAAGATCGCGAAAAAGGATTTGCCGATGTTTCAGAGGAGGTGTTCCCAGGCCTGTTCTGATTTGAACAGGTGAAAAAAATTGGTGCGTCACTCTCTTTTGTGGCCACCGCCGACCTTCAACTAAGCGGCGCCTCTTCCCCGGTGCCGTTTAACCCCCCAGATCCGTCGGCCGGCGGTGACCAGAAAAGAGAGCAGTAAAGGTAAGAGAAAACCAGAAATAGAAATACCGAAGATAAAGAAAGCGAAAGAAGGGGAAGATGAAAGTAGAACATGCATCAGTGATGCTAGATCGCTGCATCGCTCTACTTTCTCCAGCAATCGAGAAATCTTCGAATCCAATTGTCGTAGATGCCACTTTAGGTTTGGGCGGACATTCATTTGCATTGTTGGAGAAATTCCCAAATCTGAAAATTATTGGTTTAGACCGAGATTTAAGTGCCATCGAAAAGTCGAGCGCTCGTCTGGCTAAGTTTTCAGATCGCACCACAATTGTGCACGCGGTTTATGATGAAATGCCGGCTGTTCTCAAATCACTTGGAATCGCAAATGTTCAAGGAATCCTTTTTGATTTAGGTGTTTCATCAATGCAGCTAGATCAAGTAGCGCGCGGTTTTTCTTACTCAAATGATGCGCCACTTGATATGCGAATGGATCAATCAAGAGGTGTTTCCGCAAAAGAGGTAATTGATAGCTATTCACGAAATGATCTAATTCGCATTATTCGCGAGTATGGCGAAGAAAGATTCGCTACCAGAATTGTCGATAACTTAATAGCAGCACGAGAAAAAGGCGGCATAAATAGCACCACAGAGTTGGCAGATTTGGTTAAGAACAGCATTCCTGCACCCGCCAGAAGAGTGGGCGGAAATCCAGCAAAGCGCACCTTTCAAGCGCTTCGGATCGAAGTAAATCAAGAGTTAGAGATTTTGCAACGTGCGATTCCGAGAGCCATGGATTGCTTGTCAGTGGGCGGTCGAATGGTGGTTATGTCCTTCCAGTCTTTGGAAGACAAAATAGTTAAGAAATTTTTTACTGCTGCAACTGAATCTAAAACTCCAGTTGGCTTGCCGGTAGAGATCGAAGCTTTAGCCGCAAAATTCAAGTTGGTTTTTAGCGGTAGCGAAAAAGCTAGCGAGCAAGAAATTGAAGAAAATTCTCGTGCCCAATCCGTCAGACTACGTGCGATAGAGCGGGTGGCTATCTAATGGCTCTCTCCGCTCTCGCACCTGCAATTGAACGTTCAAGAAGGACGGTAGTAAAGAAGTCTTCGCAAGTTGTTTTGAAATTAGTTCCCGAGCTCAGACCAGTTCCAGGACAACAGGCTACGGATCGAGTTTTCTATGGCGTTATCAGCGCAGTGCTAATTGCCGGCCTGCTTGGGTTGTTAGGAATAAACATTCTTTTGGGCAACGATGCGGTAAGAATTCGTGAATTGAAGTTAGAAGCAATTTCTATAAATGAGCAGCGAGAAGAAGCACTGAGAGAGGTTGCTGCTTTATCTACTTCAGAGGCTTTGGCGGAAAAAGCGATTAGTTTGGGAATGGTTCCTAGCGGAACTCCGCGCTTTTTGGACCTTTCGATCCCTTCTGAACTTACTCAAGAAAAGCAGGCGGCAAAGCCATGAGCCACAATTCATTAGTCGAAAGACGCATTAGATATGTTGTAGCGATTTCCCTCGTATTGTTAATTGCATTTGCGGTTCGTTTGATTGATGTACAAGCTGTTAGAGCGGCTGGATACGCCAATCGCGCTGACATGGAGTTAGCTAAACGTTCCTTGATTATGGCGCCACGCGGTGCGATTACCGATATCAATGGAGTTGAGTTTGCCAGATCTGTAATTGCCTATCGGATTTTGGCAGATCAAGCGATTATCGATTACCCAAATAAGCTAGCTGAATTGGCCGCACCGATATTAAAAATGGATGCGAAGGAATTAGAAAATCAGTTAACCGGAACTCGCAGATACGTAGTGATTTCTCAATCAGAAAAGCCAGCCGTTTGGCGTAAATTGGAAGCGGCTGTAGATAGTTACAACGCGGAGGTTTCAAAAGAGAAGAATGGCTACGCCAAACGCTTGGCAGGGTTTTTCGCGGAGCGAATCTATGTTCGTGAATATCCCGAGGCAGAGCTTGGTGCCGCAGTTATCGGATTCATAAACAGAGCCGGAGCAGGTGCAGCTGGTTTGGAATACAGCATGAACTCGACTCTTTCAGGAATCAATGGTGAGTACACATATGCAAATGCGGGTGGAACCATCATTCCCGGAACTCAAAAAATTACTTCAGAAGCGATTCGCGGCAACACAATCAGATTAACAATCGATCGTGATGTTCAGTGGGTTGCACAGGAAGCGATTCGCACCGCTGTAAAAGGATCTCGCGCACTTTCTGGAACCGTAATTGTCATGGATCCAAAAACTGGACATATATTGGCTCACGCTACTTATCCTTCATTTACGCCAGGTAACACCAAAGGCGTAGATCCTTACCGCTGGAAAAACCCTTCGGTGCAAGAGGTTTATGAGCCAGGTTCTACTGGAAAAATCATTACCGTTGCGTCAGCTATTGAAGAGGGCAAGATTGCTCCAGAGACAGTCCTAACAGTTCCTTACAAGTTAAAGCGATCAAACAAAGTCTTTTCAGATCATGATCCACACCCTGTTCAAAGACTAACCGTCTCGGGAGCTCTTGCAGTTTCGAGCAATACCGCCTCAATCAAAATCGGTGAGATGCTTTCAAATGACAAACTCCACTCTTACTTGAAGAAGTTTGGAATTGGCGAAAAGTCCGAATCAGGTTTACCTGGTGAGGAAAGTGGAAAGCTGCTTGATGTTAAGGATTGGTCAGGGACAACGGCGCCAACAGTTGCTTTCGGTCAGGGTTATTCAGTGACCGCAATGCAGGCGACATCTGTTTTTGCAACAATCGCAAATGATGGCGTTCGAGTAACGCCAACCGTTGTTGCTGGAATTAGTGATGCAGCTGGAAGATATACGCCAGCCAACAAGCAAAAATCGTTGAGAGTGGTTAGCGCAGAGACTGCCCAAAAAATGCGCTTGATGATGGAGAGTGTTGTATCGCCTACGGGAACTGCGCCGACGGCTGCGATTCCCGGTTATAGAGTCGCTGGAAAAACAGGAACCGCACAGCGAGTCGATGATTCTTGCGGTTGTTATCGTGGCTACACAGCATCATTTATTGGCTTTGCGCCGGCAGATAAACCAGAGTTTGTAGTTTCAGTGACTATCCAAGACCCCAAAGGTTTGCACTGGGGTGGATACCTTGGCGGTCCAGTATTTAAAAAAGTTATGAGTTTTGTTTTGAAAGATCAGCATGTTCCGCCCACTTTGCCGGCCGTTAATAACTATGCACTCGATGAGAAAGAATTAAAGGCAAAGATTGCTGCAGCCGAAGCAGTTCGCAAACAACAATCCCGCTCAGGATCTAACGGTTGAAATGCAAAGATTTAATCCCGTCGTAAAAAAGCTAAGTGATGTAGCGGCATTTCTAGGGATTACTCCAGATGTAACTTGGCACGAAATCGAAACTAACGGTTTATCAAGCGATTCAAATGCAATTAATGAAGGTGAAATTTTTCTTGCACTGCCAGGGGCTAAAACCCATGGAGGTGCATATGCTCATATCGCTGTGGGGCGTGGTGCGAGGGCGGTGATTACTGACAATGCAGGTGCTGAATTAACTTCCCAGCAGCATCTTGCAATCCCCGTGTTAGTAGTACCGAATCCACGCTCCCAGAGCGGTTATGTATCTGATTGGTTTTTTAATTCACCCAGCAAATCAATGTACGTTGCGGGAATTACCGGCACTAATGGCAAGACCACAACGACCTTTTTGCTTCATCAGATTTGGAAATTTGCTCAACATGAGAGCGGACTGATTGGAACGATTGGGATAAAGCTCGGTGACGAGTTTCAACCCGGGATTCGAACGACCCCAGAGGCAGATGCGGTACAAAGTATTTTGTCAGTTATGCACGAAAGGCATATTCGAGATGTTGCGATGGAGGCAAGTAGTCACGCATTAGTTCAGCATCGACTTGATGGAGTTCACTTTTCAGCGGCCGGTTTTACAAATTTAACCCAAGATCACCTGGACTTTCATGGCGATATGGAAAATTACTATCAAGCAAAACGCAGCCTGTTTACCGCTGAATTCAGCGATCATGCCTTTATCAATATCGATAATGAATTCGGCCTGCGATTAGCTAGCGAGACAACTATTTCGACTTCAACTTTGTCACTACGAAATCGGAAAGCAACTTGGCATTTTGATGCGATTCATTCAATTCAAGATAGCTCCTCGACAGGTTATCAAATTTCAATCAGAGGAGAGGGTGGAGTATTAATCGAAGGTCGGATTCTTCTGGCTGGGGAGTTCAACTTAGAGAATTGCCTTCTGGCGGTTGCAATTGCGTTTAATAGCGGTGTTGATCCATTGGTTATTGGTCATGCTCTCGAAACCTTAAGTGGCGCACCTGGCAGATTAGAGAGAATTGAATGCGGGCAGCAATATGAAGCGTTGGTTGATTACGCACATACCCCGGATGCAGTAACTCAAGTCCTAAAGACTTTGAGCCTTCGGAAGGCTGGAAAGTTGATTGGGGTTTTAGGTTGTGGTGGCGATCGCGACAAAGGCAAGAGAGCTCAAATGGGGCGCGCGCTAAATGAAAACTGTGAAGTAGCTATCTTCACCAGTGACAATCCAAGAAGTGAAGATCCGATTCAGATTTTGCAAGAAATGACAACGGGAATCGATTTGAATTCCCAAAGCAAAGTGATTGTTGACCGCGAAGCGGCCATCGAATATG
>VEQF01000024.1 GCA_018883365.1 Candidatus Nanopelagicaceae bacterium
GGTTAGAACAAAGGTACGAAAAAATCAAACAAATGTTCTAAAAAAACTTGCCGATGTCAGTGGCGGGGTGTACCTTTGCTTTTAGAACAGACGTTCGAAGAGTATCCCCACTCTCAACGATCTGATCTAGAAGTAGCTGGAGAGAGAAGATGACAACCTACGCTGTTAAGGCAGCTGCCATCAATCCGTCCCTTGTTAAGAAATCGATCAATTTACGCGAAAAAACCCCCGAAATTCGCTACGTATCGCACTCTTCTCAAGCGGTTCGACTAACCCCCCGTGGTCGATTCATAACTAGGTTGGCAGTTATCACTTCACTCTCCATACTGCTTCTCTCTGGATTTGCAGCAATGACCGGGGCGACCGCGGGATCTACTGAAACAGCGATTCCTACCCCTTACATCAAGGTCAGCGTGAAGCCAGGGGAGACACTTTGGTCGATTGCAGATTCAATAGATTCAAATGGGGATCGCAGATCGCTTGTTGCCGATATTGTCGAGATCAACAACCTGAAATCACCGGAGCTTCAAGCCGGGCAAAAGATTTACATCCCGACACGCCCATAGCAGGCTCAAAGCTTTAAATTTGCTGGAACTCTAAACCCTTGCTTTACTCTTACCCCTAGATGTTGGGGTGAATTTGCGGTAGGCTTCCATACCTTGTGGTGCGGAGCTAAACTCCGAATACACCCTAAATCAGCTTTTTCCCAGCATTGAAAGGATGACACGCCGTGAACTGTCCATTTTGCCGTCACGAGGAGTCTCGCGTTATCGACTCCCGTCCGACAGATGAGGGCACCTCAATTCGTCGTCGTCGCGAGTGCACCCAGTGTGGATCTCGTTTTTCAACCGCTGAAACCGCAGTTCTTTCAATCATCAAGCGAAGTGGTGCAGCAGAGCCTTTCAGCCGTGAAAAGATCATTAACGGTGTTCGCAAGGCCTGCCAGAACCGCCCAGTCAATGATGATGATTTAGCTCTTCTTGCTCAACGTGTCGAGGAAGCCCTTCGCGCTACCGGGCAAGCAGAGATAGAGGCCCAAGAGGTCGGTATGGCAATTCTCTCACCATTGCGAGAATTAGATGAGGTGGCGTACCTGCGTTATGCCTCGGTATACCGTAACTTTTCCTCCCTTGAAGATTTCGAAGGCGAGATTGCACTTCTCCGCGCTCTGCCATTCGAGAATTATGAAAACAGCAACGAAGTAAAAACAAATGCAAAGTCATTGAATTAACGGACAAAAAAGAAGACGGAGAAATCAAATGTCGGACACGGTGATCAATCGTTCAGCAAAAAACAAACTCGGTAAGGGTTTAACAGTTGAACGAGTGTTTAGCACCCCAGGCGTTCACCCATATGACTCAGTCACATGGGAGCGTCGTGATGTGGTTCAAACAAACTGGAAAACTGGAGAGGTTGTTTTCGAACAACGTGGAGTTGAATATCCAGATTTCTGGTCGGTAAATGCATCAACAATCGTTACCACCAAATATTTCCGTGGTGCTGTTGGTCATGACAACCGTGAATGGTCACTAAAGCAGGTTATTGATCGTGTAGTTCTAACCTATGTAAAAGCCGGAAAGGAATATGGCTATTTTGCAACTGCACAAGATGCAGAGGTTTTTGAACATGAGCTAACACATATGTTGTTGCACCAGATTTTCTCCTTCAACTCTCCAGTTTGGTTCAACGTTGGTACAGCTGCACCACAGCAGGTATCAGCATGTTTCATCTTGTCCGTAGATGACACAATGGATTCAATCCTTAACTGGTACCGCGAAGAAGGAATGATTTTCAAAGGTGGTTCCGGAGCAGGTCTAAACCTTTCCAGAATTCGCTCCTCAAAAGAGCTTCTAAAATCAGGTGGAACCGCATCAGGACCAGTTTCCTTTATGCGTGGCGCTGATTCATCTGCAGGAACAATCAAATCTGGCGGAGCTACCCGTCGTGCAGCAAAGATGGTTGTTCTAGATGTTGATCATCCAGATGTTGAAGAGTTCATTGAGACCAAGGTTCGTGAAGAGGACAAGATTCGCGCGCTTCGCGATGCAGGTTTTGACATGGATCTTGGCGGAAAAGACATCATCTCTGTTCAATACCAAAATGCAAACAACTCAGTTCGTGTAAATGATGAGTTCATGCGTGCATATGAGAACGGTGCAATGTTTGGTCTACGTGCTCGCTCAACCGGCGAAATCATCGAAGAGGTTGATGCGCGTTCACTATTCCGCAAGATGGCAGAGGCTGCTTGGGCCTGTGCCGATCCAGGAATTCAGTACGACACAACAATTAACGACTGGCACACCAATCCAGAGACTGGTCGAATCAACGCTTCAAATCCATGCTCTGAATACATGTCACTAGATAACTCATCTTGCAACCTTGCATCACTAAACCTAATGAAGTTCCTAAAGAGCGATGGTTCTTTTGATGCAAAGAACTTTGTGAAGTCAGTTGAAATCATCATCACCGCGATGGATATTTCAATCTGCTTTGCAGATTTCCCAACTGAAGCAATTGGCGAAACCACACGTGCATATCGTCAGCTTGGAATCGGATACGCAAACCTAGGCGCGCTATTGATGGCATCAGGTCTTGCTTACGATTCAGAGGGTGGACGTGCACTTGCAGGCGCAATTACCTCATTGATGACTGGAACTTCATACCGTCGTTCCGCTGAAATTGCTGGAATTGTTGGACCTTACGAAGGTTATGCACGCAACGCAGCTCCTCACACCCGTGTGATGAAGAAGCACCACGCAGCATCAGTTTCCGCTAAATCTGTTTCAACACTTGATCGCGATGTATGGACCGAAGCTAATAAGCAATGGGATGCCTGCCTCTCAATCGGTGAAAAGAATGGCTGGCGCAACGCACAGGCCTCTGTTTTGGCTCCAACCGGAACAATCGGCTTGATGATGGATTGCGATACCACCGGTATCGAGCCTGATTTCTCACTCGTTAAGTTCAAGAAGTTGGTTGGTGGCGGTTCACTTCAGATCGTCAATCAGACAGTGCCACAAGCATTGCGCAAACTTGGATATACAGAAGAGACAATTGAAGCAATCGTTGAATACATCACCGCTAATGGAAATGTTGTTGATGCACCTGGTCTAAAGCCAGAGCATTATGATGTTTTTGATTGCGCACTTGGTGCACGTTCTATCGCTCCAATGGGTCACGTAAGAATGATGGCGGCATGCCAGCCATTCCTATCTGGCGCGATTTCAAAGACCGTTAACCTTCCAGAAGATGCGACAGTGGAAGATGTTGAAGAGGTTTACTACGAGGGCTGGAAGATGGGTCTTAAGGCGCTCGCTGTTTACCGCGACAACTGCAAGGTTGGTCAACCACTTTCAGATGCAAAAGCTGCAAAGAAAGAGGGTGCCGCAGAGGCAACTGCGCCAACACCAGCAACTCGCAAGCGTTTGCCTAAGTCACGTCCTTCTCAAACCACCTCATTCTCTGTTGGTGGCGCAGAGGGTTACATGACAGCAGGAACATATGAAGATGGCCAACTAGGCGAGATCTTCTTAAAGCTTGGAAAGCAAGGTTCAACCCTTGCAGGTGTAATGGATGCATTCTCAATCGCGGTATCAATCGGATTGCAGTATGGCGTTCCACTAGAAACCTACGTTTCTAAGTTCACCAACTCACGCTTTGAGCCAGCAGGTATGACAGATGATCCAGATATCCGCATGGCGCAATCCATGATGGATTACATCTTCCGCCGTCTAGCTCTTGATTACCTTCCTTATGAAGAGCGTGCTGCTTATGGAATTTACACATCAGCAGAGCGTGCACAGGCTCTAGAAACCGGTGAATATGCACAGGTTCAAGAGGCTCCAGCGCCTGTTGTAGAGGTAAAAGCTGAAGTAAAAAAGCCGGTAGAGGTAAAGATTGAATCGGCACCAGCTCAAGCAGCTACTCAGGTTGGTTCTTCAACTGAACTTCTAGAGAAGATCGCGGGCATTAAATCAGATGCTCCACTTTGCGTGACCTGCGGTGTCAAGATGCGTGCATCAGGCGCCTGCTACGTTTGCGAAGGTTGCGGTTCAACATCTGGTTGCAGCTAAAAAGTGAATAACTTCTTATCAAAACCTTAAACAAGGTTAAGGTAGGAAGATAGAAAACAAATTGAGTATAGAAAAGGTCCGTAGCGCTTTAAGCGCTGCGGTCCTTTCTATTAATGGCGCCCCTCGCTCTGGCCAAATTGAAATGGCCGAGGCGGTCGCAAACGCTTTATCTGACCGACATCATCTTTTGGTTCAAGCCGGTACCGGCACTGGAAAATCACTTGCTTATTTAGTTCCTGCTTTAGTGCATGGAAAGCGCGTTCTAGTTGCAACCGCAACTTTGGCCCTGCAAAGACAGTTGGTGGAGAGGGATCTTCCACGTGTTAAAGAGGCATTAGAAAAGGAATTGGGACGCAGTATTTCCTTTGCGGTTTATAAAGGCGTAGGCAACTATCTCTGTCTGCAAAAAATGAATGCAGATGAGGGAACAGCAGACAGCGAATTACTGGTTGAGTTTTCCGGTCTTGAAAAAGATGCCAAAAGACTTCGTGATTGGGCACAAAAGCCAGGAATCTCTGGTGATCGCGATGATGCGCCGGACGTTGATCGAAGAGTTTGGCTGGCAAACTCAACATCGGGGCGCGAATGTGTAGGGGCTGATGAATGCAGATTCGGCAGCGAGTGTTTTGCGGTTAGAGCAAAGGCAAAGGCACAAACCGCAGATATCGTGGTTACAAACCACACCCTGTTAGCCATTGAAATCGTTGATTCACACCCGATTTTGCCGGAGCGCGATGCGGTGATTCTCGATGAAGCTCATGAGTTTATGGACCGTACTACTCAAGCGGTGACCGAGGAGTTAACCGCAGTTCGAGTCCTTCGCGCCGCAAGCATGGTGCGCCGGCATATGCCAGGAAAGTTAGCCGAAAGCTTTGCAAAAGCTGCAGATGGTTTTCATGAAGCTATGCAGGAGTACGGCCTTGAGTACCGAATGAGAAGTGATGAAGAGAGAAAACTTGCTGAGCTTCCCAATGAGTTAGCAGCTCCAGTGCGCAAGGTTAAAGAGGCAGCCGAAGCTGTAATCGCGGCGATAAACGCTGATAGTGAAATTATCGATCCAGATACCATGGCAGATCGCGCTCGAGTCAAGGGAGCGGTCAATGAGGTTAAAACCACAGCTCAAAAATTGATGAAAATTGGAAGCGGACAAGTACTTTGGTACGAACCAACATTTTCTACGCTCTACTTAGCACCACTGGCGGTCTCTCATGTGCTTCGGGAGAATCTTTTTACCCAAACCCCGGTAATTGCGACCAGCGCTACTTTAACCGTCGGAAAAAGTTTTGATCCAATTGCAAAAAGCTTGGGGATAATTTCTGTTAACAATGATGAAGATTCCAAGGATGCTGAAGTTAAGGAAGAAGTTAATCCAGTAGATCCATCAAATGTTCAGATGCTAGATGTTGGCTCGCCATTTGATTTTGCAAATCAAGGAATGCTCTATCTTCCAAAACAATTACCCGAACCTGGTCGTGATGGCCCCAGCAAAGAGGCTTTAGTTGAGTTAGGTGAGTTAATCGATGCCGCAGGTGGACGAACTTTGGCCCTATTTTCATCCTGGCGTGGAGTTGAAATGGCTGATGAACATTTACGTCGAGTTCTTGCTGAGCTTCCTATTTCGATAATTACCCAAAAGCGTGGCGATAGCGTAGGTGCTTTAGTTGATCGTTTTGCAAGTGATCCAACCTCAATACTGATTGGAACCATGAGCCTTTGGCAGGGCGTTGATGTGCCCGGTCCATCTTGCACACTTGTTGCTATCGATCGCATTCCTTTTCCAAGGCCAGATGATCCGGTGATGTCAGCGCTCGCTGCAGAGGCAGATGCCGCAGGCGGCTCTGGATTCATGCAGGTCTCTCTGCCACGAGCAGCGCTTTTATTGGCTCAAGGCACTGGGCGATTGATTCGCTCAATAGATGATCGAGGTGTTGTAGCAATATTAGATTCCCGAATAGTTACCAAGCGCTATGGCTCAATTCTGCTCAACTCTATGCCACCTCTTTGGCGTACCAGCGACGGAGCAGTAGTTAAAGAGTCCTTGAAGCGGCTGCATCAGCAATATAAATCAGAGTAATTCACAACCCGAGTTATCCACCAGATTTAACGATCTCCACTAATTGCTCGCGCGGGTGGCAAAAATCCCATATGCGCAAAATAATCCTTGCAATCTCTCTATCTTTAATTGCCCCACAGGTTTCATTTGCGAATTGCGAGGGTGATACCTGCATTGATGTAAGCGCTGATGAGAAAACCAATGAAGTGGTAGTTACAGTGAAAAAAGGAAAGCCGGGAAGTACAACTTCAACAAAACCGAAGCCTCGCCCCACAGCAACGGTTCGCAAACTATGGATTCCATGGCTTCCCAAACCTCAAGCGGAGTACAAGCCGAAGGTTCGCACTAGCGTTAAGCCAAAGGCAAAGCCCAGAGTTAGAACCATTGCTGGTTCCCAGATTTCAAATCAGGTGAAGCGATTATTGCCGGCCGGATCAATAATCACCCAGCCACTCGCAGACCCTTTAATCAATGAACCAGTAAATTTCTTAACCAATACGCCAACGAGTTTTACAACAGTAATAATCGTTTTGGATGTTCCAATTACTATTCATTTAACGCCAGCTTTCAAATGGGATTTTGGTGACGGCAAATCCATCACTACAAAGCTGCCCGGTGCACCGTATCCTCTCAATCTGATTGAAAATACCTACAAAACCGTGGGGGAAAAGCAGGTCACTTTAACCACTACCTGGAATGGTTATTGGCGCGCCGGGACGATTACCGCTCCGATAAAGGGAGCGATAGTCCAGTCAACTTCCAAAAGAGTTTTTGTCAGGCCAGCTGCGATTACCTACAAGCCTTGATTATCAACAAAATTTAACTTTGCGCAGATTCAAGCCCCATTTAAATCAGAGGCTTGACCAATGACAACTCTAACTTCGCCACATGACTTATTGACCGCCATTCCTTTTTTAGTTGGCTTTAAGCCAACTGATTCAATTGTTCTAATTTCACTTAAAGAAGATGCGATAAATCTTGCTATGAGGATTGATTTTCCCGAGGAGATATCAGAGCTGGAGATTGCCAATTTAAGCCGTCATCTACTACGAAATGATGCCGATTCAGTAATTGCGGTCTACTACCTCCCAGATTTTGCAGAGGTTGATAGTCCGATCGTTGAGAAACTTTCACATAAATTTGCATCCTTGCCAATTCAGCTCAAAGAGTCTCTGGTGGTACACAAGGAAAGATGGCGTTCCTTGATTTGCAACGACCTTGAATGCTGTCCTGAGATTGGTAATGCCTTACCTGATATAGAAAACTCCCGTGTAGCTGCAGAGCAGGTCGCCATGGGTAAGCCTTTACCTTTTGAGAATGTTTCCGCTCTAAATGAATCAATTTCCGCTTTGGATGCAGATGGGGATCTTCTTTCACTGATTGGAGATGTGCCAAGGATTAACTACCAAAACAATCCGGTTATGCAGCAAAGACAAGGAGCCGAGGCAGTTATTGACTTTATTGCTGATTTTGCTGCCGATGGGGTTTGTAGAGATAAAAAATTAATCGCTTTAGTTTTGGTGCGGCTACAGGATTTACAGGTCAGAGATTTTGCATTAGGAAGTGTTTCAAATGAAACTTTAGATATCTATTTCAATGCCTGGCGTTGGCTATTACGAAATGCACCTCTGGGATATGTCGCGCCGGTAGCAAATCTTTTTGCTGCTGTGGCATACGAAAGAGGTGATTGCGCCCTAGCTCACAGGGCGTTAGACCGGGCCGAATCAGATGAACCGGGCTATGCGATGACACCCCTATTACGCAAAGTTTTTACATCCGGATGGTCACCCAGCACATTTGTCGCGATGAGATCAGAGCTGCACCCACGAATTTGTGACGCAATTTTCTCAGGTAGCATAAATTCATGATTATCGGCGTGCCCCAAGAGATAAAAAACAATGAATATCGCGTAGCAATCACCCCATCTGGCGTCCGCGAATTTGTAAAGCATGGTCATCAAGTTTTTATTGAGACCAGCGCAGGGGTAGGAAGCGCAATTACCGATGCTGATTATCAAAACGTTGGCGCAACAATTTTGCCGACCGCAGATGAGGTTTGGGCCAAGGCCGATTTAGTTTTGAAGGTAAAAGAGCCAATCGCTGCAGAGTATTCAAGAATGCGCTCTGGTCAGGTTTTGTTCACCTATCTTCACTTAGCCGCATCCAAAGATTGCACTGATGCTTTAATCTCAAGTGGAATCACAGCGATTGCATATGAAACCGTTGAGGTAAACGGCGCTTTGCCATTGCTTGCACCAATGAGTGAGGTTGCCGGACGTATGGCAGCTCAAGTCGGTGCGGCCGCACTGCAAAAGAGCGCAGGCGGTAGAGGGGTGCTGTTAGGTGGCGTTCCAGGTGTTCGCCCCGGAAAAGTTTTGGTCTTGGGCGGTGGAATCGCTGGCCTTGCTGCGGCAACTATCGCTCAAGGAATGCGCGCTGATGTAACAGTGGTTGATGTAAATCAAAAGAGACTATCCGAGATTGATCAAATCTTCGGTGGCACCGTCACAACTTTGATGTCCAACACCCATGAAATTGAAGAACAAGCTTTAGCTGCAGATTTGGTTATTGGCGCAGTCTTAGTACATGGCGCAAAAGCTCCTAAGTTAATTACCAATGAATTGGTCAAAAAAATGAAGCCCGGCGCTGTTTTGGTAGATATCGCAATTGACCAAGGTGGATGTTTTGAGGATTCCAAACCAACCACCCACGCTGACCCAACTTTCAAGGTGCATGACGCTGTCTTTTATTGCGTTGCAAATATGCCTGGGGCGGTGCCCTTTACATCAACTTATGCACTTTCAAATGCCACCTTGCCTTATGCCTTGAAGTTGGCAAATAAGGGATGGCAAGACGCGCTAGCTTCAGATCCAGCTTTGCAAAAGGGTTTGAATGTTCATGATGGAAAGGTTTTCTATCAGGCGGTAGCCGACGCGCATGGACTTACCGCACATAAGTGGACAATTTAGTTTTCATTTCCTAAAGTCCGCCCTAGGTCACGAGTTCCAGCATCAAGCCCCGGCTAACTGGACGGCAACCCTCCACCACGGTGGGGTGCTCCGGGTGAAGACCAGGTCGATAGCAAGGCGCCATCGACAAGCGTGGGTCTGAGAACTTAGCCAGGCCTTCAGCTATTTATTTTGAAAGGCTAGAAATGAAAAAACTTTTAAAGTTAACTCCACTTCTAATTGCAGCACTTGTGCTCTCAGCCTGTTCTTCCTCCGAAGACAACTCTGCAAGCGGTGAGTCAACAACATGTTCACCAGAATCACTTGCAACAGTTGAGTCAGGTGCACTAACAATTGCAACCGGCGAACCTGCTTACTATCCATGGGTAATTGATGATGCTCCAGAATCCGGCGAGGGTTTTGAAGCTGCTGTTGCATACGCTGTTGCCGAACAACTCGGTTATGACAAAGCAGCTGTTAAGTGGGTACGTACCAGCTTTGATGCCGCAATCGCACCAGGTCCAAAGACCTTTGATTTCAACCTACAGCAATACTCAATTACTGATGAGCGTAAGCAAGTTGTTGATTTCTCATCTCCTTACTACAAGTCAAATCAGGCGATTGTTTCCTTCAAGGGAAGCAAGCTTGATGGAGTTACAACTTTGCAGGGAATTGCTGATGCAGGTGCCAAGCTTGGCGCAGCGGTTTCAACAACCTCACTTGATGTAATTGAAACAAACCTCGGCCTAAAGCCATCAGTATTCAATGACAACGCAGCCGGCGTTACAGCCTTGAAGAACAAGCAGATCGATGGTCTAGTTGTTGATCTACCAACCGCTTTCTACCTATCAGCGGTAGAGGTTCCAAATGGAATCATTGTGGGACAGATTGATGGCAGCGATGCCGGAGATCAAGGATTCGGATTGTTGCTCTCAAAGGACAACCCAATTACTAAGTGCGTTTCCCAAGCTGTTGATGCAATCCGTGACAACGGAACCTTGCAGGCCATCGTTGATAAATGGCTTGCTGCCTCTGCTGGTGCACCAGTTCTCGGTTGATTCCACAGAGTCAAAATCAAATAGAAATGAAAGATAAATCGGGGCGTGGTTCCAATAACGGAGCCACGCCTTACGATTTTGGGGGAGAGTGGACCCCAAGTGAGTTGGAGATTGCCCGTCGACTCGCGAGAAAGAAAAAGAATCAGCGCAGCGCTTTAATTGCAGCGCTATCAAGCTTTCTAGTTTTGGGAACTTTAGTTTTAGTAATAGTCACATCTCCGGGCTGGGAGACGTTGCGCAACACATTTTTCAAATGGGCATATGGCGTAGAGGTTTTGCCCAAGATAATTCTGGGCTTTGGAACAAATGCGATGCTCACAGTGATTGCCGGAACCTCGGTGGCGCTCATTGGCTTGGCCATAGCGCTGCTTCGCACATCTAGATCCCCAGCGTTAACTCCATTTAGATTCCTAGCTACCGTCTATGTTGATGTATTTCGCGGTATTCCAATGCTGTTGGTTATCTTGCTGGTTGGTTTTGGAATTCCAGCGCTACAGATAAAGGGTTTAACTAACAATGTACTGGTGTTGGGAACCATCGCGGTCATCATTACTTACTCGGCTTATGTTGCAGAGGTCATCCGCTCTGGAATTCTCACCGTGCACCCAAGCCAGCGGGCTGCCGCAAGATCTCTGGGCTTGAGCAATGCCCAAACATTGCGTCATGTAGTGATGCCGCAAGCGATAAAGCGGGTAACTCCACCGCTTTTAAATGATTTAGTGGCGTTAATTAAGGACACCGGATTAGTTTCAATTCTCGGAGTAACTGATGCGGTTCGAGCCGCCCAAATCCAAACCGCAAAGACCTTTAATTACACGCCTTATGTAATGGCGGCGATTATCTTCTTGTTGGTCACCATTCCTTTAACCAGGTTTACCGATCGTATGCTGCGAAACTCATTGGAAAAGCAAAATGCGCAGGGCCAAGCATGAGTACTCCAGTTCTTAGATTGGAAAAGGTCCGCAAAAGCTTTGGCAAAGAAATTGTGCTTGAAGACATCACCTTTACTGTTCCAGAGCACACCGCAACGGTTTTTATTGGCGCTTCTGGCAGCGGAAAATCAACGCTTTTGCGTTGTGTAAACCTTCTAGATCAAATAGATGATGGACAAATCCTGCTAGATGGTTCAGATATCTCCGCGGCCGAGGTAAATCCTGATGAGGTGCGTAAGAAGTTAGGCATGGTTTTTCAATCCTTCAATCTTTTCCCGCACATGACAGTTCTAGAGAACATTATTCTGGCACCAACCAAGGTTCAAGGTGTCTCGAAAGAGGTCGCCATAGAGGAAGCAAAAGATCTGCTTGCAAAGTTTGGTCTTAAGGATAAAGCCCAGCAGTATCCCGATCGCTTGAGTGGTGGCCAACAGCAACGAGTTGCAATCATCAGATCCCTTGCTCGTCACCCAAGATTGCTACTACTAGATGAGGTCACCAGCGCTTTAGATCCAGTGTTGGTAAATGAAGTATTAAGTACGGTAAAAGATTTGAAAGAGGAAGGCATGACCATGGTTTTGGCTACCCATGAGATGGGTTTTGCTAAACAGGTCGCCGATGAGGTTTGCTATTTGCAAAACGGCAGAATTTTAGAGTGGGGAACACCCCAGCAAATTTTGGAAAACCCACAATTAGATGACACCAAAGAGTTCCTGCGCCGCGTCCACGATGCGGGACGACTTTAAAAACAGTAGACATCGCCGGCTCGAATCCTTTAGAGTTCAGCTCAGGTCACGAGTTCCAGTAACAAGCCCCGGCTAACTGGACGGCAACCCTCCACCACGGTGGGGTGCTCCGGGTGAAGACCAGGTCGATAGCAAGGCGCAATCGACAAGCGTGGGTCTGCCAAAGTTAGTCAGGCCCCCTTTATTTAGGGGAGGTTTATTTCGTGTCATCTTTTTCCGTAACTAATGCTGAGTTTGAAACCCGCCAGATTCATGCTGGTCAAGTTCCAGATCCAACAACCGGAGCTCGAGCACTGCCTCTCTACCAAACCACCGCTTATCAATTCCGCGATACCAAACATGCTGCGGATCTTTTTGGTTTGGCAGAGCTAGGCAACATCTACACCCGCATTATGAATCCCACACAAGATGCCGTAGAACAAAGAATCGCATCCTTAGAAGGCGGAGTTGCTGCGCTACTTGTTTCATCTGGTTCTGCCGCAACGACCTTTGCGGTACTAAATGTTGCTGAAGCAGGAGATCACATCGTTTCATCTCCTTCACTTTACGGCGGAACTTACAACCTATTTCATTACACCTTGCCAAAGTTTGGCATCGAGGTAACTTTTGTTGAGAACCCAGAAGATCCAGAGAGTTGGAAAAAAGCGGTTCGCCCAAACACCAAAGCCTTCTTCGGTGAAACAATTGCAAATCCAAAAAACGATGTTTTAGATATTGCAGCGGTAGCAAAAGTTGCTCATGAAGTTGGTGTGCCGCTTATTGTTGACAACACAGTTGCCACACCATTTTTGATTCGCCCAATTGAACATGGAGCCGATGTTGTTGTTCACTCCGCAACCAAATTTCTCTCCGGTCACGGCAATGCTGTCGTTGGTGCAATCGTTGATGCTGGAAAATTTGATTACGCGCAATACCCAGATCGTTTTAAGAACTTTAACCAACCAGATCCGAGCTATCACGGCTTGGTGTACGCACAAGCACTTGGCGTCGGAAGTGCATTTGGCGCAAACCTCTCTTACATCTTCAAGATCCGCCTAACCTTGCTTCGTGACATTGGTGCAGCGGTTGCTCCATTTAACGCTTGGTTGCTGGCACAGGGTCTTGAGACACTTTCCCTTCGAATCGAACGACATGTAGATAATGCACTTGGGGTCGCGACATGGCTGGAAAGCCATCCCCAGGTGGAAAAAGTGAACTATGCATCCCTTCCTTCATCACCTTGGAACGCACTTGCTAAAAAATACTGCCCACGTGGCAGCGGCTCAGTGCTCTCCTTTGAAATTAAAGGCGGGGTAGAGGCAGGAAAGAAGTTCATCGAAGCGCTAAATATCTTCTCCCACGTTGCAAACATTGGAGATGTTCGTTCACTTGCGATTCATCCAGCTTCAACCACCCACTCCCAATTAACTCCAGTTGAACAGTTGCAAGCAGGAGTGACACCAGGGTTGGTGAGATTAAGCCTAGGTATCGAAAATATCGTCGATATTAAAGCTGATCTTGAAAAAGCATTTGCAGCGGCAAAATAGTCGAGCTGTTTATGAGTATTAGTAGTGAGGTTACCGGGGCGTGGTTAGAGTTCCACGATCCTGGTAACCGCATTTTCCACAAACTTGGTGATTTAGAGTTGGAATCAGGTGATGTTTTGCCTGATGTCACTATTGCTTATCAAACCTGGGGAAATCTAAATCAAGAAAAATCAAATGCGATTTTGATTAACCACGCCTTAACAGGTTGGTCAGATGTTCCAGCTTGGTGGCCGGAGATGGTTGGACCAGGACTTCCATTTGATACCGACAAATACTTTGTGATTTGTCCAAATGTGATTGGTGGTTGTCAGGGAAGCACCGGCCCTTCATCGATTGCCCCTGATGGAAAAAGATGGGGTTCAAGATTTCCTTATCTGACCATTAGAGACATGGTTGCAGCCGAACATGCCTTGACTCAGCAGCTAGGAATTCCTGGTTATGTAATTTCCGTTGGGCCGTCTCTTGGTGGAATGCGCGCATTGGAATGGGCCATCACATATCCAAATAAGGTTGGCGCAATCTGCACCATCGGCTCCTCTGCTGTAGCAACTGGTGATCAAATCGGAACCGCTTCAACCCAAATCCAAGCCATCAAATCCGACCCACATTTCAATAATGGCGATTACTACGAGCAAAATCGGGGACCGGTGACGGGACTTGGAATCGCTCGAAAAATCGCACATCTGACTTATCGCACTGAGTACGAGATGGATATGAGATTTGGTCGAGATCTTCAGGGCGATGACACCGGTCGATATGCCGTCACTTCTTACCTCGATCACCAAGCCACAAAGTTGCAAAAGCGCTTTGATGCCAATACCTACATTGCTTTAACCGAGGCTATGAACTCACATGATGTGGGTCGGGATAGAGGAGGAGTGGAATCGGCATTATCCAAGGTGGAGACCCCCGTCGTTGTTGCCTCAATCGATACCGACCGTCTATTTCCACCCAGACTTCAGCAGGAAATCGTGAAGCTAACGCCCAAGGCGGCCCCCTTGAAGCTGATTTCCTCACCTTTTGGACATGATGGATTCCTGATTGAGGTCGAAACTGTTGGCCAGATCATCAGGGAAACCCTGGCGTTAGCCGAAGAAAACGCTCATTCCAAACGCGCCTAAAGCGCTTAATGTGCATTTAAGCCTGTGGACAATTTATAATATAGCCATAGCCAATCTCCCCAAATGGCTGGCAAGTAACTCTGACAACTCGTCAGAAATAAACAAAGGACTATTTCGTGGCTGTATCTCGTGCGCCCAAAAACGCCGTAAAGAAGAAGAGCGTTGCAACTGCCGCGAAAAAAACTGTGGCGAAGAAAGTTGCTAAAGCCGCACCAACAAAGAAGCCAGTCGCTAAAGCAAAAACCTCAAGCAAGGCCAGCAAAAAAGGTCCTCGTCTTTTCCCAACAAAAGCTGAGCTAGAAGCATTAAAGACAGCAAAAGAAACCGCAACACCTGCTGAGAAAAAAGGTCCACGCCGCTTTCCAACTAAAGCTGAGTTAGAGGCGATGAAGGCAGCTCAGGCTGGCGAAACAGCTGTTGTCGAAGCGCCATCATCTGCTACTGCAAAACCATCAGGTAAAAAGCTCGTAGAAAAAATCGATGGTGAAGATGTAGAGCTTGAAGAGGTTGAATTAGAAGATTTAGAGAAGTTAGTTGCAGACACTGGTGAAGAGGTTGCCGAGCCACAGTCTGATGTTCGTGTTGTAAATCTAACTGAAGAATCAAAGCAAGAAGAGGGTGAGTTCACCCTTAAAGATTCAGAGGAAGATGACGCTCCACCACAAACAGTTTTGACCGCAGGAGCAACAGCTGACCCAGTTAAAGATTATTTGAAACAGATCGGCCGCGTTGCACTTCTTAATGCAGAGCTAGAGGTTGAACTTGCGATGCGTATCGAAGCAGGTTTGTTTGCGGAAGAGCGTTTGAACTCGGGTGAAAAACTTGATCGCTCTATAAAGCGAGAATTGGAATGGATTGCCGAAGATGGAAAGCGCGCCAAAAACCATCTTCTAGAGGCTAACTTGCGTCTCGTTGTTTCTCTTGCAAAACGTTACACCGGTCGCGGAATGTTATTCCTTGATCTAATTCAAGAAGGAAACCTTGG
>VEQF01000025.1 GCA_018883365.1 Candidatus Nanopelagicaceae bacterium
CAAAACCAATACCGATTTTCCGCACACATTCTGCAACCGCAGCTGCGTTCAAATTGATATTAACTCCAAACGCTTCTAATAAATCCGCTGAACCGCTTTTTGAAGTTGCGGCACGGTTGCCATGTTTTATCGTGCGAGCGCCAGCAGCGGTTGTAATAATAGCCGCAGCTGTCGAGATGTTTATTGTGTTTGCTCCATCGCCACCAGTACCTACTACATCTACGCAGCGATCAGGAATATTTATCAGCTGAGCATGTTGATACATTGTCTCGACTAGATCAATTACTTCCTGAGGTGACTCACCTTTGTTTTTCAAAGACAACAAAAACCTCTTGATGATTTCGGTTTCGGCCGCACCAGAGAGTATTTGGCTCATGGCCCATGATGTTTGCGCCGAAGTTAAATTCTTTGCGTCAGAAAGAGATTTAAAAATCCCATCCCATTCCGCACTCAACATGAATCAGGACGGCTAAGCGTTAATGCGTGATTTACGAAAAATTTCGGCAACTGTATTAGCTAAGGTGAACGGGTCTATGGGATGAGCGATAACGCCCTCCGCGCGAGACCAACCTGCGAGCCAAGCATCTGACTTTCTCCCCACCAAAACCACAACTACGCCGCAGTTAAAAACTTCATCTTTCAACTGCTTGGCCACACCAAGTCCGCCTTCTGGCACCGCTTCCCCATCCAAGATATACAGGTCAACTCTTTTTCCAGAATCAACATGGGCTCTCAAAGCCGGTGCGGTAGCAAACTCTTTAATTGTGTGGGCCGGAAGGTCTTGGGCTAACTGATTTCCGAGCGCCTTTCGTACTGTCTCACGGACAGAAGCGTCATCGGAGTAAAGAGCGATTTGCAGATTTGCTGCTGATTCGGTGGCCATAGTCTGCGAAGTCTAATAGGAATACCTGTTTTCAGGATTGATGTGAGATTTGCGTGATGAGTCTCACCGCGCCAGAACAATGAATATGGCCAATCCGCCTCAGAAAAACGGCTTTTTCGGGAATAATCACGCCCATGAGTAGCGCGGTAGTTACCCCACCCAGATTGAACCGCCCCAACACAGTTGCGGTCGGAACCATTGTTTGGCTGGCCAGTGAGTTGATGTTCTTTGCTGCGTTGTTCGCAATGTACTTCACCACTCGATCAGTTCAGGGCCCAGAAAAATGGGCCGAAGGAGTGGAGTTTCTAAACATTCCTTTCTCGGCGTTGAACACAACGGTGTTGGTTCTCTCCTCTGTAACTTGTCAGTTTGGAGTGTTTGCCGCAGAAAGATTCCAGAATGCCCGCACCGGATCACTTTGGCAGGTTTCAAAATGGGGAATGCGTGAATGGTTTGCACTTACATTCGCGATGGGAGCCTTCTTCATTGGTGGACAGGTTTTTGAGTATGCAGAGTTGGTTCATGAAGGTTTAACAATTTCCTCTTCTCCTTATGGATCCGTCTTCTACTTAGCCACCGGATTCCATGGTCTGCATGTAACTGGCGGCTTAATTGCTTTCTTAATTGTGATGATTCGAGTTTCCAAAGCCCGTCGCTTTGGTCATTCACAAGCGACAACTGCGATTGTTGTTTCTTACTACTGGCACTTTGTGGACATTGTCTGGATCGCTTTGTTCTCGGCAATCTACCTGGTTCAATAAACGGAGATAAGTGATGAGATTTCTTTCCAAATACCGTCGCCACAGATTCGCAGGTCCACTTTTACTTCTAGCTGGACTTCTCTTCGTAGGCTTTGGTTACACAGTTGCTCAAGCCGCATCTGAAGAAGCGGTTTTAACATCTTCAGATAAGGCAACACTTATTGCAGAAGGTAAAGAGATCTTTGCTCGCGGTTGCTCTTCATGCCATGGTTTAAATGCGGAAGGTGCAGGAATTGCTCCTTCTCTAATTGGAGTCGGAGCGGCTTCAGTTGATTTCCAAGTTGCTACAGGTCGCATGCCGATGGCTGATATGAGCCAACAAGCTATGCGCAAAGAACCCGTTTACAACGAAGAAGAAACCGCTGCTCTAGCTGCTTACGTGGCCTCTTTAGCTCCCGGCCCAGCTTCAGTTACAAATGAAGAGTTAGCCTGGGAAAGAAGTGGTGACACCGCAGAAGGTGGAGAGCTGTTCCGTAACAACTGCGCAATGTGTCATAACTTGGCGGGTCAAGGTGGAGCTCTAACTCAAGGCAAATATGCACCAACAGTCATGGGTGTTGAACCGAAACATATTTATGAGGCAATGATTACCGGCCCACAAGCTATGCCGGTTTTTGCTGACACAACAATCACTCCAGAAGAGAAGCTTTCAATCATTAAATGGATCAAGCACGCAGAGAATGAACCTGCATTAGGTGGCGCTGCTCTTGGACGCGTTGGTCCTGTTACGGAAGGTTTACTTGCTTGGACCTTGGGTCTGGGGCTACTTATCGGTATCGCTGTTTGGCTAACTACCAAAGCTAGATGAAAAAGGCCGGATAAAAAATGACAAATGAAATAGCACCACTTACCGATCCAGGTTTACCGGAACACGTTCATCGCAAAGCTGATGTTGATGAAAGAGCCGCTAAGAAAGCAGAGCGTCAGGTTGGAATTCTCTTTCTTCTCTCTGTAATTGGAACATTGCTTTTTATTTTCTCCTATGTCGGTATTGATGAAGATACATTTATTTTCGTTCCGATCATGGGCACTACAAATGCACACCAGCTTTTCCTTGGTCTTGGACTTGCAATGGCGCTCTTCTTTATTGGAATGGCCGCAGTACATTGGGCAAAAACTTTGATGCCCGATCATGAAGTAATTGATGTTCGAAAAGAGCAACGCTCTAAAGATGAAGACCGGGCAGATTTTGTTGCAACCGTTAAAGAGCGTTCGGCGGAAGCAGGTCTTGGACGTCGTCCATTTATTAAACGCACTATGGGTCTTGCTTTGGGATTGGTCGGACTCTCCCCCATATTGTTATTGCGCGACCTAGGTCCGCTTCCAGAAAATGAATTGAATGAAACCAACTGGGCGGCTGGAACTCGACTGGTAACTGATCCGGGCGATCGTCCCATTAAGCCATCGGATCTAGAGGTAGGCGGCGTTGTGCAGGTTCAGCCGGCATTTCCAGAGGGCAAAGAGCGTCACCTAGATGACATCGCCAAAGACTCTGTGCTGCTAATTCGTATTCGCCCAGAAGAGTTCAATCTTGATGCGGAACGTTTTTCCTGGACCTATGAAGGAATCATCGCGTTTTCCAAAATCTGTTCCCATATGGGCTGCGCGGTTGCTTTATATGAACAATCAACAAAGCATCTTCTCTGCCCATGTCATCAATCAACCTTTGATGTCACACGTGCTGCGAAAGTCATATTTGGGCCCGCAGCAAGACCACTACCTCAACTCGCGATAACCGTAGATTCCGAGGGATACTTGGTAGCCAAAGCACCATTCAATGAAGCCGTCGGACCTAGTTTCTGGGAGCGTGATTCCAAATGAGCGCACGTGAACGTGTAGCTGGAAATGTAGCTAACTATGTCGATGAGCGAACTGGCTCTGCGAAGTGGTTGAAGAAAACCCTAACTAAAGTATTCCCTGACCACTGGTCCTTCATGCTTGGTGAAATAGTTCTTTACTCTTTCATTATTCTCTTGCTTTCGGGAACCTTCCTAACATTTTGGTTTGATCCATCAATGCGTGAAGTTGAGTATGAAGGTTCCTACGAACCTCTTTCTGGATTAAAGATGTCTGCGGCTTACGCCTCGACTCTTCACATCTCATTTGATGTACGCGGCGGATTATTGATGCGGCAGATTCACCACTGGGCAGCTTTGATCTTTATGGCTGCAATGGTCGCGCACCTCATGCGAGTTTTCTTTACTGGCGCTTTCCGTAAACCTCGTGAATTTAACTGGATTATTGGCGTTGGATTGCTAACTCTGGGAATCGTTGAAGGTTTCTTGGGTTACTCGCTTCCAGATGATCTTCTTTCCGGAACCGGTATTCGAATTGCAGAGGCAATCATCCAAGCGATTCCGGTAGTTGGTTCGTACCTGGCCTACTTTGTTTTCGGTGGAGCATTCCCAGGTGAAATGTTTATTCAACGTATCTACACGGTACACATTTTGCTCATTCCAGGAATCTTTTTAGCTTTGATTACCGCTCACTTGATGTTGGTTTGGTATCAGAAGCACACCCAATATCCAGGACCAGGTCGCACTGAGAAGAATGTTGTTGGTTATCCATTGATGCCGGTATATATGGCAAAAGCTGGCGGATTTTTCTTTATCGTTTTTGGTGTAACTGCGTTTCTTGGCGCGGTTGCCTCAATTAACCCAATTTGGATTTACGGTCCATATACACCGGGACAGATCGGCGCTGGTTCACAACCTGACTGGTACATGGGTTGGTTGGATGGATTAGTTCGCATGGCTCCCCCATTGGAGACACATGCATTTGGATACACAATCTCATGGAACATTTTGGTTCCAGGTTTGATTATTCCGGGCATCATCTTCACCGGTATGGCTCTCTATCCTTTCATTGAAAGTTGGATGACCGGTGATAAGCGCGAGCATCACCTACTTGATCGTCCACGCAATGCTCCGAATCGCACCGCATTGGGTGCAATGTCCATCACCTTTATGTTGGTAACACTCATCAATGGTGGTAACGATCTACTTGCCACACATTTTGACTTATCGATTAATCAAATTATGTGGTTCTCACGTATTGGTGTCTTCGTTTTGCCTCCGTTGGCCTTCGTCATTACCAAGCGCATATGCCTCTCCTTGCAACGCGCCGATCGCGAGCTTGTTCTACATGGTCGCGAAACCGGTCGTTTAGTGATGCTTCCTCATGGTGAATTTATCGAAGTTCATGAAGCGCTATCACCGGAGCGCGCATACACCCTTACTCAGCATGAGCAACCCGCTGCGATTGCACCTGTAGTCGAAGATGAAAACGGTGTGCGTAATCCAAAGGGTGCTAAAGCCAAGTTACAGGCACGTCTATCAAGAGCGCATAGCGAGCAAATCGCAAAACCAACCGCTAAAGATATGTTAGAGATTGAAAATCATCACTGATTTTCAAAATGCTTTTTTAATCTAACTAAAGTTTTAGCCACCGCAATCTGAACAAATGGATAAGCCTTGCGCCACTTCAGCCACAATTGGAATGGTGAACGGGTTGCATCAAAGGTTTCAGTCACAACGGTTTGTGTAGGGGTAATTTCCTTCAACTCGTAACGCCAAATCCAGCGGCCAAGATGCTGCCAGGCAATCAATTCACCCTCTTTAAACTCGACCACTTTATTTGTGATGCGGTATTTGATTCCAATGCGCATATTCATGCTGAATTTATCCCCGAGTGCCAACCGCTCCGGTCCCTCGATCACAGACTTAACTGAGTTGCTTCCATCAATAATGGGATGCATAGCTGGCTTTGCTAGAAGGTCGAAGATCTGTTTTATTGGTGCGTTTACAATTATTGAAGCAGCTTTCTTCTTTGGGTTTCCGGTATCAACAATCTCGGCACGAATTTCCATAGCCGGCAGGCTATCGGGTTATTACTAGTGGTGAGAAGTTGAACCGTATGGAGAGTTGCTTGGACGTTCATACTCCAAAACAAATCCCATAACGGCAATGATTAAGCCGCCAACTGCGATCATGGTTAGCCACCATCCAATGATCAAACCAACGCCAGCAGCGGTTGCGGCAAGTCCGACCGCTAGAGGCCACCAGGAATGAGGGCTGTAGAAACCAAGTTCACCAGCGCCATCTGAAATCAATGCGTCAGGGTTATCTTCGGGAAGAACTCCCCCGGTTCTGCGATTAATAAACCAAACGTAATATCCAATTATCAGAGCTAATCCAGCGCTCAAGAAGAGTGCGGTAACACCCAAAGGCTCGCCGCCCATCAACCAATAAACGATTCCAACAACCATATAAAAGGCGAAGAGGAAAAGAAAGAGACGGTACGAAGCTCTCATGTCTTAATGTCCTTCAATCTTTGCGTGATTTGGATGATGGAGATCGAAGGCTGGGCGCTCCGAACGGATCTCTGGCATGCGAAGGAAGTTGTGGCGTGGTGGCGGACAGGATGTTGCCCACTCTAGGGAGGCTCCATAACCCCACGGATCATCGGTTGTGACCTTTGGTGCCTTTCGGGTAATCCATACGTTGATCGCAAATGGAATCATCGACAGCGCCAAAAGGGTGGATCCAACGGTGGAGACCATGTTCATTCCGGTCCAACCATCAGATGCCAAATAATCTGCGTAACGTCTTGGGAAACCTTTGATTCCTAGCCAGTGCTGAATCAAGAAGGTGGTGTGGAATCCAATAAACAATAACCAGAAATGAATCTTGCCTAAAGTTTCATTGAGCATGCGACCGGTCATCTTTGGCCACCAGAAGTAGAAACCGGCAAACATCGCAAATACCACGGTTCCGAAGAGAACATAGTGGAAGTGCGCAACAACGAAGTAAGAGGCCGAGACCGCGAAATCAAGTGGTGGGCTAGCCAAAATCACACCTGTTAAGCCGCCAAGCAAGAAGGTAACTAAAAAGCCAAGTACCCAAATCATTGGGGTCTCAAAAGTTATTGAGCCACGCCACATAGTTCCAATCCAGTTAAAGAACTTAACACCGGTCGGAACCGCAATAAGGAAGGTCATGAATGAGAAGAACGGCAATAGCACCTGACCCGAGGTGTACATATGGTGGGCCCAAACCGCAACTGAAAGTGCAGCGATTGCAATTGTTGCCGCGATTAATCCCTTGTAACCGAAAATTGGTTTACGACTGAATACTGGAAGAATTTCACTGGCGATTCCGAAGAATGGAAGAGCAAGAATGTAAACCTCAGGATGGCCAAAGAACCAGAAAAGATGTTGCCACAACATCGCTCCACCATTTGCCGGATCAAAGATGTGTGAACCAAATAGACGATCAGATTCAAGTCCAAGTAAAGCTGCAGCAAGTGGAGGGAATGCAATAAGAATCAAAATTGAAGTTAGCAAGACGTTCCAGGAGAAAATCGACATACGAAACATCGTCATACCTGGAGCGCGCATTGTGAAGATAGTGGTTATGAAATTAACTCCACCAAGAATTGTTCCAAGTCCACCAACTGCAAGACCCATAATCCATAAATCTGCACCAATGCCTGGTGAGTAAATGTTGCTAGAAAGCGGCGCGTATGCGGTCCAGCCAAACGAGGCTGCTCCACCTGGACTCAAGAATCCGGCGAAAGCAACGATTCCACCGAATAGATATAGCCAGTAGGACAACATATTCATTCGTGGGAAAGCAACATCCGCAGCGCCAATTTGCAGCGGCATGATGACATTTGCAAAACCAACAAAGAGCGGCGTTGCAAACATCAAAAGCATGATGGTGCCATGCATTGTGAATACCTGGTTGTACTGCTCTGCGCTTAAAAATTGCATTCCAGGGCGGGTTAATTCCGCTCTGATTAATAGCGCCAGGATTCCGCCAATTAGGAACCAAGCAAAAGATGTAGCAAGGTACATGTACCCGATCGTCTTGTGGTCGGTGCTGGTAAGAAGCTTTACTGCAAGTCTTCCCTTGCTAGTAGGAGCTGGTGCGCTCGGCTTAGCTTCATCAGCGATTGGTCTTGTAGCGTAAGTTGTCATGCGCTTGCTCCAGCCTTAAGGGATTGGATGTATGCGTCGTACTCCGCAGGAGTTACAACCTTGACGGTAAATCTCATTTGAGCATGCTGGCGACCGCACAAAATATTACAGAAGCCGCGGAACTCACCTAATTCATTAGCGGTGAACTCAAGATTGTTGGTGACCCCTGGAATGTTTTGCATTTGAATCATGAAATCTGGAACCCAGAAAGAGTGAATGACATCTGTTGCGGTAAAGGTGAATCGAACTCTCTCGCCTAGTGGCATGTAAAGAACTGGAGGCTGTGCCGGAGTTCCTGTGACGGTTGTTCCTTCGCCTGCTTCTTCATATGTGAACTGCCAGGACCATTGAATTCCATTAACTGTGATGTCATGTACTTCAGTAGAGGTCGGTGGCGAAACTTTTGTAATCTCAGTTTGAGCTTTTGCGGTGTAACCAAAAAGTACCGCCACGATAATGAATGGAATTACCGTGTAAGCAATCTCTGCTGGAACGTTGTACTGCGTCTGGCGAGGGAAATCTGCGCCCTCTTTTTTGCGATGGAAAATCGGAGGCCAAAAAATCAAAACTAGGGTCAACGCTCCAACGATCGCTGCAGCTAACCAAGCGCCCTGCCATAGCGTGAATGAAGATTCGTTAACACTTGAAACATCTCCACGGTAGCCGATGCCAGTTAGTTCATCATTGGAACATCCAGCGAGAATGGTGCTGGCGAGCCCAAAAAACGCGATATTTCGCAAACGCCTAAACATGCGCTAAGGATAGTCGCACCTCGCATCTGAGCCCATTAGCCGGTAGCGTTCTAAGGGTGTCCCCTATCACAGAGCGAGATTTTCAAAGCGAACTGCCCCTAAATCCGGCAGCCTTTGAATTGTTATCTACCTTTTTTGAACAAGGCTGGCCCGACCCCAGCAAACTGCATCACCAATCAAGCCATTTGCGAAACCTCATTCACACCGCCTTGGAAAGCATCGCGGGAAATCTTGGGGTGGCAAAAAATGAGCTGGAGATAGTTGGCGAACTAGGTTTTGGATTCCAAATTGCAATCTCTGGTTTGCTGGAAGGCTCTCGCAATTCATTCACCTTTGCAGCGATTGATCGTCAGATAGTCCATGCATTCGCCAGACAGCATGCCGCCCGAGGTATGAATATTTCAGAACTCACAGCAGAGTCTTCTGGTGTAGTTGATTACCAAAGATCTAAATCCGAATCGATACTCAGTTGGCAATCCACCAATCGTGAAACTGGAGTAATTCAAAACCTGCCTGAAGCAAATTCTTATGCCAGCCTTTTTGCTGACATGACCGCCAGTTATGAGATTAAACGACTTCCAAACAATTGGGATAGCGCGGTTTGGGATCCAAGAAGTTTTGGCGGTCCGCAAGGTATAGCCATTGTGGGAATTTCTAACAATGGAAGTTGGCGAAATCCAGGACCTCAACTTGATAACAGAAGGGTTTTTGGTTCGTATTCCAAACCACTTCTGCTAGCAACCGCAGTCGCCTTGGAGCAATGGGTCAAAACCGCAGAAAACAATTATTCCAAACTCAAAAAGTTAAATGAGTTTGCAAGACAGGTTTTAACTCAACGTATTCCAGAGTTAAAAATCGCCGGAGAGTTGCGCAATAGCGATCCACGTTATTTGGCTTTTTGTATTCCAGGTTTAGTCGCCGAGGAGCTGTTGCGTAAAGTTGAAAGCGCTGGATTTTTGATTGATGCTGGCTCTGCTTGTGGCGGTGGAGCTTTAGCACCGAGTCATGTGCTTACCGCTATGGGCTTTCCATTGGATGGAAACTTCCGGCTAACTTTCAAGCCAGAGCAGAGTGTTGAATCAGTTAATGATTTAGTTGAAAGAATCGCCGCAAGCGCATGAGCCCTGGGCGTTCGGATTATCAATCGTGAAACCCTGCTTTTGAATAGTGTCCACGAAATCAATAGTCGCGCCCATTAGGTAAGGGGTGCTCATCTTGTCAGTGACAACCTTCACTGAACCGAACTCAACAACAGTGTCACCATCTAGCGAACGATCATCAAAATAGAGCTGATAACGCAGACCAGAACATCCGCCTGGTTGGACCGCAACGCGAAGGCTTAGGTCATCTCGACCCTCCTGCGCCAACAATGCCGAGACCTTTTCCGCAGCACCAGGTGTTAAGAGAATTCCAGTTGCTGTAGTTGTGGTTTCTGCGCTCATTTTTCTGCCTCTCGAACAAATTAGTTAAAGCTACTTCTTTGCAACCCATACCTTACTCCTTACATTCCCATTTTTCTCTCCTTCCCCGATTTCACAACCCGGTTTAACCGGAGATAATGAGCTCATGTCCGCACTCACAAACCTGCTGCTGCTGGGTCAACAATCTGACCTTTCAAGCGAGCGCGGTGTCTCTTGCACGGGCGAACTTCCTGAAGCTAGCGATCCAAAGTTGGTCGAGCGAGCAATAAAAGCTCGCAACGCCCTGGGCGCAAAAGCTATGGTGCTTGGGCATCACTATCAACGCGATGAGGTAATTCAGTTTGCTGACATCACAGGAGATTCATTCAAGCTCGCTCAAGCTGCGGCCGAAAACTCATCTGCAGAGTACATATTCTTCTGCGGAGTACATTTCATGGCCGAAAGCGCAGACATTCTTACCAGCGAAAATCAGAAAGTCATACTGCCTGACTTGGCTGCTGGTTGTTCTATGGCAGATATGGCAACGGCAAATCAGGTAAATGATGCATGGAAAGTATTTAAAGATTTAGGAATCTCAGATCGCACCATCCCGGTCACTTACATGAACTCATCCGCCGCCATAAAGTCATTTACTGGTGCAAATGGCGGAACTATTTGTACCTCTTCCAATGCTGAACGTGCGATGCGTTGGGCCTTTGAAAAAGGCGAGAAGATTTTCTTCCTTCCAGATCAACATTTGGGTAGAAATACCGCGGTACTAAAACTGGGATTAACTTTGCAAGATTGCGTTGTGTGGAACCCTTGGAAATCTAATGGTGGATTGACTGATGCAGAAATTCTCAGTGCCAAAGTAATTCTCTGGCGCGGGCATTGCTCTGTTCATGGTCGATTTAGTGTTGAGAATATAGATGAAGTCAGAAAGCAAATCCCCGGCGTAAATGTCATAGCGCATCCCGAGTGCCAAAACGATGTCATAAAAAATAGTGATTATGTCGGCAGTACGGAAATGATTATTAAAACGGTCTCGGCAGCTCCTGCGGGAAGTAAATGGGCGGTTGGTACTGAGTTAAATCTGGTTAAACGCCTTGCCGCATCAAACCCCGACAAAACCGTGGTCTTTCTCGACAAAACTGTTTGCTATTGCTCAACCATGAACCGCATCGATTTACCCCATCTAGTTTGGGCTATGGAATCGCTGGTCGACGGCAGATTGGTTAATCAGATCAAAGTTGATTCAACCACCGCTCATCATGCCCGAGTTGCACTAGAGCGAATGCTGGCTTTACCTTAAGGCTCATGAGCGACAAAAAAGGACGTCCTACTCCTAAACGCAAAGATGCAGAGCAACAACGCATCGTGAACCGATTAGCTCCAGCGGCAACAAAAGAGGCTAAGAAACTTCAAAAGGCTCAAGCAAGAGTGCTTCGCGCCCAACAACGTGATGCATACATGCGTGGAGATGAAAACGCTCTCCCACCGCGAGATAAAGGTCCAGTAAAAAAGTTTGTTAGAAATTATGTCGATTCTCGACGTTCGATCGGTGAGTTCTTTTTGCCAATAATTGTTTTGGTTTTGTTTATGACTTTGATTCCAGTCGTGTATGTGCAGTTCGCAGCGATTGCCTTGATGTATTCAGCGCTGATTTTCTCGGTAGTTGATGGATTTTTCCTAACCCGCCGAATCAAACGAGAGGTTGCAGCTAGATACCCTGATGCAACACTTAAAGGGCTCGGAATGTACGGCTGGTTACGTTCCACTCAGATTCGCAGGTTGCGTGCACCGCTCCCCCAGGTAAAGCGCGGAGAAAAAATCTAAGTTACTTGAGTAACTCGTTAAGCCCTCGGCTGAGGACTGACGGTTTTTGACGGATCCTTTTCCGGAAGATTTCCAAGCGCCTTGTCGATTGCTTTCATAGTGTCAGACGAGAGCTTGACGCCGCTGGCTTTCACATTTTCCTTAATCTGCGAAGGCTTTGATGCTCCAATAATTGCGCTAGAAACATTTGGATTTTGTAATACCCAGGCAACTGCGAGTTGTGCCAGAGTCAATCCTTCTTGATCCGCAATTGGCTTGAGGTTTTGAACCGCAGACAAAACATCATCCTTCATCCAACGCGAGATCATGTTTGCGCCACCTTTTTTATCGGTTGCTCTGGAACCAGTGGGTGGTTTTTTGCCCGGTAAATACTTTCCAGTAAGGGCACCTTGCGCCACGGGTGACCAAACAATTTGACCAATTCCTTCTGCGCGGCAGAGTGGATCTACTTTGCTTTCGATAACGCGCCACAACATTGAGTACTGCGGCTGGCTGGACACTAAACGTGAATAACCACGAGCATCTTGAATCTTTAGCGCACTCGAAATTTGTTCCGCGTTCCACTCAGAGAATCCGATGTACATAACTTTGCCCTGACGAATAAGGTCATCAAAGGCTGACAAACTCTCCTCGAGTGGAGTTTCATAATCAAAGCGATGGAATTGGTATAGATCGATGTGATCAGTTTGTAAACGCTTCAACGAGGCGTGAACTGACTCCATGATGTGCTTGCGAGAAAGTCCGCGATCATTTTTGCCTGGACCGGTCGGCCAATAAACCTTGGTAAACAACTCATAAGACTCGCGACGCACGCCTTTGAGAGCTTTACCTAAAACCGTTTCGGCTTTTGTGCCGGCGTAGACATCCGCGGTATCAAAAGTTTTAATGCCGACATCAAAGGCGGTGCGAACGCACTTTATCGCCGCATCCTGCTCAACCTGGGAACCATGGGTAATCCAGTTTCCATAGGTAATCTCTGAGACATACATTCCTGAGCTGCCAAGACGTCTATATTCCATGCGAAAAGCGTAGTGGCTTCTTGCATCGGTAGCACTTTGGTGGTTTATTTCGGCCACAACTTAATAACTGGAGCTTCTCCGTAGAAGCTTTTTTGGTCCATTGATTTGGGGAAGTCGGTGAAAATCCGACGCTGACCCGCAACCGTGAGCTTGTCGCAAGACAGGTAAGTCGGATTACCAACAATTGGATTTATTTACCACCCGTCGAGGTTTGCGGGGCGGAATTTTTTTTCGCCATCGTGAACTCCTTTTCTTTTGAAAGGTTCACATGCTTTCCAGAAATTCACTAATTAAAATCACAAAACCTTTGGCGCTAATAATGGCGTTGATTTCAATAAACATTTTTTCCGCAAATGCGGCAAATTCTGCGACCGGCTATCGATATTGGGGTTACTTCCAGGCAGCTACAGGTGCAACCCAGTGGACCGCAGCAATGACTGGACCCTCAGTAGAGGTTAAAGATGGCGCAGTCGAAGGTTGGACCTTTGTGTTCAGCAACAATGACATCCCTGCGGCGACTCCGATGATGGATCCTGATTTCGCAACTCTGTGTGGTGAAACACCAGAGGCCGCTGGCAAGGTTCGAGTTGGCTTGGTAGTTGATTTCGGAGCCGCAAATATTGCGCCAGCAGGTGAAACTCCAAAAGAATTTTTCTCAGATTGCGTAGTTGTTGATGAAGGATCGGTTGGTCTAGATGTTTTGCAAAGCGCACTAGAGGTTCGTGCCGGTGACTCAGGATTGATTTGTGGAATCGGTGGTTATCCAGCAACTGAATGTGGTGCCGAAGTTGAAGCCCCAGCTACTGAAGAAGCGGTAACCACTTCAGCTCCAGTCGAAACGGAGAGCTCTAGCAGCAACAGTCCGATACTTCTCGGCGCGCTAGCGGTCCTCTTAATTGCCGGATTTGTTGTGGCGCGACGTCGCAATAAGCAGTAACTAAAAACCGCAGGATATTTATGACACAGAACCGCACCCGTCACTCGGGTTTTCATCCGCTTATGTGGTGGGTGTGGGCTGTGCTTGTTTCAGCATTCGTCCTGTTATCCAATAACTATTTCATCTCTTGGGCCGCAATCATCGCCGTATTTCTTTTGGTGTCTTATTACAGATCTAAAAGTTACTGGTACTCAAGTTTTCACTGGGCGCTGAGATTTGCCCTATTCGCATTTCTATTTCGAATGTTCATAGGTTTCGCCATTGGAGTACCAATGCCAGGCAAAACTCTTTTTACTCTTCCAGAGATTCAGCTTCCAAGCTTCCTAGTAGGCGTCAGATTAGGCGGCCCGGTAACCACCCAAAGACTAGAGAGTGCATTCTCCGAGGCATCGATTTTGGTAGCGATGATTTTGATATTTGCTGCGGCCAATTCCTTAAGCAATCCCCATGCTTTATTGCGGGTACTACCAAAAAGATTTTACGGAATTGGCTTAGCGGGTGTTATCGCAACTTCAATTGCACCACAGACCGCCAAAAGTATTACCCGGGTAAGAAACGCAAAAAGATTACGCGGTCAGCAAAATAGAAAATTGAAATCTTGGCGCGGAATTGGCATGCCGGTTCTTGAAGATGCTTTAGAGCGTTCTATTGATCTCGCCGCGAGTTTAGAGTCGAGAGGTTATGGGTTGTTGAACAAACCAACTCGCTATCGACCGGAGAATTGGAAGCTTTCTGACGTTCTTGCTATCGGCGGACCTGCTTACGCTTTGCTATCTCTATTGATTTTGCCAGCTACGCCAATTTGGATTTATGCCATTGGCATTGGCATTCTGTCATTAACCCCGATGGTGGCTAAATGATTACCTTCTCCCAAGTTTCTTTGATTTATCCAAACTCCGAACGCACCATTATTGAAAATGTCTCCTTCAGTGTGAATGAAGGAGAGTTTGTCTTGCTCATGGGGCATACAGGAGCGGGAAAGAGTTCAGTACTAAAGTTGATTAACGGACTGGTACCTCATCACACCGGAGGAATTCTTTCGGGCGAAATCACAGTAGCTGGAAGATCTACTCGGTCACTAAAGCCTGGAGAGTTAGCAGACATAGTAGGCGTGGTTGGTCAAAACCCAATCAATGGTTTTGTTTCTGACATAGTCGAAGATGAGATTGCATTCTCCCTTGAAACATTAGGCATACCTGCGGATGTCATGCGCAAGCGAGTTGAGGAGGTTTTAGATCTCCTGGCGCTGGCGCCTTTAAGGCGGCGCAACATCTCCGAGTTAAGTGGTGGTGAACAACAACGGGTAGCCATCGCTGCCGCCTTGGTAACGAACCCGAAAGTGCTTTTGTTGGATGAGCCAACCAGCGCCTTGGATCCAATTGCTGCGGAAGAAGTGTTGTCAATTTTGCACCGATTGGTTCATGATCTCGGATTAACAATCATCGTTTCAGAACATCGATTGGAACGAGTAATTCAATTTGTGGACCGCATTATTCTTCTCAACGGTGATGGCAGTTTAAACCTTGGTAGCGTGGAATCGGTTTTGCGCGATTCTCCGATCGCTCCCCCGTTAGTAGAGCTGGCCCGGATATTGCAATTGGAGAGCATCCCTCTGAGTATTCGTGAGTTCCGAAAATCTGCACCGCAAATATCCTTAAATCCGGTGAAGCCTGTTCAACCTTCGGGTGAAGAGAATCAAAAAGTTTTAAAGTTGACTGACGTAGTAGCTGCTTATGAAGAATCGCAGCGACAGTACGCGCTAAGCGCTGTAAACCTTGATCTATTTGGCGGACAGGTTGTTGC